>JBOGRO010000052.1:0-33862 GCA_050749465.1 Thermoplasmata archaeon | reverse complement strand
GCGCCGCGGGCGAGGTCCCCGCGGCCGGCGGGCGGGCACGGACCCGGCCTCGGGGGCCCGGGGTGGCGGGCGCCCGGGCGCGCGCGACCGCGCTCGATCGGTCGGCCGCCTTCTTCAGCGCGTGGGCCCGGGTCCACTTGAAGCGGTGGCCGACGCGCCCGAGGTGGAGCTGCTGCTTGCGACAAGAGCCCGAGCAGAAGTGGAAAACGGTCCCGTCGCGCTTGACGAACATCGCGCCGGTCCCCGGCTCGATCTCCTGGGCGCAGAACGAGCACTGGCGCTTGACGACCATCGGGAACTCCTACCGCACCGAGAGCTTCCGGGCCTCGCGGGCGGTCTCGCGGAGGATCAGCACGTCGCCGAGCCGGATCGGTCCCGCCACGTTGCGGGTGATGATCTTCCCCCGGTCGCGTCCGGCGAGGACGCGGACCTTGACCTGCGTCGCCTCCCCGGCCATGCCGGTGCGGCCCACGAGCTCGACGACCTCGGCCGGCGATCCCTTCTCTTCCGCCATCTCGGGTGCCTCCCCGCCGCGATCCCTACTTCTTCAGCGTCGGGAACGCGTTGGCGAGCTCGTCGAGCAGTGCCTTCGCCTCGCCCGGCTCGACGACCGCGACGCTCGCCGCGGACTTCGAAAGGCCGGCGGACTGGCCGAGCCGCTGCTTCTTCGGGACGTAGATGTACGGGATCCGCTTCTCCTCGCAGAGCATCGGAACGTGGACCAGGATCTCGACCGGGTCGACGTCCTCCGCCATCACGACGAGCTTCGCCTCGGCGCGCTCGCTCGACTTCGTCACTTCGTTCGTACCGACTCGGACCTTTCCGGTCTCGCTCGCCACCTGGACGAGCTGGAGGGCTTTGTCGGCGAGGTCGCTCGGGGTCTCGAATCGCACGTAGATCGGTCGCGCCATGGTTCCTCGCGTCAGCGGAACCCCCGTCCTCGGGGGGTCCTCGGCTCACGGGTAGGGCCCCGGTACGGGACGCGCTATTTAACGCTGCTCCGGCGAGCGGGTCCGCCCACCGCCGGCCGCGTGCCTTCCGAGGGCGAGGGCGGCGCCTGCTCATGCAGGAACGCGAGCGTGCGACGCCAGGCGTCGCTCGCGGCCTCCGCGCGGTAGAGATCGCGCCCCGGCCGGTGGAACCCGTGGCGTGCGCTGGGGTAGAGTTCGACCGTTATGCGTTTCTTCGCGCGCACCGCCGCGGGAAGGAGCTCGGCGAAGACCCACGGGGTGATCCGTTCGTCCTCGGACCCGAGGAGACAGAGGGCCGGTCCCGCGAGACCGTCGACGTCGTCGGCGTGCTCGAGCCGCCCGTAGAAGTCGACCGCGAAGTCGAAGCGACGCTTGCACGCACCGAAGAGGGCGTACCCTCCGCCCATGCAGAATCCCAGCGTGCCAACGCGGGCGTGCGGGACGAGCCGGCGCGCGACCGCCTGGCGCCCGGCCTCGAGGACGTCCAGCACCCCGTGCTCGGTCAGCTGCCCCCGGAGCGCGAACGCCTCGTCGAGGGTGGTGGCGTACCGCCCCGCGTAGAGGTCGACGACCGCGCTCGGGAATCCCGCGGCGGCAAGGTCGCGGCCGACCGAGCGGACGTAGTCGTCCCGGCCGAAGACCTCGTGGACGACGACGACGCCGACCGTGCCCTTCGACCCGAAGACCTCGACCTCACCGGCCGCCGGCGCGCTCATTCTGGCTCCCCGGACCCGGAGAAAGGCCGGCGGCTCAAATCGTCTCGCCGCCGCCCGTGGCGAACGAACCGGGAGCGAGCGCGGGGTGGGCCGCAAAGTACTCGCGGGCGGGGAGGAGGATCCGGTCGAGCGCGACCGCCAGCGCGGCCTTCACGTCCTGGGGGTGCAGATGGCCCCCCCGCCACGCCGCGAGGAAGTCCGCCTCGGTGCCGAACGCGACCGACCCCCCATGGCGCGCGGCGCGGTCGACCGCGAACCGACCTTCCCACGGGAAGATGACGTACCGAACCGCCTCGACGATCGGATTCCCGTCGACCTCCTTCGCCGGGCAGAACGCGGCTCCGATCCCCGTCCGGATCTCCTCGGACGTGGACGGGATCCTCACGGCGGATCCGGGGTCGGACTTCGACATCTTGTGCTCGGCCGTCCCCTCGGTCGGGTCCATCCGGCCGCCGCCCTTGAGCGACGAGAGGAGCGGCGTGTGGATCGCGGTCGGCACCGGCCAGTCGTAGTGGTGAGCGGCTTCCCGCGCGAGCGCGTGCGCCCGCCGCTGGTCCATCCCCCCGTAGGCGAGGTCGACGGGGAGTTCGAAGATGTCGGCGACCTGCATCGACGGGTAGAACAGCTTCGCGGTATCGAGGTGCGCCTCCTCCTCGTCCCGTCCCAAGATCGACATCGCGCGCCGTGTGCGGGCGACGCTCGTTGCCTTCCCGACGCGGACGACGCGCGCCCAGTAGTCGGAGCGGGCAGTGAGCTCATGCGCCCAGCGGAAGCGGACCCGCGGAGCACCAGCGCCGAGCGCGCCGAACGCCGCTTCCATGTATCGTCCCGCGGCGCCGATCCGGGCGAGGTCGCCGCCGAGCTTGTCGTTGATCCACGCGTGCCAGTCGGCGAGGAAGACCGTGACGTCACAGCCGGCGTCGGCGAGGTCGATCACCTTGCGGATGGGGATCAGATGTGCGATCGTCAGCGCCCCGGACGGCTCAAGGCCGATGTAGGCGCGGGGTCGTTCGGTGCGCTCGAGGAGCGCACGGACCTCGTCGACCGTCATCACGTCGGAGGTGTGACGGACCACGCGCTCGAGCCGATCCTCGAGGTCCATGGTCCCCGGGAGGCCCCGCGGTATTTATGGGATGGTTCCGACGGGCGTCGCCGCCGGAAACCGGCGCACCGAGTGGCGCGCCGCGAGATCGGGACCGGCTCCCCGCCCCCGGGACCTTCCCGGTAGACTTCGGCGCGTAGAACGAGGGGAATCGGCGCCCGGCGGAGACGTCACGACCGTTCCCCGAAACCGGAGCGTTAAAGACCCCACGGCGCGCTAGTACGCTACCCTACTCGTATGGCGGACGGCACGGCGGAAGACATCGCGGCTCCGAGCCCGGCCGCTCACTCCGCGGGGACGGTCAGCCTCGCAAAGACCCTCGGGGTCGGCACCGACACCGCCGAGGTGCTGATCCAGGCCGGCTACACGTCGGCCACGGCGGCCCGGGAACTCTCCGAGACGGCCCTCGAGCTCCTCGGCGTCTCGACGAGCGACGTCGAGCGGATCCGCCGGCCTCCCACGAGCGGTGCCGCGACCGCGGAGAAGGCCGCCGAGCACGACAAGATCGTCGAGCGCTGGGTCGGGACCGTCCGACGGACCGAGCGTCCGCGCCGGCCGCGCGTTGCGGCCCCGAGCAAGAACTCGACCGACACCCTCCGCAGGTGGGTCGAGGGCGACGACAGCGCGATGGAGGAGTGGATCCAGTCGTCGGAGCCCGCTCACGTCGCTCCTCCGCCACCCGTAGCGCCGAGCCGCTCCGTCGAGGTCGACGGGTCGGGACGGCCGGAAGCGACCGCCGAGGCGCCGTCGCCGGTCCTCGAACGGGAGGAGACGGTCGTCCGATGGCTGATGGGCCTGCTCGACCGCGTCAAGAGCGACCAGTTCGACCCGGCCGCAATGATCCAGGAGACGCAAGATCTCCACCGCCAGCTCTTCGACGAGCGCACGAAACGCAAGCAGCTCGAGGAGGAGATCGAGCACGTCAAGCGCGGCTCGATCGCCGTCATCAAGTACGTCCGCTCGCACGAAGCGAAGGAGAAGGAGATCGCCGTCCGCGCGAAGGAGGACGAGATCGCCGAGCTCAAACTCCGTCTCCTCGCCCTCGAGGGCGCGGAGGCGCGCGCCGTTCCGACCGACCCGCCGGTCGCCGCCCCCGCGGGCGGTGCGCCGCAGTACACGGCGAACGCGGTCGAGCGGGCGACGCGCGAGGTCGAGCAGCGGCTGCGCGATGAGTTCGGGGAGCGGGAGCACGCGTATATCGAGCGGGAGACCGAGCTGCGCCGCCGCACCGTCCAGCTCGAGAGCGAGGTCCGCAACCTCCAGAGCGAGGTCGAGCGCTCGCGGGAGCGCGGCGAGATCCTCGCGGGCAAGGGGTCGATCTCGACCGAGGTCGACGAGCAGCTGCGCGTCATCGACCAGCGCGAGAAGGACCTCGTGACCCGCGAGAACGAGCTCCGCCAACGGTTCGAGGAGATCCGCATCCATGCCGAGGAGGTCGAGCGCCGCCGCTCCCCGCTCGAGTTCAAGGAGAGCGAGCTCGCCGCCTACGACCAGCAGCTGCAGACCCGCAAGCAGGCGCTCGACATCGAGGCCCGCCGGCTCGAGGAGCTCCGGCGCGAGGTCGGTCACTCGACCGTCGCGACCGCCGCGGAGGGTGCCCGACGGATGGAGGACCTCCGCAGCGAGCTCCGCGCGAAGGAGGACGAACTGCGCGCCCGCGAGGGTGCCGTCCGCGAGCGGATGCTGGAGGTCGAGAAGCTCGCCGACAAGGCCGCGGAGGTCGAGGCCGACCAGATGCACGCGGACGCCGTGCGCGCGGTCGCCGACGTCAAGGTGAAGTCGGGGATCCGCCGGCTCGACGACCTGATCTACGGCGGGTTCCCCGCCGGGGCCCAGGTGCTCGTCAACGGTCCGGCCCACACGGGCAAAGACGTCCTCGCGCGGCTCTTCTCCGTCGAGGGCTTGAAGCTCGGGATCCCGTCGATCTGGGTCGTGACCGACAAGACCTGGGGCCAGGTCCGCGACGACCTCCTCCAGCTCTACCCGAAGTACGAGGACGCGGAGAAGGCCGGGATGATCCGGTTCGTCGACCTCTACTCCCGCAGCGTCGGCTCCGCCCAGTCGACCGCGGGGGTCCGGCTCCTCTCGTCGACCGACAAGGGGGTCCTCGACCAGCTCGGCCAGACGGTCAACGGGGTCTCGGAGGAGCTCAAGGAGAAGTTCCCGACGTACCGGCTCATCTTCGAGTCGGTGTCGACCGTCACCGCCTACCTCGACACATCCGCGACGTTCCGGTTCCTGCAACCGTTCATCGGGCGGCGCAAGATCGACGAGGCGGTCGCCTACTACGTCCTCGACCGCGGCATGCACTCGGACGCCGACCTCGAGACGCTCGAGCACATGGTCGACGGCTCGATCAACCTCAAGATCGAGCAGCTGAAGACGTTCCTGTCGGTGAAGGGGATCGGCGAGACCCAGTCGCGCGCCTGGATCGGCTACCAGTTCACAAAGCGCTCGTTGAACCTGGGCTCGTTCAGCCTCGACCACATCCGCTGACGGTCGCCGGGAGCGGCCCCGCCGGCCCGAGGCGAAGCGCTATGTACGAGCTCCGCGGTCGATTCCCCGCTAGGCTGGACCGGGGGGTTGGGCGTCCCCTTACACACCGAAACCGTCCTTAGCGGGGGTGACAGGCAGGAGCGACGTTCGAACGGGCAACGTGTCTCGCGTGGCTTCGTCGACGCTCCGTTCCGCTGGGCCGCGGGCACCGCGACGGGCGCTCGGAGGAGCGCTCTAGCGGTTATCCATCACGGGCACCGGGTCAGGTCCTGACGGGAGCAGCCTTACCGTGACCCGTCGACGCTGGCGGGGCTACGGGGCTGAGGGGTCCGCGGGGTCTCCGCGTCGTCCGTCCGAATGGCAATCCTGCTGGCCTAGCACCGCTGCGCCGTCCGCGACCCGTTCGGGCCGGGACCGACGCGGGGTTTAAGTAGGCGGGTCGAGCGTTTCTACTTGAAATCTCGGCCATGCACAGCTACATCGACCTGTTCTTCACGTCCGACGGCATCTCGCCGCTCGAAGTATCCGACAAGATCCGTGCCACGGCCGGTCTCGAGTTCATCATCGGCCCGCACGACATCGCCTTCGAGTGGCACACGGTCGAGGAGTTCCGCTCCCGCCTCGCCAAGGTCCACGCCTCGCTGAAGGGGACGGGGGTCTTCTACCGCATCGAGACCGTGACGGACGAGCCCGGCTTCGTCGAGCCGGTCGTCTGGCCACCGCCCGCGATCCAGAGCCACACGGTCCACCCCGGCTACTAGGCCCCCACCCCCCCGTTTCCAGTGGAACGAGCGCCTACCAGCCCTCCTCCGCAGGGTCGACCGCGTCCCGCTCGAGGGCCGCCCGCCGGACCGGCGGGATCTCCTTCTTTTTCCCGGTCGCGTAATCGTAGACCACCACCGCGGTCCGGCCGCGCGCCGTGACCGTGGACGTACCCGTGAGCGAGAACCGGTAGAGAAGGGAGAAACTCGTACGGCCGAGGGGCCGGGCCGGGGCGACCTCGCCGACGAGCTCCGCTCCGTAGCCGACCGGTGCGAGGTACTGACAGCTCGCCTCGGCGATGATGATGTCGAGACGGGCCGGGTCGAGGGGACCGAGGAGGGGGAGGTAGTAGTCGCAGCGGAGCGTCTCCATGTAGGGAAAGTAGGCGGCGTGGTTGAGGTGGTTCAGTACGTCGAGATCGTGGTACGGTACGTAGAAGCGTCGGTGGACCCGCCAGCGAGGGTAGGGAGATGCCTTCGCCGTCTCCATCGGGCGGGACCACGGCCACGGTCCCTATATGGGGTCGTGGGGGTGGGGGCGCCGCCGGGGCCAGCCCTGGCGGGGACGAGCGGATGGCGCCGGGAGTTTCCAGTGGAAATAGGGGGGTGGGGGCCCCCCTCCTCCCGCCCGCAGCGGGGGAGATGGCCGGGGTCGTCCGGCAGGTCCGCGAGGCGGTACGGACCCACTCGACGCGGTTCGAGCGATCGATCCCGCTGATCGCGAGCGAGAACCTCCTCTCCCCGTACGCGAAGGAGCTCCTGATCAGCGACTTCCATTCCCGGTACGCGGAGGGCCTCCCGGGCGAGCGGTACTACGAAGGGAACGAGCAGGTCGACCAGGTCGAGAACCTCTGTCTCGAGCTTGCCCGACGGCTCTTCCGCTGTTCGTTCGCCGACGTCCGGCCGATCTCGGGAACGGTCGCGAACCTCGCGGTGCTGAAGGCGCTGGCGGAGCCAGCCGACCTCGTCGGTACGAGCCGGCTCGCGGACGGCGCCCACATCTCCAGCGCCGCGTTCGGCGCGTTCGGCCTGCGCGGCGTGAAGCCCGTATACTACGCGTGGGACGCGGAGCGGATGACGATCGACGTCCCGCGCACGCGGGAGATCCTGCGCGCCGTGCGGCCGAAGCTCTGCCTCTTCGGGCTCTCGCTCTTCCTCTTCCCGCTGCCGGTCGACGAGCTCCGCGCCACGCTCGAGGAGATCGGTGCCCGCGCCTGGTTCGACGGCGCCCACGTCCTCGGCCTCATCGCCGGTGGCGAGTTCCAGGACCCGCTCCGCGAGGGGTGCACGGTGATGAGCGCGTCGACCCACAAGACCCTCCCCGGCCCGCAGCACGGGATCCTGCTCGGCGAGGGCGTTGACCCCGAGCTCGCGAAGCGCCTCCAGTCCGGCGCCTTCCCCGGCGTGACGAGCAACCACCACCTGAACGAGATGGCCGCCCTCGCGGTCAGCCTCGCCGAGCACCTCGAGTTCGGTCACGACTACGCCCACCAGGTCGTCGCGAACGCCCGCGCGCTCGCCCAGGCGCTCCACGACAAGGGTTTTGACGTCCTCGCGCCGAACCTCGGGTTCACGCGCTCCCACACGATCGCCGTCCGCGTCGAGAAGGAAGGGGGCGGCGAACCCGTCGCGCGGCGCCTCGCGGACGCGGGGATCATCTCGAACAAGAACCTCCTTCCCGGCGACAAGAGCCCGAAGCACCCCGGCGGGATCCGCCTCGGCACCCCCGAGGTGACGCGCGTCGGGATGCGCGAGGCGGAGATGGCCCGGATCGCCGAGCTGTTCGACGATCTCCTCCACCGGGGCCGGTCCCCGGCCGCGGTCGCCGCGGCCGCGGCGGAGCTCAAGTCGAAGTTCACGACCGTCCGCTACTGCTTCGGCGCGGGCGAGGCGGCGTACCGCTACTACGACCTCGTCGGGCGCGAGCCGTCGTAGCGGGCCGTCGCGACCGCCCCGCTACGGGTCGGACGACCGCCACTCGGCCCGCTCCTCGTCCCGCCGGCGCTCGGCGCGGTCGAACGCTTCTACGTCGACCGTGACCGGCAGTCCGTCGCGGCCCGGCGGCGGCACGCAGAACCGGGCGACCCCGTCCGCGCCGACCGTCGCGTCGAGGCTGCCGTCCGTCAGGAGCGACGCGACCCAGTCGGCGAGGTCTGGGGGCGCGGGGGGCGGCTGCCATCCCGCCTCGAGGCTCGCAAGGTCGATCGGGCCGGACCGCCCCACGACCTCGACGACGGACGCCCGCCCCTCCGCGAGACGCTGGAGCGCCTCTTCCGCGTCGTCCGACGGCCCGAGCGCTGCCGGCCGGGGCCGGCGGGTGCGGAGGAACGCGACCGTTCCCACGCCCGCCCCGACCACGGCGGCGATCGCGGGGGCGAACGCGGCCAAGAGCGCCGTCGCCGGGTTCGCGAGCCCGGGGACCGCGATCGACGGGAGGAGCGCGTCGCCCGCGAGGTCGGTGACCGTCACCGTTCCCGCGAAGAGGTCAGGCGCGCTGACGTTGACCCAGACCTCGCTTCCCCCGCCCGGCGTGGGCACGGCGAGCGTCAGGGTCCGGGTCGTCAACCCGTCGAACAGCTCGGTCGTCACGACCGTCGCGCCGGGGGCGGGGTTGCCGAACCGGTCGGTGACCTGCCAGAGGGTCGCGCTCGCGCGCTCGCCCGCGCGTACCGCGTCTGGGTCGAACAGGGTGAGGTGGTGGTTGTCCGGCAGGACGGTGATGAGGATCGGGCCCCCTCCGCTCGGGAGTCCGGCGGCGACCGTGAGCCCGACCTCGAGCGTCCCCGCGAGCCGGCTCGTGACGCTCACGTTCAACGCGCCGCCGATCCACGCCGCGGCCGGCACGGTGAACCAGCCGGGGAGCCGGCTCGCGAGCGGACCGACGCCCGACGCGTTGACCCAGCCCGGTGCCGGGAGTCCCGAGTCGGCCCGGACGAGCTCTACCTCGGCGGTAGAGGAGAAGTTGTGGACCGGCGAGCCCGATGCGTCGAGCGCCTGCCAATCGAACGTGAGCGGCGAACCCGCCGGGGCCGGAGCGGCGGTCGGCAGCCCGAGCGGGGTCACCGATGTCACGACCGGCGGCCCGACCGTCCACGTGCGCGCGGCGCTCACCGCGGTGCCCAGTCCGTCGACGACCGTGACCGACACGTCGAGGAACCCCGCCGCGGACGGCGTGAACGTCGCGAAGACGGGTCCGTCCATCGACACGGGGGCCGATGACCCGGGGACGGTGGCGTCGGTCACGTTCCACCAGACCCGAGCGGGAAGGTCCCCCCCCGAGACGACGGCGGTCAGCGTCGCCGGCGCCCCGGCGGTCACGTCGGTCGCGTTCTCCGAGAGGAAGAGCGCGGGCGACGGGACGATCCGGACGACCGCGCTCGCCGAGCGGTTCGCGCCGGTCGCGTCGACCGTCCATGCGAGCGCGGAGTACTCGCCGGTCTCGGGGAAGACGGGCGCGAACGTCCAGTTCGGCCCGGGAGATTCGAGGCAGACCTCGGGGTCGACGCCGGTCGCGAGACACCCCTGCTCGAACGGGGCGGTCCCCCCGTGGGCCCGGACGACGATCGGGACCATCGCGTCGGCGTAGCCGACCGGGTCGAGGGGCGTGAGGGCAACCTGCGGCGCGAGGTCGACGGTCACGTCGGGGAACGACCAGTCGGCCGCGGAGTAGCCGTTCGTCACGGAGAGGACGGGCTGGGCGACCCCGGCCGACGCGTATCCGAACGCGACCGAGCAGGAGAGCGCGATCAGCCCTTCGCGACCGGGCGCGGTCGAGCACGGCGCGCTCACCGCAGCCTCCCCGAGACCCGGGTCGACGATCGCCGTGTAGGCGTAGCCGGGCGCACCGGACGCGGTGGCCGTGGCGATCACCGAGTCGTTCACGTCGACCATCGTGCGCCCCAGGACCGCGGAGGCGACGGTCGTCGGGGCAGCGACGAGCTGGAGATCGAACGCGGGCGTGACGAGGGTTGTCCCATCGACCGCGAGGCTTGCGACGACCGTGAGTTCGCCCGCAGCCGCGCCGACCGACGCGGTGACGTTCACCGTCCCGCCGCGCGCCGGCGCGACGAAGCTCCACCCGACCCCGGAGAGCGACCACGCGTACGTGGGGACTCCCGGCGGCGCCCCGCCGGAGCCGGTCGTGCCGGCCGCGGTCACCTCGTCCGGCGCACCGGGGCTGAAGGTCGCGGTGGGGCTTCCCGGCGTGAAAACGACGCGAGCGAGGTCCGAGTCGACGTTGACGCGGAAGGCGGTACCGTTCTCGATGACCGAGGAGACGAACCCCCGCGGTAGAGGGCTCGCGACGGCGGCGGAGAGCGAGACGTACGGCCCTTCGGTGGTCGTGCAGGTGCCGAGAGGGTTCCCGAGGACGATCGTGCAGTTGGTCACGGGCGTCGGGTCGATCGAGATGGCGAACGCGCCGTCCGGGGCGGGGTCGACCGTCCCGTTCGCGCTCTCGCACAGGTTGGAGACGTTGGACCCTCCGGCGAAGAACATCAGGACGTCCACTTCGTACTGGAACGCAACCGTGGCCGCCGAGCCGTTCGGCGCGCCGTTGACGAACTCGGTCCCGGTGTAGTTGTGCGGGAGGAGCGGCCCGGTGCAGGGCTGGAGATTGATCGATGAGCCTGACCCGACCGCTCCCGGTGTCCCGGCCGCACTCGCGGGTACGGCGAGCAACCCCAAGGCGAGGACGGCGACGACGGCGCCGCTCGCGATCGCACGGTACCTGGGTAGGACCGACACCCGGTCTCCGCCCCGCGCCTTCCCCGGACGCGGACGGAAGGGGAGCGGCGAACCGAGGTTTAACCGTTCCGACGTTCGACGGCGGGGGAGCGAACGATGCTCCGGCGACGCCGTCTTAGCCCGGGGCCGGTCTCCCGGTCGTGCGCGCCCCGACCGAGACCTGGGTCACGCCGCCCGAACCGTCCTCGCTGCCGGTCGAACGGGCCCAGGTCGCGTACTCGTCGCGGTCGATCGCCTTCGCGGACGACGGTGCCCGCCTCCTCCGAGCGTGGGGGGCCCCCGACCGGCCGTGGGTCGTGGGGATCGAGGCGCGTGGGCACCGCTGGAAGGTCGAAGCGTGGGGCGCCGGGCCCGCCGAGGCCCGGCAGGCGGCGCGGGAGCTCTTCTCGCTCGACCACCCGCTGCGCGACTTCTACGCCCTCGTCCGCCGCGAGCCGGTGCTGCGCGGCACCGAGCGGCGGTTCCGCGGGCTACGCCTCCCGCGCGACGCGAGCGTCTACGAGGCGCTTCTGCATGCGATCATCGGCCAGCAGCTCTCCGTGCGCGTGGCGAACACGATCCATCGCCGGCTCTTCGAGCAGGTCGGCTCGTACCTCGACGCCGGCGGAGTGTCGGTCCCGTGCGTCCCGACCCCCGCGCGCCTCGGCGGCCTCGCGCCGGACGTCCTGCGCTCGGTCGGGATGAGCCGCGCGAAAGCGACGTCCCTGCACGCCCTCGCGATGTGGGCGGCCGGAGAACCGACCGGGACGCATGCCCTCGCCGCGATGCCGCTCCCCGAGGCCGTCGACCGGCTCGACGCGCTCCCCGGCGTCGGTCGATGGACCGCCGAGAACGCGCTCCTCCGCGGGGTCGGCCGCCGGGACGTGTTCGTCGCCGGGGACCTGGGGATCCGGGTCGCGCTCGAGCGGTTCGGGGCCGTCCGCCGCGCGCGTCCGGAGGCGGAGGCGCGGGCGTGGGCGGACCGCCACTACCCCGGATGGGGCAGCTACGCGACGCTCTACCTCTGGCGGAAGCTCGTCACCGAGCGCGCGGATTCGGGCGCCGGCGAGTCGATCGTCCCGGGCGTCCTCGCGAGAGGAAAGCGCGCCCGCGTCCGATGAACCGCTCCGGTCGGGGCGAGAACGCTCTCCTTCAGGACGACCTCGTCGACGCGAACCGCGCGCGCCGCCGGCGCCGGCTCGCGCCCGTCGAGAAGACGACGCGCCCGCTCGCGGTCCGCCGGCGAGCGGACCCGCCAGAGCGTCACGTGCGGCACGAACGTGCCGTCCGGCCGCGGGAACCCCACGAGGACGAGCGCCTCCGAGACCGCGGCCGCAAGCCGGAGCGTCGCGTCGTGCCCGCGGGTCACTCCGACCCAGACGACGCGGGGTGCGCGCGGGCCGGGGAACGCGCCGACACCCTCGAGCGTCAGCTCGAACGCGGGGAGGGAAGCGACGGCGGGAGCGAGCGCGCGCGCGAGCGAGTCCGCGGCCGCTTCGTCCACTTCCCCGACGAAGCGCAGCGTCAGGTGGTCGGGAGCGGGGGGCGGATCGGCCCCTTGCGTCGTTCCGAGGTCGATCGCCACGAACACGCGCACGACCCGAGGCGAACGCCACGGCCCCCTTACGGCTTCGGCCCGGCACCGGTCGCGAACGTCCAGACCTGGGCGAGATCGCGCCCGACGCCCTCCCGCTCGAGCGTGCGTCGAACGCGCCGTGCGTGCGCCGCGTCGCCGACGACAAACAGCACGTAGGCCCCGCGCGCGGTGGCCTTCGCGACGCCGAGGCGGATCCGCTCGGCACGCAACGCCCCCGAGACCTCGGCCTCGACGTGCACGTCCCGGCCGCCGAAGAACCGCCACGCCCACCCGCCGCGCGCGCGGTCGATCTCGCGCGCGAGGTCGACGGGCACGCTCGCGTCGGCGCCAAACCGCAGCTGGCGAAAGCGCGCGTCCGGCAGCGTCGTGTCGAACCGTCCCTGCCGGACGACCTCGATGCGGTACCCGCGGCGGGCGAAGACGCGGAACGCCCGGACGATCAACCGCCGGTGCTCCGACGTCTCTCGCGCCGCTCCGGTGGGAGCACCGAGGCCGAGCCAGCGCGCTCCGCCGGGAGCGAGGTAGTACCGCCCGTCGCTCTCGGCGACCCACCCCCGATGTCGGAGCGCGACCCAGCGATCGGAAAGCAGCGCGGGGTCGAGCGGCCTCCCGGGGAGCCCGACGGCGGCTGACACCGCGCGCGCGTCGTCGAGCGGCGTCCCTTCCTCCTCCGCGGCGAGGACCGCAAGGAGGATCCGCTCCGCCGCGGGGTCGTCGAACGTCTCCGCGGGCCCCGGCGCGGGCGCGGGGGCGTGCTCCTGGCGGGTCCGCGCGACCGCCTCGGCCCATCCCGCCGCCGCGCCGGCGTCCGACCCGGGCGGGGCCGGGCCGAGTGGGAGGAGCGCGCCGGTCTCGGGGTCGAGGCCGACGGCGCGCCCCGTCGGGAGCGCGGGCAGGAGTCGCTCCGCCGCAAGCCGGTCGAGGCCGAGCCAGGCGCCCGCCTCGGCGGCGGACGGCGGCGGCACCCGGAACGCTACGAACTCGGCCGCCGCGCCGGCGGCCGCACTACGCAGCTCGGGGGCGAGCCGTTCGGGGTACTGCGTCGCGACGATCGCGCGGAGCCCGAACTTTCGGCTCTCGGCCAGGAGCTCGGCGACGAGGCGGGGAGAGAACCCCTGCACCTCGTCCAAGAGCACGAGCACCGGCGCGGCGACCCTGTCTCGCCCGGTGTGCCCCGCGAGACCGAGGAATACCCGCGCGAGGACGAGCGTGCCGGCGAGCGCGGCGGCCTCGGGTCCGAGGCGGGCGATCGGTATCCGGACGACCAGCGAGCGACCCTCCGCGACCCGCGTCTCGACCGGAAGGCCGCCGTCCGCCGGCGCGAGCAGCTCGGCGAGCGCCGGGACGAGCACGACCTTCGAGAGGCGCGTCGCCGCCGACCAGAGAAAGTCGGGCGTGCGGCGGACGATCGGCTCGAGTTCTTCCAGGAAGCGGGCGAGCTCGGGCCGCCGGGTCGCGAGCCGCGCAGCGTCGCGCCGGTCGGCGCTCGTCAGGAGGTCGTAAAGGTCGAGGAGCGAGCCACCGGATTCCTGGACCAGCCGGACGAACGAGTCGAAGATCCGCTCGAGCCGGAACCCCCAGTAGACGTCGGTCCCGTCGGCGGAGAGTCGCTTGACCGCCGCGACGAAGAGCGCCGCAGCGCGGTCGTCGGCGCCGCCGAGGAGTGCCGCGACGCCCGGGACCGGCGACGAGCTCGCATCGACCGCGAGGACGCGCTGCCGCGCCCCGTCGGGGAGCCGGGCGAGGAGCGCGGGCCCGAGGTCGCCGTGGAGGTCGATCGCGACGACCCGCTCTCCCCGCGCTACCGCCTGGGCCGCGCGGTGGGCGAGGTACGTCGTCTTCCCCGCGCCGGACGCTCCGAAGACGACCGCGTGGCCGGCCGGGGGACCGCCGGTCGGCGGAGACCCGAGCCACCGCACCTCGGCGGTCGACGCGACCACCTCGGGATCGCGGAGCCGCCACGCGGCCCGCGGAAAGCCGCGGATGGAGCGGCGGCGCCATCGGCCCGCCGACACCGGTCCGGACCGATGGCCCGTCGTCGGCTCGCCGGTAACGAGCGACCCGTCGTAGGCGAGCGCGCCCGCGACGGCGTCGAAGCGCGCGTCGCGTTCGCGGCGGGACGGGGCCGCGTACCCGAACCGTCGTGCCACCCACAGGCCGCCCCGGGGGCCAGCGAGCCAGAACGTCTGGACCGCGAGCCACCCGGAGGGGCCGACGATCTCCGTGAGGGACGGCGCGGCGAGCGGGACGGACGGAGCGCTCGGCGGGTCGTCGGACCCATGGGGCGTCAGGAATCCGAACCGGACGTACGACCCCGGCGGCGGGCGGGGAGCCCGCGGAGCGGGACGGACGTCGATCGGTTCGGCGCCGGCTCGCCCGGCGGCGGCGAGGTCGTCCAGGCGCCGTGCCGGCCGGAGGAGCGCCCACGGACGGGGATCGGTCGCGCTCGCCTCGAGGACGACGCCGGCGGGCGCGGGTGTCGCCACGACCGCCCGCGCGAGCGTCCGGTACCACTCCCGGCGCGTGCGGAAGTCGGCGCGGCAACGGACCGCGACGGTGTCAGTCGGTCGCACGGGCCGACTCCGCGCGGCCGCGCGCGTAGAGGCGATCGATCTCGCGAAGCAGCGCCGGCAGGGTGTTCCTCCGGGCGAACGCCCGCAGCGTTTCCGTGCGGACGAGGTGCCCGACCGCCCGGTCGTGCTCCCAGAGCCGGACCGTCCAGAGAAGCCGGCCGTCGGGGAAGAGGTAGAGGCGGGCCCACGGGCGGTACGGTCCGGCGAGCGGAAGGCGGAGCCTTCCGATCTTCCGGACGGGGGCGATCGGTCGGGTAGAAACGGGTTGGGACGGCGTTCGGTCGATGCAGATTGCATCCAAGTTTTCCACGAATCCTCCCACCCCCCGCTGGGCCGACGGGTGGCGGGCGTTGCGCGACGGCGGGAGACCCTCGCGGGGTCGGCGCGCCTTCCGAATGGCCCCCCCACGGTCGGACCACCGCAGGGACTCGGAGGGCGGGGTCCGGCCCAAGGCCGGGAAGTCGCTCGCGTTCGGTGCGGCCCCGATCCGGAGCGCGCGACCGGCGGCGCCGGCCGGGCGTACGCTCCGAGGGGGCGGCCGCGAAGGACCCGTTCTCCTTCGGGGCGGCGCCGTGCGCTAGGCGGTTCGGCCGGTCGTCACGGGGTCCGCCGGAGGGCCGATCGTCGGCCGGTGGGCGGAACGGGTGGCGGGGCCCGGGATCGGGTGGGGCTCGCGTCGGGATTCGTCGGGGCACTCGGGTCCAACAGGGGGTCGGAGGGGGTACGCGGACGTTCGGGGCGACGCAGGGCCTCTCAAGCGCGGCGCGAGCCGTCCCGGAGGGGAGAACCCCTGCGGGACGCATGAACGATGAACGATGGCCCGGCGCGGGCCGCGTGGGGGCGGGCGGTTCGCACGCCGGACGGATATTCCCGGCTCGGCTCGCGGGGTGGATGACGGCGGGATCGGACGGATCCGAGGCCGCGGGCCCCCGTCGCTTTTGTCGGTTCGGGCCGAGTCCGTCGCCGGGCGAAGGGCGCTGGGGCGTTCCCGAGGACGGGCTCTGCCTTTCCTCCTTCCTCGTGCTCTCGCCGTCGGACCGCCCGGAGCAGGTGCTCGTCGGGCGGATCAACCCCTCCGCCCCGTGGAACGAGGTCGGCGCTCTCGACCCCGAGCGCGTGCAGCGGAACGCGGCGGGGTGGATGCTGCCGTCCTGCCATCTCCTGTACTTCGAGTCCCCCGACGGGGCCGCGCGCCGGGTCCTCGCCGAGCAGCTCGGACTCTCCGGCGTCGAGCTCGATGCGCCCGCGATCGTCTCGGAGACGTACCCGTCCACCCGCGTCGCCGAGCGGCAGCATTGGGACCTCGAGTTCCTCTACCGCGGGCAGCTCGCGCCGGGGGCGCCGCCGCAGCATTCCGCATGGTCCCGGCTCGAGCTCGTCGACCCGGCCCGGACCCCCCGGCGGGAGTTCGCCCGCCGGCACGACGAAGTGCTCGAGAACGCCGGATTTAAGATCGGACCGTAGCGGTCGGTCCCGCCCCGGGGTTGGGAAGGGCCTCTCGCACGCCCAGGACTCGGTGCAGTCCTCTGGGGGCGATCTGGAGCGACCCTTCCGGGGTGGTTGCGAGAAGAACTACCGGGAACTCGGTATTTGAGGACCGGGCGGGGGATCGCGGAACGCTCCGCCGGCGGGGCGTTCCTCGCGCGGTTCAGCGCGAGCGGGAGTGCTCGGTCTCCGCGACGACGACCCGGGGCAGCTCGCCTTGGATCGCGGGGGTCCGCCGCGCGGTCGCGGCGCCGCGCGATGCGGCGGAGACGCGTGGGAGGAGCCACCGCTCGCCCCACGCGCGGAGCTCGCGGGCCGCCGGCGCGAGGCCGAGGCCCATCTCGGTCAGCGAGTAGACGACCGAGAACGGGCGGGTGCTCACGACCGTGCGCTGGACAACGCCCTGGCCCTCGAGGAACTTCAACGTCGCGCTCAGCGTCTTCGCGTTGAGGCGGGCGTTCGACTTCAGGATCTCGCTGAACCGCTGCGGGCCCTCGAGGAGGCGGTGTACGATCGCGAGCCGCCACTCGGTGCCGATGACGCCGACCGCGGCGAGCACCGGGCAGAGGTTCCGCCCCTCGCCGACCTCGCACTCGTCGGACCCGACGGCCGGGCTTGCCGCGAGGCGCCGCGCGCGTGCCGGATCCATCGTCGTGCCTCGAGGTGGGATACGTCCGCGGCTCCTCTTATAGTTACTGTATGAAAGTAGATGAACAACCGTAATCGGGGAGCCGCGCCCGACCTTCCGCTCGAGGCGCTCCCGCCGGAGTACCTTTTCTCCGCCGTCGCCCGTCCGACGCCGTGGCGCTGCGTCGGCGGGAGACCGAGATCTCGCTCGAGCGTCCGCTCGGGCCGGAAGGGCCGGCGGGAGGGGTCGTTCGGCTCTCCGTGCGCCTCGAGCCCGGGGCGTCGGGAGCGCCGCCGTCGCCCGGCGAGCTCGCCGAGGAGCTCGAGGGGCTGAAGGCCGACCTCGACGCGCTCGTCGGCGCGCCGCTCGCCGCGTTGCCCGCCACGCGTCCGGACCGCGAGCTGGTCGAGCTCGTCGAGGCGTACCATCCCCGCCAGCGCGAGCTCCTCGACCTCTTGCGCGACGAGGGGCAACTCACCACGGGCGAGCACCTTCGGCTCACGGAGTACCTCCTATCGGGCGGCGCGCCGGCCGCGCGCCCGGGACCGCCGGCGGAGCGGCCGCCGCCGCGCTTCGACGCGCCGATCTCGGCCGTGCCGATCGCCGCGGAGCGGCTGCCCGAGGCGACGCGCCCGGTCGCCGAGATTCTCCAGCAGTACCAGATCGCGTCGCTGAAGCAGGCCGGCGCCGTCCGGGCGCGACGCCAGATCTCCTTCGAGGAGTACATGGCGCTGAAGCGCCATTTCCTCTCGGCCGACGCCGCCCCGGACGCCGGGCGCGCGCGCTAGCGAGCTGCGGGTCGCGGAAAGAGCGCGACCGCGAGGCAGCCGACGTCCGTGATGCCGCCGCGCATCCGTACCACGCGCGCACCGTCCGTCGGCGCGTTCGTCGCCGAGGCGGTCGGCGCCCCGACCACGGCCCCCGGCGGGTACGTCGGACGGCCCCGGGCGGCTCCGACCTCCCCGGCGGTCCGGAACAGGCCGACGCTCATCTCCCGGCGTCGCACGAGATCGCGCGAGCGCGCGAGGAACCGGCCGAGCGCCGGTCCCTCGTCGACCCCCTCGGGGAGCCCGAGCGTCGCCATCGCGAACGTCGCGACGCCCTTCGTCCGGCTCTCCGCGGTCAGCGCTTCGCGTGCGTAGATCACGTCCGACGCCTCGGCGAACCGCTGGGCGGCGGCCTCGGGGTCGTCCCGGAGCTCGAGGAAGGCGAGGCGCACGGTCCAGCCCTTCTCGAAGACCGCCTCGGACGCGGCGCGGAGCGCGTCGGGGGGGCTCGCGACGACGACCGGGCGAGCGACGTTCGACGGCCGGAGGGTCCCCGATCCCGGGGCGAACCCCGGGGCATCGGACGGTCGCGCCGCCCCGACGCCGGTCCGCGCGGCGATCGCCCGCGCCTCCGACCGCTCCGCGGCGTCGACCGGTCGCATCGGCCCTCCGCCGAGCAGCCCCGGGCCGTCGCCGCGGTCGACCAGGAGCGTCGCGACCTCGGCCCGAGGGATCGCGGCGGCGAGACGGCCTCCGACCCCGCCGGTACCGAGCACGCGCGCGAGGAGCCCGACCTCCCGACCCGTCGCGCCGGCGGCGGCCGCTGCCTCAAGCATCCGTGCGAACTCCTCCGGGGCGACGCCCTCCGGCGGCACGGCGAGCGCGCGGAGCGCCCCCGCCGAGACGAGGACGAGGAGCAGGTCCTGCTCGGTGAGGTCGGCCGCGAGTTCCTTCGCCGCGGCGACGACGGACGCTGCCGCCGGCGTCCCGGGCCAACCCGGCGGTACGACGACCCCACGGAATGGGAGCTCGGGCGGGACCGGGTCCGGCCCGGCGAGGAACCCCTGGGTGAGCCGGTCCCCGACCGCGTGGAGCGCGCCGAGCGCCATCGAGTTCGCTGCGTTGCCGAACGCGAGGAAGGCGACCTCCCGGTACCGGCCGTCCGGGACGAACCGGTTGCCGACGCGCAACGTGCCGGCCTCGCGGCGCACCGCGAGGCGGACCGCGTGGTAGGCGTCGGTCGCGGTCACCGCGGCGCGGAACGCGGCGGTGTGGACGGGGTCCGGCCCCTTCGGGTCCGGCTCCCCGGGCGGGAACGGCTCCCACGGGAACGGTCCGATCACGGAACGCCGGAGCGGGCCCCCGATTCAATACGCTAGCGGCGCCGAGTCGGCCGCCGGCTCAGCCGAGCTGGAGCCGTTCGACCGACGTGCGCGAGGACGCCGGCGCGAGGAATCGGGCCGGGGAGAACGCCGCCGGGTCGAGGTCGACGGGCTCGCCGAGGACCGCGCGGGCGACCCGGAGCGTCACCGCCGGCGCGAGCATGACGCCGTGGCCCCCGAGGCCGTTCGCGTGGTGGAACCCCTTCATCCGCGGGTCCTCGCCGAGGATGGGGAAGCCGTCCGGCGTGTCGTCGTAGAACCCGGACCAGGCGCGGAGGACGCCGACGCACCCGAGGCGGGGAAGGAGCCGGACGAGCGCGCGGGACATCGCGGTCAGGAACCGCGGCGAGCTCGGCATCCCGGCCGCGGTGCCGGCGCCGCTCGGGACGGGGAGACCGCCGACGAGCTCGCCGCGCATCGTCTGGCTGAAGTAGAGGCCGTCCGACGCCCGCACGACCATCGGGTCGAGGAACGGCTTCAACGGCTCGGTCGCGAGGATCTCGTGGCGCGTCGCGACGTTCGGGACGGTGAGGCCCGCTCGCCGCGAGAACTCCCCCGACCACCCTCCGGTGGCGTTGACGACCGCCGGGGTCTCGACCCGTCCTCGTGACGTCGGCACCGCGACGACCCGGCCGTCGACCGCGTCGACGCCCTGGGCCTCGACCCCGAGCGCGACCTCTACGCCGAGCGCGCGGACCGCGTCGTAGAGTCCCCAGACCGCCGGGAACGGGTAGAGTGTGCCGTCCGTCGCGAGGTACGTGCCTCCGACGATCGCGCCGGGCGCGAGCCCGTCGACGAGCCCGGCGACGCCCTCCGGCCCGAGGACCTTCGACGGAAGGCCCTCCGACGCGACGAGATCGTGCACCGCCTTGAGGCGCGCGAGCTCGACCTCGGTCTCGGCGAGGAAGAGGTAGCCGGACTGTCGGAACCAGATGTTGTACCCGAACTCCCGGCCGAAGCCGCGGTAGGCGAGGACGGACTCCCGCGCGAGACGGACGGTCGCCCGCGTCTCCCACTGTTGCCGGACTCCGCCGCCGTTGCGGCCGGATGCTCCGCTCGAGAGGAACCCGCGGTCGACGACGAGGATCGGGCCGACCCCGGCCCGCGCGAGATGGTAGGCCGTGTAGAGCCCGACGATCCCCGCGCCGACGACGACGACCCGGTACGCGGGGCGGGCGAGCGCGGTCACGGCCCTCCGGTCGCCGCGGCGGGGACGGTATCGAGCGCCGCGAAGGCGGCCAGCGGCGTCGGGACGACGGGCGGGCGTTGCGTGATGTATCCGACCTCGGGCGCCGGCCGGCTCTCGAGGAGCGAGAGGAGGAGGAGCGCGTCGGGCAGGCAGTACCGCCCCTGACAGAGCCCGGTGCCGAGGCCGGTGTACCGCTTGACGACCTCGATCCCGGTGTAGCCGGCCCGCACCGCCGCCTCGACCTCGCCGAGCAGCACGTCCTCGCACGGACAGGCGATCCACCGCCCCCGCCGGGGTTCACGCCAGAGCTCGCGGTAGTACCCGTCCAGCTCGGGGAGACCGTTCGCGGGGACGAGGGGCCGGACGGTCTCCGCGGCCACGGGTCGCCCGAGGATCGCGTCCGCGGCGCGCTCGCCGCTCATCGCCGCGCCCTCGCGGAGCTCCCCGGCCGCGGCGCCGACCGCGAAGAGCCCCGGGACCGTCGTCTCGCCCGTCGGGGAGGTCACGGGGTAGTACGCGCCGGTGCCGGCCCGCCACTCCATCTGGGCGCCGGCTTGGAAGAACAGCTGGGGTGTCGGCAGACGGCGATGCGCGAGCACGACCGCGTCGCAGGGGATCGAGAACGCGGTCCCCGCGCCGCGCGATCGCAGGTGGAGAGTATGCACTCGCGCGCGACCGCTCGCGCGAAGGAGCAGTGAGCGCGGGTAGAGAGGGACCTCGTCGTCGGAGGCACGGCGCACCACGCCCGGGTCGATCGCCCCGGGGGCGACGACCGCGCCGACGTGACCCGCGAGACGGTAGAGCAGCTCCTCGGCTCGCGCACCTCCGCCGACCACGACCGCGCGTTCGAACGGCGGCCGCCCCGTCGCGTCGACCATCGCGAGGGCGCCGTCGCCGGTGAGGACCCCGGGACGGTCGTTTCCCCCGAAGAGGAGCGACGCGTCGTAGCCGCCGGTCGCAACGACGACCGACTTGGCTCGGACCTCGGCCCCGCGGGCGGGCTCCTCGAAGCCGAGGAGCGTGAATCGCCCCGGGCCCGAGCCGGACGGGGGGGGAAGGAACGTGACGGTGGTCCGCGCCACGAGCTCTCCGCCCTCGGCCGGAGCCGGAGCGAGCCCTCGGTCGACGAGGAGCGGAGCCGCGCCGGCCTCCGCAAGCCGTCGGGCCGCCGCCCGGCCGCTGGGCCCGGCCCCGACCACGGCGACGTCGACCGTGCGACGGACCGGTGGGGTGACGAGCGGGGCCGACGCGTCCAAGTCCGGGACGGCACCGTAGCCGGAGAGGCGACGGACGACGCGGTGGTACGCCCGCGTCGCCCACGCTGGCCGTCGGAACCCATGGAGCGTGTCGATCCCGCCGGGGAACAGGAAGTCGAGGAGCCCGAGCACATCGAACCGGGGCGACGGCCACGCGTTCTCGGTCACGACCTCGTCCCCGTCGGCGGGCCGGTAGCGGCACGCCCGAACGTTCGGCCGGCCGTTCACGCGGACGAGGCATCCGGTGCAGTAGCCGACCCCGCACGCCGGTGCGCGGGGGCGGTGGTAGCGGATCGAGCGTTGCAGGAGTGGGAGCCGGCCGCGCGCGAGCACCCCGAGGAGCGTCTCGCCGGGGCGGACCTCCCGAAGTTTCCCCTCGAAGCGAACGCGGCGCTCCGGAGCTCCCGCCATCGACCGGACCGCCGGTCACGCCCGCCCCGTCTATTTAGGGTGGTCGCCGGTCCGAGGGCGCCGGCGCCGGTTCCGGGGTGAGGCGAAGTCCGTTCTTAGGAGGGGGCTATATAGATAGTCCGAACTCCGCCCCCTCACTCGCATGCGGAGCACGGGCGGCTACCACGGCCGGCGGATCCAGAAGACGGGCGGGTCGACGTTCATCGTCTCCCTGCCGAAGAACTGGGTCGTCGCCCGGGGGCTCGGTGCGGGTGACACGCTGTTCTTCACACCGCGGGCGGACGGCTCGCTGACCGTCTTTGCCGAGTCGGGGGGCACGAGCGTGGTCGAGCGGCGCGTGGTCGAGGTCGCGAACGACCTCGAGGTCGAGCACCTGTTCCGGCGCCTGATCGCCGAGTACATCGCCGGGTACCCGCTCCTCGAGATCCGGACCCCGGCCCGGATGAGCGCGCGCACGCGCGAGGTCGTGCGAAACTTCGCCCAGCGAATGATCGGTCCCGAGATCATCGAAGAGACCGCGGAGTCGGTCATCCTGCAGGACGTCGTCGGGCCGAACCCCCTGCCGATCCCCTCGGTCATTCGTCGGATGCACCAGATGGTGCGGGCGATGCACGCGGACGCGATGGCGGCGTTCCGCGCGCACGACGCGTCGATCGCTCGGGACGTCATCGAGCGCGACTGGGAGGTTGACCGCCTCCACTGGTTCCTCGAGAAGCAGGTCACGAGCGCGCTGCGCGACGCGCGGATCCTCGTCAGCCTCGACCTCACGCTGCCGGAGTGCTCGACCTACCTACTCGCCTCGCGAGTCCTCGAGCGGATCGCCGATCACGCGGTCCGCATTGGGGAGACGGTCGCGATCCTCGGTACGGAGCGCACGCCGGAGCGCCTCCTCGGCGAGCTCGACCGGATGGCGCTCGTCGCCCAGAAGGCGCTCGCGGACGCGCTCGACAGCCTCGACTCCCGCGACATCGCGAAGGCGAACGCGGTCATCGACGTCGCGAAGGCGCTCCCTCGCGAGCGGGACCATATCCTCCGTGAGCTCGCGACCTCGCGGGGACGCCTCGCGATCGGGCTCGCCTACGTCCTGGAGAGCCTCGAGCGGAGCGCTTTCTACGCGAGCGACCTCGCCGAGATCGCCATCAATCGCGCGGTCGAGTCGCCGGCGGCCACGGGCGGCGCGGCGCGCGCCGTCCCCGCGGCGGCTCACGGTCCCGGCGCGTAGCGGACCTCGAGGTCCTGGAAGACGTCGGTGACGTCCTCGCACCGGTCGGTGATGACCTCGAGGCGCTCGTAGAAGTCCTTCCACTTCAGGATCTCGATCGCGTCCTTCTCCGTGAACAGCTGCTCGAGCAGGCTCCGCAGGAGGTCGTCCGCCTCGTTCTCGAGGCGGTTGACCTCGATGATCACGGAGTTCAGGCTCGCCGGCGCGCCGCGGTACAGCTCGTCGAGGCCGAGGATCCCCTCCCCGACCTGGCGGACGCAGTCGCTGACGATATGGGCGAACCGGACGAGCTCGGGCCGCGACCGGTCGAGCCGGTAGGTGCGCACGCGCGCTCCGACCGACTCGATCCCGTCCATGATGTCGTCGAGCGCGCTCGCGAGGTGCCCGACGTCCGTCCGGACGTCGGCGGAGAGCCGCCGGTTGTTGAGCTCGACAAAGATCCGGTGGACCTCCTCGTCCGCTTCGTGCTCGATCGCCCGCAGCCGGTCGACCTTCACGTCGCGGTCGGTCGCCGGGTCGGCGAGCAGGTCCTGGAGCGCCGCCGCGCCCTGCGCGATCGTGAGCGAGAGGGAGCGGAGGTACGTCGAGAACCGGCGGACGAGGACCGCGAGCTCGTCCTCGCCCGATGCGTCCTCGAGCGAGCGGAGCGCGGTCTCGGGCAAGAGCGCGATCGTGACGACGAACCCGAGGAACGAGACGATGGCGAGCAGGCCGAAGAACCAGGGGAGCCCGTAGGCAAGGTAGAGGGTCGGGAAGAGCGCGACCGCGATGACCGCGCCGATCTTGCCCGACGCCGCCGCGATCCCGTGGCCGGTCGTCCGGTACGAGGTCGGGAAGACCTCGCTCGGGTAGACGAACGTCGTCGTGTTCGGCCCGAAGTTCGCGAAGAAGAACGTGAGCCCGTAGATGCCGAGGAAAGCGGGGATCACGCCGAGGAGCGCCTTCCAGTCGATGGAGAGGAACAGGAACGCCGTGGCCATCACGCCGAAGCCGATGTACTGGAGGGGCCGCCGCCCCACCCGGTCGATCAGCGCGACCGCCGCCCAGTACCCCGGGACCGCGGCGAAGAGCGCGATGAGGACGTTCCCGATCGCGAGGAGCCGCACCTGCTGGAGGATCGGGTAGCTCGCCGCGCTCGCGAAGCCGATGTCCTTCAGGATGAGCGGGTTGAAGATGCTGGTCGAGTAGAACGTGACGTCCAAGAGGAACCACGCCGCCGCGGTCCCGACGATCAGGAGCCCGTAGGTCCGCAGGAACTGGGCGAACGAGACACGGAACGTCCGGCTCCGGGCGGCGGCGGGGGCCGTCGCCTGCCCGGTGAGGGTGCCGACCGTCGCCGCGGCCTCCGCGACGTTCCCGCGCGAGAGGCTGAACCGCGGGGTCTCGGGAAGTCGGGTCCGGAAGTAGATCGTCAGGAGCGCGGGGACCGCCCCCACGCCCAGGATCAGGCGCCAGGAGAGGTCGAGCGTGGGAACGAGGTAGACCGCGGCGAGGCTCGCGGCCGCCCCGGCGAGGAGACCGAACCCTTGCATCGCGAAGACCATCGCGATCAAGCGGCCCCGGCTCTGCACGTTCGAGTACTCGCTCATGATCGTCGCGCTGAGCGGGTAGTCGCCCCCGACCCCGACGCCGAGGACGAACCGCCAGAGCGTGAGCACGGTGATCGTCGAGAGACCCGCGACCGGGGCGCTGAGCGCGCTGCCGATCGCACCGATCGCCATCACCGAGAGGGTGACGGCGTAGACGCGTCGGCGGCCGAGCCGGTCCCCCAGCCAGCCGAAAAGGAGCTGGCCGAGCGCGGCGCCAAGAAGGGCCGAGGAGGCGAGCAGGCCGATCTGCGTCTCGTTGATCGTGCCGCCGTCGAACAGGTAGATCAGGATCGGGAGGACGAGCGAGATGACGAACAGGTCATAGGCGTCGGTGAAGAACCCCATCCCGGCGACGACGATCGTCTTGAAGTGGAACCGCTGGACGCGCGAAGTGTCAAGCGCGTGCAGGATGCGTCGGGAATCCGGCCCGATCCCCGGGCCCCCGCCGGCGTCCGAGGTGGACACGACGCCGCGGAGCGTACAGGCTATTTAGAGGGTGAGGGGGCCGTCCGCGGGCGCCCGGGGCGGGCTGGCACCGCTCAGGGGAGCCCGGTGCCGGCCGCGGCGTCGAGGAGCGCCCCGATATCGTCCCCCGTCGGGACCCGCGGATTCGCGAGGACCGCCGGGGAGCGGAGCGCGTGCTCGAGGACGGTGGACCGTGCCGCCGCGAGCCGCTCGATGGGGACGCCCGCGGCTCGAAGGGTCGGTGGCAGGCGGGCCACCTCCCCCAGGCGACGCAGCCGTGCCGGTAGGGGCACGGGGGCCAGCTTCTCGGGGTCGACGCTCGCGAGCGCGAGTGCCTCCAGCCGGTCGCGCGCCGACGGATGGTCGAACTCCGCCACCCAGGGAAGTAGGATACCGGTGAGTCGGCCGTAGGGGAGCGCCGTCGGCCCTTCGAGTGCGCGGGCGAGGGCGTGCGCGACGCCCCGCTGGGCGTTCGACGCCGCGAGACCGGCCTCCGTCGCCGCGGAGTGGAGCGCGGCCTTCGCCTCCGGGTCGTCGCTCCACCGCAGCGCGTTGGGCAGCCGCCGCACGACGGTCGCGAAGGCATGCAGGGCCAGCGCATCGGACCACGGGTTCGACCACGCCGACAGGTAGGCCTCGACGGCCAGACACGCCGTCTCGAACGCGCCGTCCACGACCTGCTCCGGACCCAGTCCCTCGGCGCAGCCCACGTCCACGAGGGCCCAGTCCGGCACGAGTGCGCGGTGCGCGATCTCGATCGGGGTCCCGTCAGGAGCGAGGAGGTCCGCGGTCCAGCTCGCCTCGGCGCCGCTGCCGCTCGTCGTCGGGACGGCCGCGAGGCGGACCCGGGGAGGGTCGGGGAAGTCGTGCGTCGGGGTGACCGACTCCACCGCGACGTCGGCCCGCTCCGCGGCGAGCCGCGCGGCTTTCACGGCGTCGATCGTGCGCCCTCCGCCCACGACGACGACCCAATCCGGGCTACCGGCGGAGATCCGGTCCCGAAGCCGGACGACCGGGTCGACGCGGTTCGCCGTCGCCTCCGCGGTCTCCACCTCGACGTGCGTATCGGACTTCGCCAGCTCCTCGACGATCCGTCGTTCCCCGCCGCGCCGTCCGACCGCGGGGTCGACGATCACGAGAGCCCGACGGGCTCCGAGGCCGCTCAGCTGCTCGATCGCGCCCGGGCCCCAGGCGATCCGGGGGCTGGTGAAGAAGCCGGTCATCGCCGCGCGGCGGCTCCCCCACCGCGCGTCACGCCCGCGGGCCCTCGCGGCACCGCTGGCACGCGCCCGTGGCGGAGTACGCGATCCCGTCGACGCTCCAGCCGTCCGGATGGTGGGCGGCCAGCTCGGTCAACAGGTGCCGGTCGAGCTCCGTGAGCTCGATCGGCTGGATTCGGCCGCAGTTCCGGCAGACGATGTGCGCGTGGGGCGCCTCGCCGAGGTCGACCCGCACGACCCGCTGGGGGAGCCGAAGCGCAAGAGGAACCGCGGGTCGCCGCGCCGGCCGCTTCCGCGCCCCGGGCCCCCGCCGGTGCCGAGCCATCGGCGGGGCGGACCACCCCTCCGTATTTAGGCGGCCGTACGCGCGGGACCCGCCGAAGCGCGGATACGGCCCCGGGCCTTCCTCGGTCATGCGGATCACGCGGGACGAACGGGCGCAGTTCGACCTCGACGAGTTTCTTTCGCGCCCGCTGCTCGCCCACCTCGCGACCGGGTCCGAGGACGGCGCGCGGGAGTCGCCGCTGTGGTACCTCTGGGAGGACGGGGCGTTCTGGTTCGTCGTCGAGCAGGGGTACAACACCTACCACGAGCGCGCGTCGCGGCAACCGAACGTCGCCATCGGGCTCGTGGACTTCGATCCCCGTTCTGGACGGCTTCAGCATGTCGGGGTGCGGGGCCGGGCCTCGATCGCCCCTTGGGACGACGACCGCGCGAGCGGCCTGCTGCGCCGGTACTATCGTCATCTCGACGGCTACGAAGAGCCCCCCGAATTCCGGGGGAGAAAACCGGTGGCCGGCGCCCCATGGTCTTCCTCCGAGTCGACCCGGACTCCATCGTGCTGCGGGAGCAGTCGTATCGCGACTCGGTGCTCGCGCAGAGCGCGGATCGGCCCCGTAGCGGACCGCCGGTCGGTGCCCGGTCGACGTCTCGAGATTTCGCGAGCCGTCGTTGACCCGGAGCGGGACCGCGGCGGGTCGCGGGTCAACGCCTACGTCGGCCGCAACGCGGACGCGAAAGACTGAAGGCTGAGTTCGACCCGGCCCGCGCCGTGTCGGCCGCCCCGCTGCCTCCCTTGCCGCCTCCGCACACCCGGGTCGGGGTCGGCGGAGTACTACTTCGGAACGGGCGGGCGCTCGTGAACCGCGCGGTCTACCGGACGAAGTTCACGATCCCGAGCGGCTACGTCGAGCGGGGAGAGACCCTCGAGGGCGCGCTGGTGCGGGAGTTCGAGGAGGAGACCGGCGTGGCGGTACGCGTGGGGCCGCTCCTGCTCGTCCGGAACAAGGTGATCGGCGCGGAGGAGAGCGACCTCTACTGCGCGTTCGCGCTCGGGTACGTCGCCGGGGAGCCGGTGGCGCGCCCGCCCGAGATCGCGGAGGTGCGGGAGGTTCCCCTCGAGGAGGTCGGGCACGTCGACTGGATCAGCGAGCTCTCTCGACAGGCGATCCGGGTGGCGGCCGAAGCGCGCGGCCCCTGGCCGCGCAGCCCGTGGAAGGGCGGCGAGGTTCCCGGTCTGGCGACCGAAGCGTACCACTCGCCGGATCGGTAGGTCGGGGAGCGGCGGCCGAGCCTCGGGGCTCCTTCGCGCTCGCCCCCGCCTCACCAGAGGAGCGACAGGCACGTCAGACTGCCGTCCATCTTTCGGAACTCGCTGAGGTCGAGGGGGACGGCGCGCTCCGCGTGCGCTCGGCCGAGCTCCACGATCGTCGGGCTGCCGGCGAGGACGAACAAGGCGTCGTTGATTGGCAGTACGTTCGCGGCGTAACCCTCCGTAGCAGGGAGGGTTCTCACCGGGGCCGGCAGTTCCGCCCGGAGGCGCAGGGCCGGGTCCATGACGTAGACATCCGGCCGTAGGGCGGTGAGCCCGCTCTTGAGGTGCAGCGGCCCGTCGAAGGGGACGAGGCGAACATCGAGGCCGGGGTCGACCTCCCGCAGCCGCTCCGCGAGAAGCCGCCCGCCGGCTCGGTTGGTGCGTTTCGAGATTCCAATCATCGCGTGCCGACCCGCGATCAGTACATCCCCTCCGTCCAGCGTCGCGTCGGGGTCCGGGCCGAGCTCCCGCACCTCCATCTCCCGCTCGAGCACGGGCCGGATCAGTTCGACCTCCGCCCGCCGGGGCTGGGCCCCGGGTCGGGTCAAGATCGCCACCCCGCCGTGAAGGACGGCGGTATCCTCCACGAACTGAGAATCCGGGAAGGAGGGGGCCGACGGCAACCGCCGCACCCGGAGACCCTCCCGTTCGAGTGCCTCGGTATAGGCTCGGTGCTGCGCCCGTGCCGTCTCGAGGTCCGGGAACCCCAACGCCCGGGTGGTCAGGCCCTCGCCCATCGACGCCGAAGGAGGGCGCACGATGGCGTTCCGCACTCGGGGGCGACCCTCTCCGCCCAGGTCGCTGACCCGCGTCATGAACTACCCAGACTCGCACCTGCTGTGAAGTCTCCGTCCGTTTCCGGAGCGACGACTCCAAAGGATACGTCGCGACCGCGCCCGACGGACGGTGAAGTACCGCCCTGACGAGGCCGCAGACCCGGGGGAATCCGCCCCCGGGCGGCTCAAGAAAGATGGGGACCAGTGGCCTTACTTCGATCAGGTAGACCATGCCGCCCTCCAAGAAACCCACGAGGCCCAACCCCCACGCGAGAAGCCCCTCGGAGATTGCCCCCGGCGTATTCGTCGGCGGATGGAACGACGCGCTCCGGTTCGAAGGCGCGCGGTTCTGCGTGCTGGACGACGCGCCGGACGACATGCCGCCCGCGACCCATCTCCCGATCTACACCGAAGACGGCGACAGGCCGATCCTACCGAACTTGGACCGGCTCGCGGAAGGGATGCGGGCGGCCCGTGCGAAGGGCGAGCCCGTCCTGGTGTTCTGCGGGCACGGCGTGCGTCGCGGTCCCCTCGGAGGGGCGTGGTATCTTCACCGCGTCGAGGGCCTCTCGCTCGACGCGGCGTACGAACGCGTCCGCGCGGTGCGCCCGAAGATCGAGCACGCGCGCGAGTGGATCGGCAACCCCGGCGAGCTCGAGCAAGCGTAGCGAGACGGTACCGGAGGGCCGATGCAGTTCGAACACGATCCCGACGTTGCGTGGGTCGAAGCCCTCAGCGGCCGAAGCTTCGGCGCGGCCGCTCGGGCCGTCGCCGAGGCGCAGGGGGAACGTCGGCTCTTCGCGCACTTAGGTCGGGAACACGAACGCGAAGGGCGCCGCTCGTACATCGAGATCGACGCGCCCCTGGAGCTGCACGCCCTGGTCCGGCTCGTTCGACCGAGGCACGTCGTGGAGGTGGGGGTCTCCTCCGGGGTCTCCTCGGCGTACCTGCTGAATGCCCTCGCGAAGAACGGGCGGGGAACCCTCCACTCGATCGACCTGCCGCAGAAGCCGCGCTCTCGCACGTGCTCGGGAGCGCCGCCCCGGGACTCCTGGAGCCTGCCGCCGGGCCGGTCCTCCGGATGGGCGGTTCCCACGTCGCTCCGTCGGGGGTGGGACCTGCGACTCGGCGACAAACGCGAGCTCCTTCCAATTCTCGCGCGAGAACTCCCTCGCATCGACCTCTTCGTCTACGACGTACCGCACGAGGACCGGGACACCGCGGCGGAGCTGCGCCTTCTCGACCCACGGTTTCCGCCCGGCGGAGTGGCGATCATCGATCACGGTCCGTCCGGAGGGCTCTGTCCGGCCCTGAACGGCTGGGCCCGAGCTCACCGAACTCGTCCGGTGCGGCGTTCCGGGCTCGGCTTGTTCGGTGCGCGTCGTCCTACAGCCTCGCGGGGTGCCTCCCGACCGAAGTCGAAGTCGGTCCGGTCGCGTAGGGCCGCCGCGACCGGGCATCGCGAGGACCCCGGCGCGTGACGCGAGGGTCCCGTCGCCCTCCGACCGACGCGACCGTCTCCCGGTTTCCCCAACGAGAGATTCTCACGGCGGGCTGACCTGCCTCCCGAGCGGCCAATTTCCGGGGGGTTCGGATGGACGCCCTCGCATACGTGCTGATCGGCGCGGCGTTCGGGTTCGCCTTCAGCATGGGGGCACACTACACGGGGGCGTGCATGGGCATGCCGTACGCCGCCGGTGCGATCCGGGTCTCCTGGGCGCTCGTGGTGATGGCTCCGCTGACGTTGCTGGGGGCCCTCCTCGCGAGCGGAGGTGTCGAGTCGACCGTCGGTCACGGCTTGCTCGCCACCGGGACGGTCTCGGTCGGACTCGCGCTGGGGATCGTGCTGAGTGCCTTCGTTCTGACCAGCGTCTACAACCTCGTGAGGATACCGACCTCGACGATCCAGATCTTCGTATTCGCCGTGGTGGGAGCGGGTCTCGCCCAAGGGATTCCGATCGTCTGGCGGACGGTCGAGACCTTGCTCGTCCTCTGGTCGATCGCCCCGTTCGCGGCGTTCGCGCTCGGCTTCCTCTTCGTCTGGGTCTCCGACCGGTCCCTGCGGTCGCGCTCCCGTCTCGCCGGCCTTCCGAGAGCCGCCGCCCTCGTACTGGTGGCGGTCGGCGCCGCCGCCTCGTTCGCCATGGGGGCGAACGACGTCTCCAACGCCACCGGATCATTCCTCATGACCGGCCTGTTCGGACCGATGGCCGCGGGTCTAGTGGGGGGAATCGGGCTCGCGGTCGGGGTGCTCACGTGGGGACGTCCGCTCCTTGAGCGGGTCGCGTTCGACATCGTGAAGCTCGATGCGCGCATGGCGACGAGCGCGCAGCTCGCGCAGTCGGCCGTCATCCTCGCCTCCGTTGGGTTCGGGTACTTCACCTCGATGAATCAGGCGCTGGTCGGCGCGATGATCGGGACGGGGGTGGCGCGCGGGCAGAAGGAGATCCGCCTGAAAGCGGTCCGGGGGATCCTGGCCGGCTGGGCGGTGGGACCGGTTTCCGGCGCCGCGCTAGGATTCGGCGCCACGCTGCTCCTCGGGCGCCTCGGCCTCCTCTGAGCTCTCGTCGAGGTCGGTCTCCAAGAGCCGGGCGACGGCGTCAGTTCGGGCGCGTGCCTTGGAGCGGCGCTCGCACGACCCGGTTCGTCGGCCGGAGTGAGGGGAGGACGACCGGCTCCGAGGGCCCTTCGGTACGAGCCTTCAGCGACGCGTAGCTGTTCGTCAGTAGTCGCAGTTGGCCCTTCCGCAGATGCTCCCCGAACGTCGAGCGGGAGAGCCCCTCTTGCCCCGCCACCTCGTCCCAGCTAGTTCGGGAGGGAACATCGAAGAGGCCGCCTTCGTAGGCGGCCACCAACGAACGGGCTTGACGTTCGGTGAGGCCCTCGAAGAAGTGCACCGACGCGACGGGGCTATCCCGCACCGTGCTGAGATTGGTGCGGTCGGACACGGACAGGAGCTCCACGGCCCCCAGTCGTCGGAGCCGGGTGACGAGTCGATTCAGTTCCGATTTGGTGGGCGCGACGAACCGGTAGCTTTCCGTGCCGTCGAAGTAGACGACCGGGTGGAGGACCCAGACCCCGGCCTTCCGGGCGAGACCGGTAACTGACGGCGGATCGGGCCACTCGAAATCGGGCACGACGACGAGGGCGTCTCGACCGTCGACGAGCAGCGGGCGAGCATGGAACGACGCCCGAAGGGCGGCGACGACCCGGCGCAGTTCCGTCGAATCCGGCGAGGAGACCAGGAAAACGTCCCGACGATTGTCGCACCAGAGCAGTAACAGGGTGCGGGGGAATTCCGCCGAGATGTCGCAGTACGGACACGGGTGGTGGACCCGTATCCGCGCGTCGACCACCGTCATTCGTTCCGCAATGTCTTCGCGGTTTAATTAGGTCGACCCGCCCGGAGGCGGCTCCAACGATATGTTGCCCGGGTCGCCTCACGGGGACGGGCGGGTTGCCCCCGGGAGTGAACGAAGTGACGGTGGATTTCGCCCTGAGCCGGGCGCCGAGCATCCGCGTGGCGTCGATCGTGCGCATCGGTCCGTGGAAAGAGGAGAACCTTCGGACCGAGTTCCGGGAACTCACCCGATGGGCGAAGCGACAGAAGGTTCGGACGGGACGGTGGATATTCTTCGAGCGCAGTCACCATCATTGGGAGGCGTGTCTCGAGATCGTCGGGGCCGCGCGCGCCGAAGGTCGAATCCGGCTCAAGACGCTCCCGGCGTCTCACGTGGCGCGGGTGGACTTCGACCCCGACGTCGTCTCCTCGAGGGTCGTCTACCACGGGCTCAGCGATTGGACCCGATCGCGGAAGAAGGACGGCGAGATCAAGTCGGTGACGAGCGTCCGCGAGGTGTACTCCGACGATCCGTGGACCAGCAAGAAGGCCTGGGCGAGCTGCCGCGTCGAGTTCCTCGTGCGGCGCTAGTCCGCCCAATCGCGACGCGACTCGGTGGCGGACCGGAGGTACGCGTACCCTCCAAAGGAGCCCAGCGCCTACCCCGGATTTTCGCGCGAGGGTTGACTGCTGAGCAACTCCGCGTCGGGATGGCCTGCCGATAGGCTCGCCATCGGTGTTTCCGCAGAGACGATGCGCCGCGCGAGGGAGGCGGCGACTCGCCAATGGTGTGGGTGGCCGTCCGGCTCTCCCGAGTCGCAGTCGACCGAGACCGTTCGCGCATTGATCCGGGTCACGGTGCCCCGATGCTTGCGACCGTGCCGGTCCTCGAACTCCACCCAGTCCCCGATCCGCAAGTTCGAAAGGTGTTGGGCCTCCCGGGCCCGAGCCTCCTCCCACACTGCTTCTCTCAGGATCTGGAACTCTTCGGCGGACAGCCGCCGAAGCGTCTCCTGCCAAGCCTCTCGCGTCATTCCCTGGCCCCTCCGTACTCCCCGCCCCTCAAGAAACCTCCAACCGATCCTCATCCGGCGCGGAGCTTGAGGTCCCCGGCGATTTCGAGACGGAGTCGACGACCCCCGAGCCAGGGCACCGTCGGATTCTCCTGGACGACGAGGGAATCCAACAACACCGGGGCTCGGGAGAACCTTCGGACCCGCACCACCACCTCATCCTCGGTGATCCGTACTTTCCCCGGGCGGTCCAAGAACGTGGACCACAACCGGCGGGCCGTGGCCCGCGCCCACCCTCGAAGCTCGCGAGCGAACCACCGATACGCCGCGCTCGCGATCACATCCAGCACCACGTCCATTTCGACCTTCCGGCGTACCGAGCTCGACAGCGCATCCACGTGGAACGCCTCCACCTGCTCGCGGATGGAGTTCTCTACGTGCGTCCGCAGCGGATACCGCGACAACAAGGTCGCCGGACCTCGCCCCGTGTCGTTCGTCAACAGGAACATCGGGGTCGGGCGGCCCAAGTCCCGGGCCGCGATCTGGCGCAGCTTTCCGGGATACCCCTTCACCTCGATCTCCTC
>JBOGRO010000051.1:0-80051 GCA_050749465.1 Thermoplasmata archaeon | reverse complement strand
GACGCCTCGACATGGGCCATCGCACGGGTCGCCGTCGGCGAGATCTTCCCCCACGACTGCGCTTCGTCGAGCGTGCTGCCCGACAGTCCGCCCCAGTGGGGGACGTCGGTCGTGATCTGCAGCGCGTAGAAGTGGCCCTCGCCTTCACGGCCGAACGCATAGTTCGCCATCACGATCCCGTCGTTGATCCAGTTCTTCGGTGTGCCCCCGCCGATGTAGATGACCGCGGTCCGGGGCGAATGAGAGAGGATCTGGACGAGCTCGTAGTTGTCGCGAACCGCGTCCAGGATGAACCGGTCGGCGCGATGGCGGTTCGCCTGATGGTAGAGGGTGAGGCCGATCCCGATCGAGCTGTCGATCAGCGCGGGGGAGAAGACGGGGATACCGCGGCGCGCGGCGGTCGCGAGGATCGAGTTCTGGTCCGGGAACTTCTCTCCGAGGAAGCCGAGGAATTCTCTCGAGGAGGCCGGGCGGCGCGGGAACTTCTCGGTGATCTTCCCGATGACGCGGTCGGTCTCCTCGAACTTGAGCTCGTCGACGTACGTGTCGTAGATCCGGTCGAGGTAGAGTTGCCGGAGCTCGACGTCGTTCGCGGTCGGCGTCCCGATCCAGTGGCGTCCCCCGATCGACTGGTAGAGGTCTTGGTAGAGGACGGCGCCGGTGGAGACGACGACGTCGACCACCCCCCACTCCACGAGGTCGCGCAGCACCTTGCGGAGACCGGCGGCGATGAGGGGTCCGGAAAGGCCCAGGAGGATCGTCGGGCGCTTCGGGTCGCGGAGCGCGTTCTCCCAGACTTCGAGGCACCGTCCCAGGTTGCGCGCCTGGATCGATGTGGAGCGGAACTGTTCGAGCAGGTCACCGAGGCCGGCGTCGCGCGTCACGTCCACCGGGACGACGGACCGTTTCAGGAACGCGCGTCGACGCGCGGCGATCGAACGCGGCACGGCGGCGCGACACCCGGGCGCCTCTTAAGCGCTGACGTTTCCGCGCTCGACGCCGAGGGGACCATTAAATCCCCCGACGTCAGAGGTAGTAGTGAGGACTCCGGGTGTCTTCGTTACCCTCCCCATTTCTCCGCGCGATGCAAGGGCTCGCGGAAAATTCGGGCCGGACTCTCGTCGTCGCGGGCCCACCGCTCAGCGGGAAGTCGGCGCTGCTCGAAGAGGTGCGAGCGCTCGCCAAAGGCCGCGGCGCCCGGCTCGTGGAGCTGCGGGGAAGTTACCGAGCCCGATCGGTGCCCTACGGCGCGCTCGACGGCCTCAACGCCACCGCCCCGCTCGGGGGCCCGCCAGGGGGCGAGGGTGGACTAGAAGCTTCTTCGGAGGGGGCCGGCGGCTCCGACCCGCCCGTCGGGGTGCCCATGGCTCCCATCGCCTATCTGCCGGACCGGCTCCCGCGCAGCCGACGCAGCCGCGGCGAGCGCGCCCGGACGAGCTTCCTGGGCCAGCCGATCCGCGGTCGCTCGGCGAACGAGGGGGACCCGGAGGCGTACTGGCAGCAGCTCCTGGGTGAATTCCGGGGCGAACACGGCCACGCGGTCGTGATCGTGATCGAGGACGGCGCGCTCTTCGACCCCGAGAGTCGCGAGTTCGTCGTCGCGCTCTCCAAAAAGGCGCGGCTCCGAGCGCTCCTGATCGTCTGCGCTCTCGACACCTCGGTGCCGGGGTACGTCGCGTGGGAGGACTCGTTCCTCGGGCGCGGCGACGTCGACTGGGTCCGGATCCCGGACGCGCTCGCGGATGCGCGGGAAGCGCATCGACTCAAGGGCATCTTCGACGATCTCCCGTCCGTTACCCAGCGGGTCGTCGGCTTCGTCGCGCTGCTGCACGGCAACGTCGGAGAGGTCGTCCTCTCCCGGGTCGCGCGCCTGAACTATCCCCAGCTCGCCGAGGCGCTCCTCCCGGCGACGGGCGTCGGGGTCGTGAAGGTGCAGGACGGGAAGGTGGTCATCCCGCACGTGGCGTGGATCGGCCTCACCCCCGACCTGATTCCGGACAAGCAGCTGCGGGAAATGCACCTCGAGATCGCGAACGCGCTCGCCGCGCTGTCGCCCGAGCCGACGTTGCAGCGTCGCATCGAGGTCGCGCGGCACTACCTCGCGTGGTACCCGGGCCCGATGGCGCTGAAGCACCTCCTCGAAGCCGGGGAACTCAGCCTCCAGCTCGTCGCCTTCGATACCGCGGAGGGGCTCTTCGCGGAGGCGATCTCCTGCCTGCCCTCCCTGTCCGCCCCCGAGCGCGCCACGACCGAGCCCGAACTTCGGCTCCTCCACGCGCAGTCGCTCTTCTGCTCGGGCCGGCTGACCGAGGCCGAGATCGAGCTCCGCGAGGGGATCGCGACCGCGCTCCGCGCGGAGGTCGCGGTCGACGTCGTCGCGGAGTGGATGGAACCGCTCGTTCTGACGATGCGGGTCGTGGGTCCTCGGGCGAGTCTTATCCTGACGCTCGCGGAACTCGCCGACCGGTGCCACGACGCCCGCTGGACCGAGATCGGGATCCTGCTGCAGTCGCTCCTCGCGGAGTTCGACTGGGAGCGGAACGAGCCGGAGAAGGCCCGGGAAGAGTCCCGCCGCGCGGCCGCGCTCGCGCAAGGGCTCCCGCCGGGCCACCTCCAGGCCCTTTCCTTGCTGGCCGTCGGTCTCGCCCGCATTGAAGGGACCCCCGACGAGCAGGCGCTCGCGGACCGGTTCCTCCAGGCGGCGCGGCTCCTCTTCGGCCGGTCTCGGCGTTGGGAGCTCGACCACATGGCCGCGGACCTGCAGGCGCGACTTCTCGAGGCGCGCGGGGAGGTCGCGAAGGCGCTTCAGCAGCGCCAGCACGCGATCCCCGCGCTCCAACGCCAGAAACTACTGTCCGTGGAGCTCTACCATCAGCTCGCGATCGCGGCCGATCAGCTCGACCGACGAACGAGCGCGGGCGTCGACGCTGCCCTCGCACGGGCCCACGCGATCGTCGACACGCTCGAGTTGATCCCGCCGTCGCCGTGCCTCTTGCGCCTCTGGCTGCTCGAAGGGCGGCAGCGGGCGCTCAACGAGGAGACCACGGCCGCCCGCGACCGCTGGGAGGCGATCGTCGAGGTCGCGCCGACCGACCGGATCCCTCGGTTGCGCGCCGAGGCGCTCGTGCGGCTCGCCCTCTTGGAGTACTCGTCGGGTCGGCCCGAGCTCGGCGATGCGTACGCGGCGCAGCTCGACGAGCCCGGCACGCGGGAGATGGTCCCCGCGAACTGGAGCGCCACCGCCGCGGACCTCGCGCGGCTGGCCCCCCAGGGAGCCCATGGGGGAGCGCCGCTCCCGGTGGTGACCGCGTCCGCGTCACGAGAGGGACAGGGCCGCGAACGCGCCGGGCGCTAGCCCGTAGGCGATCGTGAAGGCGCCGACGGCGATCAACACCGCGATCACGACGCGGTGGAGCAGCAGCGGCTCGACCCGGCGACCGAGGTGCTGGCCGAGCCACGTCGACCAGGCGGCGACCAGGCCGAGCGAGAGGGCGCCGGCGACGAAGACGACGAGCCAGCCCCAGTCCGCGACGAAGAGGACCTCGAGGATCATCGTCGTGTCCCCGAGCTCGAGCAGGAAGACCGTCACCAGGGCCGCGGCGAAGGCGGTCCGGCGCGAGACCGACTCCTCGGTCGCCTGCTCGGGCCCCCGATAGAGCAGCCAGAGGGCGTAACCGATCAGGAAAACTCCCCCGCCGGCTCGCACGAGCCCGACCCGGCCGGGCCCGAGTACGTCGAGCAGGGCCGACCCGACCGTGACCGCGACCGCGCTCGACGCGACGAACGCGATCGCCGCACCCGCCCACGTCGGGAACGCGTGCTGGCGGGAGGCGAGCGCCATCGTCGCGAACGTGGTCCGGTCGACGAGCTCGAAGCCGCCGACGACGGCGAAGACGATGAGGAATCCACCGAGGTCTCCGAGGTCCATCGCGGGCCTCCGACGCTAGGCGAGGTGGTGGAGAAAGTCGTCGACCCGCCGCTCGCAGAACGCACACGTCAGGACGACCGGACGACGCTCGACCACCTGGAACTCGCTCTCGACGGGCTCGACCTGGTTCGAGATGCAGTTCAGGTTCGGGCAGCGCAGGACGCCGACGATCCGCTCGGGGAGGTCGACCGGGCGTTTTTCGCGGACCCGAAAATCGCGGATGATCGAGATCGTCGCGGTCGGGGCGATGAGCGCGATCGCGTTCACCTTGCGGGCCGAGAGCTCCATGTTCTCGACCTTGACGATGTCCTTCCAGCCGAGCTTCCCCGATCGGACGTGGAGCGCGACGCTAACGGTCGAGTCCTTGTCGAGCGACTGCACGCTCATGATCCGCAGGACCTCGAGCGCGAGACCGTTCCCGATGTGGTCGATGACGGTGCCGTTCTTGATCGGGGTGATCTTCAGTTCGCGCATCGACGCTCACGACCCCCGCGTCTTCGGCGGCGCAGCGAGGAGCGCCTCGAGGAGCGCCATCCGCACCGGCACCGCGAGGAACGCCTGGCGGAAGTACGCCGCGTGGGGCGTCGCGTCGACCTCGGCCGCGATCTCGCCCGCCCGCGGGAGCGGGTGGAGGACGATCAGTCGGGGCTTCGCGGTCGCGAGCACCGCGTTGTCGATGCGGTACGACCCCGCGACCTTGACGTACTCGCCCTCGTCGGGAAACCGCTCCTTCTGGATCCGCGTGACGTAGAGGACGTCCGCGTCGCGCACGGCGCGATGGAGCTGGTCCTCCTCCTGGATCTGAGCTCCCAGGTGCGTCAGCTGGTCGCGGACCTCCTCCGGGAGCCGGAGCGACGGGGGCGAGGAGAGGACGAGCTGCGCGCCGAACAGCGCGAGCGCGTAAGCGAGCGAATGGACCGTCCGGCCGTACTTCAGGTCCCCGAGCAGGACGACCCGCAGGCCGGAGAGCGTCCCGAACGCTTCCTGCATCGTCGCGAGGTCGAGGAGCGTCTGCGTCGGGTGCTGACCCGCCCCATCCCCCGCGTTGATCACGGGCCGGCCCGAGGCGCGGGCGGCGAGGCGCGCCGAGCCCTCGTTCGGATGCCGCAGCACGATCGCGTCGGCGTAGCCACTCAGCATGTGGATCGTGTCCGAGAGGCTCTCGCCTTTCCGGAGCGAGCTCACCGCCGGGTCGGCGATCGTGATGCACTGCCCCCCCAGGCGGTGGACGGCCGACTCGAACGAGAGCCGAGTGCGGGTCGACGGTTCGAAGAACGCCATCGCGACGATCTTGTCGGCGAGCGAGTGGCGGACCTTCTTCCCCTCGGCGAACGGGATCATCCGGCGCGCCGAGGCGAGGAGGTCTTCGACCTCGGGACGGGTGAGGTCACGGATCGAGATCACGTCCCGGCCGTGGAGCGACATCCGGCCCGCCGAGGGAGGTCCCTTCTTTAAGGCCTTCTCCGGGGCGCGCACCGTTCCCCGCGCTCGGGTCGACGCAACGGCTAAGGGGCGGGGTCCGTCCCCGTCCGCTCGATGGCGGCCACGGGGGGCTGGTCGTGGAGCGCGCGCGGTCTCTTCCTGCTGGTCGCGCTCGTCTGGGGGTTCAACTTCCTCTTCGTCAAGTCGGGCCTCGACTTCACGAACGGACTCTGGCTCGCGTTCCTGCGGGCCGGCTCGGGCTCGCTCGCGGTCGCCGCGATCCTCACGGGGCTGCGCGGCTGGGGGACGCTCGACGCGCGCGGTCGGCGGGACGCGCTCCTGATCGGCCTCCCCAACACCGCGGCGTTCTTCGCGTTGTTCATGTGGGCCACGAGCTACGTGCTCCCGGGCTACGCGTCGGTCCTCGTAGTGACCTTCCCGCTCTGGGTGGCGGTCCTCTCGGTCCCGGTCCTCCACCACCGGCTCGGCCGCCTCCACTGGGTCTCGGTCGCGGTCGCCTTCGTCGGGGTCGGGCTCTTCTCCGAGGTCTGGGCCGGTGGCGGTTCGAACTCGCCGATCGCGATCCTCGAGCTCTTGGGCGCCGCCGTCGCCTGGGCGATCGGCACGGTCCTTTTCCAGCGGCGGTTCCGCCCCGAGGAGGCGCTCGAGGCGAACGCCTACCAGCTCTTCGGCGGGACGGGAGCCCTCCTCGTCGCAACGCTGGTCCTCGCACCGTACCCGCTCCCGGTCGCGACCCCCGGCCTGATCGAGTCCGTGCTCTTCCTCGGAGTTTTGGGGACCGCGATGGCGTACCCGATCTGGTTCCACCTCCTGGTGCGGACGCGCGCGGCGACTCTAAGCGCGTACGTCTTCCTCGTCCCGTTGATCGCCCTCCTGGCCTCCGCGGTGTTCTACCACGAGCGGCTCGCGCCGGTCCAGATCGTCGGTGTCGCCCTGGTTCTGGCCAGCATCTACGGGGTGGGCCGCGCGCAGGCACCGCTGACCTTACCTCCGTCCGCCTCCGCGACCTGATCGGCGGCGCCCCGCGAAGGACGCTCGCGCCGCCCGGGGCCTGCGTCCTGCCTACCGCGCCGAATGAGTACGGGGACGGTCGAGTCCGGGCCGTTCGGAGGACCCACGGTCCCCGGCATCGGGGCCGGTCGCGTGGCCCAATGGGGGGAGCTCGCGGTGGGCACCGATCGGCGACGCGCGAGCCAGCGCTTCGCCCCCCGCTCCGCTACGCGCCCGGCGCACTCCTCGCCAGCCTTGGCACCCCGCTCCCCCGGCGAGAGGAGCCTCGGCGAGGGCGGAGCCACATCGATGCTTTATCACGGGACGGTGTTCGCTCTCCGTGGGCAACCTCGTACCCGGGAGCTCGTCGCTCTCCGCTCCGGGGGCCGAGCTGGCCCTCGACCTTTCGGACGAATCTCGATACCTGATTCGGCGTCGCCGCCCGACCACCACGTTCGGGGTCGTGGTCGGGGCCGTGTTCATCGTGATCGGAGCCTTCGAGCTCGCCGTCAACCTGTCGGGGAGGGCGCTCGCGAACTCGATCGTCGCGTCGCTGCTCGTTGCGCTCGGCGCCTCGCTCATCGTGCTCAGCCTGCGGTCGGGCCTCATCAATCCGGTCACCTTCCTCCGAGCCGATGCCGTCGGGGTCCGCTTCTCTCGACGTTGGCGCGGCGCGATCGTCCGCGGATGGGCCGACCCCGAGTTGGGGTTCGACGTCGAAGATCTCGGGGCGGATGCCGGCGCCACCCCCCCCGAAAGAACCCACCTGTTCTTCAGCTCTGGGGGAGTCGTGTACGGAACGCTCGGTCGGGGTCAGATCGGCCCGATGCTCGACGTGATGAAGGCGCATGGGATGTCGGTCCGGATCTCGACGCAAAAGATCCGGGTCGGTCGCACCGACCGCCGCATTCGCCGAATTCGTATCTCGACCCCCACGGAGCCCTCGACGATCGTACCCGGGGAAGATCTCGGCGCTCCCCGGGATCCGCCGCTTGAGCTCGCTCGTTGAGTCGGCGACTCCGCCCGTCTCGACTCTTCGACGGGGACCCAGCACGCCGTCCGAGCCGGAACCGCGGCCGGCGTACGGTCGAGCCGCGCAGCGCCCCGGACTTATCCCGGCCGAGTGATCGTCGTTCCCCCGGCGCCGAGGTCGACCGCGGCGTTCCCCCCGTCAACCACGGCCGCCATCGGGACTCCCGCCGTGGCGGCCTTCCGGCCCACGTCGGAATGGGTGGGCGAGTGGTCGTCCAGCCCAGCGGCCCCTGCGTCCGTTATCCCGAGCGGGGGTGCCGGACTTCCGTGCATCACTCCGGTCGCCCCCACCCCGCCGGCGCTTTCGGAGAACGGACTGCCGAGGGGTGTCGATCGGTCGAGATCCCGCCTCCGCTCCGCCGCGGCCCCGGTCGCCGTCGGGGGCGGGGCTTTTAGACGTCGGCCGTCATCTCGGGGCCCGATCGAATGCCGAGTGTCGCGCTCCCGTCCGACTCGGAGGATTTCTGGCAGCGCGTGCGCGCCCGGTTTGTCGGGGAATTCCCCGGGTTTCATGAGGAGCCGTGGACGCCGGTACCGGGAACCCGTGATCATCCCGCCCCTCCTTCGCTGGTCGGCGAATGGTCGGGGCGGCTCTGGCAGATCGCCTTCGAGCCACCGCATCGGTTCGCCCCCGGAGTGCAGGTCGGATTCGCCACGGGTGCATGGCTATCTCACGCGGACCGCACGACCGAGGAGCCGATGCCCTGGCTCTTCGTCGGCCTGCGGCCAGGCGTCATGACCCCCGGCACGTTCGACCACGATCGGATCACCATGCGCTATCGCCGGCGAGAGGGTAACTTCAAAGGCACGCTCACCGGGGATCCCACTCTCGACCGCCGATGGGCGGTCTATCCTTTCGACGACCGGCTCGCACCGATCTTCCATGACGCGTCGGTGGTGGCCATGCTCCATCGCATGGTCTCGTTCTCCCCGAATCCGCGCTCCACCATTCCTACGATCGCGGTCATGGGGACCGAAGCCACCCTCACGATCAAGACGGCAGAGCGTCCGGAGCTCGCCGACAAGCTTCCGGGGACACTCCGGGAGTTCGCGTCGATCCTGGACCGCATGGAGGAGGCCATGGGGAACCCCTCGGCGTCTCGCCGGGTACTCCCGATGGACCTTGTACGGGACGATCAGGGTTCCCCGTTCCCCGTGGTCCGGTTCCAGTGCCCAACCTGCCAACAATCGGCCCATCCCCGCTACCTGCCGAATCTAGACTCGCAAGTCTGCGACAAGTGCGGGAAGCTGCTGTACCGGTTCCGCTGAGTGCGTTCGGGATCCGCCGCACGACTCAGGGCGGGGTGTCGTGGGGTCCCACTAAGGGGACGAAGCCCCCGGCGTCATCGGGGCAGGCGCCGGAGTCGCATCCTCTTCTTCGTCGGACTTCACGAGACCGCCCATCGCGACGATCGCTTTGAGTTCGTCGGTCTCGAAGCCGGATAGGACCGCGACGAAGAAGATGACAATGGAGATCACGATCGCGATGACCGTGCCATCCGGGAAGACCATCAGGCTCGCGTGGGGAAACGCGGTTCCGGGCCCGAACGCGGAGAAGTATTCGTCGAGGTAGAAAGCGAACGTCCAAACTCCGATCCAGAAGCCCGCCGAGACGTGGCGACGAAGCTCGGGGCGAACCAGTCGCCAGATGACGAGGGGCATCCCCATCGTCAAGAGCCCGAAGATCACAAAGTAGAGGACGTCGGAGTACCCGTTCGAGACCGACCAGAGGAAGGTGTTGGGGACCGTTTCATTCGCCATGTACACGGGTCCAAAGTACGCCAGGATCCCCAACACGACGAACGTGAGGACTCCGAGTGCGACCGGCAGCGCCCCGCGGGCCCCCATCTTGAGCGGGACCGCGTAGATGAGGTAGATGCCGATGCCGATGTAGATGGCGATGAAGACCCACGTCATCAGCGTGAAGCCGGACCAGAACAGCACCAGCGCCGAGGCCACGAACGAGAGTCCCGCAAACACCCAGGGGACCGGAAGCCGGAACGGTCGACGGAGGCCGGCGGCATACTTGCGGAAGACGGGGAGGATGGCACCCCCCGTGACGTACGTCAGTGCGCTCGTGCTCGTGATTAATCCGACGAGCTCGTACCAACTCGGGAGCGGAGCCATAATCGCGGTCCCGACGATGAGCGAGACCAACAGGGCGACCCAAGGGATGCGCCAGGTCTCGTGCACCGAGTTGAGCGCGCGGGGGAAGTAACCCTCGACCGACAGGCCATACAGGCTTCGCGTCGAGGTGCCCAGATAGATCCACGCGGTCCCCGACGGAGAAATCCAGGAGTCGAACAAGAGCACGATCGCGAACCCGACGAAAAAGGCACCGCTACCGGCCGACACCGCGTACTTCAACGGTAGGATCGACCAGAAGCTCGAGCCGAGCCCGACCCAGTTCCCCGGAGTGACGCCCGCATTCGCCCAGTTGATCGAACCGATGTACGAGATCTGAAGCAGGGTGTAGAGCACGATGGCGATGACGAGCGTCCCGATCGTCGCGATGGGGATGTCGCGTTGCGGGTTCTTCGCCTCCCCTCCGTACTCGAGGGCCTGCCGGAATCCGAGATAGGCGAAGAAAACACCCGAGGTCGGGATCGCGTAGAAGACGGCGGTCCAACCGAAGGGGGTGAACGCGCTGGTGGCCCCGGGAGCGAGGAGCGAAAAGTTCCCCGATTTGAACAGCGTGAACAGCGTGATAAACGTCACGACCGGAATGATGACCTTCCAAGCAGTGACGACCGTGTTGACCTTGCCGAGCAACCGGACACCGAAGTAATTGAGGAAGAAGAAACCGATCATGAGGAGCGCCGCGAAGAAGACCCCCTCCGAGGTGAGCACCGGGATGGGGGTACCGAGAAACACCTTGGTCGTGGTCAGCGCTTTGGTGTAACCCGGGCTCACCGCGGCGATCCCGAAGAGGACCGACTCAACCTCGATGGCCGGAACGAATACGGCGGTCAGGAAGTAGGCCCAACCAAACATGAACCCGGTGTAACTGCCATGGCTCCAGAATGGGTAGCGCACGATCGCACCGGACCGCGGCGCCATCGCCGAGAGCTCGGACCAACTGAGGGCAACCAGGATCGCGAGGATCCCGCCCACGACCCAGGCAACGATCGCTCCGGGACCCGCGGTAATGAGCGCTTTGTTACTGCCGAGGAGCCATCCCGAACCGATGACGCCTCCCAGCGAGAGCCCGAACAGATCGTAGACGTTCAGGGCTCGGCGAAGTTTACGATCCGGATTCCTCGCGGCCGTCGTTCCACTTCCCGTGTTGGCTGTTAACCCGTAACGCGGGCGGTATATTAAACTCGGGGAGTCGGCGCGTTTCGCACCCGTTCACCGGGGCACCCTCCCCTTGACTCTCCAATCCGGACGGGCGGTACTTCGATGCAAAAACACACTCGGCCACGTCCCGCGGACTCGCTCCCCCGCGCTCGACCACCCATTCCGCGGACCTCGGATCGCCCCGCGAAGGGGCGGCTCGTCGATCCGTGCGGCGGATGTTCGAACCCCACCGCCGCGGATCGGGCGAGACCCTTTACACCGAGCCGAGTTCGCGCCGCGAGAACGATGCCGCCGTCGACCCTCGCGTACGCGACCGCGCGCCGGGTCGACGCGACGCTCGTCGCGCGGGGCCTCCCCAATCGCGTCCGAGAGCTGCCGTCGTCGACGCGTACGGCCTCGGAGGCGGCCCTCGCGGTGGGTTGCCGCGAGCGGCAGATCGTGAAGTCGCTCGTGTTCCGAGGGCGCTCGTCGGGCTCGGCGATCCTGTGCCTCGTCGCCGGGGACCATCGGCTCGATGAGCAGTGGATGCGGCAGTACGTCGGGGAGCCGCTCGACCGCGCCGACCCCGAGTTCGTCCGCTCTCGGACCGGATTCGCGATCGGGGGAGTGCCGCCCCTGGGGCACCCAACCGGGCTCCCGACGTTCGTCGATTACGACCTGCTCGAGCTCCCGGAGGTGTGGGCCGCGGCCGGCCACCCCCACGCCGTCTGCCGGCTGTCGCCGTTCGAGCTCCTCGTGATGACCGACGGGAAGCCCGTGTCCGTCGTTCCCCTCACCGTGCGCGACGAAGGCGCGTGGGTCACGTTCGACTGCTACGGGACACTGGTCGACTGGCGCGCCGGTTTCGCTCTCGCCGCACGGCAGTCCCTTCGCCCGCTGACCGCTGCCGACGCCGACCGGCTGTTCGACGCGTACCTCCGGCGAGAGCGAGAGATCGAGACCGCCCCCTACCGTCCCTCCCGCGCGCTCCTCGCGGAGGGCACGATCGCCGCCGGACGGCAACTCGGGCTCTCGGTCTCCGCCGCCGACGCGGACGCGATCGCGGCCTCGGTGCCGGAGTGGCCCACGTTCCCCGACGCCCGACCCGCGCTCGACGCCGTGCACCGAGCGGGACGTCGCGTCGCGATACTGTCGAACATCGACCGTGACCTTCTCGACGCGACGATCTCGCGGAACGGACTCTCGGTCGACCTCACGATCGTCGCGGAGGAGGTGCGGTCGTACAAACCGGCGCTGGGCCACTGGGTGCGGTTTCTCAAGACGACCGCGGCGCGCCCCGAGGAGACTTTGCACGTTTCCGGCGCCTACGAGTACGACCTGCCCCCCGCGGCCCGGCTCGGCTTCCGGACCGCGTACGTGGCGCGCCACGGCGAGGAGGCCCCCGGACCGGACGTGCACGCGGTCGTCCGGAGCCGGACCGAGCTTCCCGCGGTCCTGCCGCGTCGACACGGCGGGAAGGAGGGCGACGCGGAGTGAGCGTCGGACCGATCTCGGAGGGCGCGTCGCCCTGGTCGCTGACGACGGTGATCGTGTTCCTCCTTCTCGTCGTCGCGTGGGGATTCAACTACCCGTTCGTGAACCTCGGCTTGGAGTCCTCGGGAGGGCTCTGGCTCGCGAGCGCACGGGCGGGGACGGGCGCGCTCGTCACCGTGCCGCTCGTGAGTGGTCTGCGCGGCTGGGGCTACCTCGACCGGCGCGGACGTCGTGACGCCCTCCTGATCGGGATCCCCAACACGGCGATCTTCTTCGGCGCCTGGATGTGGGCGGCCCGCGACGTCCTGCCGGGGATCGCGTCCGTCGTGATCTACACGTTTCCCCTGTGGGTCGCGCTGCTATCGAGCCCCTTCCTCGGCCATCGGCTGGGGGCTCGACAGTGGGTCTCCGTCGGCGGCGGGTTCCTTGGGGTCGCGCTGATCTCGCTCGTCGGGGTGGGAGGAGGGACCCCCATCTCGGTCCCCGCGATCCTCCTCCTGGTGGTCGCCGCGGTCTCCTGGGCGGTCGGGACGGTCTTCTTCCAGCGTCGTTTCCGACGCGACGAGATGGTCGAGGCGAACGCCTACCAGCTCATCGGCGGGACGGTCGCCCTCTTGGCCGTCACGCTCGTCGCGGCCCCGCTCCCGCTACCTCACGTGACGCCGCTGTTCGTGCTGGCGGTCTTCTGGCTCGGTGTCATCGGCACCGCGGTCGCGTACGCGATCTGGTTCTCACTGCTCGGTCGCACCCGCGCGGTCACGCTGAGCGCCTACGTCTTCCTCGTCCCGGTGGTTGCCCTCGCTGCTTCGGCGGTGATCTTTTCCGAGCGGCTCTCCGCGATCCAGTTCGTCGGTGTCGGTCTCGTGCTCCTCAGCATCTATGGGATCGCCCACCGATCCGCGTCGCCCCGCCTCGCGGCGCGGCCATCGGGCCCGTAGTCCCGGGTCGCCGGTTCCCGGCCGGGTTCACCCCCGTGAGAGGCGCCGCCGGACCGGGTCCCTACCGAGCCATGCGGGGGTAGAGCCGGGACTCGATCAGGGTCAAGGCGACCGGGACGCCGATCAGAGCAGTAAAGCCGTCCGAGAGCGGGAAGAGCCCGGTCTCGCCGCGCAAAATCTGCGTGCGAAGTGTGAGTTCGCGATATTCTGCCCCCTCTTTTCGCGAACTGACACGAAGCGCGTCGACGAGACCGGTGAGCGGATTCGCGAGCGCGAGCGGGCGGAGCCAGCCCGGCATCGGCGAGAGAGCTCCACATGGCGGGGTGGGGCTGAGCGGCAGAGCTACCAAGGTAGCCGGACGAGACTCTCGTCAGAGCGCAAGTCTCGTCCCTCCAGGCTCGCCAACCGGAGTAGAACTGTGGGCTCCTGGTGGAGAGAAAAGTGGGTAATGGGCCCGATTTCCCGGGGTCAGAAGGATTTGGCTCAGAGTCGCTGTGGTCGGTGAAGGACCGAACGGCTGGGTTGACGCGAGCTAATTCGGCGTACTCGACCTCGGCAGTTCCGGGCGGCCATAGTTTCCGTTGGGCGTCGGGCCACGAAAACACGGTTTGAGGGGCTAACGCCCCGGCGGTTGCCCGCCGGAGCGGCCAGGTCGTGGTAGTAAGCCCCATTCTGGTTCAGGCAGCATTCGACTGCGCGCTCTCCTCGACGGTCAGGGGAACACCTCATCCCGCCGGTCAGGGCTTGCTTCCGGGGAGGCGGCCGTTTCATCATATCCCGATGGAACCTCCGGTGCAACACCTTCACCGTACCATCGGACTGTGTCGTGGCTGCTCCGGAGCTCGGACTCTCGCCCGTCGGGCTCCCACCCGACCCCGTGTTCCCCGAAGTGGGGACTTTCCTCAGCGGCCGGCCGTTGCCGGCGCGGACCACCGTCAGCTGCCCTCCACCTCCTGGCCCGGGGCCGAGGGCTCGGCGGGACCAAAAGCCCTTGCCTACCGACGGGGAAGGGGGAAAAGCCTCCGCGGGGTCGGTCGCCCGTGACCCCCTCGTCCTCCCTCCGGCTCGCGAAGGCGGGGGTTCGATCTACGGGGCCGTCGCTGGCCCCGTGCCTCCTTCTCCGCCGGGGCGTCGTCTGCCTTCCGGGGCCGGAAGGCCCGATCCCGGCTCGACTGCCTTCGGGGGCCGAGTTCGATGTCTTCGAGGTCCTCGACCAGCTCTCCCCGAACTACCCGTTCCTCTACCTCGCGGACCTCGATGGGCTCGAGACGAACGACCCGCAGCTCGAGTACATCCAGGAGCTGTCGCGCGAGATGCCGCTCTGGGTCGATTCAGGGGTGCGCAAAGCCGACCAGGCGATCGATGTCCTGGTCGCCGGCGCGGATCGGGCGGTGCTTTCCAGCGCGTATCTGCGGGGCCCGAAGGAGCTCAAGCGCGCGTGGCGACTCTCGACCGATCTCGTCTTCGAGCTGGAAACGGTAGACGGAGCGCTCGGAACCGTCGACCCGGGGTGGGGGACGACGGATCCGCTCGAGATCGTTCGTACCGCGAGGACGATCGGCCTCACCCCCATCGTGCTCTCGCCCCGGGAGACCGACCCGGACTGGTCGATGATCGCGGCGGTCGCGGCCGGAGGGCCGACGTGGGTCGACGGAACTCTGTCTCCGAGCGACGTCCCGCGCCTCGCCGCCGCCGGGGCCACCGGCGGCATCTTCCACCTGGACGGAGTCCTCGCGGCGATGGGCCCCCACTCGCCAGACCAAGAACGACCGTGAGATCCCGATCGACGCGCGATGATGAGAACCAGAACCAGCTGAGCCATGATGAGTGATGGGCGAGCTGAGCGCACGACAGGGATCTGCCCTCCGGGAGCGCCAAATTCCCCTTCCGGGGAGGCGGGCAGGGGGCACCCCGCGGAGACCCGCGAGCTGTTCCGGAAACGACGGTGGACCCGTCGCAGTCAGTCGTGAACCCAAGGGATGTCCGGCTACGCGGGACCGATCCCTTTTCCGGCGCTCGCGAGCCAGGAATACTCCCGTCGCCACCGCTGCGCCCGCAGCGAGTCCGACGCTCGCCGCCTTGTTCGGGACCCACCGGCTCGCCGCCATCGGACTGACCGCCGTCCCGTTTCTACTCACGGTCACGCGGACGATAGGCCCCCATTGCATCGCGGAGAGCTCGCCGTTGACCGGGCCGTAGAAGGAAGCGAAGGGGAGGTAGTCGTCGCCCCCCAGACTCCACGCCCCCACCCGTTCGTGCGAGGCAAGTGAGGTGGCAGATCGGAACCGCACATCGGCCAAGCCGGAGACGGCTCCGAGGCTGGCCGGCCGAGGCCATTCTTGCTAGAGCACGCTACGGACCGAACCGTTTTAGGCCAGAACGAGGTCGGCGATCTGGATCCTATCGATGGCCGGCTCGACTTCACTCAAGATTCGACTCCCCGACGGCGCCGAGCGGGCGGTCGATCGCGGGACCCTGACCGGAAGCGTTCTCGCCAGCTGGGCTCCCGAGAAGGCCGACGGCTTCCTCGCGGCGCTGGTCGACGGTGTGCCCGTGGACCTCACTCGGCCGCTCGACCGCCACGGCACTCTCGCTCCGCTGACCTTCGAAGACCGGGCGGGGCGCGACATTCTCCAGCACTCCTCCGCGCACCTCGTTGCGAAGGCGGTCGTCGAGACGATCCCCGACGCCAAGCCAACGGTGGGACCCCCGACCGACGACGGATTCTACTACGACTTTGACGTGCGGCCGCTCCTGCCCGCCGACCTCGACCAGATCAAGGCCGCGATGCAACGGTCGGTGGCGGGACGCGAGCCATTCCTCCGCCGGGAGGTCACCAAGGCCGACGCCGAGCGGATCTTCGCGAGCAACCCGCACAAGTTGCGCTACCTCTCCGAAGTCCCCGCCGGCGAGCCGGTGTCGGTCTACGAGACCGGCGGCTTCATCGACCTGTGTCGCGGGCCTCATGTCCCGGACACGAGCTGGCTCCAAGGAGTCCAGATCCTGGGGTTCTCGGGAATCGAGCGCGAGGGTACGGAGTCCGGCGGCTCGCTTCAGCGGATCCGGGGTGTCGGCTTCCCCCGACACGCGCAGCTCGAAGCGTTCCTCAAACTCCGCGCGGAAGCGGAAGCCCGCGACCATCGGACGATCGGTACGAAACAGGAGTTGTTCCTGTTCGTCGACGAGGCGCCCGGGTTTCCGTTCTTTCTCCCGAAAGGGATCATCCTCCTCCGCGAGATCGAGAAGTTCGTGCGGGAGCACCTCGATCGAGCGGGCTACCTTGAGGTGCGGACCCCTCAGCTCTTCGCGCAGTCGGTCTACGAGACGAGCGGCCACTGGGACCACTACCGCGAGAACATGTTCCTATCGACCGTGGGGAACCGGCAGTTCGGTTGGAAGCCGATGAACTGCCCCGGCGGGATGCTGATCTTCCGGTCCCGACCCCGAAGCTACCGGGAGCTACCGCTGCGCCTCGCGGAGTTCGCGCCGCTCCACCGGCTCGAAGCGAGTGGCACCCTCCACGGCCTGACCCGCGTGCAGGAGATGGTGCAGGACGATGCGCACTTGTTCGTGACGGAGGAGCAGGTCGAGGGGGAGGTCCGCTACCTCCTCGGTTGGATCCGGGACGCCTTCACGACGTTCCGATTCGAATGGTCGTACGAGTTCTCGACCCGACCGGCCAACTTCATGGGGGAAGCGGCGGCGTGGGACCGGGCGGAGGCGACGCTCGGCAAGGTGCTGAACGAGTCCGGCGTGCCGTACCGGGTCTCTCCGGGCGAAGGGGCGTTCTACGGGCCGAAGATCGACATCCACATCCGCGACTCGCTGGGGCGACCCTGGCAGACCGGAACGATCCAACTCGACTACCAGCTGCCGCTCCGCTTCGGCCTCGAGTACCAGGGCGCGGACGGTCAGCTCCACACCCCGGTCGTCATCCACCGCACGATCCTGGGTAGCTTGGAGCGATTCACGGGAGTGCTGATCGAGCACTGCGCGGGACGTTTCCCTCCGTGGATCTCGCCGGTGCAGGTCCGCGTCCTGCCGATCGCGGACCGGCACGCGCCGGCGGCCCAGGGCCTCGCGGACGAGCTCCGCGCGGAGCAGATCCGCGTGGAGGTCGCTGCTCCCGAGGAGTCGATCGCGAAGCGGGTGCGGACCGCCGAGGTCGACCGCATCCCCTACGTGCTGGTCCTCGGCGATACCGAGGCGGCGAACGGGACCGTGACGGTGCGGACCCGGGGATCCCGAGAGACCCGAACGATCTCGCGGCCCGAGTTCGCGGCGCTCGTCCGGGACCGAGTGCGGACGCGCGCGTTCGACCCCTAGCGGGTCTGCGAGCGACGGTGGCGCTTCGCCTCGATCCGTGCGTTGAGGTAGAGCTGGTCCAGGTCCGCGCTGTTCGACCCGTGCTCGGAGCGCAGGTGATCGCGCAGGCGCGCGAGTTCGATCGGTTGGCCGCAGACCCCGCACGTGACGCGCGAACGGCGGGCGTTGGCGTCGCCGGGCGTCGGGGTCGGGATCATCGAGGAGTGGTGGGCCGTCTCGCAATATAGTAGTAGCGCTCGAGCCCGACCTCGGCGCCGCGGTCCTCCGCAAGCCTTTATTAAGCGCTCGGTTCAGCCGCCTCGAATTTCGGAGTAAGTGGATGAGTCTTTCGACAGGCCAACTAGAGCTTCTGATCGTCCTCGCGGGAATCCTCAGCCTCGCCTACGGTGGCGTCCAGACAGCGCTCGTCCTGCGGGAGGACGAAGGCAACGAACGCATGCGCGAGATCAGCGGCGCGATCCGCGAGGGCGCGAACGCGTTCCTCCGCCGCGAGTACACGGTCGTCTTCGCCGTCGCGATCGTCCTCGCGATCGTGATCGCGCTCGCCTTCGGGGTCACCGGCATCGGAGCTCGGCTCGCGGTCGGATTCGTCTTCGGCGTCGCCGGCAGCGCGCTCGCGGGCGCCGTCGGGATGTTCGTGAGCGTCCGGGCGAACGTGCGGACGGCCGCCCACGCGCGTTCCGGTAACCTTCCCTCGACCCTCGGCTTCGCCTTCCGCGGAGGGAGCGTCACCGGCCTCTTCGTCGCGGGTCTCGCGCTCCTCGAGCTCGTCGGATTTTACTGGGCGTTCGGCGGGAACGTCCTCGACATGGTCGGCCTCCTCTTCGGCGCGTCCCTGATGAGCCTCTTTGCGCGCGTCGGCGGCGGGATCTACACGAAGGGCGCCGACGTTGGTACCGACCTCGTCGGGAAGGTCGAGGCGGGGATCCCCGAGGACGACCCGCGGAACCCAGGGGTCATCGCGGACAACGTGGGCGACAACGTCGGCGACTGCGCCGGGATGGCGGCGGACCTGTTCGAGACGTACGTCGTGACCGCGATGGCCGCGATGCTGCTCGCCTACCTCATCGACAAGATCGCGCTCTCCCCCAACCCGATCGCCGCGTTCCCGAACGCGGTCCTCTATCCCTTGCTCGTCTGCGCCTGGGCGATCCTCGCGACGATCGTCGGGACGTTCTTCGTCCGGATGCGGAAGGGCGGGTCGATCATGGGGACCCTCTACCAGGGCCTGATCGCGACGACCGTCGTCGGGTTCGTCGGTCTCTACCTCCTCGACTACTACTTCATGAAGGGGAGCCCGGGGCTCTTCGTCGCGACGGCGGTCGGCCTCGTCGTGATGATCCTGATCGTCGTGATCACCGATTACTACACGAGCGCCGAGTACCACCCGGTCCACAAGATCGCCGAGGCGTCCCAAGCCGGGGCCGGCCCGACGGTCATCAGTGGCCTCTCGGTCGGCCTCGAGTCGGCCTGGATGCCCGGGATCGTGGTCGTCGCGGGTACGCTGATCGCCTACGCGGCCGCCGGGTGGAACGGCACGTCGACGGCACCGAATGCCTACCTCGGCCTCTACGGGATCGGTCTCGCCGCCGCGAGCATGCTCTCGGTCACGGGGATGATCATCGCGATCGACTCGTTCGGTCCGATCACCGACAACGCGGGCGGGATCGCCGAGATGGCGAACCTCCCCCCCGAGGCGCGCGCGATCACCGACCCGCTCGACGCGGTCGGGAACACGACGAAGGCGGTCACGAAAGGCTACGCGATCGCCTCCGCGGTCCTCGCCGCCCTCGCCCTCTTCGCGGCGTACACGTTCGCGGCGGCGTCGACCTGGGGCCAGCCGTGGGGCGTCTTCACCAATCTCCTGACGCTCAGCAGCCCGCTCGTCGTCGCCGGGCTCGTGATCGGGGCGGTCCTGCCGTTCTTCTTCACGTCGTACCTGATGAACGCGGTCGGCGTTGCTGCCGAGAAGATGGTCTTTGAGATCCGCCGGCAGTTCCGGGAGATCCCGGGGCTCCTCGACGGGAAGGCGAAGGCCGACTACAGTCGGTGCGTCGACATCGTGACCGTCACCGCGATCCGCCAGCTCGCGGTGCCGGCGCTCATCGCGGTCTCGGTCCCCCTCGCGGTCGGCTTCTTCCTCGGACCGGTCGCGCTCGCGGCCCTGCTCCTGGGCGTCATCGTCTCGGGCTTCCCGCTCGCGCTGACGATGACGACGGGCGGCGCCGCGTGGGACAACGGCAAGAAGTACGTCGAGTCCGGCCACTTCGGCGGCAAGCACTCCGAGGCCCACAAAGCGGCGATCGTGGGCGACACGGTCGGCGACGCGACGAAGGACACCGCCGGGCCCGCGATCAACCCGCTCATCAAGGTCGTGAACACGATCTCGATCCTGTTCGTCGTACTGATCGTCGCGCACTCGCTCATTCACATCTAGGCCGGACGAGGCGGTCCGAGGCGAAGTTGATCGAGCCGGACGGCGCCTCCCGTTCGAGGCATCCGAGGTGCGATACGTGCGGGGGGAAGAACAAGAAAGCGCCGTAGGGGACTTTCCCGCTCGGTCCGCCCATTATCCTTTCCGTGCCCCCGATCGGCCCGCCTCCCCCCCTCCCCGCTCAGCAGGGTTTTCCGCCACCCCGCCCTTATCCCTTCGTGTTCGACCTCTCGGGCCGCGTCGTCCTCGTGACCGGCTCCTCGCGCGGAATCGGTCGCGCGATCGCGCTCGAGCTCGCGCGGGCCGGTTCGGACGTCGTCGTCCACCACCGCGGGACAAACACGGTGCCGGCCGAAGAGGTCCGAGCCGAGGTCGTTCGGGGCGGCGTGGCCGCGCGCGTCGTCTCGGGTGACGTCAGCGACCGCGACGCGGTGGGTAAGCTCGTCCGGGCCGCGGGCGACTGGAAAGGGCGACTCGACGGGGTCGTGACCTGCGCCGGCGTTTACCGGGGCGACGCGACGGAGGAGGTCGGGCCCGACGACTTCGGGATCGTGCTCCGGACCGACCTCGAAGGGACGTTCCGGACCGTTCGGGCCGCGCTCCCGTATCTCCGGCAGAGCGTCCGACCCGCGGTCGTAACGGTCTCCTCCGTACTGGGCGCCCACGCGCAGGCCGGCGCCGTCGCTTACCAGGCCGCAAAAGCCGGTGTCGAGCAAGCGACGCGCGCCCTCGCGCTCGAGTTCGCTCCCCGGATCCGGGTCAACGCGGTCGCGCCGGGGTTCATTCGGACGGACATCAACCGGGCCGGCCACTCCGACCCTTTGTTCCACGCGGCGGTCGCGAAGGCGACCCCGCTCGGCCGATGGGGCGACCCGGACGACGTCGCACCGGCGGTCCGTTACCTCCTGAGCCTCGAGGCCGACTGGGTGACGGGACTCGTCCTCGGCATCGACGGGGGGGTACCGCTCCGATGAACGACACGCCGCAGTTCGCCGGTAAGGTCGCCCTCGTGACGGGCGGTTCGCGCGGGATCGGGCGCGCCATCGTGCTCGCGCTGGCCGGCGAAGGGGCGAACGTCGCCTTCAGCTACCGGAAGGAGGCGCGCGCCGCGCGCGAGGTCATCACCGCGGTGGAACGCCTCGGCCGGCGTGCGATCGCCTTCCCCAGCGACGCGGCGGACCCGGACGAGACCGAGGACTTCGTGCAGAAGGCGCGCGGTCAGCTCGGCCGCATCGACGTCGCGGTGCCGAACGCCGGGGTCGGTGGCCCGGCAGGTTGGGAGGCCGTGACGGTGCCGGCCTGGCGGACCACGCTGGAGACGAACCTCGTCGGTCCGTACTCCCTGGTGCGGGCCGCCCGACCCCACTTTGCGACCTCCGGGGCCTCGGTGGTCTTCGTCGCGTCGATCAGCGGGCTACTCGCGGTACCGGACTTTCTCGCCTACGGCGCCGCGAAGGCCGGCGTGCTCTCCGTTACCCGGAGCCTCGCGCTCGCCCTCGCGCCGGCGGTGCGGGTCAACGCCGTCGCACCGGGGTGGGTTCGAACCCCGATGACCGCGGGGCTCCACGAGACGCCGGGCCCGCGGGAAGCGATCCGTCGGCACATCCCTCGCGGTCGTTGGGGCGAGCCGGACGACGTCGCGGCCGCGGTCGTGTTTCTCGCCTCGGATATGGCCCGGTTCATCACGGGCGAGACCCTGGTCGTTGACGGCGGGGAGAGCCTGCGCTCGTCGGCGGGCTCCGAGGAGTAATGCTCTTCGACCGGCTCCCGCGGACCGCCGGTTCGGTTCGCGGGACGCGTCCCGCGATCCCGGCGCCGCAAGCGATATGGACCCCCGGCTGGTGGAGCGCCCGCGCCGCTCGAAGGGTCCGACGTTGGAGCGATTGAGAGGGAAGAACGCCCTCGTCACCGGGGCATCGCGGGGGCTCGGCGCTGAGATCGCGCGTGCCTTCGCCGCGGAAGGGGCGCGGGTCGGCCTCGTTCAGCGTCGCGCGAGTGCCGAGGCGAATGCGGTCCACGACGGGATCACCGCTCGGAACGGGGCGAGCGACCTCTTCTCCGCCGACGTCGGGGACCCCGCCCAGGTCGCCGAACTCTTCCGCGAACTCGACGCCCGGTGGGGGCGGCTCGACATCCTCGTGAACAACGCCGGGGTCACGGGCCGCACGCCCCAAGGGATCGACCGGCTCGCCTGGGATGAGGTGATGGACACCAACGCGCGGGGCGCCTATCTCATGACCCAGGCCGCGGCGCCTCGGTTCGCGCGCAACCCGCGTGGGAAAGTCCTCTTCGTCGCGTCGGACGTCGTGATCACGGGAAGCGCGCGGTCGCCGCCGTACGCCGCCTCGAAGTACGCGCTCCTCGGGCTCACGAAGTCCTACGCCCTCCAGCTCGCCCCGCACGTCCAGGTCAACGCGATCGCGCCGGGGTTCATGGACACTCCGGCGATCCTCGCGCGGCCGGATATGACCCCCGAGAAGATCGCCCAGATCAAGCAGGCGACCCCGCTCGGGGACTTCACGCACCCGGCGGAGGTGGCGAAGCTCGCGGTCTTCCTGTGCTCCGACGACGCCGCGTTCATCACCGGCGAGGCGGTCCTGATCAACGGAGGTCGGGTGCTCTGGTGAGCCGGGGCGGGCCGGTCTCCCGAAGGGTCCGGGTGGGTGTCGACATCGGCGGAACGTTCACGGACCTCGTGATCTCGGACGCGCGGGGCCGGGTCCGGATCATCAAGGTCCTCACCACGCCGGACGATCTCCAGCAAGCGATCCTTCAGGGTATCGCCGAGGCCGGCATCGAACCCCGAGAGATCGACTTCTTCGCGCACGCCACCACCCAGGGCTCGAACGCGCTCGTCGAACGGAAAGGCGCCGTGACCTCCCTGCTGACGACCGAGGGGTTCCGGGACGTGCTCGAGATCCGGCGGGGGCAGCGGGCGATCAACGACCCGCGGGACACCTACAATCTGGACAAGGACCTCCCGCAGGACTACGTCGGCGGCCGGGGAACCCTGGTCCCCCGCGCTCGACGATGGACGGTGGCCGAACGAGTGGACGCGACCGGGGTCGAGACGATCCCGCTCGACGAAGAGGGCGTCCGGCGCGCGGCCCGCGCGATGCGCGCCGACGGGACGGAGGCGGTCGCGGTCTCGTTCCTCTTCTCGTTCCTTCGGCCGTCCCACGAGCAGCACGCCGCCGAGATCCTCCGGGAGGAGCTCCCCGGGATCCCCGTCTCGACATCGAGCGACGTCCTGCCCGTCATCCGGGAGTACGAGCGGACGAGCACGACGGTGGTGAACGCCTTCATCCAGCCGAAGGTCCGCGCCTATCTCGAGCGGCTCGAGTCCGAGCTCGCCGCCCGCGGTTTCTCCGGCGGGGTGAACATCATGCAGTCCCACGGCGGGATCATGACGTCGACGTTCGCGCGCGAGCGGCCGGTCTACCTGCTCGAGTCCGGACCCGCCGCCGGCGTCGCGGCGGTGGAGTGGCTCGGGCGTCAGCTCGGCGTTCGCCACCTCCTCTCGCTCGACGTCGGGGGCACCACCGCGAAAGTCTGCATCGTCCGGGACTATCGGGCGGAGACGACGACCAACTTCTGGATCGGGGACGACCACTTCGTCGGCATCCCGGTGACCGACCTGGTCGAGATCGGGGCGGGCGGCGGTACGCTCGCACGCCTGGATGCGGGCGGTGCGCTCCGGGTCGGCCCCGAGAGCGCCGGATCGAGCCCGGGTCCGGCCTGCTACGGCCTCGGAGGGAGTGCGCCGACGGTCACCGACGCGAACCTCCTCCTCGGGTACCTCGACCCCGAGTACTTCCTCGGCGGGCAGATGCGCCTCGACCGGGGACGCGCGGAACGGGTCATGGAGGAGCGGGTCGGTCGCCCGCTGGGCCGCTCGGCGGAGTCGGCGGCGCTCGGGGTCATCCAGATCGTCAACGCGAACATGACGAGCTCCATGCGGGTCGTCTCCGTCGAGCGCGGCTACGACCCCCGAGATTTCGCGCTCGTCGGCTTCGGAGGCTCCGGTCCGCTCCACGCGGGGGCCCTCGCCTCGGAGGCCGGGATCCCAACGGTCGTCTACCCCCGGATCCCGGGGAACTTCTCGGCGCTCGGCCTCCTGGTCTCGGACCTGAAGGTCGAGCGCATGCGCTCGCTCGTGGGGACGACCCGGACGATCGACCTCGCGACCCTCGGACGCACCTGGACCCTCCTCGAGCAGGAGGTGACCGAGGACCTCCTCCGACAGGGTGCGGCGCGGAGGAAGGTCCGACTCCACCGGGCGCTCGCGATGCGCTATCAGGGGCAGGCCCACGAACTGCCGATCGCGGCTCCCTCGGGGCGGTTCACGGACCGTTCCTTGCGCGAGGTCGAGCGGCGTTTCCACGCGCAGCACGAACAACACTACGCCTACCGAGACGAAGCCGCTCAAGTCGAGATCATCACCCTGCGGCTGCTCGGCAGCGCGGCGGTCCCGCGACCTCGTCCGGAGCGACTGCCGTCGGTCGCCGACCCGTCGCCGTCGGTCGCTCGCAAGGGAGAGCGACGAGCCTACTCCGCCGAGGAGGGTCGCTTCGTCCGCACGGCGGTGTACGACCGAGCCCGCTTGCGTCCGGGCCACCGGATCCGCGGCCCCGCGCTCGTCGAGCAACTCGACACGACGCTCGTGCTTCCGGCGGGATCGGACTCCCGGATCGATCGCTTCGGAAACCTCCTCGCGACGCTGGGTAAACGCCCACGGAGGCGGAGATGACCGCGCGCCCCCGACGGAGACCCCGACCCGCGTCGTCCCCAGAGCCCGATCGCGACCCGTTCACCCTCGAGGTGCTGCGGGGCCTCCTCCAGTCGGTCCCCCGCGAGATGGGGGTGACGCTGAAGCGGACCTCCTTTCACCCGATCTTCAACGAGATCAACGACTTCTCCTGCGCGATCGTCGACCCCGAGGGCGAAATGGTCGCCCAGTCGGTCAGCAACCCCCCGCAACTCGGCACGATGGAGTCCTCGGTCCGAGCGGCCCTGGACGAGATCGGGGCCGAGAACCTCGCGCCGGGGGACGTGGTGATCCACAACGACCCGTTCCGCGGCGGCAACCATCTCCCCGACGTCACGATCCTCCTCCCGGTCTTCCACGACGACGAGCTCTTCCTGATCCCCGCGAATCGAGGGCACCACGGCGATATCGGCGGGGCACGGCCGGGCTCGTTCGCCGGTGACTCGACGACGATCTTCCAGGAAGGCGTCCGCATCCCTCCGCTCAAGCTGTACGAGCGGGGGCACCCGAACCGGGCGGTCCTCGAACTGCTCCTCGCGAACGTCCGAACGCCGCACTACATGCGCGGCGACCTGCGGGCCCAGGTCGCGGCGTGCGAGACCGGCCGGACGCGGATCCTCGAGATCGTCCGGCGGTACGGGGCCGCGGCGGTGCGCGCCTCATGTCGGTATGCGAAGGACCACTCGGAGGCGCTCCTCCGGGCCGAGATCGCGCAGTGGCCCCCCGGCACCTACGAGTTCGAGGATTTCCTCGACTCCGACGGGATCGACCTCGACCGGCCGGTGAAGATCCACGCGCGGGTCACGGTCCGAGGTTCCGACCTCTACTTCGACTACACCGGCAGTGATCTCGAGGTTCGCGGTCCGCTGAACGCGACCTTCGGCGTCCTCTGCTCGGCGACCTACAACTCGGTCCTTTGCCTCAGCGACTACCGCATCCCGACGAACCACGGCTGCTACCGCCCGATCCACGTCACGGCGCCCGAGGGAACGGTCGTCCACGCTCGCTTTCCGGCAGCGGTCGTCGGCGGGAACACCGAGACGAACCACCGGATCACGGATGCGGTCTGGGCGGCGCTCGCGATCGCGCTGCGCGACCGCGTGCCGGCCGCGGACATGGGGACGACGTTCAACGTCAGCGCCGGCGGCGTCGACCCCCGGAGCGGGCGGTACTACGTGTGGTACCTCACCCCGCCGGGCGGGATGGGGGCCCGACCGACGAAGGATGGGATGGGGGCCGTCGTCGGGGCGAAGCTCGGGGGATTCCCGGCCCACATCTCTCTCGAAGTCTTCGAGACCCACTTTCCGTGGGTGTCGTACGAGTACTCGCTCGCTCCCGACTCGGGGGGCCCCGGCGAGTTCCGAGGGGGCCTCGCCGTCCGATGGAGGATCGGACCGGTGGGCGCCCCGGCCGAGCTCACGGTGAACACCGACCGGATCTTCCTGTCGCCGTACGGCCTCTTCGGGGGGTACCCCGGGCTCTACGGCCGGGTCGTCGTCGCGACGGACGCTCGATCCGAGGAGGGGCCGGAGATCGGGAAGGGCAGTTTCTCGATCCCGGCCGGTGGGACCCTCTTCCTGCGGACCCCCGGTGGCGGGGGTTACGGCTCGCCGCTCCGGCGGGAGCCGGCGGCGGTGGTCCGGGACGTGAAGAACGAAGTAGTGAGCCCGGAACGAGCGCGGGAGGACTACGGCGTCGTGCTGCACGACGGCGCCGCGGGCTACGACGCCGACGGGACCCGGCAGCTGCGCGCACAGCTCGCGAACGAGCGGCGACGCGACGACGTCTTCCTCGACCAGGGACAACCGATATACACGCGGACCCGGTTCCGGGTCGTCCCAATGGCCGACGCGCCCGCGCCCACGACCGGGCTTGCGGCGCCCCGGCGGAGGAGCGTTCGATGAAGCTCGTAACCTACGACGAACCGTACTACGGCGAGCCCCGCGCGGGGCTCGTCGTGGGCGACCGGATCGTCGACGCCCACCGCGCGCTGGAGCGCCATCTGGCCGACGAGGAACCGGCCGGGGCGCGGGAGCTGGCGAGCGCGCTCGGACCCCCCTCGGTCATCGACCTCCTGCGTCGCGGCCGTCGCGCGACCTCCGCCCTGACGGCCCTCGACCGTCGCCTCGCGGAGGACGCGGCGTTCTTGCGGCGGCTCGAGGACGGAGCGGTCCGCACGGTATTCGCCGCACCGGCGGTGCACCTCCGGGCGCCGGTCCCTCGGCCCGGCAAGATCATCCACACCGCCGGCAACTTCCGGGAGCACGCGAAGGAAGGGAGCGACGCGGGCTGGGAGTTCCCGATGCCCCACTGGATCTCGTTCCTCAAGAGCCCGTCCGCGGTGATCGGGCCGTACGACCCGATCGTCAAGCCCGCGTTCACGAAGATGCTCGACCACGAGATCGAGGTCGGGATCGTGATCGGTCGCCGCGCGAAGCACCTCTCGGTCGAGGAGGCGCGCGACGCGATCGCCGGCTACGTCGTCTTCAACGACGTCACCGCCCGCGACATCCAGCGCGAGGAGATGAAGAGCGGGCTCCTGAACTTCGGGAAGAACCTCGATTCCTTCGCGGTCTTCGGCCCGTGGCTCGTCACCGCGGACGCCGTGCCGGACCCGCACCACCTGAAGATGGAGCTCAAGGTCAACGGCGACCCGCGCCAGGTCTCCTCGACCGACCACCTCTCGGTCACGCTCCCCGAGATCGTCGCCCACTACTCGTGGGTCACGCTCGAGCCCGGCGACATCATCTCGACCGGCACCGTCGCCGGGGTCGCCGCGTTCCGTAAGCCGGACCCGACTCCGTTCTTCCTGAAGCACGGCGACCTCGTCGAGACCGAGGTCGAGGGGCTCGGCCAGCAGCGCAACCGGGTCGTCGAAGAGGGCCGTTGATCTCCCTCGCGCGCGATCGCCGGGGCCTTCCGAGCTCCCTACCCCCCAACGCTTATCGGGGTTCCGCCACCTCGGCCGTCGGGGAGACCGCCGTGACCAACGCGGAACCGTGGAAAGGGGAGCATCACTGGGTCAGTCGCTACGATTTCGAGGAGGTCGACGGGCCGTCGGTGCCCCTCCTCGACCACCCCGTGTCGCTCTACGACGTCACGCTGCGCGACGGCGAGCAGACACCGGGGGTCGTCTTCCGGACGGAGGACAAGGTCGCGATCGCGCGGAAGCTGGACGAGGTCGGGGTCCCCCGGCTCGAGGCGGGCTTCCCGGTCGTTTCGGAGGAGGACCGCGTCGCGGTGAAGGCGATCGCCCACCTCGGCCTCTCGGCCCGCGTCTTCGGGTTCGGCCGGCTCCTCCTCGAGGACATCGACGCGGCGCGTGCGTGCGACGTGGAGGGGATCGTCTGCGAGGGCCCGGTCGGGGTGCCGAAGTTGAAGCAGTTCGACTGGCCGCCCGAGGACGTCATCGGCCGCGCGGTCCGCGCGATCGATTACGCGAAGTCCCACGGGCTCTACACGGTCTTCTTCGGCGTCGACACGACCCGGGGCGATTGGGAGTTCCTGCGTCGCGTCTTCGGCGCGGTCGTCGAAAAGGCCCGTCCGGACGCGCTCGCGGTCGTCGACACGTTCGGCGCGTCCAGCCCCGACGGCTACGCGCGGATCGTACGGCGGTTCGTCCGGGAGTTCTCCCCGCTCCCGATCGAGGTCCACACCCACAACGACTTCGGCCTCGCGGTCGCGACGTCCCTCGCGGGCGCCCTCGCGGGGGCGTCGGTCATCCACGCCTCCGTGAACGGCCTCGGCGAGCGGACGGGGAACGCGCCGCTCGAGCACGTAGCGCTCGCGCTCGAGCTCCTCTACGGCGTGCCGTCGTCCCTCCGCCTCGAGAAGTTCGCCGAGCTCTCGCACGTCGTCGCCGAGCACAGCGGCGTACCGCTGCCCGCGAACTACCCGGTCGTCGGGGCACGGGCGTTCACCCGCGAATCCGGGATCTCGGTCGCGGGCTGGGCGCGCTACCATCTCGGCTCGGAGGCGTACAGCCCCGAGCTCGTCGGCAACCGCTACGGGGTCGTCGTCGGCAAGAAGAGCGGGCGCCACGCGATCGAGTACAAGCTCTCCGAGCTCGGCCTTGCGCTCCCCGCCGACCGGATCGAGGAGGTGGTGCGTCGCGTCAAGGCACGCGCCGAGTCCGAGCGCCGGTTCCTGACCGACGACGAGTTCCGCGCGATCGTAGAAGCCTGCCGGGCCGGGGCGTGAGCCGGCGCCCGGCGGCTTACCTCTCGACGACCTTCTTGAGGTTCTCGAAGACGTCGCGGATCGTCCGCTCCGCCGACTGCTCCAGCAGGCGTTGCGCGATCCCGGCCAGCGTGCCGCTGACCTGGACGGACGCGGCCCAGAGGAGGTCCGTCGTCGCGCCGCGCTCCTCGAGGCGGACGTCGATCTTGAGGTCGACCGCCGAGCCGATCCCGCGGCCGCGGACGACGGTCACGAGATGCGTCGGGGCCGACTCCTCGACGACCTCGAATCGGAACCGGAACGTGCCGCGAATGACCGAGACCCCGACCTTCCCGTTCGCGGTGAACACGGTCGGGGAGACGATCGCGAGGTCCCGGAAGTCGTCGAACGCGGAGGCGAGCTTCGCCGGATCGCGGATCGTCGTCCAGACCCGCTCGCGCGGGGCATTCAAGCTGTACTGCCCCTCGAAGTTCATCGGCTCGACCTCCCGGGGGGTCGATGGGCCGCCGTGGCCGGGCGCTTTCGGTCTCCCTTCGCCCCCCTCGACCGGCCCGCCGGCGGGGGGGGCGGAGCCGGGCGGACGACCCCCGGCGGGGCGGAGCGGATCCCGTCCAGGATCCCTTCCGGCGTGAAGTGCGAGTCGTCGAATCGGGCGCCGAACGGCGCGAGCGCATCCTCGATCGCGGAGGCGAGCACCGAGAGCGCCGTCCCTCCGCCCTCGCCGACCCCGCGCATCCCCTCGGGGCCGGTGGTCGAGGGAGTGACGAGGTGGCCGACCTCGATCTCCGGCACGTCCCGCGCGGTCGCGGCGAGGAAGTCGACGAACGACGTCGCGAGCAGCTGACCCTCCGGTGAATACTGGAGGTTCCCGAGGAGCGACGCTTCGATCCCGTGGACGGCGGCGCCGATGACCTGCCCCTCGACGATCGCGGGGTTGATCATGTTCCCGCAGTCGTCGACCGCGACGTACCGGTCGATCCGGACCTTGCCGGTTTCGGGGTCGACCTCGACGATCGCGCCGTGGAGCTGGTAGGAGTAGGTGAGCGTGAAGTTGCCCTGCTTGTCCACGGGGTTGGGGATCGCGAACGGCGGCCGGTAGACGTAGGTGACCGAGAGGTTGGTCGAGACCTCCGGGGGGAGCGCCAGCACGTTGGAGCCCGCCGTGGCGCCGAGCTGGTAGAGCGGGAGCGACCGACCGCTCGAACGCGCCCGCACTTCGCCCCCCCCGAACTCGATGTCCTCCACCGACGTCTCGAGCAGGTGCGCCCCGATCCGGGCCAGCCGGCCCTTGAGCTCACGCACCGCGCCAAAGATCGCGCCGCCCGCCATCACCGCGGTGCGGCTCGCGTACGCGCCCGACGTACCGGTCGATGGGTGAGAGTTCGAATCGAAGTTCGGGAGCGCGTGCACGGCCCCGGGATCGACGCCGAGCTCGTGGGCGACGATCTGGCTCGAGATCGTCTCGTGTCCCTGGCCCTGGTTCGTCGGACCGATCGCTACGTGGAGTCCGCCCATGGGGTCCATCCACACTCGGGCCGCTTCGCTGTTTCCCGAGAACGGAAGGTGCGGGTTGATGACGCGAACCTGGGCGAAGTTGTTGCCCGACGAGTCGAGCGCCCCGGCGATGCCGATCCCGAGGTAGCGCCCCTGCTTACGCAGCGCCTCCTGTCGGCGTCGGAAGGCGGGCAGATCGAGCCGGCGGACGACCTCCCCCAGCGCACGGGGGTAGTCGCCCCCGTCGAGGACGGTCCCGTTCGGCGCGGGGTACGGCATCTCGGACGGGCGGACGAAGTTGCGCTCCCGGACCGCGACCCGGTCGAGGCCGAAGTGGTCCGCGATCCGGTCCATCACCCGCTCATAGAGGAAGAGGTGCGGGGCGCGGGAGTAGCCGCGGTTCGGACCCACGGGGCACTTGTTCGTGAAGAGCTCGTGATAGTCGACACGGAGCGCCCGGTGCCGGTACATGGAGAACGCGACCTGGGCCCAGATCACCGCGCCCGCCGGTTCGTACCGGGCGAACGCGCCGCAGTCGTCCCACGCGGTGACCTTGAGCGCGAGCAGGGTGCCGTCCTTCCGGGCCGCGATATCGACGTCGAACGTACGCTCGTTGCCGTGCGTGCCCGCCGCGAAGAACTCGCTCCGCAGTTCGATCCACTGGATCGGCCGGCCCAGCTCCTTCGAGATCGCGCTGACGAGGATCATGAACGGGAACGAGTTGATCTTGTTCCCGAAGCTGCCGCCGGTGTCGGGAACGACGATCCGGATCCGGTCGGTCGTCATCCGGAGCGAGAGCGCGATGAGCGGCAGGCAGAACATCGGCATCACGTTGTTCGAGTAGAGCGTGAGCTCCCCCGAGCGGGGGTTGAAGTCGGCCAGGGCGGCATTGAGCTCGAGGGGGGCGGAATTGAACCGGTGGTAGTGGAAGTGCTCGTGCAGCACCGTGTCCGCGCGCCCGAACGCCGCGTCGACGTCTCCGTACTCGTAGATCCCGCGCCAAACCTCGTTCGTCCCGATCTGTTCGTGGAGGAGCGGGGCGCTCGGGGCGTTCGCCGCGGCGACGTCGATCACGGGCGGGAGCGGCTCGTAATCGACCTCGACCAGCTCGGCGGCGTCCGCCGCGAGGTAGCGGTCCTCGGCGACGATCGCGACCACCGGTTCCCCTACGTGCCGGACCTTGTCGACGGCGAGCGGGAGGTCGACGACCTTGTCCGCCGGCGGAGGAGCGAGCTGCAGGAACGGGTCCACGAGCTGACGGAGGTCGGCGCCGGTGTAGACCGCCACGACCCCGGGTGCCCGGCGCGCCTTCTCGGTGTCGATCGATCGGATTCGCGCGTGGGCGTACGGGCTTCGGAGGACGCCGAGGAAGGCGGTGTGGGGGAGCCGCAGGTCGTCCATGTATTGCCCGCTCCCCGTGACGAAGCGTGCCGACTCCTTGGTCGGCACCGACCGACCGAACCAGCCGGTCGTGGCCTCGGTCCACGGAGCGGGTCCGGCGCGCGAGGCGCGCGCGCGTCGGGACGTGCCGCTCATGGCTGAGTGAGGGGCGCCGTCACGTCGGTCTGCGCAGCGAACGTCTTCGCCGCCGCCTGGATCGACTTCACGATGTTGACGTAGCCGGTGCACCGACACAGGTTACCGGCGATTGCGGACCGGATCTCCTCTTCCGTGGGGGAAGGGTTCTGCTGGAGGAGGTAGAGCGCGGAGAGGATCATCCCCGGCGTGCAGTACCCGCACTGGAGTCCGTGGTGCTCGCGGAACGCGGCCTGGATCGGATGCAGGCGGCCGAACCGCTCCAGCCCCTCGATCGTAGTGATCGACTTCCCGTCCGCCTGGACCGCGAGGACCATGCACGACTTCACCGACTTTCCGTCGAGCAGGATGGTGCACGCGCCGCAGTGGCCCGTGTCGCAGCCGATGTGGGTCCCCGTCAGTGCGAGCTCCTCCCGCAGGAAGTGAACGAGCAGTCGCCGCGGCTCGGCGAGAGCCTCTCGCTCCACTCCGTTGACGGTCACCCGCACGGTCCGTCGCTCGCTCACGTGGCACCCCCCACGAGCTGCGCTCGCGCGACCGCCGCCAAGAGTCCGCGACGCACCAGCACGCGGACCAAGTGTCTACGGTACTCCGCGCTCCCGTGCATGTCGGACCCGGGGCGGAGGTCCGCGGATGCCCTCTCGGCGGCCTCGGCGACGACCGTCGGGGTCGCCTCCGCGTGGGCCAGGAGCTTCTCGGCGGCGCGCGCGCGGAGCGGCGTGCTCCCGACGGCCGCGAGGCCGATCCGGGCCTCTTCGATCGCGTCGGAGCGCTCGGCAAGACGCACGACGATCGCCACCCCGACGATCGGATAGTCGCCTTCGCGTCGGTTGAACTTCGCGTAGTTCCACCCCCATCGTGGGCCGAAGCGGGGTACATCGATCCGGGTCAGGATCTCCCGCGGTCCGACCGCGGTCTCGAACAGGTCGACGAAGAACTCGTCCGCGGAGACCGTGCGGACTCCCTTCGCACCGACGATCGAGAACCGGGCGTCGAGCGCCCGCAGGGTCGGCGGAAGGTCCGACGCCGGGTCGGCATGGCAACAGCTCCCTCCGATCGTGCCCCGGTTGCGGATCTGTTGGTCGGCAATGTTCCGGGCTGCCTCGGGGAGGATGGGGCACAGATTGCGGAGGGCGTCCGACCGGGCGACCGCATCGTGAGTCGTCAGCGCCCCGATCGCGATCGGTCCCCCGGGTTCCTCGGGGCGAATGTACGAGAGGTCGGGGATTTGCCCGATGTCCACGAGGACCGAGGGGGACGCGAGCCGGAGTTTCATCAACGGCAGGAGGCTCTGACCACCCGCCAGGACCTTCGACTCCTCGTGGGCCGCGAGGAACCCCATCGCCTCGTCGAGGGATTGTGCGGCGAGGTAGTCGAACGTTCGTGGATACATCGCGGGCTCCCAGGGAAGCACGACCGACCGGAGCCGGATCGCGACGGCCCCTTCGAACGCGCACCAAACCGGGGAGGCCTATAAACTTCTTGCCGCGCCGAGGAGCTCGAGGTCGACGGTGCGCCCCGCTCGCTCTCCCACGGACCGCCGACCGCGCGTGACCGCAGCACCGTCCGCGCCCTGGGCCCAGGATTCGGCGCAGGCTTATCCTAACGCCGCGTTTCGCATCGCCCGTGTCGGCCGCGCGCGCGCGACGGCCTCTGCGCCGGACGACACCGGTGGTGACAATGCCGGTCGAGGGTGGAACGCCGAGGCGAGCGGTCGGGGGCGAGCCCGCGAGGGACGATGCGGGCTCCCGGACGCGGGAAGAGCGGATTCGGGGTTCGGGGGGACGCCGAGTTGGGCACTGAAGGGCGCGGCACGGCTCTCGACCGGAGTCCTGGTGGCTCGCCCGCTCGCTACCAGGGCGTGGTCTGCACCTCTTGCGGGCGACCGTATCCCGACCGAGTTCTCGGGGATTGCACTGCTTGCCATCAGGTCCTCGCGGCGAAGTATGACGTCACGGGATTCCGCCCGTCGGCCGGTCCCACGGTCTCGATGTGGGGCTTCGCGGAGATGTTGCCGCCGGTGCCCGAATCGTCGCGGGTCACGCTCGGCGAAGGCGCGACGCCGTACGTCCCGGTCCCACGAATCGCCCGAGCGCTGGGAGCGGCGCGAGTCGATGCCAAGCTTGAGGGGTCGAACCCCACCGGGGCGTTCAAGGACCGCGTCGCGTCCCTCGGTGTCAGCCTCTCCCGGAAGTGGGGGTACGACGGGGTATTCACCGCGTCGAGCGGCAACGCCGGCTCGGCGATCGCCGCGTACTGCGGGCGCGCCGGCCTGCCGTGCGTGATCCTCGCCCCCGAGAGAACCTCCGTCGCGAAGTGGAGCCAGACTTTGCTCTACGGCGCCCGGGTGGTTCGGGTCCGCCACCTGTACGACTCCCCCGCGAGTTTGGCGAAAGCGTTGGGGATCGCCGCCTCGGCGCTTCCCTCCTTCCGGAACCTCTTCGTCTGGTCACCGTGGAATCCCCTGCTCCCCGACGCCCTGAAGACGATCGCCTACGAGATCGCGCTCCAGGGTCCGCTGCCGGAGTGGGTTCTGGTCCCGGTGGCGGGGGGTGACCTTCTTTCGGGGATCCACAAGGGGTTCGTCGAGCTCCGCGACGCCGGGGTGACCGAGCGAGTCCCGCGGATGGTCGCGGTGCAAGGGGTCGGCGCGGACCCGGTCGTTCGGGCGATCCAAGAGGGAGCCGCTCACGTGCCGACCCTCGACTCGGCCCAGACCGTGGCGGGCGCCCTCGTCGTCCGGTTCGGGGTGGACAACGTCCTGGTGGCGATTCGAGAGAGCGGCGGGACCGCGGTCTCGGTTCCGGATGTCGAGATCCTCGACGCGCAGCGGTGGATCGCCGCTGAAGAGGGGATCTTCTGCGAGATCTCCTCGGCGACGGTCGTGGCGGCCCTCCGCGCGCTGCGCTCGGCCGGGACCGTACCGCCGGAGTCCACGGTTGGGCTCGTGTTGACCGGGACCGGGTTCAAAGAGTTCCGAGCCGTCCCTGCGGAGTCGGCCACGGTGTCGGAACCCGTGGAGCTGTCCGGACTCGGCGAAGCGTTGCACCGATTCGCGGGCGTCTGACGGGCCTACCCCCGGCCGAACGGTTTCGGCCGGACCGACTTCGATGCCGGGGCGACCGCCGGTCGAGGCGTGCCACGGAGCGGCCGCCGGAACCATTTAGACGGCGAGACCGGTCCTGGGGCGATGATCGAGCCCACGTCCGTCCGACGCGAGATGAAACTGCTTCGCGCCTGCGGGATCCCTGCCGGGGCACTCTCTCCCCGTGCGATCCGGGCCCGGGCTGCGGCGATTGAGAAGGCGGTGCGGGCCTACGAGGCAGGCGCCGGCGACCGGGGGGCGGAGAAGCGCGTCGAGAAGGTGTGGGAAGCGCACCTCCGCGCAGAGTTCGGGCAGCATGACGTCGACGCGACGATGGACACGATGGTTCCGGACCCTCACCTGATCCACCTCCCCACGCTCGCGGGCGGAGCCAACGGCGACGAGGTGCGCACGTTCTACTCCGAGCACTTCCTCCCCAAGCTGCCGCGCGACATCCGCATCCTCCCGATCTCTCGCACGGTCGGCGCACACCGGGTCGTGGACGAGTTCTACCTCGAGTTCACCCACGACCGGGAGGTCGATTTCATCCTCCCGGGCGTCCCCCCGACGGGCCGACGCGTGACCGTGCCAACCGTGGGCATCATCGGGATGTCCGGCGCGAGGCTCGCGTACGAGCACATCTACTGGGACCAGGCATCGGTCCTCGTCCAAGTCGGGCTCCTGCGACCCGAGGGGCTCCCGGTCTTCGGCGCGGAGCAGAGCCGACGGATGCGGGAGCTCGTTGGCGGTAGGCACCGCAGCCCCTAGTTTTCAATGCTCAAATAGCGTCTGCGAACGCCCGCGTCGGGATGCGGCATCGCGCGTCCCTCGCCCGCCAGATGGTGGCCGTCGGCCTCCTCGTCCTGGTTTCGGTCTCCGGAGTGGTTGCGCTCGTGAGCGCCCCCTCCGTCGGGGGCGCTGGATCGGCTGCGCCACCGCGGACGAGCGCCCTGACCGCCGCGTTCGGGGCCCCTCCACCTTCTAACGCCGGGGCGGCGATGGCGGAGACCGCGATCAAGGCGACCCACGCCCTCCACCTCGATTCCCGGGTCGTCTCGGTGCCGCGCCCGTCCGCCCCGTCATCGGAGGTCGCCCGGGCGCGGGCCGAGGGTCACGTCAGCCCGCTCTACTTTGACGCCCCGGCGCCGGTCGGCGTCGCGGACACGGGCCTTGGCGCGGGTCCCGGGGGTTCGGTGGTCCCCTCGATCGTGAACACGACAAGCCTTCGAGGTCAGATCGACACGACGCCCCCGGGCATCTACGGTCTCGACCTCGCGGACAGCAGCCCCGACGCCTACGGAGTGTAGATGAACGCCGTCCGGACGAACGTCACCGTGTTCGGGCAGCCGGGGTACCCCTTCTGGACGCGGGACATCGCGTTGTACTATCCGGGCGCGCAGGAGCTGTATCTCGACTCGAACATCCGGAACTTCTCGGGGGGCCCACTCACGCCGAACGTCTTCTACGCACACGGCGTCGATGGATTCCAGGTCGACGAGAGCTCCCATCATACAGCGCTCGGCCCCAACGAGGTCAGCGCCAACTCCCCGGTGCTCGATCCGATCCCGTACGGTCAGGGGATCGGGATCCAAGTAGGGGAGGTCGGGGACCTCCTCTACAACAACCTCGAGACCCCCACCACCGCCTGGCACCTGACGTTCAACCTCTATACCGGCAACTCCGAGGTCTTCGAGAACGCATGGAACGTCCCGGCCCCACCCGCGTGGCCCGTTCACTTCGCGCCCGGTTTCCCGCTCCTCCCGCTCTTCGGGAGCATCGTGGGCACGCCGTGGCAGGGCGGGAACTTCTGGTGGGACTACGGCCTGACGCTCAACCCGTACAACGGGGCCGATAACCCGTTCGGGGTCTTGCCGTAGGACGAGAACGGCTTCACGCCGCTCGGAACCCTTTCGTACATCACCCCGGGCGGCGACTACGACCCGTTGCCCTGAGCCGGACTACCGCGCGTGTCCCGCGTCGGGACCGCCCCCGGGATGACCACGTCCGGAACGCCCCGGGTTCCGCCCTCGGGGCTGCGGGGCGAGGAGGGTTCGGTGCCCTCAACCACTCGAGGTCGGCTCCCCCGCGACCGCGCCGTAGTGGCCGTCCGCGTAGAGGAGCGGTCGGCGCTCGGGGTCCCAGGAGTAGTAGACGACCTCCCCGACGAACAGGAGGTGGTCGCCCTCCGGCGCGACGGAGCGGCGGCGGCACTTCAGGACGGCGGCCGACCCGGGAAAGACCGGTATCTCCTCGAGGCCCTCGCGGAACGCCACGCCCTCGAACTTGTTCGGCGACGGGGTCGCGAACCGGACGGCGAGCTCGCGTTGCTCGACCGAGAGCACATTCACCCCGAACATCTCTGCCCGCTCGAACGTCGGGCGACTGCGCGCCGCCCGGTCGAGGCTCCAGAGGACGAGGGGCGGGTCGAGCGAGAGCGAGTTGAACGAGTTGCACGTCACACCGGCGTACTCGCCATGGTCGGACTTCGCGGTGATGATCGTGACCCCGGTCGGGAACCGTCCGAGCGCCGTGCGGTACCGGCGGGGGTCGATGCGACTGTACTCGGAGACGAGGACCTCCGTAGGCACCGTGCCTCCGGTTCACTTCCCGCCCGCGATGAGCTTCCCCATCGCTTCCGGGTCGAGCCAAGCGGGGAAGTACGAGCGAGGGTCGTTGAACCCGTTCACGAACCAGTGCGCGAGGCGCGGGTCCTGCGACGCGGCCCCGAGGAGCTGTACGATGTGGGGCGGCGGCGGGCCGAGGAGGGTGTTCGTCCACGTCGTGACCGCTTGGGCGTACTCCCAGTACTGGTCGAACGTCGCGCTCATGAACTTCTCGTCGAACTTCTCGCCGGGGTGCTTCAGGATCGCGGCGAGGTAAACGGCCGCGCACTTGGCGGCGTTGTTCGACCCCTGGCCGGTGACTGGGTCGTTCAGCACGACCGCATCGGCCATCCCGAGCACCGGGTGCCCACCGGGGGTGAACCCGACCGACCGGCGCACGGTCGGTGGGAACTTCGCGGCCATGACCCCGTTCGGGTCGGTCAGCTCGAGATGGCGGCACCGCTCCGCTTCCCACGGGAAGAAATCTTCGAGGATCTTCACGCTCATCGCGAGGTGCTCCTCCGGCGTTTTCGCCTCGGACCAGTGGTCCATCGGTCCGCCCGGGACCCCTTCGAGGACCTGGATCTCGCACGGTCCGCTCGTCGTGAGCGCCGGGAAGACGAAGTACTCCCCGACGCCGGGCGAGAGGCTGAACGACACCGCCGAGTACGGCTTCCGCGGCGTCATCCCCCGGACGTACGTCAGGGCCAGCGCCCGCATCGGGTGCTCGTACGGCGACCGGCTCGCGTCCCGGGGGAACAGCTTCCCGACCTCGCCCTTCCCGGACGCGACGATGACGAGGTCGTGGTCGCGGTGGAGCTTCTCGAGGGCGTCCACGTCGGCGTCCTCAAAGCGGAGTTTCCCCCCCATCACCTGGAACTGGTACATCCAGCCCGGCATCTTCACCCGCTGGTCGACCGACTGGGCGTAGCCGTCGAGCCGCGACGCGAACTCGAGCGCCTTCCCGCCCTGCCCGTTCGAGAGGGAGAACGCGATCCCCTCGACCGGCGGGCAGCGCTTCTCCCATTGGTTCAGACCGAGCTTCCGTTCCTCCTCGAGCGCGTCGTGGAACATGCATTGGCTCGAGAGCACCCGGCCGTTCCAGACCGCGTCCGGCGGCCGATTGGTGACGAGCGTGACCGCGCACCCCGCCTCGAGCAGTCCCAGTCCCAGCATCAGTCCCGATTGGCCCCCGCCGACGATCGCGATTCGCTTCATCGTTTCCTTCTCTTCCTCGGTCGCCGACCGGACGGGGGGGTCAACCGAGGAATGGCCGGGGTCCGCTGCTCGGGCCCGAGCGCGGAGTAGCCCCCGTCGACGGGGAGGTCCGCACCGGTGATGAACGACGCTCGCTCGGAGCAGAGGAACAGGACCGCCGCCGCGACCTCCTTCGGGTCCGCGAGGCGGCCCAGCATGTGGAAGGGCGCCGCGACCGCGTCCGCGTGCGCGCGGTCTCCCTCGGCGAGACGCTCGATCACCGACGACCAGGTCCATCCGGGCGAGACGGTGTTGACGCGGATTCCGAACGCCGCGAGGTCGGCGGCCTCGCTGCGGGTGAGCTGATGGACCGCCGCCTTCGTCGCGGGGTAGACCCAACGCCCCGACTGGGCGACCTTGGCGCTGATGCTCCCGACGTTGACGATCGCGGCACCGGGACGCGCCTTGAGGTACGGAAGCGACTCGCGGACGAGACGCGCGCCTCCGCTCACGTTCACGTCGAACGAGCGCCGCCAGTCGTCCCGACTCGACTCGACCCCTTCGTCCGCGTAGACGCACGCAAGGTTCACGAGGTAGTCGATCCCGCCGAACAGCTCGAGGGTGGTCCGCACCAGGTTTGCGATCGAGCGGTCGTCGGCGAGGTCGGTCCGGACGAAACGCAGCCGCGGTCCGAGCTCTCGGGCGAGCACCGTTCCGCGCGCGTCGTCGATGTCCGCGACGACGACCCGGGTACCGGCCTCGCGGAAGGCGCGGGCGACCGTCGCGCCGATCAGGCTGGCCCCGCCGGTGACGATAGCGACCCTGGATTCGACCGGCATCCTCGCGCCTCTGGACCTCGAGAAACGACCGTCGACGGAAACGGCCCACGAGGTTAAAGGTTTCATTCGCGCCGGGGAGGTTCGCTCCTCCCCGCGCCGTCGGAAGGCCCCACGGTCCGTACGAACCGGTCAGAGAGGAGTGCCCTTTATCCCACGAACGGGAGTGGGAGCTCGCGTGACGAGGCGCCGCCCAAAGCCCGCTCGGCCTTCCGCGCCGACCGCGCCGGGAGCCGACTCGATCGAACGGCTCGTCCGCGCTCGGATCCGGCACCACGATTACGCGATCAGCGTGCTCGCCGGGCTCGCCCGCCGCCGACCCGGAGGCGTGATCGGGCTCGACATCGCCGAGCCGGACCTCGAGATCGCGCCGGTCGTGAAGCGAGCCCTCGTGCATGCGATCCGGCGGATCCCCGGCGCGAACCGGTACTCGAGGATCCGGGGCCTGCCCGCCTTCGTGCGGGCCGTCGCGAAGTACTACGACCGTCACTTCCGGGTCCGGGTCGACGCGGAGTCGCAGGTCCTCGCGACGGTCGGAAGTGGCGAGGGCCTCTTCGTCGCGTTCTCGGCGCTGGTCGACCCCGGCGAGGAGCTCCTGCTCCCCAACCCGACCTTCGCGAACTACGAGCCGATCCTCGACATCCTCGGGGGGCGCGCGCGCTTCGTTCCGACCGACCCGACGTTCCACCTCGACCTCGAGGCGATCGAGCGGGGCGTCCGCCGACGGACGAAAGGCATCGTCATCTGCCACCCGAACAACCCCACGGGTGCCCTCTACTCTCGCCCCGAACTCGAGGGGCTCCTCGGTATTGCGGAGCGACACGGGCTGATGATCCTCTCCGACGAGAACTACGCGCCGCTCGTCTACGACGGCCGACCGTACCACTCGATGGGCTCCCTCTCGGGCGCGAGGGAGCGGACGATCATCGTCAGCGGATTGTCGAAAGCCCACGCGATGACGGGCTGGAGGCTCGGCTACGTCATCGCTGCCCCCCCGCTCATCGAGCAGTTCGAGAAGGTGGCGTTCGAGATCCGGGGCAGCGTGAACACCGCGGTCCAGTACGCGGGCGCGGTCGCCCTCGCCCAACCCCGATCGACGCTCACCGCGGTAGCGCGGCATTACGACGCGCACCGGCATCTCCTGGTGAACGGGCTCGAGGCCGCCGGGATCCCGACCCCGCTCCCCCAGGGCGGTTTCGAGGTCTTCCCGGCGGTCCCGAAGGGATACGGCGACGGCCGAAAGTTCACGGAGTTCCTCGTCGACCGCGCCGGCGTGCTCGCGAAGCCCGGAGAGTACTTCGGGCCCGCCGGCCGACGGCGGTTTCGCCTCGTCTTCTGCGTGCCGCGTTCTGCGATCGAGGAAGGAGTCCGTCGGATCCACCGAGCCCTTCGAGGGAGCTGAGCGGCCGACGGGCCGGGTGCCCCGCCCGAGCGCGGCGGGCGGTCCGCGGAAGGATTATGGAGGGTCGTCGGCTCTCGCGCCGATCATGTCCGGGTCCTCCGTCGCGCGGATCGACGTCCGTCGCGCCCCGCCGGTCCTCTTCCTGACGATCCAGCGCCCCGAAGTACGGAACGCGCTCGACCGCGAGAGTCGCCTCGAGCTGATCGCCGCGCTCGAGTGCTTCGAGAACGACCCCGAGGTCCGGGTCGTCGTGATCTCGGGCGCCGGCGATAAGGCGTTCAGCGCCGGCGCGGACCTACGGATGTTCCGCGACTGGACCCCGGCCCAAGCGCTCGAGTACACGCGGACGTCCCGCGCGGCGCTCCGCCGGATCGCGGAGTACCCGAAGCCCGTGATCGCGAAGGTCCGCGGGTACGCCCTGGGCGGCGGCAACGAGCTCGCGATGGCGTGCGACCTCGTCTACGCCTCCTCGGACGCCCGCTTCGGCCAGACCGAGGTGAACGTCGGTCTCATGCCGGGGGCGGGCGGGACGCAACGACTGCCCCGGATGATCGGGCCCCGCGCCGCCCTCGAGCTCGCTTTCACCGGCCGAGTGATCGACGCCGGTGAGGCGCTGCGCCGCGGGCTCGTCAACGCGGTCGTCGCTCCCGACGAGCTCGACGCGACGGTCGACCGCGCCGCGAAGGAGCTCGCCGCGAAGAGCCCCGCCGTTCTGGCGCACATCAAGGACGCCGTCCGACGCTCGTTCGAGCTGCCGCTCTCGGAGGGCCTCGATTACGAGGCCCGGCTCTTCGCGCGCTGCTTCGGGACCGACGACCTCCGCGAGGGGATCGACGCGTTCCTCGAGAAACGGCCGCCGCGATTCGGCGGACCGTAGCCGGCGCGCGCCGGCCCCGGGTCGGACCCTCGGCGGTGCGGGGGCCCGGCCGCTCCCGAGCGGCCGTTACGTGGAGATCTCCTCAAGCGCCGCGCGTCCGCGGACATACGGGATCCCGAGCCAACAGACGATGATGGTGATGACCATCGGGAAGGCCGCATACCACGTGAAGACCGTCCCCCACTGGGAGGCGGAGAGGGTCACGAAGTTGAGCGCGCCCGAGTAGTTCACGAAGAAATTCGTTCCCGCGAACATCGGGATCGCGAAGCCGCCGAAGATCACGGGCCAGATCGCGAAGCCGAACGAGTACCAGGCGTTGACCCACCCCGAGCCCGTCCCCCGGGCCCGGGTCGGGAACGACTCCGTGTTCATCCGGATCGTGCTCGCGAAGGCTCCGTTGAGGCCCCACGAGAAGAGCAGGAACGAGAAGAACGTGGGGTAGTAGCCATGGATCGACGGCGAGATGAACACCATGATCCCGATGACCTCGATGGCGGCGAAAAGGAGCGCGGAGTACTTCGCCCCGATGTAGTCCGCGATGAAGCCGTTCACGAGGTAGGCGGGGATCGTGGCGTAGAGCGCGATCGCATAGAGGCCCGTGATCCCGGTGTACGTGATCCCTTTGAAGAACTCGATGTAGAGCGGCATGAACGTCAGGAGGGCGATCCCGATCCCGGCGAGCATGAACGACCAGAACGCGAGCGAGACGGACTTGCGGACCTGGTCGCGCGAGAGGATCTGGACGTAGGTGAACTTCGTCGCACGAAGCTGGTCGGTCGGGTAGACCTTCTCGATCGCGACGATCGTCGCCGGGTCGTTCGCCTTCTGCGCGCGCTTCAACGCGCGGATCGCCTCATAGCGCGGCGGGTCGCGGACCCAGTACCGGGCGATCGCGATCACGATCGCGGGGAAGACGCTGACGAGGAATGCGACGCGGAACCCCACGTTCGCGGGGAACGCGGGCAGGACGTAGTAGACGATCAGGGCCGCGGTGGCGTAGCCCGCGACGAACCCCGATTGCATGATCGCGAGCGCGATCCCCCGCATGCGGGTCGAGACGGTCTCGGTGACCATCGTGCCGCCGACCGACCACTCGCTGTTGTTGAGCAGCTGGTCGACCGATCGGAGGCCGGTCCAGTTCCAGAAGCTCGTGATGAAGTACTGGAAGCCGGAGAAGATCGCGGTGCCGAGGATCGTGATCTGGAAGAGCGCGCGGCGGCCGTAGCGGTCCATGAGGGGGCCGATGATCAGGCTCCCGATCCACGCCGCAAGGAAGCTGATGAACAGCATCCCCGAGAACATCGGGACCCAGAGATAGGACGGGAAGCTCGAGTAGACGTGCGGCATCACGTCGGGATACATGATCAGGACGAGGTTTCCGTCGGTCCAGACCATCATCCATCCGAGGAAGGCGAGGATGACGATGATGATCGCATTCCGCCGCTGCTTCGCGGGGTCGCTCGGCGGACTCCAGGCGCTCACCGCACCCGTCCCCGAGGTCGGGGCGGCCTCACGCGTGGCCATGCGGCGCTCGAGGGCTTCTTTGCAGATAAATCCCCCTGTTTTCAAAACCGTCGTCGGCGCCCCTCACGGGCCGGGACGTTAAGGGGCGCCGCGTGGCTCCCCGACCCGTGGCCGCGTCCGCGCCGCTCGCATCGGGGCCGGCGCGGGGGGAGTGGGACCTCTCCCCGACCAGCGAGCGGGCCCGTGCCGGGGCCCGCGCGGAGCGCCGAAACACGATCCGGCGCACGGGAGTTCCGTACGGGGCCTTGACCGCGGTCGTGGTCGTCGTGGGCGTCTTCGCGGTCCGGGCCGGGCCGTCCCTGCTCACCGACTGGGTCCTCGCGCTCCTCGTCTTCTGCGGCGTCCTCGGGATCGCCTTCTCTTACTCGCTGCGCTTGCATGCCGAGACGATCCGACGCCCGCTCGGCGCGCGGCTCGAGCTCGCGCCGGACCGGGTCCGCGTCGTCGGCGAGCCGGCCGGGGGCTCCCGCGTCTACGAGGCCCCTCTGGAGGCGGGCCGCGTGTTCGTCAGCCCACCGGGACTGAACCCGCCCCTTCGTCTCCCCGACGGGGGGTATCGACCGCGCGCGTTCCTCCGCGTGGAGCCGGAGAGCGGCGCACCGATCGCGGTCCCCGTTCCGGACGAGGCCGCTCGCTCGATCCATCGCGCCATGGCGGCCCGGGCGGCCGCGGGGATCGGGTACGACGAAGGCCGCAACCCGTTCACCCGGGTCTGGGTCCGCTATGACCACTCAGAGCCACCGGGCACGGCGACGGGCCTCCTGGGGAAGCTCGACGCGGCGCAGCTCTGGTCGCCGTCGCCGGCCGAGCAGATCGTTCTCAACCGGGGACGCTCGCCGATCAACGCGCCGATCCGGTAGCGGCGGGCTTCGCGACGTCCGCGGCTCCCCGGGTGCGCACGAGGAATCGGCCCGTCGCCTCGAGCACGACCGTCTCCGGGCCGAGGCGACCCGTGAGTCCGAGGACGACCACGCCCCGGCCCCGGGCCGGCGGCTCGCGCTCGACGACCCGGACCTCGACCGCGAGCGTGTCGCCGATGCGGACCGGCCGCGGGGTCTTGAACTCGAGGCCGAGGAGCGCGACGAACCCGTCCCCGAACGGTCCTTGGGGCAGTTGGTAGGCGAGCCCGACCGCGATCGAGAGGGTGAGGAGACCCGGGACGATCCGCGAACCGAACGAGGTCGACTTCGCGTATTCGGCGTCGAGGAAGAGTGGGTTCTGGGCTCCGGTCACGGTCGCGAAGAGGACGACGTCGGTCTCGGTGATCGTTCGCCCGTGGGTCGGAAGGACGGACCCGACCGAGAACTCCTCGTAGTACATCCGTCGCCTCCGCTCACGCCCCGGCGGTGGCCCGGACCAGCCAGTCGACGTAGACCCGCGTGCACTGCTCGAGGTCGACCTTCGACAGGAACTCTCCCTTCGGCACCGAGAAACCCACTTCGCCCCCCGGAAGGCGGCCGGACGGCCCGTAATTGACCGTCGCGACGCCCGCGCGGTTCAGGAGCGCGGCGTCCGAGTACCATCGGACGACGCCCACCGCCGGCGGGGATCCGGTCGTGGCCGTATGCGCCGCGACCAGCGACCGCACGAGAGGATGGGTCACGGCCAGTTCGGTGCCGGGCTCGGTGACGTACAGCTCGTAGGTGACGGGGACGGCGCCCGCTTTCGGCGTCCGCGGGAACAACGCCGCGAGCTCCCGGTCCAGGTCGACCGCCTCCATGCCGGGCGGTGTTCGAACGTCGACGTAGAGCCGACAGTCGCTGGGGGTCCGAGCGGCGCGCCACGGCCAGCCCCCCTCGATCGCCGCGACGTTCAAGATCGGCGCGAGCCCCTCGTAGCTCGCGCGCGTCGCGAACGCACGGCGCCACTCGTCGAGGTCGGAGAGGACCCGGGCCATCGACTCGATCGCGTTGACCTTCCCGCCCGACCACGCGGTGTGGATCACCTCGCCGGCCACCCGCAGCCGGACCCAGTACGTGCCGAAGTGCGCCCGAACGACCTCGAGCCCGGTCGGCTCGCCGAGGACGGCCCACTCCGCACGTAGCCCGTGGCCGATGAGGTACTGCGTCCCCCGGCCGTACCCCTGGAAGCTCGGCCCCTGGTAGCGGTCGACCGGTGCCTTTTCGATCTCGCCGACGACCCCGGCGACCGTGACGTCGCCGGGCAGCTCGACGCCGGCGTCGAGGAGCGCCTTGACGGCGCCGAGGTAGGCGGCGAGGGCCCCTTTCATGTTGAAGGTCCCCATCCCGACGTAGAGCGCGCCCTCCTCGCGCAGGTGGGTCTCGTAGCCCGGCCCGACGAGCTCGGGCTCGGTCCCGCCGAACGAGGTGTCGAGGTGACCGTCCAGGAGTACGGGTCGCCCGGTGCCGTGCCCCGGCCAGCGACCGACCGCGTTCGGGCGGCCGGGCTCGACCTCCTGGAGCGACGCGCGAAGTCCCAACGCCTGCATCTCCTCGAGGTACACCTCCGCGACATTCGCTTCGGAGCCCGTCGGGCTCGGGACGTCCACGAGGTGGGCGAGCACCCGACGAAGGTAGCTCGCGTCGACTCGGTCGCGGGCGGAGGCGACGTCGACGCTCAGGGCGGGCTCCTCCCCACCCGGGCCGCCTTCGCGTCGCGTACGACCCGCGCGACGCGCTCGGGGGTCAGTGGGGTCTCGGAGAGGTCGACCGCGAGGTCGGAAAAGGCGTCCGCGACCGCGTTCGTCACCGCCGCGGGAGCGCCGATCGCGCCGCCCTCGCCCAGTCCCTTGAAGCCTCCCGGATTGTCGCTCGGTGTCTCCATCGTGACGATATCGACGGACGGCATGTCGTGACTCGTTGGGAGCAGGTAGTCCTGGAACGTCGAGGAGAGCAACTGCCCTTCGGGACTGTATCGGAGCTCCTCCAAGAGGGTTCCGCCGATCCCCTGCGCTACCGCACCGTGAACCTGACCGTGTGCGGTCATCGGGTTCACGATCCGGCCCGCGTCGTCGACGACGAAGTAGCGGCGTACGACCGTCTTGCCGGTCTCCTCGTCGACCTCGACCTCCGCGAGATGCGCCGCGTAGCTGCAGGTCGTGCGCGGGATCGGCTCGTACCGGGCGGTGACCTCGAGACCGGCCTCCATTCCCGGCGGGAGGAGCGTCGGCTTGCGGATCGCGATCTTCGCGAGCTCCGCGACCGAGATCGACTTTCCCGATGCGGTCCGGTCCCGCACCACCCCGTCCTCCACCGCGAGGTCGTCGCGCGCGCTCTCGAGGCGAAACGCCGCGATCGCCAGGAGCTTCTCTTTGAGGCGACGGGCCGCGAGGATGCACGCTCCGCCGCCGACGACCGTGCCGCGGCTCGCCCACGCACCGAAGCCGTACGGCGCGCTCCGCGTGTCTCCTTGGTGAACGATGACGTCGTCGAGCGGGAGCCCCAGCTCGTCCGCGGTGATCTGAGCAAAGATCGTCTCGTGGGCCTGGCCCGTGCTCAGCAGGCCCGTCTGCACCGTCGCTTTCCCGGACGAGTCCATCCGGATCGTCGCGGAGTCGTAGCCGCCGACGTCCCACCCGAGGTTCTTCCCGGCCTGGATCGAGTTGGGGGTGGTGTACTCGACGTAGAAGGCGAGCCCGATCCCCGTTCTCCGTCCGGAGAGTCGCAACTGAACCTGTCGCTTCCGCAGCTGGGCGTACCCCGCCGACTCGAGGAGCCGCGCGAACGCACGCGGGTAATCGCCCGAGTCGTAGACCACGCCATGGGCGTTCGTGTACGGCATCGCGTCCGCGGGGACGAGGTTGCGCCGCCGCAGCTCGGCAGGGTCGATACCGAGTTGGAGCGCGGCGCGGTCGAGGAGCCGTTCGATCACGAAAGTGCCGACCGGGCGGCCGAAGCCGCGGTGCGGCCCGTAGGGGCCCTTGTTCGTGACGACGCAGGTGAGGTCGTAGGCGTAGTGGGCGAATCGGTACGGCCCGGGCAGGTGGATCTGGGTGAGGAACGCCGGCTGGACCTCGGTCCAGAACGTCCCGTAGATCCCCATATCCGCGACCGCCCGGTTCCGCACGGCGAGGAGGGTTCCGTCGGCAAGGAACGCGCCCTCGATGTCGTGGACCTGTTGGCGGGCGTGGCCGGCGACCTGGAGGTGCTCGGTCCGGCTCTCGATCCACTTGACCGGCCGACCCAGTCGCACCGCGAGATAGCACGTCGCGAGTTCGTCCGGGAAGATCGCCGACTTGATGCCGAAGCCACCGCCGACGTTGCCGGCCTGGACCCGGATGTGATGCTCGGGGACGTGGAGGACCTGGCTCGTCAGCGTCCCGAAGACGTGCGGAAACTGGGTCGAGGCACGGATGCGGAGGAGCTCGGCGACCGGGTCGTACTCGGCGAGGATCCCCCGCGTTTCTATCGGGGTCGGCGAGTAACGGTGGCTCACGACGTGGGCGCTGACCCGGAGCGCGTCCTTCCGCGCGAACTGGCCGTCGGGGTCGCCCGCGCGGAACGATCGCCGGGCGATCACGTTGTCCGTCCACTCGGGATAGAGACGGGGAGCTTCGGGTCGCAGCGCCTCCTCCGCGTCCAGGACCGGGGTCATCGGCTCGAAGTCGACCTCGAGGAGCTCGAGCGCGTCCCGCGCGACGTACGGGTCCGTCGCCGCGACGGCCACGACCGGATCGCCCACGAAGAGCGCTCGATCTCGCGCGAGGAGGGGCCGGGCGGGGACGCGCACCCCGGGGAACTCCATCCACGACGGGATCTCGAGATCGAGGCCACGCCCCGTCACGACCGCCACGACGCCCGGGAGGGCTTCGGCCGCCGCCGTTTGGATCTCTCCGATGCGGGCGAACGCGTAGGGGGAGCGCAAGAAAGCGACGTGCAGCAGCCCGGGAACGTGCACGTCGTCGACGAACGTTCCCTGACCGCGTACGAGGGTCAGGTCCTCGCGGCGGCGGATGTCTTGCCCGACGTACGCCGCGCGCGACCGCGGGACCAGGTCCTGCCTCACGTCGCCCACGGTTCAGCCCGCCGGCGGCCCGAAGCTCGGCCCCGCCGGGGGGAAGCCGGATATTCCGTGCGCCACTTAAGGGGGCTCCCCGTGCGCGGAGACGGTGGGTCGGTACGATCGCTCTCGAAGCGAGGCGTCACGCGTAATGGCTGAGGCTCGAGCGCTCTTTCTTCGCGGCCTCGCGCTCTTCCCCGTGCGCTTCGCGTCGCCGCTCCTTCTCGCACTCGTCCTCGGTGACCCACCGGAACTCGAGGTCCTCGGGGTGGTCGTGCCCGACGTACGCCCCGGCCTCAAAGGCGCTCGACAGGAGCTCCTCCAGGTTGTCGGCGTCCGTCCCCTCGAGGCGGCCCGCGGTGCGCCAGTACCAGTCGGGGGCCTTCCCCGCGGCTTGGAGGTACTCGGTCACGAGGTCGTAGATCGAGGAGTGCTCGTCGGTCAGCCGGACATGGAGGTGACGGTCCTTGTCGTCGGCGCCGGGGCTGGCGTCTGGAGCCATCGGCCCTACGAGACGGGACGCGGCTATAAGGTGGGGCTCTCCGACCGGGGGATGCTTGAAAAGCCCGAGTGGGTTGGGGGTCGCCGACACCGTGTACGAACCTGCGTCGAACCAGGCCGGCTCGCCGGGCGGGGGGCCCCCGGGAGAACCCGGCTCGCGGAACCAGCGGTATACCTACCTCGTCGGGCGCCTACGGAGTCGGCAGATCACGATGGAGGAGGCGACCGAGCTTTTCTCGATGATGCAGGGGATGCTCACCCGCGCGAACGAGATGGCGCGGGTCGCCGCGGCCCGTCAAGCTCCTGCCTTCGCTCCCGCTCCCAGCGCCCTGGCCCCGATACCCCCGCCCCCGCCCAGTAGGGGCGGGGTCAGTTCGTCGTCCGATGACCTACTCCTGGTCGGAATCCTCGCGATGGGCGCCGGCGCGGGTCTGCTCGCGGCGCTCTCGAAACGCATGGGTGCACCGCCGTCGTCCCCTACCGCCCCTTCGGGGAGCGAACGCTCGACCTCGAGCGCCGCGTCCCGGTAGGGGGGAAGGATGGCTTCGGACCGGTTCGTCTTCGCGCACCTCGCGGACGCCCACGTCGGTGCCTGGCCTCGGGACCCCGCGGTGCGCACCGCGCTGCGGGAGAGCGTGCTGCGCGCGCTCGACGTCGTCCGGGAGCGGGACGCCGAGTTCCTTCTGATCTCGGGGGACCTCTTCCACACCCCGGTCCCCGACCCGGCCGAGGTCGCCCCGGTCGCGGCGGCGCTGCGGCGACTGGTCGAAGAGGGCCGGCGGATCTACGTGATCTACGGCTCGCACGACTACGTCGCGCACCGCACGAGCTGGCTCGACGTCCTCGCCGAGACCGGTGTCTTCCTCAAGGTCGCGCCGGAGGCCGTCCGCACCGAGGGGACGCGCTGGTCGCTGCCGTTCCGGGTCGATGCGCCGACCGGCGCGCGGATCGCCGGCATCTCGGGGCGCTCCCACGGGCTCGACCGGGAGTACTTCCGCGCCGTCGACTCCGAGGCGTTCCGCGCCGAACCCGGTTTCAAGATCTTCCAGTTCCACGCGGCGGTCGAGGAATACCTGCCGGCCCACCTGCGCGCGCATCTCCGCGGGATCCGGCGCGAGGACCTCCCCGGCGGGTGCGACTACTACGCCGCGGGGCACATCCACTTCACCTACGAGGGCGAGGGACCCGACGGGGGACTCCTCGTCAACCCGGGAGCCGTGTTCGGCACCAGCCGACCGGACCTCGTCCACGGCCAGGCGGGCGAGACCCACCAGGGGGTCGTGATCGTCACGGTCGAACGCGGGACGCCGAGCGCGGAGTTCGTCGACACGGCGCCGCGCGACGTCGTCCGCCTGGTCGATATCGACCTGTCGGGGCAGACCGCCGAGGCGGCGCACGCGCAGGTCGCCGCGCGGGTGAAGGAGGCCGCGGCTCACCCCGGCGCGCTCGTCTTCCCCAAGCTCCTCGGCACCCTCGCCGACGGGAGCGTCGCCGCGCTCGCGCTCACCGAGGTCGCCCGGACCGAGGGAAGGTCGGCGGGGACGGTCCACTGGGACGTCAGCGAGCTCGAACTCCCCGAGACCGCCGGAGCCGGCACGACCCGTGAGAGCGAGGTCGAGTCCCACGAGATCCATCGCCTGCTTCAGGAGGAGGCCGCCGCGGCGCCGTGGCTCGCCGGACCGGACGCCGAGCGCACGGTCCGCGAGCTCGTGCGCGAGCTGGGACTCCCGAAGTCGGAGGGCGAGTCGCGCCTCGACTACGCGAGCGCTCGCCTCGCCGCGGCGCGGCGACTGCTCGGCGTCGGCCGCGACGGCGCGGCGTAGGAAGGCGTCGTGCGGCTGAGCCACCTTCGGGTAAAGAACATCCGCAGCTACGAGTCGGCCGAGCTCGACTTCGGCGCCGGCACGACGCTCGTCTCGGGCGACGTCGGCGCCGGGAAGACGAGCCTCCTCTATGCGATCGAGATGGCGCTCTTCGGCACTTCCGAGGTCGACGCGGCGTACCTCGTCCGCCACGGCGCCTCGCACGCGGAGGTCGCGGTCGTCTTCGAAGATGCAGATCACCGCTACGAGGTCTCGCGTCGATTCCGTCGGGTCCGGCGCAAGGGTCGCGAGACCTTCGAGCCGCAAGCGACGGCGTTCTCCGTCGACGGGGCGAAGACCGAGTATTCGGCGACCGAGCTCCGCCAGCGGGTCATCGAGCTCCTCGGCTTTCCCGATAACCCGAACCCGACCGCGCACTCCGACCTCTGGCGCTGGGCGGTCTACGTCCCCCAGGAGCGGATGCGCGACATCCTCGGCGCGAAGCCCCAGGACCGGCTCGAGACCGTCCGCAAGGCACTCGGCGTCGAGAAGTACCGCACCGCGGCGGAGAACGCCGCGGAGCTCGCGACCGATCTGCGGCGAAGCGCTCGCGCCCGGACCGCGGAAGCGGAGCTCCTGCGGCACTTCGACGACGACTTCGCCGCCGCGACGGAGGAGACCCATCAGCTCCAGGTCGAACGCGCCACCCTCGAGGGCTCGATCGAGCGAAAGGAAGCGACGCTCCGCGCGGTGGGGGCCGAGGTGGAGGCGGCCGAGCGAGCGGTGCGCGGCGTCGAGGCGGACCGACGCGAGCTGGAGAGCCTCCTCGGCGAGGACGCGTCCGACCGGGACGCCCTCGCGACACGCGCCCGCGTACGCGCGGAGCGAACGGCCGCGATCGCCGAGTATCAGCGGACCGCGGGGTCCGCGCGGGCCGACGCGGCGGAGCTCGACGCCCGGAAAGCCGCGCTCTCGACCCTCGACTCGAACCGGGCCCGACTCCGCGCCGACGTGGACGCGCTGTCGGGGCCTCTCGGTCTGTTGCATCGCGCGCGAGCGGACGTCGCCTCCGGGGAACGACGTCTGGGACCCGCGGAGGCCTCTCGGGACCGCGCGGGCTCCGACGAGGAGCGAGCGCGCGCCTCCCTCCACCAAGCCCTCGCGGACGGCCCCGGCCGTGAGCCGCCCGCGCCGACGCCCGAGACCGTGGAGGGGCTCGACCGAGCCCTCTCCGAGCTCCGGGAGAAAGAGGCGGCCGCCCTGACCGCCCGCGCTCGCGGCCAAGCCGCGCTCTCCGAGTTCGAAGAGCTGCTCGGCGCGGGGGTCTGCCCGCGCTGCGGGCAGGCGGTGAGGGCGAGCGAGTTCGAGCCCCACCGTGCCGACGCGAGTCGCGACGCCGAGGCGGCCGAGGATGCCTACCGAGCACTCGTCAGCGACCGGGCCCGGGTCGAGGAAGCGCGAAAGGCGCGCGAACGATTCGACCGTGCGCACGATCGATGGGTCCAGGTCGAGCGGGAGCGCGGCTCGGCGCGGGCGGCCCTCACCGCGGCCGAGACGAACTCCCGCGCCGCCGCGACCGCGCTCTCGGAGGTCCGGCTGGCGCTCGAGGAAGCGCGCGCTCGGGTCCGCGAAGGGACGTCGGCGGAGACCCGCGCGGCGAGCCTCCGCGTCGAGGCGGCGAACTCGGAGACCGACCGAGTGCGACTTGCGGAGGAGGTCGAACGCGCTGCCCGGGCCGCCGAGAGGGTTCGCTCGGCGGAGGCGGCGGCGGCGACCCTCACCGACGAGGTCGCTCGGATCGACCTCGAGACCGCGACGCGGGGACGACGCAGCGAGGAGCGGGGAGGGCGGATCGCCCTCCTCCGCCCGCGGGTCGACGGGGCCGAGGCGCTCGCCCGACGCCTCGAGTCCGCGACCGCCCGCCGCCGGGAGGCCGAGAGCGAACGGGACGTCGACCGGCACGCCCTGGTCCGGGTCGACACCCGGCTCGACGGCGCCGTGCGTCGCGTCCGGGACGCGGAGCGGGGCCGCGCCGAGCGGGCCCGCCGCGTCGCCGAGGCCGCCGAGCTCGAGTCCAAGGCCGAGTGGGCGAACGGACCGTTCCGGGTCGCGATCCTCACGATGGAGCAGAAGATCCTCGCGCACGCCCAGGCCGCGTTCGAGCGCAACTTCGCGCGCTACTTCGCGGCCCTGATCGACGACGCGGCGCTGGTCGCCCGCACCGACGTCGCGTTCACCCCCGCGGTCGCGATCGAGGGGGAGTGGACGCCGGCGGAGGCGCTGAGCGGCGGCGAGCGGACGAGCCTCGCGCTCGCGTTCCGCCTCGCGCTCGCCCAGGTGGTCCGCGCGCTGGGGAACCTGCAGCTCGAGACGTTCCTTCTCGACGAACCGACCGACGGTTTCTCGCCGGAGCAGGTCGTGCGGATGGGCGAGCTGCTCGACGAGCTCGCCCTGCCCCAGGTGATCCTCGTCTCCCACGAGGACGAGCTCGCCGGGGTCGCCGACCGGGTCGTGCGCGTGGAGAAGGTCGACGGGGTCTCGACGCTCGCCCCCGGCGGCGGCCCCGCCTCCGCGCCACCGACCGACTAGCTGATCACGTCGGCGAAACCGGCCGCATCCCACGGCGGAAGGTTCGCGATCTCGAGGTTCTCGGCGAGGTGCTCGGAGCTCTTCTGGCCGATCAGCGGCCCGAGCGTGCCGGGCGCGGAGCGCGCGAACTGCAGCGCGGTCTGGGCCGGGCTGAGCCCCCGCCGCCGCGGTCCGACGCGCGCGAGCTGACCCTGGAGGAGCGGCACGCTCGTGAAGCACGCGACGCCGAGGCGCACCGCGGCGTCGAACAAGGTGAGCCGGTCGTCCTCGACCGCCTGGTTGCGGATGGCCGCGGCCTCGGGCATCGCGAGGTTGAACGGGAACTGGATGAAACGGAATCCGTGACGCTCTCCGCCGACCTTCTTCGCGATCCGGACCGCGGAGGCGAGCGAGTAGTAGCCCGCTTCGCTGCGCGGGACGCGGAGGCAGTCCCACGTCGCGATCCCGTACGCTCCGAGCAGCCCTTTCGCCCGGAGCTCCTCGTAGAAACCGAACGCCGCCTCGAGCCGGCGTTCGAACTCCTCCCGGCCGACCACCGGTAGCTGGGTGTCCGGGCCGTTGTGGAGATAGAGCAGGTCGACCGCCTCCAGCCCGAGGTTCTTGCGGCTGCGGTCGAACTGGTCGGCGAGGTACCGGGGGCACATCGCGTGGCAGTCGTCGACGACCTCGGACGGCGTTACGACGCCGGCGTCGTAGAGCTCGTGACGGATCCACTCGTGAGGGGGAAGACGCGACTCCGCGTCCGGCGCGAAGTAGCCGCCCTTCGTCGCGACGAGGACCTCGTCCCGCGCGATCTCGTCCCGCTCGAAGAGCCGGGCGAGCGCCCGACCGACGCTCCGTTCCGCGCGCTGGTGCCGGTAGTTGATCGCGGTGTCGAGCACGTTCACCCGGCCCGACGTGAGGCAGATCGTCACCGAATGCTCGACCGCGAGATCGGTGGGCGCGTCCGGGGAGCCGATGTACGTCCCGATCCCGAGCGAGCTCGCCGCGAGCCCCCCCGGTGCCGTGCGGAAGTGGGCGGCGTCGAGATGTCGGCGTTCGAGGCCCCGATCGCGGAACCGAGCGGTCCCCTCTGGCGTGGCGAGACCCCCCCGGAGCGCCACGAGGGTCACGGGTCGAGATGCCTCAAAAGGTCCCCCCATGAGCCGCCTACCGGGGCCCGACCCGTCCGGGGAAGCGCCACGCGGAAAGGAGCCGGGAGAATGCCCGCTCGGTAGTCCGATGCCGCGACGCAAGTACGGTCGTCTACGGAAGCCGATCCCCCCGGTACCTCCCGAGAAGTGCCGATTCTGTCGGCTCGAGCGGCCGTGCCCGATCCATCCGCGGGTGGCCCGCGCCGAGGCCGCCCCGCGTGGCTAGTGGGACGCTTTCGCGGGGGGGCGTTTTCCCACGAGCAACGGCGTCGCGACCCGCTCGTGGAACCGGTCGACCGCGTGGCCGATCCGCCGGGCGACCCGGGGCGAGAACCGCTCGCGGGCCTTGCCGAGCGCCGCCTCGAGCCCGAAGCGCGCCTGCTCCCAACGGTAGAGCGTCTCGGGGTACGCGGCCTCGAAGAGGAGGGACGCTCCTCCCGAACGGGGGGTCGAACGGGCCTTGCCGGTGAGACGGTCCTTCACGCTCTCGTAGAACCGGGTCCCCGGCACCGGCACCGCGATCGACACCGAGTACTCCTCGGGGCTGAACCGGCGGAAGAGCTGGAGCGTCGCCTCGATGTCCTCGAGCGTCTCCCCCGGGAAGCCGAGCATGAGGAACCAGAATTGCCGGATCCCCTCGTCGCGGAGGGCGGCGGCGGTCCGCTCGACCTGGGCGAGGCGGGTGCCCCGATTCATCAGGTCCAGCATCTTCTGACTACCGGATTCGACGCCCACGTAGACCCGCTCGAGCCCGACGCTGCGCATCCGGGAGAGAAGGTCCGGTTTGAGGAGGTCGACCCGGGCGAGGCACTCCCACCGCAGTCGCAGGTCCTCGGCCGCGAGGAGGGTCAGGAGGCGATCGATCCACGCGCGGGAAACCCCGAAGACGTCGTCACAGAAGCGGACGTAGTCGACGCGATAGCGCTCCTTGAGGGCGCGCAGTTCGGCGACGACCCGCTCGGGGGATTGCTGGCGGAACGTCCGGCCGAACGTCGGCTTCGAGCACCACGAGCAGTCGAACGGGCACCCGCGGGAGGTGAGCACGGCCGCCCGACGTTCGCCGGTCGACGCCTGCCATCGTCCGAGGTACTCCTCCATGTCGACGAGCTCCCACGCGGGGAGCGGAAGCGCATCGAGGTCCTTCAGGAACGGACGAGGAGGTCCCCGGACCAGGTGCCCGTCCTGACGAACGGTGACCCCCGGGATCCCGTTCGCCCGGCCGCCCGCGTGGACCCGCTCGGCCAGCTCCACCAGCGCCGCTTCCCCTTCACCGGGGACGACGACGTCGAACCCCGCGGCGAGGTACTCCTCCGGACGGCTCGCCGAGTCGGGTCCCCCGGCGACCGCCATCGCCCCTTCCGCCCGGGCCCGCTCGGCGACGTCGATGGCCCGGTCGCGCGTGAGCGTCTTCGTGTGGACGCCGATGATATCCGGACGGAACGCCCGGAGCCGACTCGTGACCGGACGTGCGTCGCGCGCGAACGTGAGGTCGACGATCTCGACCGCGACGCCGTGGTCCCGAAGGTAGGCGCCGAGCGTCAGGAGTCCCAGGGACGGGTAGAGCTCGACGAACTTCCGCTCCATCGGGTCTTCCCGTGCGATGTACGGGTCGACCAACAGGACCCGGGGCGCGTCACGGGCGGAGGACCGGGCCCGTTCAGCCATCCGGGCGCCTCCGTCGCGGCACACGGCGACCCCCCGAAATCGCCCCGACGGGGCAGTACGGAAGGCACCACCCGCAGTCGGTGCAGGTCGGGAGGACCTCGAGACGGGTCGGGGTCAGCTCCATCGCGTTCGGGGGGCAAACCCCGGTACAGAGCCCGCAGAGGACACAGATGTCCGGGTCGATCTCGATCACGTGCGAACGCGGGAGGCTGACGGGACCCTCCGGGCGTTCCACCGGCACCACCCTATTAAAGACCCTCGAGCGGCGCCCTCCCCGAGACGGGACCCTCTGGGGCGCGGTGGGGCGAGCGGGCCGGTTCGCCGCGGGGCGGTTCGCCGGTCCCGTTCAGGTCGCCGGCGGGGCGGGATGCAGTGCGTGGCCCAGCGCCGCGTAGCCGGTCAGCGCGCACTTCACGCGAACGGGCGAGAGCGGGATCCCGAGCGCGGTGAGGACCTGTTCGCGGGTGAGCTGACCCGCCTCTTGGAGGGTGAGGCCCGCGATCTTCTCGGTCAGCAGCGACGCGCTCGCGACGCTGATCGCGCAGCCGTCGCCCTGAAAGCGCACCTGCGCGATCCGGTCCGACGCCGGGTCGATCTTGAGCCGGAGAGTGATATGGTCGCCGCAGAGCGGGTTCGACTCCTCGCCGACCCGGTCCGCTCCCTCCAGCGGACCGAAGTTCCGGGGCGCCCGGTAGTGCTGGAGGATCACTTCCTGGTACATGTCGTAGGCCATGAGGGCTCCGCCCGGAGGAGAGCCCGCCGACCGTACTAAACGCCTTCCTCGCTCGCGCGCCTCGGACGGCCGCCGCGCCTCGAAGAGTCTGCCAAGGAGAGCACTCCGAGCGCCCACGGACCTCCGCGGGGCGAGGTCTCGCGAGCGGTCTCGGACCCGGGCGTCGTGGACGAGACCCAACGGCCCGGACCCGTCTTTCGAGGGGAACGGCTTATAAACACACTAGGGTGTGTAAATCCGATGGCGGTTGCCGTCCCTCGTTTCGAGCAGTGGCTCTCCGCGGAGCAGGTCGACGGACTCTCCCGCGCTCTCTCGGATCCGGAGCCGTTCGCCGTGGCGCGCCGCGACGCCTACGCTCGATTTCTGCGGTTCCCGATCGAGCCGAACCCCCTCTTTCGCGGCTACGGCTACTTCACGAACGTCGACCTCTCGGGCTTGGACGCTCAACCCCACGCGCCCGCCGTGGCCCTGCCCCCACCGATCGCGGGCTCGATCCGGGTGGTCCAGGACGGCGCCGGAAGTCACATCCAGGTCCCCGAGGAGCTCCGCGCCGCCGGGATCCAGGTCCGGGACCTCTCGGAGGTCTGGAAGGGCTCGAAGGACGAGGTCGACCGGTTCTTCCGCGGCGCCGAAGAGCCCACCGACAAGCTGACCGCGCTCTCGACCGCGTTGACGAACCGCGGCTACCGCGTCGAGATCCCGGACGGGTTCTCGGAGCCGGTGCGAGTTCAGGACATCACGGTGCTCTCGACGCCCCACGAGGCGATCTCCCTCCGCCGCTCGGTCCGTGCGGGAGCGGGCAGCCAGCTCCTCCTGACCGAGGAGGTCTACTCGACCCGAGGCGCGCCCGACGGGCAGCGGCTCTTCGCGTCCAGCTCCGACCTCGAGCTCGGCGACCGGGCGAAGGTCGTCGTCCTCACGCTCCACGCGCCGGACCTGCGGACGGTCTCCATCTATCGGCGGACGGCGACCACGGGACGGGACAGTCGACTCGGTTGGATGTGGAACGGTCTCGGGGGGTTCCGCACCAAGATCCGCAACCACACCTCGCTGACGGGTTCCGGGTCGCACGTGGACGACTTCCAGACGTTCTACGGCGCGAAGGACCAGTCGTTCGACAGCTCGGTCGACCTCACCCACATCGGGACCGACACCCGCGGCCAGTCGGTGACGCGGGGTGTCTTCCGCGACCAGGCGCGCGGGATGAGCCGGGGCCTCGTGCGGATCGAACCGGCCGCGAACAAGACGATCGTCTTCATCTCCGAGCACGCGATGCTGCTGTCGCGCGGCGCGCGCTCCGACACGATCCCGATCCTCGAGATCCTCTGCCGGGACGTCAAGGCGACCCACTCCTCGTCGGTCGCGCCGGTCGACCCGGAAAAGGTCTTCTATCTCGAGACGCGCGGGATCGAGGAGACGGACGCCATCCGGATGATCGGCGAGGGGTTCCTCTCCTACGTCCTCGACCGCGCGCCGGTCGCCCAGCTGAAGGAGATCGTCTACCCACGGCTCGCCGCGCGCTGGGAGGGGCAGGAGATCGCCTGGTCGGATGCGGCGTTCCCCGTCCTGCCCGCCCTCGAGGTCGCGGGGAGCGAGACCGCCCCCGAGTGGCGGTTCGACGCGAAGCTGCGTTGAGCGGCGGAACGTGCGATGCCGCTCGTCCTCGACCCCGCGCACTACGACCGCGCGACCCTCGAGTCGCTTGCGGCCGAGATGGCGACGGAGCTCGCGGAGACCCGGGAGATGGCCGTCCAGCCGCGCGGCGCCGTGCGGGACCCGGCGAGCCTGGAGCTCGCGCGCGAGCTCGTTGACGCCACGCTCGCGGCGCTCGGCCGGCCCGCTCCGCGTACCGCTACGGAGCTCGCGGTGGACGTGAACCTCGGCTACGCGGTGATGCTCGCGACGATCGATCTCGTGAAGTCGCACACCGTCGTCCCCCGCGTACCGGGGCCCCGGAAGAAGGGGCCGCCCTAGTCGTCCGGGGGCGTCTATCCGACCGCACCGATCATCTCGAGCTGGATCAGCCGGTTCAGCTCGAGCGCGTAGTCCATCGGGAGCTCCTTCGCGAACTCCGCGAGGAAGCCCATCAGGATCAGATGGATCGCGTCCGACTCGTTGAGACCGCGGCTCATGAGGTAAAAGATCTGCTCTTCGCCGATCTTCCCGACGACCGCCTCGTGGGTGATCGTGGCGTCCTCTTCGTGGATCTCGTTGTACGGGTAGGTGTCCGAGCGGCCGAGCGCGTCGGGCAGCAGCGCGTCGCAGCGGACGGCGGCCTTCACCCCGGTCGCTCCCGGCGCGACGTGGAGGAGACCGCGGTAACTCGTCTGGCCACCGCGGATCGCGATCGACTTCGCGACGATCTTGCTCGACGTGTCGGGAGCCGAGTGAACGGCCTTCGCGCCGGAGTCGATGATCTGTCCCTCGCTCGCGAACGCGACCGAGAGAATGTCAGCTCGGGCGCCGCGACCCTTCAGGTAGACCGACGGGTACTTCATCGTCACCTTCGAGCCCATGTTCCCGTCGACCCATTCGACGAGCGCCTGCTCGTAGGCGACGGCCCGCTTCGTGACGAGGTTGTAGACGTTCTTCGACCAGTTCTGCACGGTCGTGTAGCGGACCTTGGAGTACGGCTCCGCGACGACCTCGACGACGGCGGCGTGCAGCGAGTCGGTCGAGTAGACCGGGGCCGTGCAGCCTTCGACATAGTGCACTTTCGAGCCCTTGTCGCCGATGATCAACGTCCGCTCGAACTGACCGACGTTCTTCGCGTTGATGCGGAAGTACGCTTGGAGCGGGATCCCGCACTCGACGCCCGGCGGGATGTAGACGAAGCTGCCGCCGGACCAGACCGCGCTGTTCAGTGCGGCGAACTTGTTGTCGTTGTACGGGACGATCTTGCCGAAGTACTTCCGGACGATCTCGGGGTGCTCCTTGACCGCCGTGTCGGTGTCGCAGAAGATGATCCCCTTGGCCGCGAGGTCCTCCCGGAGCTTGTGGTACATCGTGCCGCTGTCGTACTGGGCGCCGACGCCGCCGAAGTACTCCCGCTCGGCCTTCGGGATCCCGAGCTTCTCGAACGTGTTCTTGATGTCGGCCGGAAGGTCGTCCCAGCTCTTCTTCGACTCCCCTTCCAGGAGCGGGTTCGCGTAGTAGGTGTACGCGTCGAAATCGATCTCATCGAGGCTGGGGCCCCAGTCCGGCATCGGCCGCTGGACGAAGTGCTCGTAGGCGCGCAGCCGGTACTCGAGCATCCAGTCCGGCTCGTCCTTGAACTTGGAGATCTGCTCGACGACCTCCCGACTCAGACCCTTCGCGATTCGGAGGCGGTAGGTCTCCGGATTTTTGAAGTCGTACCGCGTGTAGTCGAGCGGAGTGACCTCTTGAGCCGACTGCGCCATAGTGCTCTCGGCAATTCCAGCACCCCGGTGTATTTAAATGAGAGGTCGCCGTCCGCACGACAGAGTGAGTTTACACCGGTCGACCGACGGACGGGACCTCGCTCTGTCGGCCCTCGTGCTACACTCCGCCGGCGGGGGTTCGGCGGGATTTCGAGAGGGCGCCTCCGGTAAGCGATCCAATAGCAGTCGGGAGAAGCGGCCCCCCGACTCGGGTCAGCCGAAGACTTTCGCGACCTTCTCGAGGCCGTCGTAGAGCGCATCGATCTCACCCTCGGTGTTGTAGAGGTAGGGACTCGACCGGGTCAGCGCCGGGACGCCCAGGCGCTCCATGAGCGGTTGGCAACAGTGGTGGCCCGCCCGGACCGCGATCCCGTCCGCGTCGAGGAGTGACGCGACGTCGTGGGGGTGCGCGCCCCGGAGGGCGAACGACTGCAGGCCCTGTCGATCCCGGCTATCGGGAGGTCCGTAGACCCTCAGCCGGTCGCCGAAGCGTCGGGTGGCCTCCTCCGCCGCGTGGTCGAAGAGCCGCCGCTCATGCGCCGCGACCTCCTCCCAGCCGATCCCCTCCACGTAGTCGAGCGCCGCCGAGAGACCGACCGCCCCGGCGACGTTCGGGGTCCCGGCCTCGAAGCGCCCGGGCGGCTCTCGGTAGCTGACGCGGTCCTGGTGAACTTCTTGGATCATCTCGCCGCCGCCGGAGGCGGGCGGCATCTTCGCGAGCAGGTCCGCGCGTCCCCACAGGACACCGATCCCCATCGGGCCGAGGACCTTGTGCCCCGAGAACGCGAGCAGGTCGGCGCCGAGCCGCTCCACGTCGATCGGTCGGTGGGGGGCGGACTGCGCCGCGTCGACGACGACGATCGCCCCGACCGCGTGAGCGCGGTCGGCGATCTCGCGGACCGGGTTCACGGTGCCCAGCACGTTCGACGCGTGGCTCAGTGTCACGACCTTCGTCTTCGGCGTGAGGAGCCGGTCGAGGTCGTCGAGCCGGAGGCGGCCCTCTTCGTCGATATCGACGAACTGGAGGTCAACGCCCTTCTGGGCGCGGAGGAAGTGCCACGGGACGATGTTCGAGTGATGCTCCATGACGGTCGCGATCACTCGGTCGCCCCGTTGGAGGATCGACTCGCCGAGGCTCGTCGCGGCGAGATTGAGCGCCTCGGTCGTGCCGCGGACGAAGACGACCTCCGACGGGTCCTTGGCGCGGAGGAACCGAGCGGTCCGCTCCCGAGCCCCCTCGTAGGCATCGGTCGCCGCGACGCTGAGCGCGTAGACGCCGCGATGGACGTTCGCGTTCGTCTCGGCGTAGAAACGGGCCTCGGCGTCGAGGACGCTCTGCGGCTTCTGCGAGGTCGCCGCCGAGTCGAGGTAGACGAGCGGGTGCCCCGCGAACGACCGGGCGAGGATCGGGAAGTCCTGTCGGACCCGTCGAACGTCCATCGTGACCCGCACTAAAAGGCGGCCGGGCGGCCTACGTCGGGACCTGGAGTCCGAACTTCACGAAGTCGTACCCCTTCGCCTCGAGCTCCTCGGCGAGCTGGCGGCCCCCCGAGAGCGCGATCGCTCCGTCCACCATCACGTGGACGCTGTCGGGCTTCAGGAACTGAAGGATCCGCTGGTAGTGGGTGATCACGAGAATGCCCGCGTCCGGGGTCCGCAGCCTCGCGACCGTCTGGCCGACCGCGCGGACGGCGTCGATGTCGAGCCCGGAGTCGGGCTCGTCGAGGATCGCGAACCGAGGCGAGAGCGTCGCCATCTGGAGCACCTCGACCCGCTTCTTCTCCCCGCCGGAGAACCCCTCGTTGAGCGAGCGCTTCATCAGCGACTCGTCCATCTCGAGGTAAGCGAGGTGGGTCTTCAGGTCCTTGTCGAACGTCGCGACGTCCGCGGTTTGCGCGGTGTGTCGCGCCATGTAGGCGGTCCAGAGGAACTTCGAGAGCGAAAGGCCCGAGACCTCCTGGGGGTACTGGAATCCCAAGAAGAGGCCGGCGTGGGACCGCTTGTCCACCGGCAACTTCAGGATGTCCTGGCCGTCGAGGATCGCCGTGCCCTGCGTCACGCGGTACTTGGGGTGGCCCATCAGCGCATAGGCGAGGGTGCTCTTCCCCGAGCCGTTCGGGCCCATCAGCGCCGAGAGCTCGCCGCTGCGGAGCGTGAGGTTGACGCCCTTGAGGATCTCTTTCCCGCCGACCTCGGCGTGCAGATTCTCGACGACGAGGGTATGGGTCTGCGTGGACGCTGCCATGGGGTGTCGATCGATTACGAGCCGATACCGTTATTTAAGCATGGCGCGGTGTGTAAATCCCCGCGACCCTTCGGGTCCCGCGGAGGCAAGGCACTCGATGAGCGCGGTCGACAGCGGCACCCTCGAGGGGACGCGAGGCCGGATCCTTGAGGAGCTCGCGACGGCACCCCGCACCGCCCGCGACCTCGCGAAGACGCTCGGCATCCAGGAGAGCGCGGCCCGCGGCCACCTGGGCCGCATGGAAGAGAAGGGACTGGTCGTTCCCACCTTCCGTCGAGAGGGCGTGGGCCGGCCCCGGAAGCGGTACACGCTGACGGGCCAAGGGCAAGACCTCTTCCCGAAGAAGTACGACCTGATCCTCGACGCCGTCGTGGACGAGCTCCTCGCGCGCGAGGGGGAAGGATTCGTCAGCGCGCTCTTTGCCGAGTCCGCGCGGCGGATGGCCGGCGCGATCGCCCGCGGGATCCCGAAGGGCGGAACGACCGACGAGAAGGCGCAGCAGCTCGTCACGGCGCTCAACGACCTCGGTTTCCGCTGCACCGTCGAGAAGACCGCCGACGGACACCTTCGGGTCGTCCGGACGAACTGCATCTTCCGGCACACTGCGCTCGCGCACCCCTACCTGCTCTGCGACGTTTTCGACAAGAACCTGACCGAGGCGCTCCTCGGCGAGGTCGGGGTCGACCTCGAGGACTCGATCGGACGCGGAGGGATGCGGTGTACGCATCTGATCCAGCTCCGGTAGTCGGGGTCCCCGCTCGAGCCCGGACCTCCGACCCCGCGGCCGACGACCCCCTCCTGCGCGCCGTGGGTCACACCCCGCTCGTCCCGCTCGCCCGGCTCTCGGAGGTCGTGGCCGGCGGGTTCGAGCTCTGGGCGAAGGCGGAGTTTCTGAACCCGAGCGGTTCGGTCAAGGACCGGGCCGCGCTCGAGATCGTCCGCACCGGCTTTCGCGACGGATCGCTCGGTGGCGCGCGCGTCCTCCTGGATGCGTCGAGCGGGAACACCGCGGTCGCCTACGCGATGCTGGGCGCCCGTCTCGGGTTCCGGGTCGAGCTCTGCCTACCCCGGAACGCGAGTGCCGAGCGCGTAGCCCGGATCCGGAACTACGGCGCCGAGATCCTCTTCACCGACCCCGGCGAGGGGACCGACGGAGCGCAGCGAGAGGCGCGGCGGCGGGCCGAGGAGAACCCCGCGCGGTACTGGTATCCCGATCAGTACAACCACCCTTCGAACCCCGACGCGCACTACCGGGGGACCGGCCCCGAGATCTGGTCGGGAACCCGGGGCCGCGTCACTCATTTCGTGGCGGGCGTCGGGACCGGCGGGACGATCTCCGGCACCGGACGCTACCTCAAGGAGCAGCGGCCGGGCCTTCGGGTGATCGGCGTCGAACCGGCCGGCCCCGTGCATGGGATCGAGGGATTGAAGCATCTCCCGACGGCGCTCCGCCCGTCGACGTACGACGAGCGCGTGGTGGACGCGACGGTGCGCATCGAAACCGAGGTTGCCGCGGCGATGCGACGCCGCCTCGCGAGCGAAGAGGGACTCTCCGTCGGTATCTCTTCGGGGGCGGCGGTCGCCGTCGCCGCCGAGATCGGCCGCGCGAATCCCGGCGGCGTCGTCGTCACGCTGCTCCCCGACGGGGATCGCCACCCCCTTCGGGAGGGGGAGGCATGAGACCCGTCCGCGTCCCCGCCGCGCTCATCGCCGAGATGCGTCGTCACGCGCGTGCGACGTACCCCGATGAGGCCTGCGGCTTCCTGGTCGCCCTGCCCGACGCCGCCGACCCCGACGCGCCGCGGTCGATCGTGGCCGCGAGCGCGGCGCCGAACGACTTCGAAGGGGCGCGGCGTCGACGGTTCGTGATCCGGCCCGAGGAGCTGCGCTCGGCCGAGCACGCCCTCGAAGGCTCGGAACGGGTCGTCGCCGGCTTCTACCACTCGCACCCCGACCACCCCGCGCGCCCGTCGGAGTTCGACCGGGACCATGCGTGGCCGTGGTACACCTACCTCGTCCTCTCCGTGACCGCGACGGACGCCCCGGCGATCGGCGCGTTCGAGCTCGACGGCGAGTCCGGCGTCTTCCGCGAAGTTCCCCTCGAGACCGGCCCGGGTGCTGACGCGCGGGTAACGGAGAGCGTAAGAGCCCCCGGAGGCCGGTGAGGTCGATGCCGAAGGCGACCGTGAAGATCCCGACCCCGCTCCGTTCGTTCGCTGACGGGCACGCGGAGGTGCCGAGCTGGGGTGCGACGGTCGGCGAGCACGTCCGCGGGGTCGCCGAGAGCTACCCCGGCCTTCGGAAGCACCTCTTCTCGCCCGATGGCAGGCTCCGCAGCTTCGTGAGCGTCTACCTCAACGACGAGGACGTGCGGGCGCTCCAGCGGGACGCGACGCCCGTGAAGGAGGGAGACGTCGTATCGATCGTCCCCGCGATCGCCGGCGGTGCGTCGACCGGCACGCACTCTCGCACCCGCGGAAGCGCGCTCCCGGTCGTCCCGAACCCGCCCGCGGATACCCTCGACCGGGACGCGTTGCGCCGGTACAGTCGTCACCTCCTTCTCCCCGAGGTGGGCGTTGCCGGGCAGAAGGCGCTCCGGCGCTCCAAGGTCCTTATCATCGGCGCCGGCGGCCTCGGCGCGCCGACCTCGCTCTATCTCGCCGCCGCGGGCGTCGGCGAGATCGGACTCGTGGATTTCGACGAGGTCGAGCTTTCGAACTTGCAGCGCCAGGTCCTCTACACGACGGCCGACCTCGGCCGACCGAAGCTAGACGCCGCGAAGGATCGGCTCGAGGCGCTGAACCCCGGGGTCCGGGTCCGCACGATCCCCGGCCACCTGACCTCGGCGACCGCGCTCGACGTCCTGCGGCCGTACGACGTGGTCGTGGACGGGACCGATAACTTCCCGACCCGGTACCTCGTGAACGACGCGTGCGTCCTGCTCGGGAAGCCGAACGTCTACGGGTCGATCTACCGCTTCGAGGGTCAGGCGAGCGTCTTCGACGCGAAGCGGGGACCGTGCTACCGCTGCCTCTACCCCGAGCCCCCGCCGCCCGACCTCGTCCCCTCGTGCGCGGAGGGGGGGGTCCTCGGCGTCCTCCCCGGGATGATCGGGATGCTCCAGGCGACGGAGACGGTGAAGCTCCTCACGGGCATCGGCGAGCCGCTGATCGGACGGCTCGTGCTCTACGACGCGCTCGCGATGCGCTTCCGCGAGCTGAGGCTGAAGAAGAACCCGTCGTGCGTGATCTGCTCCCCGAAGGCGACCCAGAAGGGGCTCATCGACTACCCCGCGTTCTGCGGGATCCGGCCCGCCGCGGAGGGCGATGAGGCGGGCGGGCTCCCCGAGATCACGCCCGAGGCGCTGCGCGACGAGCTCGCCGGCGCGGACCCTCCGATGCTCGTCGATGTGCGCGAGCCCAACGAGTGGGAGATCGTGCACCTCCCGCACGCGCACCTGATCCCGCGGGGCGAGCTGCCCGACCGGCTGAACGAGCTCACCGGGGCGCGACGGCTCGTCGTCTACTGCCGCACCGGCGGCCGTTCCTCCCAGGCGACGCGGCTCCTCCTGGACCTCGGGTTCTCGAACGTTCGGAACCTGACGGGCGGGATCACGGCGTGGGCCGAGCGCGTCGACCCGAGCCTGCCGACGTACTGATCCCCTGCCGGACGCCGGCTCACGGGTGACCGACGTCGACGGGGAGCGGGCCCGTATACGAGCGCACCCGGCGCGAGAGTTCTCGCGCAAAGTCGAGCGGGCGCTTCGGCGAGACGAACAGCGGCACCCCGCTCGCGGAGACGAGGAGCCCGACCGGGTCGGTGTAGATCGCATCGAAGTTGCCGATGTACGGGCTCCACATCCGGCCGCGGTACCCCCACGAGCCGAAGAAGCCGGTCGCGGAGAGGTCGCGCATCTGGAGGTACTCGATCTTCCGGACGTCGCGGAGCGGGATCCGACGGCCCCCGATGAGGCGGCGGGCGTAGAGGTACTCGTCGTCGAGGGAGTAGCCGGTGGAGAAGTAGCGGACGAGCAGGAAGAGCGTCACGGCGATGAGGAAATAGACCGCGATCGGGTCCGACGCGATCGGGCTCTTCAGCACCACGAAGTAGAGCAGCAGGATCACGACGACGTAGACGCCGACCGTGACCGGAGAATAGGCGCCCCGGGCGCGGTAGCGCCCGACCGCGTCGAGCGAGGGCGGAGGGGGCGCGGACCCCGGAGGGCGCGTCGCCGGGGCGTCGGGGTCCCCCGGGGCCTCAGTTGAGGGCTTCGTAGTAGTACTCCTGGCGCGCGCGTTGTTCGCGGTCGAGGACCGAGCCCTCGCGGTTGATCCGCGGCCGCAGGGTCTCGGGGTCCCGGCGGAAGGTGACGCCGACGCCCTCGAGAAGCCGGTTCATCCCCTCCCGCATCGGGAACGGTCCCTCCCCTCGGCCCTCGACGGGACCGCGGGGCCCGTTCGCGAAGACCATGAACTCGTCGCACGCGAGGTCGAGGAAGTAGACGTCGTGGTCGACGACGAGCGCGCTCGCGGCTTGCCGCTCGACCTGACGACGGACGAGCCGGGCCATCGACATCCGCTCGTCGGCGTCGAGGTAGGCCGACGGCTCGTCGAGGAGGTAGAGGGTCGCGGGGCGCGCGAGCGCCAGCCCGACCGCGGCGCGCTGGAGCTCGCCGCCCGAGAGGTCGGTCAGCGCGACGTCCTGGACCTCCTCGAGGTGGAGACCCGGAAGAAGCTCCTTCTCGAAGAGCGCGGAGTCGAACGCCGGGTCGCCGGCGAGGGCCGTCGCCCGCTCCCGGAGGCTCGCGGGCTGGGTCGCCTTCAGGTACTGCGGCTTGTAGCTCACGCTCACGCCCACGGGCGGCGTCCCGCGGGTCGGCGGCTCGACGCCGGCGAGCATCCGCACGAACGTCGTCTTTCCGGTGCCGTTCGGACCGACGATCCCCACCGTCTGGCCCTTCGCGACCGAACCGGCGCCGACCGCGAGGTGGAACGCCGGGAACTTCTTCTCGAGCGCGGGGAAGTCGACCAGGGCGTTCGCGCGCGCGGCCGGCTTCGGGGGGTGCGCGACGAAACGGATGGGCTCGGGACGGAACCGGACGTTCTCGTCCTTCAGGTACCCCGTGAGATACGTGTTGATCGCCGCGCGCATCGGGAGCGGGTGGCTGATCACGCCGAACGCGGCGGGCTCGCCGTAGATGAGGTGCGCGTGGTCGGCGAGGTAGTCGAGGAGGGCGAGGTCGTGCTCGACGACGAGCACGCTCTTCGTCTCTCCGAGGCGGCGGAGGAGTCGGGCGACGTCGAGCCGGTGGACGATGTCGAGGTAGCTGGAGGGCTCGTCGACGAGGTAGAGGTCGGCGTCGGTCGCGAGCGTCCGCGCGATCGCCGCCAGCTGGAGCTCCCCCCCCGAGAGCTCGGCGAGGCGCGCGTCGCCGCGCCCGGCGAGCCCGACCGCCTCGATCGTCGACCGGGCCGATCCGCCCGCCGCGCCGACGTACTCCGCGACCGTCACCGGTTCCTCCGAGATCCGGTCGACGTACTGCGGCTTCAGCACCGTTCGCAATTCTCCCTTGGCGACCCGCTCAAAGTGCGCCCGCAGCGCGGTGCCGCGGTACCGCTCGAGGACCTTCGCCCAGTCCCCGGGCGAATTGTAGTCGCCGAGGTTCGGGACGTCCTGGCCCGCGAGGAGCCGCAGCGCGGTCGATTTGCCGGTCCCGTTCGGTCCGAGGAGTCCGGTGATCCCTCGGACCGGAGGCACCGGCATCCGGTACATCCGGAACCCGTTGTACCCGTACCGGTGGACGATCTCGGACGGGTCGGCCTCGGGCGTGTTGAGGATCTTGATCGCGTCGAACGGACACTTGTGGACGCAGATCCCGCAGCCGATGCACAGGGTCTCGGAGATGATCGGCTTGCCGAGGGGACCCTCGACGATGCACTCCTGGCCCATCCGGACCGGCGGGCAGTACGCCTGGCACTCCCACTGGCACTCCTTCGGGTGGCAGCGGTCGTTGAGGAGGATCGCGATCCGCGCCACGGCTACGCCTCCCGAACGTCCCGGTCGATCCGGCCGTCGCGCATCGTGAGGTGCCGGCGCGCGCGCCGTGCGACCTCGGGGTTGTGGGTCACGAGGACGAGCGAGGCGGCGCGGTCCGCGCGCAGCCGCTCGAGGAGCTCCAGGATCGCCGTCGCGTTCCCGCTATCGAGCTCGCCGGTCGGCTCGTCGGCGAGAAGAAGCCCGGGCCGGTTCGCGAGCGCGCGCGCGACGGCGACCCGCTGCTCTTCGCCGCCGGAGAGCTGGTGGGGGAACGCGCGCTCCCGCCCGCCGAGCCCGACCTCGCCGAGCAGCTCGGCGCTCCGGCGCGCCCGCTCGGCGCGCGGCACGCCGAGGGCGCGCATCGGCAGTTCCACGTTCTCGCGGGCGGTCAAGGTCGGGAGGAGGTAGAACCGCTGAAAGATGAACCCGACACCCTCCAGGCGCAGGCGCGAGCGCTCCCGCTCCGCGAGGCTCCCGACCGCGCGTCCGTTCCACCGGACCTCGCCCTCGGTCGGCGCGTCGAGCAGCCCGAGGAGGTTGAGCAGCGTCGTTTTCCCGCATCCGCTCGGGCCTTCGACCGAGACGAACTCGCCCGGAGCGATCGCGAGGTCAACGCTCCGTAGCGCGGGCACCGCCTCGGCCCGGCCCGCGCCGTAGGTGCGGACGGCCCCGACGAGCTCGACCGAAGGGGAAGCGACCGTCGTCACCTCAGCGCCTCCGTGATCTCGATCCCGAGCGCCGAACGGGTCGCGATCGCGCTCGCGAAGAGGGACAAGGCGAGCACCCCGGCGACGATCGCACTGAGGGTCACCGGCGCGAACACCGCGAGCCGCGCCGCGTCCTGGACCGCCGCGGAACCCCACGCGGCGAGGCCCTCGACGATCAGATATCCCGCAACCACCCCGGTGATCGCGCCGACCAACCCGAGCACGAGCCCGTCCGCGACGATCGTAGAGGCGATGGAGCGGCGGGAGAGCCCGAGCGCCCGACGGATCCCGATCGACCTCCGGTCGGACTCGACCCGCCGAACGAGGACGAGCGCGAGGAAGAGGAGTCCGACCGTGAGACCGACCGAGGAGAGCGCCAGATAGAAACCGGTGAGGACACCGCTCGCCGACTGGAGTTGCTGCGCCTCCTGATCGAGCGAGCTGACGGCGTAGTACGGTACGAGCGCCTGCACTTCGGCCTCGACGCGGTCGAGGGCCGCCGGGTTGGTCGCGGCGCTCCCGACGACGGCGATCTCGACCGTGTCGGCGGCGTCGGGAACGGTCGCGGACGGGCCCGCGGCGAGGTTCGCAAGGACCTGCAGGTCGGAGAGCGGCATCACGATCGCGAACGCACCGGTCGGCCCGAGCGCCGTCGGCGGCACGCCGAACGTACCCCGGACCGTGTATTCGACCGCCGCGGAGCGATTCGAGGTCGGGCCGAGCCAAAGCTGCGAACCCACCGCGATCCGGTCCGCCTGCGCGAGCGGTGACGAGACGAGGACGTCGTCCACCACTGGGCCGGAGTAGGTGCCGTTCGCGTAGTGGGCCGCGTCGCTCGGGTCGCCGAGGGGAAGTGGGTTCGGAAAGAGCCCGCTCTCGGCCGGACCGAGCGTCGTCGTGAACTCGTCGGGAATGACCCCCTCCGCGAGCACCGGCGTGGGGCCGCCGCTCGCGAGGAACGAATCCACCGAGACGCTGAGGACCGGGGAGGCCGCGGTGACCGACGAGAGGGCGAGGATCTGCTGGGCCAGCGCGTGCGCGCGGGAGACGCCGTGGAGGCCGGAGGCGCTGACGACGATCTGGTATCCGGCATTCTCGAGGCTCTGGAGCTCGTGCGCGGAGACCCCGCCGCCCACGCTCACGAGCACCACGGGGAGCGCGACCGCGGTCGCGATCGCGGCGATCGCGAGGATCTGCTGCAGGCGATGGTGGCGCAGCTGGCCGCCGAAGCCGAGACGCATCACGGAGCCCTCAGCTCCTCGGCGACGGGCAGGCCCATCGCCCGCACCGCGGGGAGCACGGACGCGACGAGGCCGATCGCGAGCACGAGCCCGATCCCCGAGAGGACGACCGTGGCATTGAAGGAGACGAACGAAAAGCCCACCGGTAAGCCCCCCACCAGTCCGAGGAGGAACCGGTTGAGCTCCCACGAGCCGAGGTACGCGACCGGGAGCCCGACCGCAAGGCCGATCAGCGCGAGGAGGACCCCCTCTTCGACCACGAACCCGCCGACCCGGGCCCGAGTGTAACCGATCGCCCGGAGCAACGCGAGCTCCCGACTCCGGTCGTCGACGGACATCTGGAGCACCGTCGTCGCGAAGAGCGCGGCGACGACAATTCCGATCGCTCCGATGAGGATGCCGAACGTCCGGTAGAGGTTGACGACCTGTTGGACCTCGCCCAGCACCTCACCGAGCGTGATGACCGTGAGCCCCGGGAACGTGGTCTCGATCCGCGTCTGGTCCGCGCTCGCGGTCGTCGGGTCGACCAGGTGGATCAGGAGGAGCGAGGCGTAGTCGGTCGAGGAGTTGGCTCCGCCGACGATCGTCTGGAGCTCGGAGAGGTAGAGGAACGAGAGGAGCGCGGACGGTACGAGCCAGAACGGTCCCGACACCCCGACGACGCGGAACGCCGTGGAGTTGGCGTACCATCCGGCGAGCGCGGCGGCGCTCGCGGGCTCCGAGGCGTTCGCCCAGATGAGGTCGCCGACCTTCACCCCGAGCACTTGGGCGAGGCCCTGGTCGAGGACGATCTCGTGGGTGAACGGCCCGGTGTAGGTTCCGTTCGCGTAGTGCGGATCGCCGGGGTACGTGAACCCCGTCCCGTTGAACATCTGGGGCGTCTCGATCCCCGTGTTGTCCGACGGGATCCAGCCGACGGACCCGGCCCCGGTCGGCGCCCAGCTGCCGGGTACCCCGCTCGCGTTCGCGGCCGCCCAGAGCGACGCGTTCCCGAAGACAAGATCGCTGACGAGCCACGGGCTCGCGACCTCGACGTTCGAGTCGACCGCGGGAATCTCGGACGCGAGCCGATGGGCCGCCGCGATCGGCGGGACGCTGCTGGTGGTGATCGTCGTGTTCGCGCTCGCGGCGATGAGGTCGACCCCACTCGCGGTCGCGAGCTCGGTCGCGCTCGTCTGGACCCCCGCCGAGATCGCGAGGAGCAGGACGACAAGCCCGACCGCGAGGCCGATCCCGAGCGACGTCAGGGCCGAGCGGCCCGGTCGGCGTCGGATCCCGTCGAGGGCGTAGGCCACGGTCGCCCTCCGCTCTCTCAGGCGTTCGGGACGCGCCGCAGCTCGCCGAGGGAGATCCGATGCGACGCCTCCACGTTGTACTTGTGGATCGACTCCTCGCTGAGCGTGGCGGCGCGGACGACGACCGCGTCGGGAACCTCGGGAAAGCGAGCCGGAAGGCCGGCGAGGAGGTCCCGCAGAACGTCCTCGACGAACTTCGGGTGTCGGTGCGCGTCCAGGACGACCTGCGCCTCGTCCCCCCGCTTCAGGATCGCGTACGTGGGGCTGGACTGCGCCCCCTCGATCGCGTCGATGAGGTCGTCGACCTCAACTTCGGTGTCGCCCGCCATCTCGAAGACGAGGCGGGTCCGGTTGCGTTGGTTGTGGGTGATCATCGGCAGCGTCGCGAGGCTCGGGTCGGTGAGGAGCGGGTATTCTCGGAGCAAGAGCTCCCGACACGTCTCCATCGCGCACGGGCATGCCGTCATGCCGACGGCTTCCGCTCCGATCGCGCGGCGCAGCTCGACCCCCGCGGCGGTGCGCGTCGCCCGCGCTTCGGCGAGCAGGCGATAATCCTCATAGCTCCGCTTCGCGTCGGAGATTCCCTTTCTCAGGAAGTACTCCGCGGACGCCTCGACGACCGCTTCCGTGGCGTAGGCATGCCGGACGAGCAACTCGCGGGCGATGGCGGAGCAGGCCGTCTCGAGGCTCGAGACGGGGCGCTCGACCGTCCGGTCGACCACCTCGGCGAGCACTTCCGCGTTGCGGGAGAGGTCGGAGCCCTTCCGCTCGGACGGGAGGTCGACCGACACGTCGAACGTCGCCGCGAGCGAGTGTACCCGGTCGCCCCGCTGAACGGAGAGCGGCTTGCGGATCCCGGAAACGCCGACCGAGCGCAGTCGCAGGGGGCCTCCGCTCGGGGCCATGGCGTGGATGTCCTTCATCTCTCGAGCTACCCGGGGTCGCCTTAAACGGATTCCGACGCGAATCGGCCCCGTCGCCGAGGTCCGCCCTGCGAGCTTATACCCCCGCGACCGGTCGCAGAGAGGATGACCGACGCGACCCCGACCGCCGCCGCGACGACGCCGCCGGCGACGAGCGCCCCGACCGCTGCCAGCTCCGCCCCGGGTCCGTACTCCGACCGGGAACGGCTCATCACGGAGAGCCTGAAGCAGATCTACGACCCCGAGATCCCGATGAACATCGTCGACCTCGGGCTCATCTACGGTTTCGAGTGGTCGGGAGACGACCTCACCCTCAAGATGACCCTGACCGCTCCGGGCTGTCCGGTCGCCGGAATCCTCGCCGAGGAGATCAAGACGGCGATCGAGAAGGTCCCGAACGTCAAGTCCGCAAAGGTCGACATGATCTGGGACCCCCCCTGGTCGCCCGAGCGGATGAGCGACTTCGCGAAGCGCCAGTTCGGCTACGCGTGACGGCGAAGACCCCAGGGTCGCCGGACCGCCCGGGTCAGGGCGGCGTCCTCGTCCGCGAGCTCCGGTGGTCGGACTTCGACCCGCTGCGCGAGCTCTATTACCTGCTCTACGAAGAGCGGGAGACGAATCCGAGCATCGGCATCACCCTCCATGGGAGCCGCCCGTCGCTTGCCGACGAGGTCGCCTGGTTCCAAGGCATGTACCGAGCGGCGCTGACCGGCTCCACGGTCGTGTCGGTGGCCGAGCGGAACGGGCTCGTGGTGGGGAGCTGCGCCGTGAATCGGGTCGGAACGTCGCCGACGTCCGAGTCCGCGCACGTCGGCGAGCTCGGCATCCTCGTTCACCGGGACCACCGTGGGCAGGGCGTCGGTACGGCGCTGCTCGAGCATTCGCTACGGCAGTGCCGGGGAAAGTTCGAGGTCGTCCAACTCTCGGTGTTCAGCGTGAACGCGGGCGCGCGGCGTCTGTACGAGCGGTTGGGTTTCCGCTACCTCGGGACCCGGCCGCGCCACGTCCGCCGCGGCGACCGGTACTATGACGAGGACCTGCTCACGCTCGACCTTCCGCGAGCGAGCGATTCCCCGTAGCGGGTCGCGCCCGGCCGATACGAATCGTTAAGGGTCCCTCGCACTCGCCCCGGTGATGCCGAAGGCGGACGCGTGGGCGCAGGAGCTCGAAGAGGAGCGGCGCATGAAGAACGAGTTCATGGCGCGTCACCCCGAGTCGCCGTTCGTCGCCGGCCGCGTACCCTTCCACGACCTCCGCTACTTTCCCCCCGACTCGAGGTTCCGCCTGCGCGCGACGCTGAAGCGGGCGCCGGTTCCCCAAGAGGCGTACCTCCGCACGAACCGCGACGGTCAGGCGGTCATGCGCTACCTCGGTGTGCTCTCCTTCCGCTTGGACGGGAAGTCGCTCTCGCTCGGGGTCTACCACGCCGGCGAAGGGGTCGGTACCGCGGTCTTCGTCCCGTTCCGCGATCGGACGAGCGGAGAGGACTCCTACGGCCCCGGCCGGTACCTCACGTTGGAGCTGAACGAGGCGGACGAGTACGATCTCGACTTCAACCGCGCGTTCAACCCGTACTGCGCCTACACCGACGATTACGAGTGCGGGTTCCCACCGGCGGAGAACGACCTCTCCGTGCCGATCCGCGCCGGCGAGAAGGCCTGGGCCGCGGACCGGAACCCCCGGACCCCATCGAGCATCGTGCTCGACCAACTGCGGAAGGCCACCGGACGCGCAGCGCCCGCGAGGGCCGCTCAACCGGTCCGAACGCCCCGGAGGAAGTCCGGGTCTACAGCGCAGGGAAGAGCCCGCGGATCCCGATCACGACGAACTGGACCCCGACCGCCGCGAGCAAAAGGCCGAGCACCCGCGTCATCGCCATCACGCCGACCCGGCCGAGGGCACGCAGGATCGGCTGACCGAACCGTAGAACGACGAGCGTCGCCGCGGTCGTGATGGCGATCGCTACGAACGTCGCGAGGATGGAAAGCGGACTGTTCCCGGCGTTCCCTTCATAGATCATCACCGTGGAGATCGCCCCCGGCCCGGCGAGCAGCGGGATCCCGAGCGGCACCACCGACAGCTCGTCCCGCCGCTGGATCGCCTCCTCGCGGTCCTGGGGGGTCATCCGGACCCGCGTCATCTCGCCGCGCAGCATGTCGTAGGCGACCATGAACAAGAGAATGCCGCCCGCGACCTCGAACGCCTGGAGCGTGAATCCGAACGCCGCGAAGAGGAACCGTCCGGCGACCGCGAAGAGCGTCAGCACGCCCCCCAGGACCAGGACGGAGCGGCGAAGGATGACGTTCCGGTCCTCGTCGGAGAAGCCGGAGGTGAGCGAGACGAAGAACGGCAGGGTCCCGACCGGGTCGACGATCGCGAAGACCGTGACGACGATCGCGAGGTACTCGTAGATGCTCGCCACGGAAGCTCCCCCGTCTCGACCCTGCGGGAGGACACGGGGTTTTCAAGCCTTCGGGGGACCCCGACCGCCGGGAACGGACGGGCGCCGTCTCAGTCGGGTCGACCGACGCGGGAGCGTCGCCGAGGGGTCCGATGCCGGCGCGCGGGAGCGGGGTCGGTCGAGGGGGACCGACGCCCGGCGATGGGCTTCGCCCGGCGTTTCCCGACCCGAGCCACCGGTCTCCCGACGTCCCGACCTCGCAGCCGGAGCACGACCGGGTCCCGCTGCGGATTCGCGAGCAACAGCTCGTAGGCACCGGGAGCTTCCGGGTCGAAGTAGATCCGCGCCCGGCCGGCCAGCCGGACGCGCTGGACGTACGGGCCTCCCGCCCGGCCGATGAGGAGAACGAACGAACGACCGGGCTTGGGGTTGTCGAGCTCGACGTCGATCTCGCACGCCGACGTCTCGAGCCGCATCTCGATCCGGACGGTCGAGACCGGGTTGAGGACGAGGAAACGCGGCAGGTCCGGAAGCGAGGGAGTCACGCCGGTTGCGAGCCTCACCGATGACAAAAGCTCGAGGCTCGAAGGGCGGGCGGCCATCGAGGTTAAATCGGTCGCCGCGCCTTGCGGCCGCATGCCGACGAAGAGCACGGCGGAGGCGGTCTGGGAAGGCGACCTTCCCCATGGGCACGGCCAAGTAAAGGGGACGAGCGGAGCGATCGCCGAGACGTCGGTAACGTGGGCCGCCCGCACCGGAACCGCCGGTGGAGCGACGACGCCCGAGGAGCTCCTCGCGGCCGCCGAGGCGTCCTGCTTCTCGATGGCGCTCTCCGCCGGACTCGGTCGGGCGCAGAAGCCCCCGCAGCGCCTGAACGTGCGCGCGACCGCGACGTTCGACAAGGTCGGTGACGGGTGGAAGGTGACTACGATGGAGATCACGGTCGCCGGGAAAGTTCCCGGTATAACCGCCGCCGAGTTCGAGACGGCCGCGAAGGCCGCGAGCGAGGGCTGCCCGATCTCGAGTGCCCTGAAGGGCAACGTCGCGATCAGCGTCCGCGCGACGCTGGAGTGACCCCGTCGAGCTCGAGGTCCGCGAAGACGAACCCGTCGCGCCGGACGACCTCGCCCGGAACGACCGGCACCGGCGCGTCGAACATCGGTCCCGCGGTGACGCAGGTATGGAACTCGCCCCGCTCCCCGCACGGATCGACGTCGGCCGGCAAGTGGGCGAGGAGCTCGCGGTCGAACTCCCGGCCGGCGAACGCTTCCGGGAGCCGACGAGGGTCGAGCGCGACGATCCGCGCGCGGAGTCCCGCGGCGATCATCTCCTCCGCGAGGGCCCGGGTCGGACGGCCCCAGAGAGGGAAGACCGGCTCGATCCCGCTCCCCCGCAGTTTCTCCTCGCGGTAAGCGCGGACGTCCTCGAGAAAGAGGTCTCCGAAAACGATCTGCCCCACCCCGTCGGCCGCGAGGCGCCGGACCGTCGCTCCCATCGCACGCTCGTAGACGTCATTCGGACACGGCGAAGGGATGGGTACCCGATAGAGCGGAAGGCCGGCCGCCCGAGCCTGGGCCTCGAGCACCGACTCCCGGACCCCGTGCATCGACACCCGTGCATACGACTCCGTGATCGTCGTCAGCAGCCCGACGACCTCGAGCTTGCCCGTCCGCCGGACCTCGTGGAGCGCGTAGGCACAGTCCTTCCCGCTACTCCACGACACGACCGCGCGGGGGCGGACCGTGTTCCTCCCCTCGCTCGGATCGCTCATCGGCCCCCGAAGTCCGAGAGCTGACGCTGCACTCCGTGCCGCTCTCCGGGAGCACCCGTCTCGGGCTCCGAGTCCCGCGGTGACGGTCGGGGGCTGGGCAGGGGCGTCGGCTCGTCCTTCTCCCCGTCCGTTTCCGCGGGACCCCCTTCGAGGTCCGCGACCGCTTTCGAGTCCGGCTCCGCGCGTACGAGATAGGCGATCTCCTCGGCCGAGAGTTCGAGTTCTCGGACGATGAGCCGTCCCACCTCGATGGCGCTCCCCGGCCCCCGCCGGTCTCGCACCGAGGCGAAGAGCGCGTCGAAGAAGGGCAGGACGAACTCTCGGACCTTCGTTCGGGAGAGGTGGAGCCGCTGGCCCGCTTTGCGCGCGATCGAGTCCCTCAGGCCGCGCGCGGTGCGGGAGCTTCCCATCTCCCCGAGGAAACGCGGGAACTGCGCGGACCCGACCGGCGGGGTCGGCGCGTCGCGGATCGCGAGGCCCACTCCGCCCGTGAGGAGCTCGGACGCGTAGCTCCAGAGCCCCCAGACCCGAAACCGCCGCGCCCTCGCGAGGAGGTGCTCCGCGGCGGCCAGGCGCTGGAACGCCGCGTCGCGGTGGACCGCGTCGGGGGCGAAATGGGGAAGGTTCTCCTCGATCCAAGGAAGGAGGTCGTCCGGAGGAGCATCGAGCCGGTCGCGCACCTCGCCCGAGCGATAGTACCGAGCGTCGCTCAACGCCTCTACGGTCAGGAGCGCAAAGTCGGAGGCAAGGTCGCGAGTCCCGAGGATCTCCAGCTGCAACGGGCCTCGAGGGAGTGGAGCGATCGCGTCCAGATCGTTGAGGGCGGCGCGGAGGTCCCCGTGGGCGCGGTGGACCACGGCCTCGATCGCGCCCGGGGCGAGGTCGAACCCCTCGCGCCGGGCGATCACCCCGAGCTGGACGCCGAGCTCGCGGTCGCGGATCGGGTAGAATCGCACGCGGGCGACGGCGGTTCGGAAGACGGTCGAGTACCGCGTGAGCACCCGGTCGTCATTCACCGCCAGGACGAGCGGCTGACGTGTCGCCCGCACGAGCCGCGCGATCGCGGCCAGTCCGCCTCGGTCGGAGCTGTCCCGCGGACGTCCGGCTCCCCGCCAGTCGTCCAGGTCGCGTCGCGCCGCGGGGCGCCGCGCCCATGCGTGGTTCCCCGGCGAGCGCGGTACCCCCTCCCACGACTCGAACGGAGGGGGGCGGGCTCCGGCGACAAGCCCCCACGCGACGTTGAGCGCCTCGACCGAACCGTACCGCCCGCGAAGGAATTCCCGGAGCGGCGTGGGGGTTGTCGTCGTCCGCGGGGTCTCGGTCGCGCGACCGCTCAGCGAGTCCGCCTCGTCGAGGAGGATCAGCGCCCGTCGGGGACCCCGCGACCCCGGCGCTTCGAGCAGGGTGTGCGTGATCGAGGCCCGGCCGGCGACCTGCTCGATCGCTTTCTCGTTGCGTGCGTCCGACGCGTTCATCTCGACGACCGACCAGCCGAAGTCCGCCGCGAGCGCGAGGGCGGCGCTGGTCTTGCCGACGCCCGGCGGCCCCGAGAGCAGAGCGGCGCGTTGGGCGGGGATGCCCTCGGCTTGCCAACGCTCGGCCCACCTCCGAAGCTGGGTTCGGGCCGGGAGGTTGCCGATCACCTCGTCCAAGCGAGTCGGCCGGAGCCGTTCGGACAGGGGAAGCCGCGCCGGCGGAGCCATCGGCGGGGGAGCGCGGCGCAGGATAAAGTCGCCCGGTAGGGGGGAGGAGCCCCGCGACTCCCACCGAAAGGGTGACTACCGCTGTCAGCTCGCCTCGCGGGAACCCCGTGACCGCTTCCGACACAAGGGATCTGGAGCGTCGCCGGATCCCGGGGACCGAGCTCTCGAGCTCGGTCCTCGGCCTCTCGATCGAGGCGGACCGACTGGGTCCGCCCGCCTCCGACGATCGGTGGATCCGACTCCTCCGGACTGCTCGGACCCGGGGGGTGAACACGTTCGCCCTCCCGGCCGGGGCGGGAGCCGCGCGGGCGGAGCGACTCCTCGCGGCCGCGCTGCCCACCGAGGACCCGGACTGCGTTGTTCTCGCTCCCCGTTCGTTTTCGTCGCTCGCGGAGTCGAGCGCGCGTTCGTCGTCGGCGCCCGACGTGGACTTCGAGGCAGGGCTACGACGTTCGCTCGAGGCGAGCAATCGTCGCTTGAGCCCTCAGCACGTCGGGTTGCTGGAGTGGCGCCTCGAGCCGGTCGGCGGCCCGTCGCTCCCGGACGCGGTCTCGGCATTTGAGCGACTTCGCTCGCAGGCCGTCGTGACGGCCTGGGTACTCGCCCTCGCTCCCGGAGCGCCACCGTCCGAGCCGTCGTTCGAGGACAGTTCGGCTCGCACCTCCCTGTACTCGGGCGCGCTTTCGATCCTGGAACCTCGGGAGACGGGCGCGCTCGCGGAACGCGCAGCGGCACCGGGGCCATTCGGCTTCTTTGCCCGCGACCCGCTCGGAGGGGGTCGCTTGGATGGGAGCCGATTTGTCGCGTCCATGGCGGACCGCCGCCCGGACGCGCCGCCGGTCCCCGTCCGCGAACTGCGCCTCGAGTTCGACCCCGTGCTCCGGCTCGGGTTTTTGACCGCGGGACGCCCGAGGACCCTTGCCCAGTCCGCGCTCCAGTTCCTGTACCGCTGGCCGTGGGTCTGCTCGGCTCTCGTCCCCCTCCCGTCGCCCGAACGACTCCCGGAGCTCCTCCGGGCGGCCACGACCCCGGCGCTCACGGACTCCGAGGTCGCGCGGATCCTCCACGGTCCCGAGTAGCCGACGCCCGGGGCGGACTCCGAGGGCGGACGCTCAAATAGCGCGCCGGCGTTCTCGTGATGTGATTGGCGTCGGAGACCTCGCGCCGTCGTTCACGGGGACGACGCAGGAGGGCGCGCCGATCGACTCCACGACGTTCCGTGGAAAGCCCCTCGTGCTGTACTTCTACCCGAAGGCGAACACCTCCGGCTGCGCCATGGAGGCTCGCGGTTTCGCCCAGAGCTATCCGACACTCGAGAAGGCTGGCATCGCGGTCGTCGGCGTGAGCGTCGACACCGTCGCGGACCAGAAGCGCTTCGCCGAGTCGTGTGGAGTGCCGTTCCCCCTCGTCGCCGATCGGGACAAGGAGATCGCGAAGCGGTACGGCGTCCTCGGTCTCCTCGGGATCGCGAAGCGCGTGACGTTCTTCATCGGGCCGGACGGTCGAGTCACGGAGGTCGTCCAAGGCATGATGCCGGGGCACCACGTGCGTCGCGCGGTCGAGCGGGCGCGTTCCCCCTCC
>JBOGRO010000050.1:0-66249 GCA_050749465.1 Thermoplasmata archaeon | reverse complement strand
TCGACGCATTTAGCACGACGAGGTTTTCGCTCAGACGGCCGGCAATGTAGACGTAACCCGAATCCGGGTCGTATGCAAGAGTCTCGGCCTGTACGGCCAAACTAGGCGAAGTTTGTCGGAGACTGTCAGTAGTCAGGTTTACCTGAGAGACCGTGCGATTCAGACCACTCCAAGCAAACACGAAGTCGGTTGATAGGTCGGTGGTGAGCCGAGCGGGATCGTTTCCGGCGGGTGGATGTTGCGCGAGCACACCGCCTGTGGTGGCGTCAACGAGTGTGAGGTTCAAACCCGAATCGTTGGCGACCACAAAGTACGTCCCGGATATCGTCGATGCCACCGAGCTTATGCCCGCTTCCACAGGCCCCAAAAAGGTCGACGCTAGGGTCGAGGGATCGTAAATTTCAAAGTCCCTTGAGGCCGGCATGCCGACACCGAGCAAGTCCGTTGACATCGAGTAACTCATAGATGTCGCGGGGCTGGGGAGGCCCAGCGCGCGCAAGCCAGGGCCATTCGACTTCGTCGATATGTTCCAGATAGAGGCTGGCGTCGACACTGCGATGAACATCTGCCGGTCAGTGGTGTCATCCGCGAGCGCAACCGGACTAGTGCCCACTGAGATTCCTGGAACCTCTACAAGATCCGACGTGCCGTTGATGACGGTGACGTTGGATGATACGGTGTTCACGGCGTAGAGGTTTTCGGACGCAGAGTCGTAGAGAATCGCCATCGGGTCGGTCCCGACCGGGATCGGCGCGTGGACGATCGTCTCGGTGACTGGGTTGAAGACGAGGACGTCGTCGTCGAACGGCTCCGTGGCATAGAGATCGCCGGTGATCGGGTCAAAGGCGAGGGCCGACGTGTTCGTGAGGTTCGCGACCATCTGGGTCTGGTTGTCCGCAGGGTCGTAGACGAGGGCCGGGGCCGTCGTAGGAGCGGGAATCCCGAGGATCGACGCGGGCCACTCCGGGATCCAAAGTTGGTCGGTGAGCGGGTCGACCGTGGCGGTCCCTGCGATCCAGTCGTAGACCGAGCTCGGAAAGTTCCCGACCGAAGTCCCGTTGTAGTTCAGGTAGGCCGTCCGGACGACCGAGCCGACGGAACCGGGCGACAGCGCGGGGGGGGCGGACGAGGAGGGAGTGGGGACGTTCGTAAATGCGACGGCGGGCGACAAAGCCGGCGGGACCGACGGGCCCGCCGAGACCGAAGTCGCTCCCGCCCCCGCGAACGAGGAAAGCGCGAGCACCGCCACGAGCGCGACCGCGAGCCCCGCGACCCGTCGACCGCCGAACGCGAAAGGAGACGCGCGCGCCACCGGGGGTGAGGAGGATTTTGGGTCCTCTTAAAGCCGCGACTGGAGGCGCGGGGTGCGCCTAGTCGACGGTGCGAATGACCCGGCCCGCGTGGGCGTCGATCAGCACCGTCGTCTTCTGGCCCTTGTGGTCGAGCTGGAAGTACCAGATCGGCACGTGGAGCAGCTCGCCGTCGGAGACGTCCGCCTGGGTGTGGAGCTGGGAGACCATGCTGTGCTTCTTGTGCGCTTCCTCCGACTGGAGCTGGGCGACGAACGCCTGGGCCGAGTGGTTCGCCGCATCCTCCCCGAGGTCGCCGTTGAGGACCGGCGTGCCGTCCGGGATCGACTTCTTGTCGAAGAACGTCCGATCCCCGAGGCCGAACTGGTAATCCTTCGGCTGGTAGGCCGTCATCGCCTTCACGGCCACCACGGGGTACTCGTACTGCCCGGAGAGCGTCTCCGAACGCGTCGGGTTGACGACCGGCCCCGCCATGATCGGCATCACCATGAAGCCGCCCCCGCCCCGCCCCCCGCTGAGCAGGCTACCGAGGAGCACGGACCCCGCGATCGTCCCGACAGTCGCCCCGACCGACGTCGCCACCGCCTGGTACTGGTAGGTCGTCGACGCCGAGACCGGCATCACCCAGAACGGAACGTAGCTGAGGTGGGCCTCGGCGACCTTCGACTCCTCGAAATCCTTGTGGTGAAAGAACCCCTGGTCGAGATAGGCGCGCACGACGTCCCGGGCGCCGTTCTGGTCCACGACCTTGATCTTCAGCATCGTGTGCTTGTTGATCTCCTTCCAGCCCGCTCCGCCGAGCGTGACGGACGCGCCGCAGTAGTCGCAGCTGATCACCATCTCCCCGAACGTCGGGTGGATCGGCGCGCCGCACGAGGGGCACTTCAACTCCTGGGCCCCGCCCCCCCCGATCAGCGGAACGCCGGCGCCGCTCGGTTTTGCCGGCCCGGCCGCGGACGGCGCCTTGGCGCTTCCGGTCGGGGTGCCGCACTTGAAGCAGAATTGGGCTCCGTCCGGCAGCTGGGCTCCGCACTTCTCGCAGTAGACCGTCATCTGAACCTCTCGAGCTCGACGTCGGCGCCCCCGCTACGGGGAGAGCGGCGCTCCGCATTCCGGACAGAACTTCCCGCTCGTCGTGACCGACTTCCCGCACTTCGGGCAGGTCCGAGGCGCCGGCGGCGCCATGGACGCCCCGCAGTTCGGGCAGAACTTCATCCCCGGCGGAACCGGTTGACCGCACTTCGGGCACGGCGTCCCACCGGTCGCACCCGCGGGGGGACCGCCGCCCATCGCTTGTCCGCAGCTCGGGCAGAACCGGGACGACGGCGGGACGAGCGTCCCGCACTTTGGGCACGGCGTCATCGGGCCGGGGCCATAGGCGTTCGCCATCTGGCCGGTCATCCCGTAGCCGATCCCCATCCCCGCGCCGAGCCCGACCCCGGCGCCCGCGAGCGTGCCGGCCGCGCCCGAGGTGTTCGCGGCCGCGGTCGTCATCGCCTGGCCGGCCTGGTACTGCATGTAGTTCACGCCGAGGACGCCCATCTTCGAGCGGGTGTCGACCGCCTGCTGGACGTCGTCGGGGAGGTTGATCGAGAGGCCCTGGATCTGCGGGACCTCGACCCCGAACGGGCCGAAGTGCTGGGGGACCGCGCCGAGCACGGCCTGCTCGATCGTCGTCAGCTGGGTCGCCAGGTCGGTGACCCGCATTCCCTGGTCCTTGAGCTTCCCGAGCGTGTTGTAGACGAGCAGGACCATCTGGTCGCGCAGGCGCGCCTCGACGTCCGGCGACGTGACCGCGCCGAACGTCCCGACGAACTGGTTGATGAAGTTGTCCGGCGCGCCGACGCGCCAGCGGTAGGAGCCGAAGACCCGGAGCTGGACGAGGCCGAAGTCGGGGTCCCGGAAGACGTACGGCTCGGTGCTCCCGAACTTCCCGTCGAAGACGCGGCGCTGCAGGTAGTAGACCTCTGCCTCCTGGCGGACGCCCGACAGCGCCTGGACGATGTTCCCGAGCAGCCGCGCGTTCAGGCTCGTGAGCGAGTAGCGGTCGGGTCGCTCGAGGTAGGCGAGGACCTTCCCGTCCCGGTAGAAGACCGCGGTCTCGTCCTGGCGGACGACGACGTTGTCGCCCCACTTGATGTTGCGCGGGACGCGCCACATCACGTTGGGGCCCTTGTAGGCGTCCTCCCAGTTGATCGTCGTCGCGCCGATCAGGCTGCCGCCCTGCGCCGGGATCGGGTTGTTGGTCACCATCGGTTCTCTACCTCCGTTGGATTACGAAACGCGGATCCCTTCGATCGCCTGGACCCGGGCCTTGAACGCCTGGTCGAGCTGGCCGACCTGGCCGCGCGCGGTCGCGATCACCGCACCCGACTGGCTCGCCGACGGGCCGGTGGCGAGGGCCGGTAGGCTCGCGACCGTCTGCGAGAGCTGATCGCCGGCCTGCGCGAAGCCGAAGTCGTACTCGTAGAGCCGGTCGAGCTGCTGCGGATTGATACGGACCGCGGGCGACATTCCCGTGTACCCCTGCTCCGCGTTGCGGATCTCCCCCTCAAGCTTCCAGAGGTCGGCGAGGAGTGGTGCGAGGTCGTTGAGCGCCGTGAACTGGTTCGCCTGCACGAGCGCCTGGCGGGTGTTCTCGACGGTCGTCCGGGCGTTCTTGAGCTTGTCGGCGACCTGGATCCGTAGCAGGCTGTCGGCCGCTTGAATGTCCGTCGCTTCCCGGTACCCGCGGTAGCCGGGAACGAGGAGCTGGAGCCGCTTCAGTACGCCGCGGTCGGCGTCGACCTTTTGGCGCAGGTCGATCGGCGTGGCGCCCGATGCGGCGACGGGGGCCGGGGGCGGAGCGAGCGCGGCGCCGCACTGCGGGCAGAACTTCGTGCCCCCCGGGGCCGACGCGCCGCACTTCGGACAGGAGATCGAGGCCGCCATCTCACGGGCTCCGGGGCGGAGACGTCGGGCTCGGCGGCGGCGGCGAGGGCGCCGGCGCGGAGGCCGGGACGCTCGGCGAGTTCGCGGCCGCGTACGTGAACGCCGACGGGGCCGGACGCTCGCGCCACTGCTCGCGGACCTCCAGGCGCTGGGCGGTCGTCGTGACGGCGCGGATCCGCCAGATGACGAGCGCGATCGAGACGCCGAGCGCGATCGCCGTCAGGAGAAGGCCGACGGGAAGCCAGATGCCGAGCGCGATCCCGTACGACGGTGCGAGGCCGATCGTCAGGAAGAGGACGGCGAACCCCATCCCGTAGAATCCCCACGCGAGCGAGCGTTGGGCGCTCGGGTCGCGCGAGAACGACTCGGCGAAGTAGCTCAAGGTCGCGAAGAGGAGGGCGACGATTCCGATCCAGACGAGCCCGTAGAAGTGTTGGCTCTGGGGGAGGGCGATGTAGATGAGGTAGAAGATGAGGGCGGCGACGACGAGGAAGATCAGCGTCAGCACGATCCCGCCGAGGCGGGTCCGGGGCGCCGGCGGCGCGGAAGTCGTCATGAGAGGCTTCTCGGAAAAAGCATCGGCCAGTATAAGACGGTGAGCCGGCGGGATGGAAGCTCAGAGTCGGGGCTCGTCGTCCGGTTTCTCCCGGCGGGGCTTCGCGACCGGCGCGGAAGGAGGGGCCGGAGGCTCCGGGACCTTGGGGGCCATCGGATGGGGCGCCGCGGTGGGCGCGGGCGGCGGCTTGACGGCGGGCGGAGCCGCGCCATCCTTTCGCGGGGCGGCGCCCCCCGCCGGCGGGGCCGCCGGTGCCACGCGTCGCTCCGGGGCGGAACGAGCGGGTGCCGGATGGTCCCTGCGCGGGGCGGAGGGGTCCGCGGCCCTCGCCGCGGCGGGTTTCGAGCGGTGGAAGACCGCCCGGAGGCCGGTCGGTGCCGAAGCGGGGGACGTGGCCCGAACCGCGACACCCACCGTGCCGCGGGTGTTGTCGATCGAGATCGGCTGGCCACACTTGGGGCACTTCGGGAACGAGCCGATGCAATGTTGGCAGAGGGGAACGCCGCAAGAGTGAAGCACCGAGGCGAGCCCCCCGCAGCCGACACAGCGCGGGGCGGCGGGTCCGGGTGAGGGCGGAGCCGCGGCGGGGGCCGACGCCGCGGGTGCGGCGCGCGGGAGGGCGGCCGCGACCGCCACAGTGGGGGCGAGCGGGGCGCCGGGAGAGAGGGCGGCGGTCGTCTCGGGCGCGAAGTACACCTCGCCCGAGACCGGCGGCTCCGGAGCGGTCCCACCGTCCGCCTCCGCGCGGAACTCGGGCGAGTACGCACCGAGGTCGAGCGAGGGGAGCGGCGCGTGGACCGCGGAGCCCGCTTCCTCGACGACCTTGATGAGTCGGGCCTTGTACAGGCCCACGCGCAGGTTCCGCACGAGCTGGAAGAGCGTCCGCTGCTCGGGCGGCAGGAGCAACGCCTTCCGGGCGAGCTCCTCCACGTCGGGGGTGAGCTGGAGGTTCTCCGGCCGCAGGTCCGCCTCGAGGACCGCCTTGAGGTAGCCGAACAGCCGCTGGATCTGATCGAGCGTGAACCCCGGCGGGGAGAGGACCGCCACGTCGGCCATCGTGAACCCGCGCCGCTCGATGCCGGGCGGCCGGCGCTCGAGCGCCTGGGTCACGAGGTGGTAGGACGCGTTCTCGAGGTCGTGGACCTCCGTCGCCTCGATCCGGTCGAGGCGAAGGTCGGGCGGCTTGCCGATCGTCGCGAGCACCGGCTCGAGGAACTCGTACGGGACGTGGAGCGTGACGAAAAGGTCGTTCTTCGCGATCGTCCGGTTCAACTTCGCCTCGAGCAGGAGCGCCTCGCGGCCGTAGCGTTGGATCTCGACGTCCCGCGTCTTCTGGGTGGCGAGCTTCTTCCCGTCCTTCGCCGGGCCGAAGTCGGAGTCGATCGCGAGCGCCCGGTCGAAGCTCGCCTGCGCGTCGGCGGGCCGGCCGGTCGCCAGGAGCGCGAGACCGCGGCTCGTCCACGCCTGCTTGTTCGCGGGGTCGGCGTCGGACGCGCGTTCGTAGAAGGAGAGCGCCTCGTTCGGGTGGCCCATCCGTTCGGCGACGAACCCGGCCCGCAGGAGCACCTCGACCGCGGCCGGAGTAAGGCTGAGCGCGTGGGCGAAGGCGTTCGCCGCCTCGGCCCACGTCTGACGTGCGACGCCCAGCTCGCCCCAGCGTACCCAGAGGGCGACGCTCTTCGGGAGGACCTCGACGCCCTTTTTCAGCGCGTCCGAGGCCGCGTCCGGGTGTCCGAGGCCGCTCAACGCCTCGGCGAGGAGGAGGAAGAGCGACTCTTGTGGGGGAACCTGCGGGATCGCCTGCCGAAGGAGTTCGAGCGCATCCGCGTGCCGACCCTCGTCCAGGAGCGAGCGTGCGGTCCCGGCGATCGCGAGCGGCGAGCGCGGCTCGCGCTGTCGGACCTCCTCGTAAACGGCCCGGGCTTCGGCCGGCCGCTCGAGGGCGCTCAGGACCTCCGCCCGGAGCAAGAGGGCCGCGATGTTCGCAGGGGCCCCGGCCGGGGACGCCTTCAGCCCCTCATCCAGGACCTCGAGGGCGAGGTCCGGTCGACCCGAACTGAGCCGCAGGCGCGCCCGGCGGATCGCGATCTCGACTCGGTAGACGGGGTCGATCTCCGCCGCGCGCTCGTAGGAGTGGTTCGCCTCCTCGGCGAGACCGAGGCTCGCGGCGAGGTCGCCGCGCTCGAGATGGAGCGTCGCGTCCTGCGCCTCCGCGCCGTGCGTCGCGAGCAGCTTCGTGAGGGTCTCGAACGCCTCCTTCTTCTCGCCCGCGTCCCGGTGCATCCGACACTTTTCCAGCAGCGCCGGCGCGTTGTCCGGTTCGAGCAGGAGGATCGCGGTCAGCGAGTAGAGCAGCTCCGACGGGCGGCCGAGCGCGCGCCAGGCGTCGCCGCGCGCCTTCCACGCGGCGAGCTCGTTCGGGTCCTCCTTCAGCAGCTGGTCGGCCAGCGTGACGACCTCGGGGTACTGGCCGGCGAGCAGGAGGGACTCGGCGAGCGCCAGACGGCCGTGCCGGCTGCGGGGGTCGACCTCGAGCCCGCGCCGGTAGTAGACGATCGCGTCCGCGTACGCGCCCTGCGCGCGGAGCGCCTCGGCGACCTCGAAGTAGGCGTGCGGGTCGCCCGGCGTCCCTTGCACCGCGGCCTGGAGCACGGTGAGCGCCTCGGGACGGCGTCCGGCGAGGAGGAGGAGCTGGCCCTTCTTCCGAAGGTACATCGGGTTCCCCGGTTCGCGTTGGAGGAGGAGCTCGAGAAGCTGGAGCGCGCGGGCCTCCTGGTTGGAGTGCGCGAGGACCTCGACCGTGCCCCAGAACAGGTCGGCGTCCTCGAGGCCGCCTGCGATCGCGCGCGAGTACGCCTCGGTCGCTTCCGACGTGCGGCCGGCCTCCCGGAGCGCGTGACCGAGCTCCTTCCGGATGTCGTTCCGGGCGTGGTTCGCCTCGCGGTCGAGGAAGGCGGAGTACCCTCGGATCGCCCGCTCGTGGTCGCCGACGAGACGGGACGCCCGCGCGATGCCGAGCTCGCTCACCCCGGCCGCGTCCGGGTCCGTCGAGGCGCGTTCGTAGGCGACGAGCGCGGTGCGGGCCGCCTGGTCGCGCTCCGTGGATCCTTCGGGTCGGTCGTAGGCGAGGGCGAGGTAGAGGTTGCCGCGCTCGACCGCGACGTCCGTGCGCGTCGGGTCGAGTCGGAACAGCTCGTCCAAGACCGGCGCGAGCTGGGCCGGGTCGTTCGTCCGCGCGACGACCTCTTTCTTTTCGAGGAGGTACGGGAGCTCCCCCGGGTGCGCCGCGAGGAGCGTGTCGTACGCCTTGAGCGCGCCCGGAACATCCCCACCGGTCGAGAGCGTACGGGCCAGCTCGACCTGGCCGCCGACATCGGTCGGCTCTTCGGCGAGGATCGCTTGCGCGAACTCGCGGACCGCGTCGTTCTGGCTCGCACTGCGCGCGAGCTCCATCGCCTTGCGAAGGTCACCGACGGCGTGCGGGTTCGCCGCACGGAGCGCCCGGTACCCCTCGATCGCGGCGTCCGTGTGGCCCTCGGCGAGCTCGAGCTCGGCGATGCCGCGCAGCGCCTCGAGGTGGTCGGGCTGCGCCGCCAGGAGGGCGCGGCACGCCCCGAGCGCGACGTCGACGCGGTCGAGCCGCAGGCCAAGGTCGCGCAGCTCGATGAGGTTCTGCAGGTTCCGCGGGTCGACCTCGCGCAGGCGCTCGCGGGCGGCGACCGCGAGGTCGGGCGCGTCGGCCTCGACCGAGCGCGCGATCTCCTCGAGCGCCGCGGAGTCGGACAAGGCCGCGGCGGCGACCACCCCCTTCGCCATCGGCACCGCCTCGGCCTTCCGGTCGAGCCGGAAGAGGGCGCGAACGTGGAGGATCTTCGCGCGGGGATCGTCCGGCGCGACGGCGTGGACCCGCTCGAGCGCGTCCAGCGCCTCGGGAAGACGTCCGAGCGCGACGAGGAGATCGGCGCGAGCGAGGAGGAGTTCGGCGTCGTCCGGCGTCGCCTTCAGGAGCTCCTCGCACGCCGCGAGCGCCGGCAGCTCGCCCCCCTGGGCCCGCGCGAGCTCGAGTTTCATGCGGAGGGCGCGGGGGTTGGCGGGCAGGAGTTTCAGCGCCTTGTCGACGTACTGGGTGGAGGAGGCGTCGAGCTGCTGCGCCCGGAGGTAGGCCTCGGCGGCCTCGCCCGGCTGGCCGAGCAGCTTCAGCGCGTCGCCGCGGGTCGCCCAGAGCCCCTTGTCGTGCGGGTTCCCCTCGAGCGCCTTGTCGGTCAGCGCGACGACCTCGGGCAGGTTCTCGTTCTGCGCGAGCAGGATCAGCGCCTTGTGGTGGAGCAGCGACGTCGCGCCGGGCGCAAACTCGAGCCCGAGGTCGACCGCGCGGCGGGCGAGGTCGGGCTGGCTCGCCCGGTAGAACGACATCGCGGTCTCGTCGAGCCAGGGCGCGAGTTCGGTCCCGGCGTCGCCCAGCTCCTTGCGGTGGGACTCGACGACCGCGAGGAACGCCTTCAGGGCGCTCGTGTACTGACTGCGGTCGGGTCCTCCCTCCGCGTCCTGGACCCCCCGGTACCGGCGGCGGACCTCATCGAGGGGCCCGCTCGTCGGGGCGACGTTGGAGGCGGTCGCGCTGGCCATCTTTGCGTACTCCGAACTACCTCCCTCCATAGATATAACGGCTCGACTCGCAACTTGGTGGTCCGTCGGGAGACGCACCGCTTCCGGGATCCCGCTCGGAAAGGTCCGGGCGGAGCGCTGGGCGGGGTCCGATCCGTGTCGAGGGCACCAAGGTCGCCTCGGACCCCCGGGTCCGGCCGGCGCGTTATCCGCCCGCGCGGCTCGGGCTGCGCGTGAGCGCGCCTCGCCGTCCCGCGGACCTCCCTAAGGCGATCTTTGACCCGATCCACGGTCCGATCGCGCTCGACCCCGTCGCGCTCTCGCTCATCGGGACCCCCGAGTTCCAACGGCTCTGGGGGATCCGCCAGACCGGCTTCGCGCACCTCGTCTTTCCCGGTGCGAACCACACGCGCCTCGAGCATTCGCTCGGTAGCTACTGGGTCGCGAGCCGATTCGCGACGCACCTCGGCTTGTCGAGCGTCGACGCCCGTCGCCTGCGAGCCGGCGCACTGCTCCACGACCTGGGTCATGCTCCTTTCTCCCACACGCTCGACACCCCCATGCGGGAAGTGCTCGGCTACGGCCACGAGACCGTCTCGCGCGAGCGGATCCTCGGCGCGCGCCCGCCGGCGACGGGTCCACCCCCCGAGGTACCGAGCGTCCTGCGCCGGCATGGGCTCGACCCGGAAGAGGTCGCCGAGCTGGTCGACCCGACCCCCGGAAGGTCGAGACCGTGGTTCGGCTCGACCCTCCACGGTGCGATCGACGCCGACCGCATCGATTACCTGCAGCGGGACGCCCACTACACCGGCGTTGGCCACGGGGCGATCGATGCGGTTCGACTGCTCGATACGATCCGGCGCGTGGGCCGGCAGGTCGTCTTCGCCGAGAAGGGCCGCAGCGCCGTGGAGGGGTTCCTCGTCGGTCGGGCGCTGATGTACTCCACCGTGTACTTCCACAAGACCGTCCGCGCGGCGGAGATGATGGCCCAGGCGGCGGTCGAGCGGTCCCCCGGATTCCCGCAGGGGGCGCGCGAACTGTTCGACGGGACCGACGGGGAACTCCTCGTCCGCCTCGCGGACGCCGGCGGACCGGGGCGAGAGCTCGTTCGCGCGATCTCGATGCGGCGCCTGCACAAGCGCGCCCACGGTTGGCGCGAGCTCGACCGGCCCGCGCGCACGCGCTGGCGTACGCTCGCGAGGAAGCCGGTGGCGCGTCGCGCGCTCGAGGACGGGATCGCGGACCGCCTCCGCGCCCCCGAGGGTTCGGTGCTCATCGACCTCGCGGGCGTCGAACCGCGCGGCGACCCGGCCGAGGATTGGGCGGGTGTGGGGATCCTCTCGGAGGGGTCGGTGTCGTATCCGTTCGGCCGGACCGGTCCGTGGCGCGCCCTCGTCAACCGCCCGCCCGCCGACTGGGCAGTGAGCGTCTACGTCGCCCCGCGCTTCCGCGCGGCCGCGGCGCGGTGGCTGGCGCGGGACCCGCCCCTGCTTCCCTGAGCGGCCCCGCCGCCTCCGGGCTCGTGCGCGAGGACCCGCTTCCACTGCGCGTCGGTCACCGGCATCACGGAGAGCCGAGACATCCGCAGGAGCACGAAGCCGGACAGCGACGGGTCCGGTCGCAAGGCGGAGAGCGAGACCGCGCCCCGCAAGGGGCGGACCGGGCGCACCTCGACCGACCACGAGCCCCGCGCGTCGCGCGGGTCGGGGTGCGGCGTGCCGGAGACGCGGGCGATCCCGACCGCGGCCCGCTCGGACCCGGAGTGATAGAAGAAGAGCTCGTCGCCGGGGCGCATCCGTCGCAGATTCTGGAGCGCGGTCGCGTTGTGCACCCCGTCCCACTCCGTGCGACCGTCGCGCTCGAGGTCGGACCAGGAGTAGACACTGGGTTCCGACTTCGCGAGCCAGCGGGCCATGGTCGCTCGGAGCCGCGCCGCCTCGTAACCGTGTCGGGCCGCGCCCCGGCCTAACCCAAGACGACGCCCTGCGGGGTGATCGCGAACGGCCGACGCTCGGGGTCGTGCGCCGCGCCGCGCATCCGGACGATCTTGATCTGGCGGACGGAGCGGTCGCCGATCCACTTTCGCGTGAGGAGGACCTCGCCACGGGTCAGGACCTCCTCGGGCGTGAGGATCCCCGGGTTCCCCGGCGTCGCGGTGATCAGCGCCGTCACGTTCTGCTCGGAGAGGAAGCGCAGGAGCGACTGGATCTCGGTCCGCTCGGCCTGGGGGTCCTGGGACGACTTGACCGCGAACCGTCGGACGGAGGTGATCGAGTCGACGACGACGCGCGTGAACTTCGCGTCGACCATCTGCTGGCGGAGCTTGAGGTAGATCGACTGGATCGAGATGTCCTCGACCTCCGACGCGCGCTTCTCGTAGCCAGCGAGATCGCGCATCGACTTGAGGTCGGTCATCGTTCGGATCTCCTGGACCGCGGCCTGGCGCTTGATCGCCCGCGTTCCCGGGTTCGCGTCGAGCGTCTTCACCGCCGAGAGGTCCCATCCGAACGAGCGGACGTTCTCCATGATCTCGTTCGGCGGCTCGTCGACCGCGACCAGAAGGACGTTCTCTCCGCGCCGCAGCCCCTCGAGAAGGAACGTCAGGCTGAGGAGGGTCTTACCGCTCCCGGTCGCTCCCGTCACGAGGTACGGCCGACCACCGATCAACCCTCCGCCGAGCATCCGGTCGAGGCCGGGGACGCCGGTCGGAACTCGATACTGGAGGACCGGGGCGGCGGGGATCGTCATGGACCTTCCTTCGGCGGCGACTCCGACGGCGGCGGGACCGGCTCGGGGGCCGTTACGTCGGGCGCGGCGGCCGGCTCGGCCGGTGCGATACCCGCGGTCGCCGAGACGACGGTCGGTGCCCTCCGCTTCCGCACGGAACGTCGGCGACCCTTGGGCCGCGACGCCGCATCCTCGTGTTCTGCCGGACCCGCACCGGCGGGCAACGCGGGAGACGCTTCGGACCCCGGGGCCCCTCCCGCGCCGTCGGTCTCGGAACTCCGTTCCGACTTCCGTGGGGGGCGGGGGGCGCGCTTTCCCTTTCGCTTTGGGGGAGCGGTGGAGTCCGTCCTCGCCGATGTAGACGGAGGAACCCCCATCTCGGAGGTAGGAGCGGGCGACGGGGTCGACGCGGGAACCGAAACGGGAGTGGGCGCAGCGAGAGGAGGGGGGGGCGTCGCAGGGGCAGGGACCGCGACCGTCGGTGGTCCGCTCGCCGGCGGAGGAGGGGTAGACGGCGCAGCGGAGACGGCGGTGGGAGACGGCGGGGTCGCCGGAGTGGCGCCAAAAGCCGGAAGCGGAGGAGGGGGCGGCGCCCGAGCCGGAGGCGACGTTGCGGTGACGCTCACGGCTGGTGCCCGCTGCGCAACGGGCGCGGGCGGCGCTCGAGCCGGAGGGGCCGGTCCTCCGGCAGCGGTCACCGGTGCGAACCCGGTCGGCCGCACCGGCGGTTCGGGCGGAGGCGCGCGTCGTGGAGCGGACGCGGCCGAGACCGGCGGCGGGGGAGGCGGGAGAGGAAGGGGAGGGGGCGGTGGGGGCACCGCGTCCATCCGGAACTCGGGCGACGGACGCTCGGCCGGGACCACGGGCGCGGCCGGCGGTGGCGGCGCCAGGATCGCGACGACCTCTGCGGCAGGACCGGGAGTCGGCGCTGAAGCGGGGGGGGTCGGTGCGACCGTTACGGTGACCGTGACCGAGGGTGGGGGTGGGGGTGGGGGAGGGGGCAGAGCGCGCGGAGCGACGAACTCGACCTTCAGAGGGGGTGGAGGGGAGATCGGGGGGGGTGCGACCCGGGCCGCGGCGATGGGCGGCGTTGGTTCCACGACCGGGACCTCGGCAGGCGCCGTGTCGAGCGGCTCCTCGACCGGGGCAGGCTCGGGCGCCGGAGGGGCGGGAGCGGGCATCGATGCCGGGACGATCCGGACCGCGGGCGCGGGGGGTGCCGCGGCGCCGGCCGGGGTCGGGGGGCTCGGCGCGGTCGGTAAGGGGGCGCGCGCGAGAACCGAGAGCACCTGCTCGAGCTGTTGCTCCAATTGGGGCGAGGGGGGCAGCGTCGTCGGCGCGACCCCGGCGCGCGCGGTCTCGGCCCGGGCGACGACCCGCATCAGCGCCTCAGAGGCCGCGGCGGTCCGGTGCGCCGGGTCCGGCGGGGCGAGCGTCCGGAACGCCCCGGCGACGTCCATCGCGAGCGCGGACGCTCGCGCGAGATGCGCGGGAGCGGACTCCGGCTTCGGGCCGGCGAGCGCGGCGAGCGCGGCCTCGACCTCGGCGCGGATCGGTCCGACATCGGCCCCGATCGTCACGAGGTCCGCCACCTCGTCCTTTAACGGGTCGAGCGGCGTGCCGGCACCGACCGGTGCGACCGAGGGGACCACGACGGAAACGATCGGCTCCGGCTGGATGATCTGGCGCGTGTCGCGGGAGATCGTGGCCGTGAGGTTGATGTCGATCCCGTGCGGTCCGATCCGATACGGGTGCAGGCGCACGTCGTGGGCGCTCCCGCGGAACTTCTCGACCCCGACCGCGCGGACGGTCGACCCCTCGAACTCCCAGCGGAAGAGCCGGATCTCCCCCCGCGCGAGCATCCGCTCGGTCGAGTCGACGTCCTCGAGCGGGGACTCGACCGTGAGCACGGTCGTGACCTGGAGGTCGGACAGGAAGCGCAGGAACGTCTGCGCGCCGGCGACCTCGTTGAACCCTTTCATGCAAAAGTACTGCAGCGCCGTGAGCGAGTCGATCACGACGCGGGTGTAGCCGCGCCGCGCGACCTCGCTGCGGAGCATCTGCTCGAGCGCCGTGATCGTGACCTCGACGCCCGTGAGCTCGGGGGTCCGCCGGATGACGAACGGCACCAGGCCGAACGGCATCGCCGAGCGGACCGCGGAGATGTCCTTGAACGGGACCCGCTCGTAGCGCATGACGTCCGGGATCGCGTCGAAGACCTCGACCCGGTCGAACTCGGGCCCGAACCCCAGGTGGTTGAGCCGCGCCTCGTTCGGCGGCTCCTCCAGTGTGACGAGGAGGCATCGCTCGCCGCGGCGGACTCCCTCCAGAAGGAACTGCATCGCGAGCGTGGTCTTCCCGGTCCCGGCGGGGCCAACGATGAGGTACGGCCGGCGCGGGATCACGCCGCCCTCCAGCATCGTGTCAAGCCCGGGGTTCCCGGTGGAGATGCGGATGTCGGCCTCCGGGGCCGGGGGTCCTCGTGCGGACGCGGTGGTTCCTCCCGCGGCGATTCGCCCTCGAGGAGGGCCGCCGCGTCGATAAGATGCGCCCCCCCGCTTCAAGTACTTTCGGGACCACGGCCGGTGGCCGGTCGCGGCGCCGCAAGGGCTATCTTTGCCGGCGGGCCCGGCCGCCCGTGCCCGCAAGGTCGGCCGCGTCGTCGGGCTCCGATCGCATGCGTGCGCTCGCGGCGGAGTTCCCCGGTCAGCTGCGCGACGGATTCCGCGCCGGACTGGAAGTCGCCCCGGCGGCGACGGACCGGTCGACGACCGTCTTCGTCGTCGGGATGGGCGGTTCGGCGATCGCGCCGGACCTCGCGCGGGGGGTCGTCGAGTCCGAGACCCCGCTCGCGATCGCGACCGTGCGCTCCTCTGAGCTCCCCCGCGCGGTCGAGCGCCGCAGCCGCGTCGTCCTGGTCAGTTACTCGGGCGACACCTGGGAGACCCTGCGGGCGTACGACACCGCGGGCCGGACCGGGGCGGGTCGCGTCGTGATCAGTTCCGGAGGCTCGCTTGCGGAGCGGGCCGAACGCGACCGGGTGCCGCTCGTCACGCTGCCGCCGGGGCTGCCGCCGCGAGCCGCGGTCGGTCAGATCCTGGGTTCGTTCCTCGGACTGCTGGACCCGTGGTTCCCCGAGTCGAACGAGGAGCGCATCGGCCGCATCGCGGCCCAGCTCGAGTCGCGGATCCCGCGCTACGCCCGACCGAGCGGTCCGGCGTCGGCGGTCGCGCGACGGATCGGCTCGCGCTTTCCGTTCGTCTACGCGGAGAGTCCGTTCTCCGGGCTCGCCCGCCGCTGGGCGACGCAGATCGAGGAGAACGCAAAGCGGCTCGCGGTCTCGGACGAGATCCCCGAGCTCCTGCACAACGCGATCGTCGGCTGGGACGCGGCCTCGCGCCGGGACGCGAGCCGATTTGCGGCCGTCCTCCTCGAGTCCGAAGGCGCGACCGCCGCGAGCCGCCGCGCGTTCGCCCACCTGGAGCGCTTGCTCGCCGCGCGCGGTGCGGAGGTCATTCCGGTGCCGCTCCCGGGGGAGGACCGACTCGAGACGGTCGCCGCGGGCTTCGCGCTCGGCGACCAAGTGAGCCTCTTCCTTGCCGACCGCCGGGGGGTGGACCCGTACCCGATCGACGCGATCACACGATGGAAGGCGGTACTCGACGCGGGGCGCGCGCGTTGACGCGAGGACGATACTCTTTTTTATGCGCCCCCCACCTGCGCGCGCTAGGTGCTGAGGTAGCCTAGCTCGGCCAAGGCGCCAGATTCGAGATCTGGTGGTGCGTATGCATCGCGGGAGTTCAAAAGGCGCCCGGAAACCCTCCCGGGCCCCGGACACTCTCCCCCTCAGCGCCTCCTCTCCTCCGGTCGCGGTCGTCATCGAGACGACGCGCGGTGGTTCGGTCGTTCGGCGCCGCCTCCGCGTCGTGCCGGGGACGACGGTCCGGGCGGTGCTCCGGTCGGCTGGTCACGCCCCCGAAGGGAGCGCGGTGCTCGTCGACGACCTACCGATCCCACTCGATACTCCCATTGATCGACCAACCCGACTCACGGTGGTTCCAACGTTCTCCGGCGGGTAACGCGACGACCGGGGGTCGGCCCGGTCCCGCCTCCGCCGTGGAAGGGGTTAAGGTGCCGTGGTTCGTCTCTAGGGTAGATTCCGAGGTTCCGTGGCCACCAGCTGTCCTATCTGCGAGCAAGCGATCCCGTCCACGGTCGGTCACTGCTCGGTCTGCGGCTTCCCGACTGCCCTCGCGATCGAAGGCCTTCGCTCGCTCGGACCCGACGGTTCCAGCACCCCGGAGGCCGACACTCCGCTGCTCCCGTCCGAGAAACCGGCTCCCCTCGCGCCCGGGCCGGTCTCCGCCGAGGCGGAACTGTGCGCGACGATCAGCCGGGACCTCCGGACGAAGCTGGAGTATGTTCGAGAACTGGGCCGCGGCGCCCCGGACGTGACGAGCGATCTCTGCCAGGCGGCGCTCAACGAGGCCGAGGGCCACGTCAACGAGGCGCTCGACGTCCTCCGCCGCGCGCAGCGCAGTCTCGACCGGCAGACGGACGAGCTGCTCCAAAAGCGCGTCCAGTCGCTGCAGTCGAGGGAGGCGGCGCTGCGCGAGACCGGGGTCCGCTTCGCGCTCGTCAACGACCTGAAGGGTCTCGAGGACGCCGTGACCGGCGGTCAGCGCGAGACGGCCTCGGGCCTGCTGGTCGAGACCGAGCGCCGCGTCGCGCAGTTCGAGTCCGATTGGCGGGGCCTCCAGGGACTGCTCCGGCAGATCGATACTCTCCGTAAGGAGGCGACCGACCTCGGGATCCCGCTCGGAGAGATCGCGGGCGAGGTCTCGGAGATCCGCGACCGGCTCCGCGAGCCCGACATCACCGAGGACGGGCTCGACGGGATCGCCCAGGCCGCGGCCCAGACACTGATGTTGCTGCACGAAGCGATCCCGACGTCGCTCGAGGAGGAGCTCGGACGCCACGAGAAGGTCCTCGGTCGCTACTCGGAAGAGCACCCGCCGAGCGCCTCTGCCCGGCGGCTCCACGGGGAGGCGACGCGCCACCTGCGCAAGGGTCGACTCACCGACGCCGTCGCGAGCGTGCGCGAGCTGCGCCGTGAGATCGAGCGGCTCGAGCAGTCCCGGGAGCTCAGCGAGGTCGCGGTCGGCGCGGCATCGATAGCCGCCGCCCCCGCCGGCGCGTCTCCGGCCGAGACGGAAGCGGAGACGCTCGACCGCCTGCTGAAGAAGGCCCGCCGCCTCGCGGGCCGGGTTCGTACGCTCCCCCCCGACAGCGAGGTCGCCCGCGAGGCGGCGGCCAAGATCCGCGACGTCACCGACCTCCTGCGCAACCGCGAGTTGCGCGGCGCCGACCAGGCGCTCGCGCGGCTGATGCGCATGCTCTCCAGCGAGCCCGAAGGGGCGTAGACCGTGCCGAAGAGCGAGCCCGCGTCCTCGGTGGAACTGCGCGCCCGGCTCGACCGGCTCTCGACGCAGGGCCATGCCCTCGAGCTCGAGGGCCTTCCGTTCCCGACCGCGCAGATCCGCGAGTCGTTCGACCAGGCGCTCACTGCCGGCTCCTCGGAGAGGGCCGCGCTCGTCGTGAAGGGCGGCGAGAACCTCCTCGCGAAGGTCGCCCGGGATTGGACCTGGATCCGCGAGCTCCTCCGCCGCGCGGACGAGCTTCGCGCGATCGCCACGACGCTCGGCGTCGACATCCAGCATCTGGACGCGCGGGTCGGCAACCCGCGCACGCGCCTCCAGACGGACGCGTTGAGCTCGGGCTCGATGGAGAAGGCGGCTGCCAGCGCGTCGCTCGCGCTGGCGGTGCTGAACGACACGATCCCCAAGTTCTGCGTGCAGGAGGCCCAGAACCTCGGAGAGTCGATCCGCCGGGCGCGCAATCGCGGCGAGGAGGTGCGCGACGCGGCCCGTGCGTTCACGCTGCTCCTCCAGGCAGTCCAGGACCAGAACCTCGCGTCGTCCGCGCAGCGGTTGGTCGAGACGCGGCGCGCGGTCTCACGCATCCCGCGCGCGCCCGTCCTGCCCGCTTCGACCCCGCACGAGGAGGAGGAGATCCTCCTGGAGGCCCGGAACCTCGCCCGCCGCCTGCAGCGGATCAAGGGGAAGGCGCGCGACGCGCACTCCGCCGCCCGCCTGATGGCCCAAGTGCGCGCGGCCCTGAGCGAGGAACGCCGCTACGGGACCCCCGAGGAGGAGATCGAGGCGCTTTACCTCGAGGTGGACCGGATCTCGCGCGAGCGCCGGCTCGCGGCGGAGCCGGATGTCCCCGAACTCGCCGTGTCCAAGGACGACGCCGCAGCGCCGAGCGTCGCGGCCATCCCTTCGGAGGCTCCCGCGGAGGCGTTCGAACCGCTCGTCCCCCCTCGCCGGGAGGTCGATCGGCCCACGGTCCCCGAGAGTGAAGGGCCGAGCCCGCCGGAAGGGGCGACCGAGGCCGGCAACGGCATCGGCGACGACGAGGAGGTCGTCGAAGAGCGCCGACCCCCGGTCGCGTTCCATCCCTATAACCCGTACATTCCTCCCGACATTCCGGCGCTCACCGAACCCGACGTCGACCCGAATTCGCCGGCGGGGAGGGCGCGCGCGCGGGTTTCGCGGCTCCGCCCGTAAGCTTAAAATACCTATCGCAAGTGGTTTATACCACTTGTCGCGAGGGGGCGTGCGACCGGCAGCGCGCGACGTCGGTGCGGTGAAAGCCGTCACGCCCGCCGGGCACCTCACGGTGCGCGCCCCCGGACCCGACGTCGTTCCCGAGGGCACTCTCGTCACCGACTCGCGCGGGGTCTTCCGCGGCCGCGTCGTTCGGGTCTTCGGCCCGGTCGAGCGCCCGTACCTCACCGTGCGGGGCCGCCGACCGCCGACCCCCGCCGAGGGGCTCGCGCTCCTCGATGCGACGCTCGAGCGCGAGTGAGGTCGAGCGAACGATGGCCGAGAAGGAGGTCCCCCCGGTCCCCGAGCCGAGCGCCCCGCGCGCTGAGGACATGGCGGTCGCGACCCGGTGCACGAGCTGCGGGTCGACGCACCTGACGCGCGACTACGAGCGCGGGGAGCTCGTCTGCGACGAGTGCGGTCTCGTCCTCGAGGAGTCGATGATCGACCAGGGGCCGGACTGGCGAGCGTTCGACGCCGAGCAGGGCGAGAAAAGGGCCCGGACCGGCGCGCCGACGACCCTCACGATCCACGATAAGGGGCTCTCGACCGAGATCGGCTGGAAGAACCGGGACCCGTACGGTAAGTCGATCCCGACGCGCAATCGCGCCCAGCTCTACCGCCTACGGAAGTGGCAGCGGCGGATCCGCGTGTCGAACGCGACCGAGCGCAACCTCGCGTTCGCGCTCGCGGAGCTCGACCGGATCGCATCGGGGATGGCGCTCCCGCGCAACGTGCGCGAAACCGCCGCGATGATCTACCGCAAGGCCGTCAACCGCAACCTCATCCGAGGCCGGTCGATCGAGGGCGTCGTCGCCGCGTCGCTCTACGGAAGCTGCCGGCAGTGCAACGTCCCGCGCACGCTCGACGAGATCGCGTCGAAGTCCCGGATCGGTCGCAAGGAGATCGGCCGGACGTACCGGTTCATGACCCGCGAGCTCCACCTGAAGTTGATGCCCACGCGCCCGCAGGATTACATCCAGCGGTTCTGCTCCGAGCTCAAGCTGAAGGGCGAGATCCAGACGCGGGCGAACGAGATCCTGAAGGAAGCGACCGAGCGCGAGCTCACGAGCGGGCGCGGACCGACGGGCGTCGCGGCCGCCGCGATCTACATCGCGAGCGTCCAGTGCGGCGAGCGCCGTACCCAGCGCGAGGTCGCCGAGGTCGCCGGCGTCACCGAGGTCACGATCCGCAACCGATACAAGGAGCTCACCGAGAAGCTCAACCTGCGCGTGATGCTGTAGACGCGCGCCGAAGTTTATCTTCGCCCGGGCGTTCGGCCCGCGGACCCACCGTGACCGAGGATCTCGTCGACCTGGGGCTCCGCGCGGCCGAACAATCCGGGATCGCCGCCGCGGACGTGCGGCTGATCGCCCCGGGCCGTTCGCTCCACCTCGCCGTCCGCGATGGGGTGGCGAGCGCGCTGACGTCGGGCCGCTACGCCGGCCTCGGGGTTCGCGTGCGCACCGAGCGCGCGTGGGGGTTCGCCGGCACGACCGACCTCTCGCCGGCGGGGGTGCGCGCCGCGGCGGCGCGCTCGGTCCGACTCGCGCGCGCCGCGAGCCGCTCGGCGAAAGCGCCGCTCCGTCTCACCGAGGAGCGCGGGCCGAGGAACGGTCGGTACGCCTCGCCGCTGCAGGAGGACCCCTTCACCGTCTCCCGGGAGGAGACCGTCCGCTGGCTGCGCGACGCGGAGGCGCGCCTCCACGTCGGCCCCGAGATCAAGAGCGGGCTCGCGTCGATCCAGGCGTGGGAGGAGAACAAGTGGTACCGCTCCTCGGACGGCTCGCGCTATCGCTCCCGGATCGTCCACGTCGGGGGCGGGGTCAGCGCGACCGCGGTCCGTGGTGCATCGGTCCAGCGGCGCGGCGCGCCGTCGTCGTTCGGCGGCAACTTCCGCCAGGCCGGCTTCGAGTTCCTGCGCTCGCTCGCGCTCGAGGAGCGCGCCCCCGAGGTCGGCGCCGAGGCGAGGGCACTGCTCGACGCGCCGGCGTGCCCCACCGGACGCACCACGCTCGTCCTCGGCTCGTCGCAGCTCGCGCTGCAGGTCCATGAGAGCGTCGGCCACGCGGTCGAACTCGACCGGATCTACGGGAGCGAGTCCGGGTACGCGGGCACGAGCTGGGTGAGCGCGGCGGGCGTCGGCTCGTTGCGCTACGGGAGTCCGCTCATGAACGTCGTCGCCGACGCGACGGAGCCCGGCGGGCTGGGCACGTTCGGGTGGGACGACGAAGGGGTGTCGGCGCAGCGGCTCCCGATCGTTCGCGCGGGGCAGCTCGTCGGCGTCCTCTCCTCCCGCGAATCGGCCTCGCAGCTCGGCCTCGCTCGGTCCGGCGGCACCGCGCGCGCGGACGGACCGGATCGCGCGCCGCTCCTCCGGATGACGAACATCGACCTCGAGGCCGGTGACCGATCGATGGAGGACCTCCTCGAGGGGGTCTCCGACGGCGTCTACATGGAGACGAACCGGTCCTGGTCGATCGACGACAAACGCCTCAACTTCCAGTTCGGCACCGAGATCGGCCGGCGGATCGTCCGCGGCGAGCTCGGCCCCCTCGTCCGGAACCCGATCTACGCGGGGATGACCCCCGAGTTCTGGAGCTCGATGGACGCGGTCGGGGACGCGTCGACCTGGCAGCTCTGGGGGGTCCCGAACTGCGGGAAGGGCCAGCCGGGCCAGGTCGCGCGAGTCAGCCACGGCGCTCCGGTCGCGCGGTTCCGGAACGTCTCGGTGCGGGGGGCCTGACGATGGCGTCCCGAGCCGCAGCTCGCAAGGACCCCGTCGACGCCGTCCTCGCCGACCTCCCCCGCGGCATCGGGGCGGACGTCCGGTGGACCCGGTCCAAATGGACGACGATCCGATTTGCGAACAGCCGCATCCACCAGCCCCACGCGGAAGAGACCGTCCACCTCTCGGTGCGCGTCGCCGACGAGCGCCGGCTCGGGACGGCCACCACGACCGACACTTCTCCCGGCGGACTCCGCGAGGTCGTGCGGTCCGCGCGCGCGCTCGCGAGGATCGCGCCCGCCGAGGCGAGATTCCCCGGGTTTCCCCGCGACGGGCCTCCCCGGCCGCGCCCCGTCGCGTTCTCGCGCACGACCGCGGCCCTCGACCCCGAGGCGGCTACGCGGATCGCCGAGCGGATCCTCGCCGCGGCCGAGGCACACGCGTCCGGCGCCCGCATCGCGGGGGTCGTGAACGTGGGGAGCGAGCGGCGGCGGGTCGCGAACACCGCCGGCCTCGACCGCACGACCGAGACCTCCGCGGCGCAGTCGAGCGTCCTCGCCGACCGCCCGGAGCGCGACCCACCGGTCTCGGGCTGGTCGGAAGGAGCGCACTGGGATGTCGCGCGGTTGGAGCCGGACCGACAAGGGCGGGAAGCCGCGGAGCGCATCGCCCGCACGCCGCCCGCCGCGGTAGCGCCGGGCGCGTACCGGGTCGTCCTCCGGGGGTCGGCGGTCGCCGACCTCGTGTCGTACCTCGCGATGATGGGGTTCGGGGGGGTCGCGGAAGAGCGGGGATGGAGCTGCCTCCGCCGCCAGCGGGGTCGCCGCATCGCCCCGACGACCGTCCACCTCGTCGACGACGCGCGCTCGAACGCGTCGTTGCCGTCCGGGATCGATTACGAAGGGACCGCCACGCGCACGACCCCTTTGATCGACCACGGCGTCGTGGGGCCGGCGGTCACGGACGTCGTCACCTCCGGCCGTCTCGGCCGTCCGCTCACCGGCCACGCCCTCCCACCGGAGTCCCCGTACGGGGACATGGGGCCGATCCCGACCCATCTCCTCCTCGACGGAGGGGACGCGAGCGAGGACGACCTCGTGCGCGCGACACGGAGGGGCCTCCTGGTCACGCGCTTCCACTACGTGCGGGTCGTCGACCCCGGGCGCGGGATCATCACCGGGATGACCCGCGATGGGACGTACCGGATCGAGCACGGCGAGATCGCCGGGCCGGCGCGGAACCTCCGCTTCACCGAGAGCGTCCTCGTCGCCCTCCGGGGCACGGAAATGCTCGGGCGGGCGCGCCGGTGCTACGGCTCGGAGCGCGCCGGCTCCGCCGCGACGTGCCCGGCACTCCTGACGAAGTCGTTCCGGTTCACCTCCGCCACCCTCTTCTAGCCGGCCCGCTCGTTCAGGGCATGGCCGCCCGGCTCCGGGTCGGAGTCCTCGCGTCGGGCGAGGGAACGACGGCGGAAGGACTCGCCGTCGCGCTCGCCATCCCGCCCGAGGAGGCGCGGATCGCGCTCGTCGTCGTCGACCGGCCCGGCGCCGCCGTCCTCGACCGCGTGCGCGCCCGCGGGCTCGAGACCGTCGTCCTGCCAGCGCACGGCCGGGACCGCAACGAGTGGGCGCGCGCCGTCACCGCCGAGCTCGCTCGCCACGGGGTCGACCTCGTCGTCCTCGCGGGCTTCCTGTCGATCCTCCCGTCGGAGTGGGTCGAGCACTGGCGCGGCCGCGCCGTCAACCTCCACCCCTCGCTCCTGCCGCGCTACGGCGGGAAGGGGATGTACGGCCGGCGGGTCCACGAGGCGGTCCTCGCCGCCGGCGAGCGGGAGACGGGTGCGACCGTCCACCTCGTCACGGGCGCGGTCGACGGCGGTCCGGTCGTCGCGCAGGCGCGGCTCCCCATCCTCGCCGGCGACACGCCCGAAACGCTCCGCGAGCGACTGCGACCGGTCGAGGTCGAGCTGCTCGCGACGACCGTTCGTCGGTTCGCGCGAGGGGCGCTGCCGCTCCCCTACCCGGGCGGCGATGATCCGGCCCGCGACGCGCGGGCTGCGCCGGCGCGCCGCGCGTGAGGCCTCCGAACCAAGCTCCCGTTGGCGGTCCCGAGCTCGGAGAGCGTCGTCCGCCGCGCCGGGAGCTCGACCGAGAACGTGTGGCGCGTCGTGCGCGGCGGGAAGAGCGCCCCCGACCGCGCGCGGCGAACGACCTCGGCCTTGGGGATCGGCGGGCCCGGGGTCCACCGGTCGAGCGAGACGACGTCGGAGTCGTAGTCGACGACCCAGGCGGGGACGCGCTCCGCGCCGAGCCGGCGCAGCGCCGCGACGCGGTGGTGGCCGTTCAGGATCACGTCGGTCCCGCGCGCGACCCAGATCGGGTCGACGAACACCCCGCTCCGGCGGAGCTCGGCGACGAGCCGCGTCACCTTTCGGGGAACGACGCGCTCGTGGGCGCGCAACGCGTCGAGCGGCACGAGGGCGAACCGCACCGCCTCCGTCATGCCGCCGTTCCCTCGCGGGCTTCGGCGATCGCGCGCCGGAGGTAGACCGCGATCATGCGCCGGCGGTAGTCCGGCAGGAGGAAGGTGTTGTGGACCGGACGGACCCGGGCGGCGACCGCGTCGCCGAGCGCGCGAACGCGCTCCTCCGAGAGGGTCGACCCGGCGAGCGCGTCGGTGAGGTCGTCGAACCGGCGCGGGTACGACTCGGCCCCGCCGATCGCGAGGCGGAGGCGCTCCACTCGGCCCCCCGGCTCCCAGCGGCCCGCGACCGCGACGCCGAGCTCGGGGAAGTCGTACGACGGCCGGACGCGGAGCTTCTTGTACCGCCCCCGGAGCCCGCGTGCCCCCGCGGACAGGTGGACCGCCACGACGACCTCGCCGGCGGCGAGCCGCGTCCGCCGGATCCCGTCGCCCTGGCCGTCGTAGAGGCCGCCGAGGGCCATCCGTCGCCGGCCCGACGGGCCCGCGACCTCGACCTCCGCGTCCAGGGCGAGGAGCGCGGGGGCGAGGTCGCCGGAGAACGTCGCGTAGCAGCGCTCCTTCTGCGGGACGACGTGGCAGCGGTCGCCGTCCGCCTTGAGGCAGAAGCCGAGGCTCGCGCGCCAGAAGTAGCTCTGGTTGAAGAAGAAGCACCGCGTCTCCACGAGGAGGTTGCCGCCGAGCGTGCCGCTCGCCCGGACGAGCGGCGTCGCGACCTCGCCGAGGGCATCCGCGAGCGCGGGGTACGCGCCGCAGAGCGCCGCGTCTCGCTCGAGGTCGGCGAGGCGCTCCATCGCGCCGATCCGCTCGGTCGAGTGCCCGCCGAGCTCGGGGACCGCGTCCAGCGCGATCAGGTGCGGGCGGAGATTGATGTGCATCTTGTAGTTCGGCAGGAGGTCGGTCCCGCCAGCGAGGTAATCGAAGTGGCCGGCGAGGTCGCCCGCGAGGCGGAGCGTCGCGTCGAGCGACGTCGGTCGGTGAAGTTCGAACGGGTCGAGGTGCATCGCGCTACGACCCCTTCCAGGGTCGACCCTCCTTCTGCCGTTGGTCGATCCCGCGGACGACGCGGTCCGGCGTGATCGGGAGCTCCGTGAACCGGACACCGAGGGCGTCGTAGAGGGCGTTGCCGACCGCGGGAAGGGTGGCGATGAGGGGACCTTCCCCCGCCTCCTTCGCGCCGAACGGGCCCTCGGGGTCGTCGTCCCCGACGAGCAGGATCTCGACCTCGGGCATCTGGGAGGGTGTCGGGATCTTGTATTCGAGGAGCGACGGGTTGAACAATCGGGTCCCCCGGTAGTTCATCGACTCGCCGAGGACCTGGCCGAGGCCCATATGGATCGACCCCTCGATCTGGCCCTCGACCGCGAGCCGGTTGAGCGCCCGGCCGCAGTCGAAGCCGGCCCAGATCTTCTCGACGCGGTACTCGCCGGTGTCAACGTCGACGTCGACCTGGGCGACGTACGCCGCGAAGGAATACGCCGGTGCCGTTCCGGCGCGGGCACCCTTGAACGTCCCGCCCTTTGGCGTCGTGTCGTACGACCCGCTCGCGGTGAGCGCGCCGGCCCGCTCCATCGCCCGGTGCAGCGCCTCGAGGAACGAGACGCCGACCGTGGGCTCGCCGCGGACCTGGTAGCGCTCCCGGACGACCTCGATCGACCCCACGGGCCGGCCGAGGAGCTCGGCGGCGGCGGCGACGAGCTTTCCCTTCAGTTCCTCGGCCGCGGCCCGCGCGGCGTTGCCCATCATGAACGTCACCCGGCTCGAGTACGACCCGATGTCGATCGGGCTCACGTCGGAGTCGACGCGCTGAACGTGGACGCGCTCGAGGTCGACCCCGAGGACTTCGGCGACGATCGCGGCAAGGAGCGTGTTCGACCCCTGCCCGATGTCGGCCTGCATCGAGTGGACGGCGATGCCACCGTCCATGTCCACCTTCAAGTGAACGGTCGATTGCGGCATCTTCGGCGTGAAATGGATCGGGCTGTTCGAACCCGAGATGTAGAAGCCGCACCCGAGGCCGATCCCCTTCCCGTACGGCAGCCGGCGGAACTTCGCGTCCCAGCCGCTCTTCTCCCGCGCCGCGACCAGGCACTTCCGGAACGACGTCGAGGTGATCCGGAAGTCGTTGACGGTCGTCGAGTTCGGCGGGAGGGCGTTCCGTTCCCGCAGTTCGAACGGGTCGACGCCGAGCCGTTCGGCGAGCTGGTCGAGGGCGACCTCGACCGAGTAGCGGATGTTCGTGCCCCCGTGAGCGCGCATCGCGCCGGACGGCGGCCGATTCGTGTAGACCCGGCGGCCCTTGTACCGGAAGTTCGGGACCCGGTACGGGCCCATCGAGAGGACGCCGTTGTAGTAGGTCGTGACGGTCCCGAACGAGCTCCACGCCCCGCCGTCGATCAGCGCCTCGATGTCGTAGGCGAGGATCCGGCCGTCCGCGTCCATCGCGATCCGCACGTCGTTCTGCGTCGGATGGCGGCCGTGGTTGGTGTAGAATACGTCCTCCCGGTCGACCAGGAGCTTGACCGGTCGGCCGGTCTCGATCGCGAGCGCCGCGCAGACGATCTCATGCGGGAGGGGGTCCGACTTCCCTCCGAAGCCGCCGCCGACCTCGGGCTTGATGACGCGGATCCGGTGCATCGGGATCCCGAGGACCTCGGAGAGGGAGCGGTGAAGGTAGTGGGGTACCTGCGTCGCGCTCCAGACGGTCAATCGCCCGTCCGGGGTCGCCTCGGCGATCGTCGCGAGCGGCTCGGTGAACGCATGGGTCACGCCGGCGAACGTGCCGCGGACGCGCACCGAGTGGGCCGCGTGGGCGAACGCGGCGTCGACGTCCCCGAAGTGCTGGACGACCTCCTTCTGGATGTTCGTACCGTTGAGGCCGCGCGCGTGGATCGGCTCGACGACCTTCGAGAGACCCCCGCGCGGGTCGGAGTACTCGGGCAGTTCCTCGACGTCGCATCGGATGAGCGCGAGCGCCGCCTCGGCGGTCACCTCGTCCTGGGCGGCGACGGCGGCGAGGATGTCGCCGTTGTACCGCGCCTTGCCGACCGCGATCGCGGTCTCGTCATGCGTGATCGGCAGGACCCCGAACGGGGTCGGGTACCGCTCCCCCGTCAGGACCGCGAAGACCCCGGGAAGCGCCCGGGCACGGCTCGTCTCGATCGACCGCAGCCGCGCGTGCGGCCACGGGCTCCTCAGGAGGCGCGCGACGAGCATTCCGGGTCTCCGAATGTCGTCGGTGTACTCCGCACGGCCGGTGACCTTGAGCGGGCCCTCGACGTACGGGATGCGGCCGCCGAGGAGCCGGTACTGCGGGGGCGGCGCCGTCGCCATCAGCTCTCTCCCCGGGCCGCGGCCTCGATCGCCTCGATGATCTTCGTGTAGCCGGTGCACCGGCACAGGTTACCCGAGATCGCGCGGACCACCTCGTCGCGGCTCGGGTGGGGGTGCTCTCGGAGGAGCGCGGTCGCGGTGACGACGAATCCGGGGGTGCAGAACCCGCACTGCGTCGCCCCGTGGGCGACGAACGCGCTCTGGACCGGCGAGAGCCCTTGTGGCGGCGAAAGTCCCTCGATCGTCGTGACCTCGTGCCCCTCCGCGAGCCGCGCGAGCGTGAGGCAGCTCAAGGTCGGGCGGCCGTCGAGCAGGACGGTGCAACAGCCGCAGGTGCCGAGGTCGCAGCCGCGCTTCGTCCCCGTGAGCTGGAGGTCCTCGCGGAGGAAGTCGAGGAGGATCCGGGGCGCCGGGCACGGCGCCTCGAGCGGATGGCCGTTCAGCCGGAACCTAAGTGGATCGGGAGACGACATCGTCCTCCGGAGGGATTCGGCGAGGCTCACGCGAGGCAGTAGGTAGTGTCGCGGGGTGCAGTTCGCGCACGAGCTCCGCGACGATGCTCACCGCGATCTCGGACGGGCTCTGGGCGCCGATCTCGAGGCCCACTGGGGAGTGGACCCGGGCGAGGGCCTCTCGGGGCACTCCGCGGCCTCGGAGCGACGCGAACAGGTGCTCGCGCTTCGCCGCGCTCGCGATCACGCCGATCGCGTTCGGAAAGCGCTCGATCGCGCCCGCGAGGACCTCGAGGTCCTTCATTGCGTCGTACCCGAGCAGGTAGAGGTGCGTGAACGAGGCCGGTTCGAAGACCGTCCAGAGCCGGTCGGGCTCGACGACCTCGCGCCGCTCGGCGGCGGGAAACCGGTCGGCGCCGACCCAGTCCGCCCGGTCGTCGGCCACGCTGAAGTCGTACTCGAGCGTCGGAAGGAGGGCGGCGAGGGCGTGCGCCACGTGACCGCCGCCCCACAGGAGGAGGTTCGGCCGCGCGGGCAGGTACTCGATCGCGATGTCGACCGACCCGCCGCAGAGGCTGGGGAGCCCGCCCGGAGTCCACGCCTGGAGGTCGAAGTGGTGGAGGTCACCGGTCCGTTCGGCGAACGCGCGGGTGGCGAGCTCTTTGACTCGCTCTTCGAGCGCGGCGCCTCCGACCGTGCCGACGATCGACCCGTCGCCGCGGACGAGCATCGACGCGCCCTGCTTCCCGGGCACGGAGCCGGTCGCGCGCACCACGGTGGCGCACACGAACGACTGGTGGGCTTCCATCAGGCGGAGGGCTTCCCGGGTCAGCCGTCGATCCATCAGTCCTCCCGCCGTGCGAGCCACGCGTCGAACGAGTTCCGGTACTCCTCGGGGGTGTCGATGCTCGCGAGTATCCCGGGATCGTCCACCGCGACGCGGCGGACCTGCGGGCCGAGCTCGGGCATCAGCGCGCGGATCGGAGCGTCCGGACGCAGTTCGAGAACGTCGGCGCGGACCCGGTCCTTCCAGACAACGGGATGTCCGCCCTGTCCGTCGTACGCCGGGACGAACCACAGGCCGAGCAGGTCGGAGTCGCGGGCGGCGAGGAGGCGTTCGATCGTCCGGGTCCGGACGAACGGATGATCGACCGGCCAGAGCAGCACGTCCGCTCCCTCCGGCGCGGCCCGGAGCCCGGATTGGACGGACGCCGTGCGGCCCTCGTACCACTCCTCCGAGTCGACGATCTGGACGTCGACGCCGCGCAGCTCCTCCACGACCGCATGGTGGTGAGGCCCGACGACCACGAGGACCGGGTCGAGGGCGAGGTCGAGGCTCAGCTCGGCCATGCGCCGGATCGCGGACCGCTCGCCGGCCGAGACGAGCGCCTTCGGGTACCCCCCGAATCGGGTCGACGCCCCGCCGCTCAGTAGGATTGCCGCCGTGCTCATCGGATGGCGGACCCGTGCGGCCGCACCGGCCCTGATTTCGACACGTCGGGAGGGTTAGTTAAGCCACCGGCCGCAACGCGAAGGGACCGATCGACCCCTACTCCCGGCCAAAGAGCACTCGCCCCGCGCGGACGGTCGCGCGAACCCGCGCGAACGCTGTCGGGTCGGAGAGGGGGTCGCCGTCCAGGAGGACGAGGTCCGCCCGTTGGCCGACCGACACCGCCCCGCGGTCGGAGACGCGAAAGCGCTCCAGCGGGGCGGTCGTTAGCATCCGCAGGATCGTGCGCCCGTCCAGCCCGGCCCGCGCGAGGGCGGAGAACTCCCCCTCGGTGGAGTAGTCGGTGAGATAGCCCACGTCGGTGCCGAAGAGAAGCTGGCCCCCGAGCGCGTGAAACCGGCGGACGACCGCGAGGATCGGCTCGAAGTACTCTGGCTCCTTCGAGACCGTGTCGGCGAACATCTTCAGCGTCGGGAACCTTCCCCTCCCTCGACGAACGATCTCCGCGAGCAGTGCGTCGTCGACGCCGTCGGTCGCGTCCGGTGGGGGCGCCAGGACATCAACGCCGGCGCGGACCGCGACGCGCGCCCCCTCCAGGTTCGACGGATGGCTGTACACGGGGCGGCCGTGCGCGTGGGCGACCTCGACCGCGGCCCGCGCGACCGGCTCGGGCATCGTTCGGACCTGGCCCCGTGCGACGTACGCCCCCGGGAACAGCTTGATCAGGTCGGCACCGCGAAAAAGGGCCCGCGTCGCGGCACGTACCGCGGCGGCCGCGGTCGGCGGTTGGGGCACGAACGGACGGACCCAGAACGGGATTGCTCCCTCGAGATAGTACGGGATACCGTGCGGAGGGTAGAGACCGCTCGCCGCCGTGTAGATCGAGGGGCCCGGAAGCTCCCCCGACTCGATACGCCGTCGCAGGGGCAGGGTCGTTCGCGGGTCCGAACCCGCGTCGACCACGGTCGTGAACCCGCGGCCGACGAGCATCTCGTGGGGATGGGCGTTCAGTTCAACCGCCGGCGCCGACGCCGCCGCGCGCCACTTCCGTTCGGTGAAATGGACGTGGGCATTCCAGAACCCCGCGGTCACGACTCGCCCGCGGGCCTCGAGGACCTCGGCGTCCGTCGGTATCTCGACGTCCGGTCCGACCGCCGCGATGCGACCGTCCCGGACGATCACGGGGGTGTGAGGAGGGGAGACGGCGTCCGGCGTCGCGTAGACCGGGGCGTCCCGGATCGCGAGGGGGGCGGGGGCTCCCGTGCTACCTCACCCGGCCCCTGCCCGATCGTCGGGGCGGCTGTAACCGCTGGGGAAGAGGTCGTACCGATGGCGCCGAGGGTTTTCCGGCGCGGACGTGCGGTCGCATTTAAATAGCCCGGCCGAGTGGCCGCGCCGCGTCATGACCCATCCTAACGATGTGCCGCCGTCGGCGTTCCTTCCGCGGCTCGCGACCGAGCTCCGCCAGCGAAACGCCGTCCAACCCCCTCCGTGGGCGATGTTCGTGAAGACCGGCGTCCACAAGGAGCGGGCCCCGACCCAGACCGACTGGTGGTATCTGCGCAGCGCGTCGGTGCTGCGGAAGGTCTACCTGCAGGGGTACGTCGGGATCCAGCGGCTGAGCGCGGAGTACGGCGGGAAGAAAGACCGCGGCAGTGCGCCGAAGCACACGCGCAGCGGTTCGCGTTCGGTCCTCCGGGAGATCGTCCACCAGCTCGAGCAGGCCGGTCTCTTGCAACCGTACAAAACGAAGGGCCGGCGCGTGAGCCCCGAGGGGGCGAAGCTGCTCGACTCCATCTCGCGCGAGGTCCTGACTTCGCTCGCCGCCCAGCGACCCGAACTCGCCAAGTACCTGTGATGTCCGTACGCTAGGAGCTCGAGAGGTGGTCGATGGCGCAAGGAGACGATGCCGAGCTGAACGAGCTGCGGCGGCGCCGGCTCCAGCAGCTCCAGCAACAGCAACTCGCGGAGGCCGCGAACCCTCAGGCGTACGCCGCCCAGGAAGCGGAGATGCAGCGCCGCGACCAGGAACGCTCCGACGCGCTGCGTCGCATCCTCACTCCCGAAGCGCGCGAGCGCCTCGGCCGCATCCGCCTCGCGAAGCCCGACATCGCCGCGTCGGTCGAGCAGCAGCTGCTCCAGCTCGCGGCGACCGGGCGCCTTCAACGTCAGGTCGACGACGCGACCTTGCGGGCGCTCCTCGAGCGGATCATGCCCGAGCGGCGCGACATCACGATCACGCGGCGGTGAACGGAGCGAAGCATGGCGAACCGTAGGAAGAGTCTCGCCCGCAAGATCCGGCTCTTTCGGGTCGTGAAGGGGAACCGGCGCGTGCCGGCCTGGGTGATGCAGCGAACGAACCGTCACGTCACTCGTCACCCGAAGCGGCACACGTGGAAGCGCGGGCACCTCCACAAGTAGGACGCGCCTCGGGAGTTTCGCATGGCACCGAAGAAGAAGACCCCCCCGCGGCGCGGGGAGGAGCTCGAGCGCGAGTACGTCATTCCGCTGCGCGCGAGCAAGCACCAGCCGAGCCGACGTCGCCGCGCCGGCCACGCGCTCGAGACGGTCCGCCGGTTCGTCATTCGCCACATGAAGGGACGCTCGGAGGACGTGTGGATCGACCCGCGGCTCAACGAGCACATCTGGGAGCGCGGCATCCAGCACATCCCGTCGTTCGTTCGGGTCCGGGCGATTCGCTTCGAGGACGGCCTCATCGAGGTCGACCTGCTCGGTCCCGAGTAGGGTCCCCGCGGGAGACTCTCGCGTGCCGGTCGGTCGTACGCTCTACGGGGGAAGCCCCTACCTCGGCGTCTACCTGCGGGTGAGCGAGCGCGCGGCGCTCGTTCCCCCCTCGGCCCAGGGCGCGCTGGAGCGGGACGTGGAGCGGACGCTGGACGTGAAGGTCGTCCGCTCGAACGTCGCGGACAGCGAGGTCGTCGGGGCGCTCGTGGCGCTGAACTCGAACGGCGTCGTCGTCGGGGACGAGCTCGACCTCGGCGAGCGGCGCGCCCTCGAAGGGTTCGGAACGGTCTCCGTCGTTCGGCAGCGACAGAACGCGATGGGGAACAACGTCCTCGCGAACGACCGCGGCGCGCTCGTCCACCCCGAGTTCTCGGACGACACCATCGCCGCGATCGGCGCAGCGCTCGCCGTGCCGGTGCGCCGCGGAACGCTCGCCGGCCTGGGCACGGTCGGAATGGCGGGCCTCGCGACGAACCGCGGCGTCATCGTCCACCCGAAGACGACGGAGCGCGAGGCAGCCCTCGCCGGGGAGGTCCTCGGCGTGCCGGTCCACCGCTCGACCGCGAACTTCGGCGTGCCGATCGTCGGCGCGTGCGTGGTCGCGAACTCGCGGGGACTCCTCATGGGGCGACCGACGACCGCGGTCGAGATCGCGCACCTGCAGGAAGGCCTGCAGGTCTTCGTATAGCGAATCCGATCAGGTGCCGCGCTTACGCTTGACGTAACGCACGGCGTAGCCGGCGATCCGGTTCGCGAGCTTCTTGTGCGTCACGGACATCTTGCCGTCGACCTGGACACCGAGGTCGGTGAGCTCGAGGACCTTCTGCTTGTTGTGGGCGAAGTCTCCGGTGAAGTCGTCGGGGTAGTGGCGGATCAGCTCGATCGCGACCCGCTTGATGTACGTTTGCCGGATGCTGCCCATGCGGAGTGCTCCACCCCGGGTGCGGGTTATAACCATTTCCCGGACGCCGGCGAATGCCGCCGGGAAATCCTCGCGCAAACTTCCGGGGGGCCGCGGGGAGCGAGGTTCTAATACCCCTGCTATCCCTTCACATCCCGAGGTGCCCGCGCCGGTTGGCGCGGTGTCCTGCAGTGAGTACGGCGGTTCGGCTACCCGCAGAGTTGCGAGCCTTCCTGCAGTTGCGGGGCCCCCAAACGCTCCTCGTCCGGGGACCACCGGGGTCGGGCAAGTCGACCCTTTGCCTCGCGCTGCTCGAGAGTTCGCCCGGCGAGAAGATCCTGATCACGAGCCGAGTCTCGACCGGCGAGTTGCACCGGGAGTTCCCCTGGCTCGGCGCGAACTCCGGCGGAATCCAGGTCGTCGACTCGAGCGATGTCGAACCGCCGTTCGACCCACCGGACGGAACGAAGGAGCCGACGCTCCTCGTCGACGACCCGAGCCCCCGCGAGCGCCGGGAGCTCACCGAGTTCCTTCACCTCCCCTCCCCGGTCCAGGATGCGTGGAGCCGTCTACCTCGGGACGGTCCGTCCGTGGTCGTCATCGACTCCTGGGACGCGCTCGTCGAGCAGTACCTCGGACGGCGCTCGACGAGTTCCGGGCGGACGATCGAGCGCTCCGAGATCGAGCGGATCCTCCTCCGTCGGATGGGGCACGTCCCCTGTCACCTCGTGCTGGTCGTGGAGCGGGAAGATCAGACCCCGCTCGATTACCTCGTCAACGGTGTGATCGTCACCCGCCGAGAAGTGAACGACGACCGACTCGAACGGTGGCTCTCCCTCCCGAAGCTCCGAGGGATCCGGATCGCGAACTCGGCATATCCGTACACCGTCGACGGCGCCAAGTTCCAATGCATCGACCCGATCCGTGCGTACGGACAGTTGCAACCGGGCGAATACGAGCCGGAGCCGGACCCGCTCCCGAACTACCTGTGGCCGGGGTCCAAGAGCTTCGTCGAGAGCTTCGGCCGACTCCCGCTCGGCCGGCTCAGCATCTTCGAGGCCGATGACGACCTCCCCGACCAGATGCTGGGTCACCTGCTGCGCCCGGCGATTCGCTGGACGCTCCACGCGGGGGGGCGCGTGCTGCTCGTCCCATCGCTCGCTCGCTCCGCGGAGGAGATCTGGGCGAGCGTGGCCGGTGCCGCCGACCCGGCGCTGATCTGCCAGCGGATGCGGGTGGTGGACGTCAGCCACCAACTGGCGACCACGACCGGTCAGTCGCACCCGGAGTTCCTACAAGCGGTCGTCCCTCCCGAGCGCCTCGTCCCGACGCTCTCCGACCCGGACGCGAAGGGAGCGGAGCTGACCCGCTGGCTAAAGGGTCCGCCGTCCGAGACCCACCCGGGCCTCGTCCTCCTCTACGAGACCGGCCTTCAGTCACTCGCGGCGTCGATGAAGATCTCGATCACGCCCGACGTCGCCGCGAATTTCCTCGCCGGGATCCAGTCGACGCTCGGGGGCGCGAACCTTCACCTGTTCATGATCGGTCGGCCGGGGTCCGAGCTGTTCAACCGGATCCTCTCCGTGGCCGCCATCCGCATCCGGCTGCGCAACCGCCTGGGACGGGTCTTCCTCTACGGTCTCAAGCCGTGGACGTCCGGGTTCGTCCTCGCGGAAGGCTCCAACGGAGGGCCGTATGAGCTCCTGCGGATCGTCTGAGGCGCGGCGCTTGCCGCGCACGGACCGGATCCAAGCCCCCAATGCTTATCGGCGCCCGCCGGCTCTTTTCTCCGGCAACCCAACCCCGGGGGGACAGGGCGGCAGGCGATGAGTGAGTCGAAGGTACTCCTGGTCGAGGATTCGCCCGTCGTCCGACTGACGATCCGCCAAGCGCTGAAGAGCAGCGGCGTCGAAGAGGCGGCGATCTTCGAGGCGGGAACGGCGAGCGAGGCGATCGAGCTGTTCAACCAGGAGCGCCCCGAGATCGTTTTCGTCGACATCAACCTCCCGATGGGCGCCCCGCTCGCCCAGGGGAGCGAGAGCTTCTTCGCGTTCCTCGCGTCGAACACCAACGCCGACGGCGGCCCGGAGGCCGCGCGCTACATGCTCGCGAAGAACCCCGCGCTGAAGCTCGTCGTCTGCACCGGCAACCCGCCGGAGGACCCGCGTGTGCGCGAGCTCGTGCGCGGCGGCGCGTTCGACGTCCTGCAAAAACCGGTCCGTGCGACCGTGATCCGCGAGCTGCTCGAGCGAATGCGCAAGGACCTCTAGCCGCCCGCGTCGTCGCGGTCGGTCTCGGCGAGCGCGTGCAGCGCGTCTCCGACGCGCACGAACTCGTCCACGGCCTCGCGGAGGCGCTCCTCGACCTGCTCCGCTTCCGCGCGCTCGGCCGCCCGCTCGAGGCGCGCGAGGGTGCGGGAGAGCGACAACGCTCCCACCTGGGCCGACGCCGACTTCAGGTTGTGGGCGATCCGACCGACGGTTCGCATCTCAGCGTCCTGCGCCGCGCGGTTCACCTCGGCGAAAAGGCGGCCCCCCTCCTCGAGGTAGACGCGGACGAGGGACGGAACGAACGTGGGGTCGCCGCGGGCGAGCTCCCCGAGGTCCCGCCATGCCGATGGGTCGATCACCGGCGGCGGCGTCGAGGGGCGGGCGCCTTCCCGGGCCGACTCGCGGGGACGACGGGGTCCCTCGACGCCGGGGTCGGGCTCGAGACGCTCGAGGTAGAGCAGCGCGCGGCCGTCGGCGGACGGAGTGCGACGCACCAGGTAGCGAAGTCGCACCCCGCTGCCGTCCAAGCGACGGAAGACGAGTTCCTCGCACACCGACGGACCGGAGCGGTTCGGACCGGCCACCGTGACGATCGATCGTGCGAGGGGTGCGTCCGATACGGTGAGGGTCGCCCAGAGCGCCGCGCCCGCGTCGTTGACGTAGGCGACGCGGCCGCGGTCGAACGCGATCACGCCGTCCGCGAGCGCACCGAGCTCACGGCCGGCCGCCTCGGAGATCGCGCCGCCCCGCGCGAACTCTGCCTCCGCCTTCGCCCGCGCGACGGCCGACCGGATGGCCCGCTCGAGCTCGCCCCGGCGGTAGACCCGCTTCGTCTCGAAGCGCTGCGCACCCGCCACGAGCGCCGCTCGACCCCGGGTAGGGTCCTGCGAGCCGGAGAGGACGACCACCGCGGTCGTCGGGGAAGCCTGCCGGACCCGCGCGAGGCCGTCCAGTCCCTGGCTATCGGGGAGCCCGAGGTCGAGGAGGACCGCGTCGAACGCCGTCGTACCGATCCGCGCGACCGCCTCCGAGACGCGGCTGACCCGAACGACGCGGAATCGGGTCGAAGCGGCACCCCCCAGCGCGAGCTCGACCAGCTTGGCGTCCGCCGTCTGGTCCTCGACCAGCAGAACGCGGAGCACTCCGGGCGCCACAGACCGCTCCCGAGGCGAGGCGGGGGGGTCAGCTCACCGGCAGTTGAACGGCACTGAGCCAGAACGACTCGATCTTCCGCACGACGTCCCGATACTGCGTGAAGTCGATCGGCTTGCGGACGTAGCAGTTCGCGTGGGCGTCGTACGCACGCGCGACGTCCTCCGGCGCGCGGGAGGAGGACATGACCACGACGGGGATCCGACGGAGGTCCGCGTCGGCCTTGATCTGGCGGAGGACCTCCCGCCCGTCGATCCGGGGCAGGTTGAGGTCGAGGAAGATGAGGCTCGGGCGGTTCGCGCCCGCGTGGGCGCCGCGCCGGTGGAGGTAGTCGAGTGCCTGGAGCCCGTCGGGGACGACGTGGAGTTCATGGCGGATCTGGCTGTCCTTCATCGCCTCGACGACGAGGCGGGCGTCCGCCGGATTGTCCTCCACCATGAGGATATCGACCGGCGCGGTGAAGTCGCGGGCGGCGGGCGTCATCGCTGTCCGGGTCGAGGGGGGTCCGGCACTATAAGACTGCGCATGGGCGGTCCGAACGCCTCCGGATACCCCCGCCGGCCGCCTCGCTAGATCAGCTCGCGGAGGCGGTCCTCGATGAGCTGCTGCGCCCGCTCGGCGACCCCCGCGTCGACGGCGACCGGGGCGCTCGCCGCGACCGTCGCGGGCGCCGGTCCTGACTTCGGGAACGTGAAATGGAACGCGGTCCCCTCGCCCGGGGTGCCGGTGCTCTCCACCCAGATCCGGCCCCCGTGGCGCTCCACGACGCGTCGGCAGATCGAGAGACCGATCCCCGAGCCCGGGTACTCCTCTCGGGTGTGCAACCGCTGGAAGATCTGGAAGACCTTCTCCTGGAATTCGGGGGAGATACCGATCCCGTTGTCGGAGACCGTGACGGTCCACTCCGACCCCGAATCGGCGACGCGGACCCGGACGCGCGGCACGTCGCTCTTGCAGAACTTCAGCGCGTTGCCGATCAGGTTCTGGAACAGCTGGACGAGCTGCACTCGGTCCCCCTGGATGACCGGCAAGGGGTCGACCTGCACCTGCGCTTTCCGGGTCCGGACGGCCACCTCGAGGTTCGTCAGCGCCTGCTCGCCGATCCGGTCGAGCGAGATCGCCGCGAACGGCTGCCCCCGGCTGCCGAGCCGAGCGAAGGTGAGGAGGTCGTCGATCATCTCCTGCATCCGCAGCACGCCGTCATGGGCGAACTGGAGGTACTCCCGGCCGTCGGCGTCGAGCTGGCCCTCGTAGCGCTGGTGGACGAGCTGGGTGTAGCTGCCGACCATCCGCAGCGGCTCCTGCAGGTCGTGGGAGGCGACGTACGCGAACTGCTCGAGGTCGCGGTTCGATCGCGCAAGCTCCGCCGCGCGCAGGGCGAGCGCGTTAACGAGCGCCTCCCGCTCCGCGAGGTCCTGCAAGTAGAGGGCGTAGACCGGCGCGCCGTGGTCGTCGCCCCGGCGCGCCGAGAGGCGCAACGGCACCCGTCGGCCCCCCTGCCCGAGCCCATTCACCTCGGCCCTGTGGTCCGGCCGAAGGTCGGCCGCGCTCTCGAGCAACGTGCGGAGCGCCGCGTGCGACTCGGGGTCGACGAACGCGCTCACGTCCCGCCCCACCATCTCGCCCGGCTCGTACCCCAGGAGCGAATGCACCGACCCCGTGGCGAACCGGACCTTGTGCGATCGATCGAGAAGCAGCATCCCGCCCGACACCGACTCGAGCAGGAACGGAAGCAGGGCGTCGGGCCCGACCGGGCGGTCCCGACGGAAGATCGCCCCCGCGACGACGACCGCGAGGAGGGCGCGAGGTCGCGGGGTCATTCGCTCGCGGGCCGCCCCTCCGGCCGCTCTTCGGAATTGGACAACGAGCCGATCCGGAATCGTCGTTGAACCCCCTCAGGCGGAAAGTAGGCGAGGAGGGCGATCAGGGAGGCGGACGCCTCAATGATAGCCGACAGCAGGGTCCACAGCTGGGGCAGGATCGCGCTCGAGGGGGGCGTGTAGAACGTCACCCCGAACCAGAGCGCGAGGCTCAGGGTCACGAGTCCGATCCGGTATCGGAGCGTCCGATCGTGGGTCCGAAAGAAGAGGGTGAAGTACAACACGAGCCCCGCGATCTCGGGAACGAGGAGCCCAAAGAGAACGTAGATGACCACGGGGTCCCCGAGCACGGCCACGTGCGCAAAGACGAGCTGCGGGGCGCCCCGAGGCGCCGAGACCCCGATTGGTTGGAGGGTGAACTCGTAGTTGAGCGTCACGACAAAGAACGCGATGTAGAATACGCTCCAGGGTACGAGCCGGTTCCGGCCCGTGTAGATATAGGTCAGGTAGCCGAGTAGCCCCCAGAGGAAGACGCAGTCGAGGATCACGACCAGGACCTGGAAGGTGATGGCTGTGGGGAGGGTCAAGACGCCGAATGCCCAGAGGATCGCCTCCACGCCGCTGGACGCGCCCGCGAGACCGATTCCCCACCACCAGACGACGAACTGGGACGACGCGAGTTGCGCGCTCGCGGGCACCGGCCGCCGCCGGAGCCGTTCGCCGACATAGAGGTAGACCGGCAGGACCGCGAGCGCCACAGCCCCCGCCCCGAGCGACCAGTTGTCCACGGGTCACCCGTCCGCGCGACCCGGGTCGACGTACACTCGGCTGGTTTCCTCTCGGGCTCCCCGCGTCACGGTCCGACTTCGGCCGGCGCGGGGCGCGGTGCACAGGCTTCCCGACCGCGTGACGCGTCGGCTTCGTCACGAAAGAGCGACGGAGTAGGATATGGTTCTATCCTCGGACCGCGGCGGGGTTGGACTCTCGGGCTCGCGTGCGACACGCGGGCAAGCCGGCGCGACGATGCGACCGTCGGCTCCGAGGCGCGTGGGGGCGGTTCCGTCGGAAGCCACAAATACTCTGCCCGAGGTAAACCTACTTCGTGCGCTGCGTCCGGATCGATCGGGAGGCTCTGGCGGCCTGACCGGCCCGTGCCCGCCGGACCGTAGGGCTTCCGTTCTTCCAACATGGCGGACGATTCCGGAACCTCCGCAGCCCTCCCTCCCCACCGCGAGCGGAACGTGCTGCTCCTCGACCTGTCGAAGAGCATGCTGGCGCCGCTCCCGGACGCGACCCCCGACCAGCCCGAGCGCCAGAAGATCGAGGTCGCCCGCACCGCGGTGTTCCGCATCCTCCAGGACGCCTCGACCTCGGGCTCGCTCTTCGGACTCGTCACGTTCACGGAGACGGTCCGGGTCGCGGTCCCGCTGACCGAGATCCACCGCGAGAACCTACCGTACATCGAGAACTTGATCTCGCTCCTGACCCCCAGCGGCCGCTCGGCAATCTGGGATGCCCTCGCGGTCGGGGCCGACCTCTTGCGGATGGGCACCCTCGGCGTCCAGGGGAACCTTGTCCTCGTCACGGACGGTTGGGACAACGCTTCGTCCCGCTTCGACGTCCAGCTCCCGGAAGGCCCGAATATCTCCCCGGGCCGGATCGACCTCGTGTCGTACATGCTGCCCGCGGGATCGCAGCTCGCCCTCCGCGTGATCGGGATCGGGAACGGCGGAGAGAAGGACAAGGGGGTCGACGCCGCTCGCATCAACTACCTCATTTCCCAGATGGAGCGCCGAGCCGGTGAGGTCGGCCTGCCGGCGGCCTTCAGCTTCCAGGAGGTCACGACGGGCTCGCAGCTCTTCGCCCAAATGGTCAACGCGTTCCTCGACGTCGGCTACGAGGACGATCGGCCGATCGAGGAGCTCCACCCGGAGGAGCTCGCCCGGCACGCCGCGAACGCTGCGAGGGCGCTCAAGGAGCCGCAGCAGCACGCGACGGTATCGCGCATCCACTCCGCGCACGGTGCGTCGCAGTCGGCCGACCCCACCTACTCGGAGACGCCGGACCTCGAGGTCGACGTCGTGAAGACGACCGGCGGGACGACGCCCGCCTACCTCCGCGAGCGGTACGGGCCGCTCGGGGAGGTCGTCGAGGCGTACATGGCCGGTCAGCCCGATGTCGCGCTCTCCCTCCTCGCCAAGGCGTCGTCGGTGCTTCCGCCGGTCACGCGGCTCTACTGGGAGGCCCGGATCCAGTACTCGAACCGCGCGGTGGTCGAGGCCGCGCGCGCCCTCCTCCAGGCCTGGGCGGAGGCCGAAAAGCTGCCGCGCTCGGTCCAACCGAAGATTCTTCGGAGGCTCGCGTTACTGCAGGCACGGATGCAGAACGATAAGGAGACCGAAACTCTCGTCCGATTCATCGATGACACCGAGCACCGGCTCGGCGGGGCGGATGGGACGACCCGGGAACGCCTGATGACCCTATTCGCGCGGCTGATGGAGCTGCGCGGCACGTACGAGCTGACCCGGCTCGCCGGGGCCGGCGACCTCCAGGACGCCGCGCAGAAGCACGAGGAGGCGGTCGGTCAGGTCTTCGGCATGTTGCAGGACGCCCGTCTCGACCTCTCCGCGAATGGCCCGGCGGTCGAGGGGGCGCTCGACTTTATCGAGATATGCCTCGCGGAGATGCGGTAAGGAGCACTCCATGCCGGCGGTCAAGGTCACCACAAAGACCCGGCGGGCGCCGGGCGCGAAGCGCGAGACGAAGCCGAGCGCCGAGACGGCCCGCATCGCGGTGATCGGGATCCCGGCCTCGGGGAAGACCACGTACTTCCGTTTCCTCTCCGGGCACTTCGGCCTGAACCTCCCGGTCCTGTACATCCCGTCCCGGGCCGACTCGAACCAGATCCCGCTCTACGGGGACCTCGAGAACGACGTCGCGCTGGAGGAGACGACGTACGAGACGACCGACCCGACCGACCCCGAGGGGAGCCTCGAGACGACGACCCGGTACTACGTCAACCGTCCGATGGAGGACCGGCGCAAGCTCTGGGTCGAACTCTCCGCCGGGCGAGAGGAGCAAGGGGTCCTCACGAAGTACCCGCTCCCGACGAAGTTCAACCAGTTCGTCGAGATGAAGCTCCGCTTCCGCTACGGCGCCCCGGGCGGCGACGGTTCGAGGCCGCTCGAGCTCAACACGATCGATGAGGCCGGCGGGATCATCGCCGACTACTTCACCTACGACCGGCTCTGGGTCGAGTCGGCGGAGGACGAGGTCTCGGAGAAGAGCTGCCGGGTCATCCCCCACTTCGACTCCTGGCGGCCCGACCGGCGCGATCTCTGGCGCCACGGCCTGACCCTCCTCGGGCGCTTCGTCCACGGCGCGGACGCGATCATCCTCCTGCTCTCGCCGGCGCTCCCGTCGCTCCGGGACCAGGCGCAGCAGGTGAACCTCGCGCGCGGGGTCTTCCGCTACTCGAAGAGCCACGACGTCCCGCTCGTGATCGCGATCTCGAAGGCGGACAAACTCAAGGAGTTCTACTCCGAGGTCGAGTCGACCGTCCGGGACCGCACCTTCCAGAGCTCGTTCGACGCGTTCGAGTTCCTGCTCCGGCGCGATGGGGCGGGCATGGGGACGATCCTCGTCGCGCAGGAGGGCCAGGGGATCTCCGTCCGGGACGACGTCTTCCTCGTCTCCAGCGCCGTCTCGACCGGGGAGGGCCATCCTCTCTTCATCGGGGAGAGCGGCCAAGAGGCACCGACCGTCGGGACCCCGACGATGGGGGTCCCGGTGATGGTCAACACGACGTTACCACTCGCGCGGGCGTGCGAGAAGATCCTCGATCGTCGGGCGACGAAGGGGGGATGATGGCCGCCCCCGACCTTCGGCCCGGCGGCGGATTCGCGCCGGTCTCGGTCGTTTGGTGCCGCCAGGTGGACAACGAGGCCGAAAGCCCCGGGTACACGACGATCCCCGAGGATTTTCCGGCCCGGCGCGAGACGCTCGAGACGATCCGGCTCGTCGGCAACCTGACGGTCAACGTCGCCGACACCCACGACTACTGGGACCCGGACCCGGCGCAGACGCTGTCGTACTATCCGAACCTCTTCCTCTACCCGGCCGGCAACGGCCGTTACACGTGCGTCGGCCGGATGTTCCTCTCGACCGAGGACCGACCGCGGCTCGGGATGAAAACGCTCGTCCTCGACACGCCGCAGCTGATCGCGAGCGGGGACTTCGGCGGGGCCGTACTCCAGGCGTGGGACTCGATGGGCGGCCGCCCCGGCGCGGGCCGACGGCGCGCGGAACCCGAGCCGTCGGTCTACCAGGCGGTCGGCGAGGGTTTCCTCTTCCACCGCGGCACGACCGAACCGGTCGTCATCGTCGCCGCCGACCAGTGGGAGAGCGCGATCGACGCGGTCCGCGAGCTCGTGCGGCTCCTCCCGACGTCGCTCACGGCCCTCGGGGCCTTCCTGGTCTTCCCGTACTTCCTTCCCGAAGGGAAGGTCAACCTGCATGAGTTCGCGGAGCAGATCCCGCTCGCGCTCGCGGTGATGCGGGTCGCCGAGCGGGAGGCCGCCGGAGACCGACACTCGAAGCGACTCCAGAGCTGGGAGGCCGCTCCCATCTCGCTCCGCGACCTGACGAAGCCGGTCGCGAGCCGCGCGAAGGAGGCGCTGCCCCTGGTTCTCCAGTACGTTCGCGACCACGACGACACGAAGATCGTCGAGGTCAGTCGACGGGTCGACCTCGTCGAGGCGGACCGGCTGCGGGGCCACCTCGAGGACTCGGACCGCCAGGGCGGCAAGGACCGACGCAAGGAGATGTGGCGGATCGGCACCGCGATGGAGAGCGCCGCGCTCCTCCTCGCTCGCCCGAGGGGCCGCTCGATCCCGATGAGCGGCGAGGCCGCGAAACGCGCGAGCCAGTACCTGCAGGCGCACCCGGACCCCGACGTCACGGCGGGGGCCGTCGCCAACTCTCGGCCCGCTCCGGCGGTCGCCGAGGCGGTGGCGCGGACGCTCACGAGCCAGGTCCCTCCGTGGCTGCAGCGGCCGCCCGAGATCCGCGTCCCCTCGCCGGGTCCGGTCGCCGTGCCCGTCTCCGTACAGGACGATCCGTCCACCCTCCCCGCGGGCGCGGCGGTCCCTCCGCCGCTCTCCCCCCCGCCGGTCGCGCCGGCGCCAGCCGCGCCCGTCGCGCTCGCGCCGGTCGCGCCGACGCTGCTCCCTCCCGACCCCGGCCTCTCTCCCGCGCGGTCGGCGGAATCCGATGCCCGGCTTCGGTCGTACGTGGCCGACCGGGTCCGCGAGGTCACCGCCCGGCTCCCGACGGCGGTCGACCCGAAGGCGATCGAGACGCGCGTGACCGCCGCCGTGCTCGATTCCGAGTCGCGGTCGAACTCCGCGATGGATCGCCGGGTCCGCGAGCTCACCGAGTCCCAGTCCCGCGCGCTCGCGACGTCCCACGGGGACCTCGCCGCGCGCCTCGCCGCCGTCGAGGCTCGACCGGTGCTCCCCCCGAACTCCGTCCCGGACGAGATCGCCCGGCAGCTTCGGGAGACGGTGAGCCCCAAGCTCGCGGAACAGTTCGAGAAGTCCCGCCTCGCGCTGAAAGCGTCCACCGACTCGCTCGGGGTGCAGCTGCGCTCGGAGATCGCGGAGTCGATCGACGAGACGAAGGCGCGCGGCGCGAAGTCCGAGGAGGACCTCCGGGCGGCGCTGATCGCCCAAATGGATATCGAGCTCCGCGAGGCGAAGGAGCAGGGTGCGACACTCCGCGAGGAGATCGAAGGTCGCGTCCGGGAGCTCCTCAAGGAGCGGCTCTCCGAGTCCGACGTGCGCCGCTCCCGCGAGATCCGCGAGCTCGAGCAACGCCTCGGCCTCCTCGTGGACGGCCGGACGAAGGACCTCGAGAACCGGGTCCTCGTCGGCGGAACCGAGCAGCGCGAGAACATGCTCCAAGGCTGGCAGGACCAGCTCGCCCAGACCGAGCGCCGGCTCGAGCTCGCCCACGAGGCGCGCGTGACCGCGGCGTCCGAGGCCCAGACCCAGGCGCTCGCCGGACTCCAGGTCCGGCTGCAGTCGTACTTCGACCAGCGGATGCGCGAAGACCAGGACCGGGAGCGCGAGAAGTATGTGGAGCTCCTGGCTCGGCTCAAGACCGACGTCGACCAAGGTCTCGCCCACACGATCGACTCCCCCGAGTTCGACCGCGCGGTCCGGGAGCGTACGACCCGAGTGGTCGAGTCACTGCGGCTCGCCGACCACAAGACGCTCGAAGCCCGGATCGCGGACGCCACGGCCCGGAACCGCACGCAGCAGGAGGCGGCGATCGACCGCCTCGCCCAGGTCGAAGCCCAGCTCAAGGAGCGGGCGAGCGCGCTCGCGGCCGTCGAGCAAACGGTCCGGCGGGACCTCGAGGACCTCGACCGACGTCTCCAGGTGATGGCGGACCGGATGGTGCCGCTCGTACGGAGCACGTGGCTCAAGGTCGACGAGCTCCAGCGCGACGGGGGGCCGTCGGCGGCGGCGGACGCCCGGCTCAAGGAGTTCCGGCGGGAGTTCAGCCGCGAGCTGCGCCGCCTCGAAGGGGAGATGCTCGAGCAGACGACCGAGCTCCGCGACCGGATGGAGGGCGCGATCGCCCACCAGGGCCGGATCTGGCTCAACTTCGTCCGGCAGATGGCGGCGTCGGACGACGACATCGACGCCCCGCCGACCGACGCGGCGGCGCGCTCGCTACGGCGCGCGACCCGGGCCGCGGCGGCCTCGGCTCGCCCCGACGCGCGCAGCGCTCCGCTGCGACCGCGCGCGAACTTCGCGCCGTTCGACGACGACCCGGTGAACCCCCTCGACCCCGAGGCGGAGGCGCCGGACCTCGAATCGAGCACGGATCGCCGGCGCGTCCGACGCGCGCCCTAACGCGTTCCCCGCCGGTCAAGGCTAAGGCCCCGCTCGACCCTGTCCGCGTCGGTGCCCGACGATCATCGCCACTGCAAGGTCTGCGGCAAGGTGTGCGCCCCCGGCGAGGAGACCTGCAGCAAGACGTGCCGCGCGAAGCGCGAGCAGGGCGCCCAGACGCGGCGGATGTACACGTATCTCATGTACGGCGTGATCGTCCTTCTCGTGATCCTCCTCTTCGTCCACATCTAGCGAGGCGGAGTCCGTGGCCCGCGTCGCGCGCGCCGTGCTCGGAGGTACGTTCGACCGACTGCACGTCGGCCATGAGGCGCTCTTGGCGAGCGCGTTCCGGACCGGGCGGACGGTCGCGATCGGCGTGACGACCGAGGGATTCCTCGCCCGGCACCCGAAACCCGGCGCGGCCGCGATCCAGCCGTACGCCGCCCGCCGCCGCGCCCTCACCCGGTGGCTCTCCGCGCGGTTTCCCGCGTGGCGATGGACCCTCACCCCGCTCGACGACCCGTTCGGCCGCTCGGTCGGGCCCGGCGTGGACGCGCTCGTCGTCTCGGCGGACACCCGGTCGGGGGCGCAGGCGGTCCTCGCGGAGCGTCGACGCCGGGGCTTCCCGCCCGTGCCGGTCCGGGTCGTCCCCCTCGTCCTCGGCGACGACCTGCAGCCCGTCAGCTCCCGACGCATCCGCGCGGGCGAGATCGACCCGGCGGGACGACGTCGCGCCCCGATCGGGGTCGGGCTCGCGGTCGACGATCCGGAGGACCTCGCCCCCGCGCGGGCGGCGATCCGCGCCGCTTTCCCCCACGCGCGGATCGTCCCGGTGCCGTACCCGAAGCGAGGCCGCGCGTCCGCCCGTCTCGGGTCCGCCGCCCGCCGGGCGGCCGCGGCGGGGGACCTGGGGGTCGCGGTCCGACGGGTCAGCCCGACCCGTCGCCTCCTCATCGAGCGGGCGGGCGCGATCGGGCTCGTCCCGCGGGGGGTCCCCCGGCGCTCGCCCGCCCAGTTCGCGGCCGCGCTCACCCGTCTGCTCGCCCCCGGCCGTTCGACGCAGAGGATTTAGCCCCTCCCGCGGCTGGGTCTCCGCATGGAAACGTACCTCCGGGTGACGTTCGACAGCGAGGGAGCGAAGCCGTCGGAGATCGCGGACCGGCTGCGCACCTCGGGATTCGTCCCGACCCACGGGAACTACGATTTCGTCTACGACTGGCAGGGCTCCGCCGACCGCGAGCAGATCCTCGACCTCTCCGACGAGATCACCCGCCGCCTCCGCGGCTACCGGGTGCGCCTCGAGATCGAGACGGTTTAAGCCGGACCCGTCGCGCCGCGCGATGGAGCCCTTTTAACCCGCACCGATTTCAACCGGACATCGTGCAGCGGTACCCGGTGCGCCCGAGCCACCGAAAGAACCTCGAGCCGGGGTCGCTCGCCACGGTCCTAACCGCGCATTTCGACTCGGTCGCGGCCGACGGGGCGACGGTGACCGCGAGCTTTGGAGCGATCCAGCGACTCGCGGCCCGAGCGGCAGGACGGGAGCTCGAGGTCGAGCTCACGATGGACCCGAAGGTACCCGAGAGGGTGGCCGCCGAGACGATCCAACGCTACAACCGCTTCCTCGAGGCGGCCACGGGCTACGGTTCCAAGGAGCGAGCGCGCCGCCTGCGGAAGGCGGCGACGGCCGCACCGTCTGGGGACTGACGCATGGCGGCGCGGGGCTCCGGCCCTCTCACCTCCGCCGGCGGCTCGACCGAGCTCGACCGGCTGCGCACGATCGTCAGTCAGTATTTCCCGGTCTACGAGACCCGCGTCGGACCCCAGTCGGTCCTCCTCGCGGTCCACGTCGACCCCGCGACCCTCGCGACGAAGTTCGACCGGCTCCGCCGGGAACTCTGGACCCTCCAGTACGTCCCGCTGCTGCGTCGGCACGGGGGCGAGGAGTTCATCGAGGTCGTCCGCCGGCCGGCGCTCGGTCGGTCGCGGCTGTGGGTGAACATCCTCCTCCTGCTCGGAACGATCGGGACGACGGCGTTCGCGGGTTCCCTCCTCTGGCTCACGTGGGGGGGCGCGCCCACCCTCGGATGGAGCGACCTCGGTTACGGCGCGCTGTACTTCGGACTCCCCGTCATGACGATCCTGGGATTGCACGAGCTCGCTCACTACCTTGTGGCGCGCCACCACCACGTCGAGGCGACGCTCCCGTACTTCATCCCGATCCCGCCGCCGTTCCTCTTCGGCACGTTCGGCGCGTTCATCTCGATCCGCGAGCCGTTCCCGGACCGCAAGGCGCTCTTCGACATCGGCGCCGCCGGGCCGCTCGCCGGCTTCGCTGCGTCCATCCCGATCGCCCTCGTGGGCCTCTACCTCGGCCTCCACCCCCCGGTCGTGCCGCTGAGCTACTGCGGTCCCACTATCCTGGGCGTCAGCTACGGGAATCTGTTGATCGGGACGCCGCCGTTCTGGTCGGTCCTCCAGCTGTTCTTCCCTCCGTCGCTCGTCGCGATCTCGCCGCTCGCGCTCGCGGGCTGGGTCGGGATCTTCGTCACGGCGATCAACCTCCTGCCCGCGAGCCAGCTCGACGGCGGCCACGTCTGGCGCGCCCTCCTCGGGGACAACGCGCGGTTCCTCAGCTACGCGATCGTCGGCTTCCTGTTGATCATCGGGATCCTGTTCTATTACGGCTGGCTGATCTTCGCGTTCCTCATATTGTTCCTGGGCGTCCGCCATCCCCCGCCGCTCAACGACGCGACGCGGCTCGACACGAAACGGGTCGCGGTCGGGATCTGCGTCGGCGTCGTGCTCGTCGCCGGATTCGCCTTGACGCCGATCGCGACCGCGCCCGGGACCGTCCACATCCCCTCCGCGGTCGCGACGTCCTTGACGACCCCGCCGCCCGGTGCCGCGGTCGCGGCGAACCTGACCGTTCAGCTCGTGAACGGCGACCCGGAGCCGCACGGATTCGTCTTCGCGACGACGGTCGAGAACGTCTCCTTACGGGTCAATAATTCGACCGAGTACCTCACCGGCCTGGGGTTAGCCGCCTGGGCGGCGAACGCGACGTGGGTCTATCATCTGCCGAACGGCACGGCCCTCACGCTCACGGGCAACGAGGCGTACCCGACCGAGGATTTCGTCACCGTCCCCGCCGTGGGCGGCGCGAACTCGGTCCGGATCGTCGTGACGCTCTCGAACACGGAGTCGACCCTCACCGCGACGGTCGCTTGGACCGCGACCGAGTTCTGCGCGCCGAGCGGAGCGGGCACCGCGAGCTCAACGCTGACGGCCTACTGGCCCTGACCCGACGCGCGTTCGTAGACCCGGAACTCTCGCGTCAGACTACGGTGGACCCGCACGGGCACGGCGACCACCGACCGCCACTCCGGACCCGGCGAGCGGACGGGGGCCGAGACGACCACGACCAGTCGTCCGCCGGGACGCACTCGCGCCGCCCACCGCGGGAGGACCCGGTCGACGACCGCGGCGGCCCCTTCCCCTCCGGTACTCGAGGCGCGCCCGTACGGCGGGTCGGTGAGGACCGCGTCGAACGGGGCCGTCGGGTCCACGAACTCCGCTTCGCCCGCGTCGCCGACGACCAGCTCGTCCGCGACGACGTCGAGGTGCGCGAGGTTCCTCAGCGCCCCCCGGACCATGTCCGCGTCCCGGTCGATCCCGAAAAGCCGCGCACCGAGCAGACCGGCCTCGGCGAGCAGCGCCCCGGTTCCGAGGAACGGGTCGACGACCCGGTCACCGGGCCGGACCCGGGCGAGGTTCGCCGCGGCGCGGGCGAGTCGCGGGGGAAGACTGACGGGCCGCCGGAACGGGAGCGCGGGCATCCGACGAGCGGACGCCGAGGGACGGTCGACGCGCGCGACCTCCTCGAAGAGACAGTCGTTCCCCCCGGTCTCCCGGACGAGCCAAAATCGCCGCGACGGTTCCTCGAGGTCGATCGTCCCTCCCCCGGCCTTGTAGGCGCGCCCCGCCGAGAGCAGGGCCGGGTCGTCCCCCCCGGACGTCGGTCGACCGAGCCGCCGGACCGCCGCGGACCCGCCCGAGCTCGCGGCCCCAACGAGGGCGTCGGCGACGTCCGTGCCCCGCGAGAGGAGGCACCGTCGCGCGAGGGCGATCCGCGCCGCGAGGGCGCGCACGGACGGCTCGTCCGGCATCTCGACCGCGACGAGACCGGACCGGTCGAAGCGCGGGTCGGGGACCGCCCGGCCGCCGAGGGCCTCGCTCGCGGCGGCCGACTCGGCGGCCGCGAGCTCGCGGCTCTCTCCGGAGAGCTCGACGTACGCCCGCATCATCCGGCGGGCGCCTCGGCCCACCGGCGCAAGCGCCGTCGGATCTCCTCCGTGTGCGAGCCTTCCCAGTAGACCTGGCCACACTCCGGGCATCGGAAGAGCGGGAGACCGCGGGCCACCCGGTCCCAGGGGATCCCGTCGTCCGCGGCCCGGGAACTCGGCGCCGAGTACGGCGCGAGCACTCCGTTGCAGAGGGCGCACCGCTCGAACCGCACCTCGCGGGGCACGTCGGCGAACGCGAGCCACACCGCGCGGACCTGGTCTTCGAGTCGCGGGCTCTCGAGCAGGAGGACCCGGTCGGCCCGCTGGGCCAGCTCCCGGTCGCGGGTGAGGACGATGCGGCCATCGAGCCGCGCGCGCCGGAGGAGGTCGTCGTCCGACCAGCCCCGCGCGTAGGCGGTGTCGCACCCCATCATGCGGAGCCAGCGGGCGAGGCTCCCCACCATCTCGTCGGCGAGCAAGCGGGGCGGCATCGCGGGGGCGCGAGCGGGTCCGGAGAATTTACGGTTGCCCTGACGCCCGTAATATACCGCTCGCCGCCTCGGGCGCCCCCGGCAGGCCTGCGATGCGGCTCTTCGGTACGAACGGGATCCGCGAGGTCGTCGGCACGACGCTGACGGCCCCGTTCGTCACCCGCATCGCCGGCGCGATCGCGGCGGTCGCTCCGCCCGGCGCGCGGATCGTCGTCGGTCAGGACGGACGGACGTCGAGCCCGGCCTTCTCTCGCATCGTCTGCGCGACGCTTTCGCTCGGGGGCCATCCCGTGATCGACCTCGGGGTCCTCCCGACCCCCGCGATCCAATACAGTGTTCCTCGCCTCGAGGCGCAGATGGCGGTCATCGTCACGGCCTCCCACAATCCCCCCGAGTTCAACGGTCTGAAGTGCATCGCCGCGGACGGTCTCGAGGTCGCCCGAGAGACCGAAGAGTCGATCGAGGTGGCGGTCGACGCGGGCCGCGGAATCGCCGTCCCGTTCGACCAAGTGGGCGAGATCACCCCGCGGACCGACGGGGCACGCCGGTACGTCGACGGGATCCTGGCCCGGGTCGACGGGGAGCGGATCCGTGCCCGCCGGTACTCGGTCGTGCTGGACTGCGGGAACGGCGCGTCGATCCCGACGAGCCCGGCCCTCTTGCGGCGGCTCGGCTGCCGCGTCGTGACGCTCAACGGGCACATTGACGGCACCTTTCCGGGTCACCTTTCGGAACCGACCGAGGACCACCTCTCCGACCTCAAACGGATGGTTCCCGCCGCCGGGGCCGACCTGGGCATCGCCCACGACGGCGACGCGGACCGGGCGGTGTTCGTCGATGCCTCGGGTCGGTTCGTCCCCGGCGAGGAGATCCTCACACTGCTCGCCCGCGACGCGGTCGAGCGCCACCACGGGGGGGTCGTCGTCACGCCGGTATCGGCATCGCAGAGCGTGGAGGACGCGGTGCGCCCGTTGGGCGGGAGCGTCGTCTACACCCGCATCGGCTCTCCGTCCGTGACCCACGAGCTCGAGGCTCGCAAGGGGGTCTTCGGCGGCGAAGAGAACGGTGGACTCATCCACCCCGAGTTCCAGCTCGCCCGCGATGGCGCGATGACCGCGGCGGCCGTGCTCGACCTGCTCGCGCGGAAAGGTGAGGGGCTCGCCGAGGTGCTCGTCGGCCTCCCCCGGTATACGCTGGTCAAGGAGAAGGCTCCGTGCCCGGTGCCGCTCCGCGGTCCGGTCCTCGCGCGCGTCACCGAAGCGCTCACAGCGGGCAGCGAGCGGGTCGTCACGATCGACGGGATCAAGGTCTACCGCGACGGCGGCTGGATGCTGGTACGCCCCTCGGGCACGGAACCGCTCTTCCGGATCTTCGCGGAGTCGAAGGACCCGGCCCGCGCGCGCGCGCTCGCGGATTCCGGTCTCTCGGCGGTGCGGACCGCTCTGGCCGAGCTCGACCGGAAGGGCTGACCCCGCTCCGCCGGAACGACGCCTCGACCGGTGCTCGTTCAGTGAACGTACGGCCCGATGACGAAGAGGCCGAGGAGCAGGAGCAGGAAGACCACGGTGGTGACCCAGGTCATCGCGCGCTCCCCGCCGCGCCCGAAGTAGTAGACGCCCGTGAGTACGCGCACGATCGGGGTCGCGATGAGGACGTAGAGCCCGACGAGGAGGTAGGCCTCGGGCGAGCCGTGGGCGAGGCCGTGGGCGAGGTGCCCCGGATGGAGGTACGGGATCACCGCGTTCGACGCGAAGGTGGACGACGACGAGGCGCTCGAGTTCTCGACCAGGTAGGCCAAGAGCGCGGCGAGCACGATCCCGGCGGCGCCGAGCAGGCCGACGCGGAGGACGAGCGTCATCCGGCGGTACGCCGACTCCGGGAGCTCGGGATGCGGGTATCGGGGCGGCGCGGCGGCGGCGGTCAAGGTAGGCCCAACCCGCGCAGGATCGTCTCGATCGCGAGCGCCACCACGATCGGAATGAAGAGGAGCCGTACGGTTCGGTTCCGGAGGCCGGGGAGGAGCCGGCTCCCGATGTACGCGCCCGCGACGGTGCCGATCGCTGCCGGCGCGGCGATCAGTGGGTCCACGTAGCCCGCGGCGAGGAGCACGCCCGCGCCCGCCGCGGCGGTGACGCCGATCATGAAGTTGCTGGTCGCGGTCGAGACCTTCATCGGCAGGCGGAGGTACCGTTCGAGCGCGAGGACCTTGAACACGCCGGCCCCGATCCCGAACGTCCCCGAAACGACGCCGGCGCCGAACATCACCCCGAGCGCCGGGCTCGTATCGGCGGCGCGGTAGGCGACCTCCTGACCGAGCGCCTCGTCGTGGTACTCGCCGGCGAGGCCGAGCGCGGTCGAGCGGGAGTCCGGCACGACACCGGTCGGCAGCTCCTGGCCGCGCCGGGCGATCGCGCCGGGGACGATCGCGAGCAGGATGAACCCGAGGGCGATGAGGAGCGCGTTGTCGAGGTTCGCGTGGGTGAGGATGACCGTGAGGGTCGCGCCGATCAGCGCGCCGGGCACCGTGGCGATCTCGAGGAACATCCCGATCCGGATGTCGGTGAGGCGGTCGCGGACGTACGCGGCGCCCGTCGTCGACGACGTCGCGAGGATCGTCATCGACCCGGCGCCGACCGCGATCGGGAACGGCACGCCGAACAGCACGACCAGGACCGGGATCATGACGACCCCGCCGCCGAGGCCCGTCAGCGACCCGATGAACCCCGCTGCGATCGCGAACAGCGCGATGAGGAGCACGAAGAGGCCGAGTTCCACGTCGCTCCCGAGGCGCGACGGAAGAAAAGTCCGGTGCCCGCGGCCTCGCGGAGCGACGCGCGGAGAAACCTCAAGACCACGGGTTCCGTGCGCGACCGGTCCCAACTGAGATGACCGTCGCGCCCCGGGGAAACCGCATTGCGTTCGGCGCCCCGGGCATGACGCCCCGCTGGTCCCACAGTAACAAGGACGGCGTCGGGACCGCCTACTCCGCGGACTCTCGACTCTGGTACACCCTGTGGCGAGGGATCGTGACCGAGACGTACTTCCCGACGATCGACCGGCCGCAGCTGCGCGACATGCAGTTCCTCCTGACGGACGGGAAGACGTTCTTCCACGAGGAGAAACGGAACCTCGTCTCGGTCACCGAGCGGCCGAACGACCACGCGCTCGGCTACCGCATCCGCTCTGACGACCCCGAGGGGCGGTACCGGATCCACAAGACCGTGATCGGCGACCCTCACCTGCCGTGCCTGCTCGAGCACGTCCGCGTCGAGACGCGAGCGCTGGGTCTCGCCGACCGGCTGCGACTCTTCGTCCTCGCGGCGCCGCATCTCGATGTCGGCGGCTGGGGGAACACGGCGATGGTCGTGCCCATCCTGGACCGGCCGGTCCTCGTGGCGCAACACAACGGCGTCGCGCTCGCGCTGGGGTGCACGGCGCGGTTCCTCCGCGCGTCGGTCGGATATGTGGGGACGAGCGACGGCTGGACCGACGTGTCGCAGCACCTCGACATGACGTTTGATTTCGACCAAGCACCGAACGGCAACGTCGCCCTCACCGGGGAGATCCCGGTGCGCGACGCGCCCGAGTTCACGCTCGGGCTGGCGTTCGGCGAGACCGTCCCGGCCGCGCTGACGACCCTCGTTCAGTCGCTCGGAACCGGTTTCGACGTCCACTATCGGCGTTTTCTCGAGCAGTGGGGCCGCACGGTCGCCCACCAGCTGCCGCTCGCGGGCTCCCACGGCGACGGAGGTCGGCTCTACCGGGCGAGCCGCGCGATCCTCCTCGCCCATGAGGACAAGATCTACCCGGGAGCATTCATCGCCTCCCTCTCGATCCCGTGGGGGGCGGCGGCGGGCGACGAGAACCGCGGCGGCTACCACCTCGTCTGGACGCGCGATCTCTTCCACACGGCGAACGGGCTCGCTGCCTCCGGGTCGACGGACGCGCCGCTGCGCGCGCTCATCTATCTCGCGACGCGCCAGCGCGCCGACGGGGGGTTCCCCCAGAACTTCTGGGTCGACGGGACCGCGTACTGGCAGGGCATGCAGCTCGACGAGGTCGCGTTGCCGATCCTGCTCGCACGGCGGGTCTACGAGGGCGAGGCATTGGCTCTGTTCGAACCGTACCCGATGATCCGGCTCGCGGCTCGATTCCTCATCGAGCACAGTCCGGTGACCCAGCAGGACCGCTGGGAGGAGGTGAGCGGGTACTCCCCCGCCACGCTCGCCATCTGCATCAGTGCGCTCACGGTCGCCGCCGCCGCGGCGCGCCGGCACGGGGATTCCGCGACCTCCGACTTCGTTCAGGAGTACGCCGACTTCCTCGAAAGCCACGTCGAGCGGTGGACGGTGACCGACAGTGGCACCCTCGTGCCCGGCATCCCGCGCCACTACGTACGGATCCGACCGGCGCGCGTGGACGACCCGGACCCCCACGAAGGGCCGGACATGGGGACCCTCCGACTTCCGAACCTTCCCCCGGGAGCGCCGAACGAGTTTCCCGCCCGCGAGATCGTCGACGGCGGATTCCTCGACCTGGTCCGCTTCGGAGTGCGTCGCGCGGACGACCCCATCGTCGTCGACTCGGTCCGCGTGATCGACCGGGTGCTTCAGGTCGACACGCCGTTCGGCCCGGCCTGGCGACGGTACAACCACGACGGCTACGGCGACCGGGACGACGGCGGCCCGTTCGTGAGATGGGGGCGAGGGCGAGCCTGGCCGCTCCTCACCGGGGAGCGCGGCCACTACGAGTTCGCCCTCGGCCACGACCCGAAGCCGTATCTGCGGGCGCTCGAACGATTCGCCACCTCGACCGGACTGCTCCCCGAGCAGGTCTGGGACGAGGCCGACCGCCCGGCCCTCCACCTCGAGTTCGGACGGCCTACCGAGTCAGCGACCCCGCTGGCCTGGGCGCACGCGGAGTACATCACGCTCCTGCGGTCCGTGACGGACGGGGTCCTCTTCGACCGGGTCCCCGACGTCGAGGCCCGATACGGCGCGCCCGGCAATCCTCGCCGGGCCTTCACCGTCTGGAAGTTCGCGCGCCAGCCCTCGACCGCGGCGCCCGACGAGACCGTGCGCGTGATCGTCGACCGCGCGTTCCGCCTGCACGCGAGCGACGACGAGTGGGCGCACCCGGTCGACCTCGACTCCGTGGAGACCGGCCTCGGCCTGCACTACGTCGACCTGCTCCCCCTCGAGAGCGCCGGGCGGTCCTGGCGGTTCACCTTCTACTGGCCCGCCGAGGATCGCTGGGAGGGCCGGGACTACGTGGTGACCGCGGCCCCCCGCTAACGCTCCGACGCCGGCCTAGTCCACCCTCAGCCCGCGGGCCGACACCTGCCAGCCGAGGAGGAGCATGACGCCCGCGAACAGCACGAGATAGCCGAGGTTGATCCACGGGACCGTCGTCTGGAGGACGAACGCGCGGCCGAGGAGCGCCGAGAACGTGATGGGGTTGACCGCCGAGATCGCGAGCATCCAGGGCGGGAAGAACTGGCCGTTGAACAAGGAAGTGCTCGCGAACATGAGCGGCATTGTGATGAAGTTCGACACCACCCCCGGGGTCTGCCAGTCCGTCGAGGAAGCGGTGATCGCGAGGAAGAGGCTCGCGAAACCGATCGAGAGCGAAAAGAGGCCGGCGACCCACGCGAGCCAATCGATCGGCGAGAGGTGGAACGAGACCCCGAAGAGGGTCGCCGCGACGATCATGATCGGGAACTGGACGAGCCCCCGCGTCGCGCCGCCGAGCGCCTTCGACAGGAAGATCACGCCCTTCGAGGTCGGGGTGATCAGGATCCGCTCATGAAACCGAACCGCTTGTCCTGGATCGTGCTCATCGAGCCGAACATCCCGACCGAGAGCATCGAGGTCGAGAGCGTCCCCGGCAACAGGAAAGCGATGTAGCTGTTCGCGCCGACGAGCGCGTGCAACACCGAGGCCGTCGCGTTCGCGAAGCTCGAGCCGAAGAACGCGAGCCACATGAACGGCTGGACGATCGTGATCCGGAGGACGAACGGGTTGCGGAACGTCCGCAAGATCTCGCGGAGGTAGAGTCCCGAGAACTGGCTCCTCATCGGCGCACCTGCCGCATCTGGGCGTAGAACTTCCGGATGTCCCGCATCGGCTCGTCGTCCTGGCCGAGGCGGTGTCCGGTCAGGTCGAGGAAGACCGTCTCGAGGCTCGGTTTTTCGATGCTGACCCGCCGCACGGTCTCGGTCCGGATCGAACCGAGGAGGGCGGGGAGCGTCGCCTCCGCGGAGGCGACCCGGATGACCTAGTCGTTGCCCTGGGCCCGGACGTCCAGAACTCCCGCCAGCTGGGAGATCCGCGCCACGTCGATCGGTTCCGACGTCTCGAGCTGGACCACGTCGGCCTTGACCCGGCTCTTGAGCTCCGACGGCGTCCCTTCGGCGATCACGCGACCCTGGTCGATGATTGCGATCCGGTCGCAGAGCGCGTCGGCCTCCTCGATGTAGTGCGTCGTGAGGAGGACCGTAACGCCGAACTCGCGGTGGATCCCGCTCACGATGTCCCAGAGCATCCGCCGGGTGCTGACGTCGAGCCCGATCGTCGGCTCGTCCATGAAGATCACCGAGGGCTGGTGCAGGAGGGCGAGCGCGATCTCGAGCTTCTTGCGCATCCCGGTGGAGAACTTGCTGACCTTGTCGCCGGCGCGGTCGTAGAGCGAGAAATACCGAAGCAGGAGGTCGGCGCGGGGCTCCCACTCCTTCAGGGACTGAAGTTTCGCCTGGAGCCAGAGGTTCTCGCGCGCCGTCAGGTCGTCATCCAGAATGACCTCGGCCGCTACCCAGCCAATCCGCGCTCGGACCTTGAGCGACTCCGTCCGGACGTTGAACCCGGCGACGGTCGCTTCCCCGGACGTGATGTCGCTGATCCCCGTGAGGAGCTTGATGAGCGTCGTCTTGCCCGCGCCGTTCGGTCCCAGGAGACCGAAGACCGTGCCGCCGGGATCGACAGGCTCACTCGGTCGAGCGCGAGGACCGCGTGGGCGTTCGAGCCGTATCGCTTAGTGAGCGAACGGACTTCAATGGCGGGGGCGTTCCCCCGGCCGCACCTCGGGCCTTCGGCTTGGTCGGTCGGCGGTTTGCCTTCGCGAGCAGGCGGAGCCGGGTCTCCGAGTGCCTCAGCTCGCTCCGGAGGAGCTCGCGGAGGCTCTCGCCCCCGACGCGGGCCCCGGGGTTACGCTCGAGGTACGTCCCCATCCCTTCTAGGTGGCGACGCAGGTGACGCAGGAGGTGCTGTCCGGGGTCGCCCGCGCCGGCGATCTCCGACCAGAGTAAGCCGAGGTCCGGCCCGGAGCGTCCCGCGCTCGTCCAGTTCCTCCGGATCCGAGTCAGGAACGCGCGGCCGGCCGGGGTGATGCCGTAGACCCGGCGTCGACCGACACGGTTCGTGCGGGCCGATCCCCGCGCGACGAGCGAGCTCAACGCCGGGTAGATTGCTCCCGCACCGGGTCGCCAGGCTCCGTCCGTTCGGTCCGAGATGCGGTCGGCGAGAGCGTAGCCGTACACGGGCCCGTCGTGCTCCATCACCGAGAGCGCGTAGAGCCCGAGCAACCGCCCGGGGCGAGGGCCGGCGAGGCGGACAGGAAGAACCATATTGAGTTATGAATATAATTCGATATAACTGCTTCGCCCCGCCTACTTCGAGGATGCCGAGCACCCCGGCCCCGCCACCGGCGCGAGGTCCTTCTCGGGGCGGAGGCCGAGCCCCGGCCGCCGAAGCCCTAATGCTTCGCCGGGAGTACCCGTCGTTCGCTTCGCCATCCACCGAGCGGATGCCAGGGCGGCGGAGGAGAGAGGCACGGCGGTCGGTCCGGTTGCGCCCCCTCCCTCGCGGTTTCTCGCGGAGAGTGCGGGTGGCCCTCGCGATTATCTTTGTCGCCGTCATCGTGGCGAGCGTCGCGCTCGCGTCCATTCCGGTCCCGCAGCGCGTCACGTACCAGATTAGCACCAGTAGCTTCGGGGGTGGGTCGTACGAGTTCAACTATTCCTATCCCCAGTCGCTCTGTCGGACCGGCGCTCGCGCTTCGGTGAGCTACACCGCGAGCCCGACCGTCTCGCTCGTCGTTCAGGTCTTCGCGCCGAACGGCACGACCCTCTGGACGTCAAACTCGAACGCGGCGAACGCGACATTCACCGTACCCGTCTGCGGCAACTACGCCTTCGATCTCGGGGGTTCGGGCAACGGCACAGTGTCGTTGAGCATCGTACTGACCTACCGAGCCTCGTACTTGTAGTTCCGCGCGGGTCCGGGCATGGCGCACGCTCGGCGACGCCCCGGCGATGAACGGAGTAATCGGCCCCGGCGAGGAATGTTCAAGGTCTCCCATCGACTGCGGGCGATGTGGTCGAGGAGGACGCGTTGCCCACGAAGGGACCCCTCACCCCCTTGCAGCTGGACGCTTACGCGGAGGGACCCGACGAAGGCGTTGTGTGGCACCTGCGGACGGATGAGCTCGACCTGAATCTCGTCGCCTGGTCCGCCGGCCATGGCGTCTCGGCTCACGTCAACGCGGCGTGCGACGTGCTGCTCGTGGGCCTCCGCGGGGAGGGCGAGCTCCGGGTCGATGACACCCGCGAGGCGATTGAGTCCGGAACCGCGCTCGTCATTCCCAAGGGAGCGCGGCGCTCGATCCGCGCCGAAGGCCGCCTACTCTATCTCAGCTGTCATCGCCGGCAGCCGGAGACCTTCTCCTCGGAGACCTTGCGCTGATCCCCGGGGTCTCATCGCAAGAGGTTTAGGTCGTATTCGCTCTGGTCCGCCGTGTTCGGGCATCCCGGGCCGATCGGACCATTCAACAAGCTGAAAGCCGACCCGAATGTCCAGCACTGGTACCGCTCGCTCTTGGAAGGTACCGGAGAACACGCGGACGAGTATCTCGAGGGGCTCCATCATTTCTCTGTGGCCACCCAGACCCACCCGAACGACCTGCTGACGCTCGCAGATAACACTCGGGGGACCCTGATCGAGCGGTTCCGGCGCGAGGAAGCCGCGTTGGGCCACGACGCGCGCGCCGCGCTCGGGGCCGTAGAAAGTTGGATCCATTACGGGAAGCAGCGCTAGCCCCCGCGGCGGAGTACGGACCGGGGACCCGGTCTACGGGGCTCGGTGAACCTGGTACGGGCCGAAGCTCTGGTCGGCCGGCATCAGCTCGACGGTGTTGACGTTCACCCGGGCGGGAAGGCTGCTTACCCACTCCACGGTCGCGGCAACGTCCTCCGGCGTGAGCGGTCGCATCCCGGCGTACACCTCGGCGGCCCTCTTCTGGTCTCCCCGGAAGCGGACCCCAGAGAACTCCGTACCCCCGCAGATGCCGGGTTCAATGCAGGTGACGCGCACCCCGGTTCCGTGGAGGTCGCTCCGCAGATTGAGGCTGAACTGGTGGACGAAGGCCTTCGAGGCGCCGTAGACGTTGCCCCCGGGGTACGGATACGTCCCCGCCGTCGAACCGATGTTGACGACGTGCCCCCGACCGCGGGCCACCATCCCCGGGAGGAGGGCTCGGGTGACGTAGACGACGCCCTTGCAGTTCGTGTCGATCATCTGCTCCCAGTCTTCCGGTCGGGAGCGGTGAGCCGGTTCAAGCCCGAGCGCGAGTCCCGCGTTGTTCACGACCAGATCGACCTCGGCGAACTCCGCGGGGAGGGCCCCGACGGCCCGCTCGATCGCGGAACGGTCCCGGACATCGAGCGCGATCGCGTGGACCCGGTCTCGACCCAGCTCCTCCGCGAGGCCGTTCAATCGGTCCGATCTCCGGGCGAGAGCGACGACCCGCGCGTCTCGTCGAACGAAGCGGCGCGCGATCGCCGCGCCGAAGCCCGCGCTGGCGCCCGTTACGAAGACGACGCGGGGAGCGACGGCTCCTTCGACGGCCGCCAAGTCGGCGGTCCTCTTCGGCGAGCCGGCGCTCTCGGTCACGGTATCTCTCTCTCGATCGTTCGGAACGCTCGACGATCGGCGAGGGGTCGCTCGGCGACTCGCTCGGCCGGCGCGCGTTCACCGACTTCCAACGACCTCACGGTCTCGGCGACCTCGGACCGGGCCTTTAGCCTTCCCCGTTACCGGACGTCGGACGGGAGGGTGGGGTCGAGGGCGCTTCGACGGGCAGCCCGCCGTGATTTCCGTTCGGGCGCCCGGTCGACGCTACGGCGTCCAGGTCGCGCCGCCGTACCCGGTCGGACGCTCGGGCGGCGTCGCGCCCCCGAACGGGTCCGGTCGGGGCTCCGGGGCGCGTCCGTGCTTCTTCGCGAGGTAGACGTCGATCGCGGCCGCGGCCCGCTCGCCGGCGGCCATCGCGTGCACGACGGACCGCCCGCCGGTCGCGAAGACACCTTCCACGTCCGTCATCCAATCCTCGCGCTTGCCTTCCGGCCAGCCCATCGAGGCGAACTTGAAGCCGTAGTCGGGGTCAAAACCCGAGACGTCCGCGACTTCGCCGACGGCGACGATGATCATGTCGCACGGGAGCGTCTCTTCCGAGTTCGGGACGACCTGGAGCGTGCGCCGGCCCTTCGCGTCCGGGGGTCCGTGCTCGGTGCGCTCCACGACGAGTCCTTCGACGTGCTCCCGACCGACGATCGCCTTCGGCGCCCGGAAGAAGACGTAGCGGATCCCTTCGATCTCGCCGCCGGTCTTCTCCTCCTCGGTCGCCTTCATGTCTTCCGGACCGCGGCGGTAGACGAGGCGCACTTCCCCGCCCTCGCTCAGGCGGAGCGCGGAGCGCGCGGCATCGAGCGCGACGTCCCCGGCCCCGATCACGATCACCCGACGTCCCTTGCGCCCGAAGAGGCCCTCGGGGCGCTTGTTCATCGCGAGCAGGAACGGGAGCGCGTGGTACACGCCGGGCAGCTCCTCGCCCGGAACCCCGAGCTCGCGCGCTTGGGAGGCACCGATCGAGACGAGGACCGCCTCATATCCCTCGGCGAGAAGGCTCTTCGGGGTGTAGTCCACGCCCGCCTTCTTCCCGACGACGAACTGGACGTCGAGATTCTTCCACCGGGCGATGTCGGTATCGAGGTCGTCCGGGTCGAGATGGTACCGCGGGATCGTGTTGATCTGGCCGCCGAGGAACGGCTCGTACTCGTAGACCGTCACGGGATGGCCGCGGATCGCGAGGTCCCACGCGGCCATGAGGCCCGCCGGACCCGCGCCGACGACCGCGACGCGCTCCTCCTTCCGTTTCGAGGGCACGTAGAGCAGGTCGGATTTCCCGTAGTCGAGGGCTGCGCGCTTGAGGTGACGGATCGCGATCGGCACACCCTTACCGGTCATGATGCAGTCGTCCTCGCAGAAGTGGTAGCAGGTCTTGCACAGCACGGTCGCGAGGGGGTTCTCGCGCAGCACGAGGCGGGCCGCGCCGTCGAAGTCGCGCTCCCCGACGAGGATGTTGTAGCCGCGGGCGTCCTGGGTGATCGGGCACCCCTGGATGCAGTACGGCATCGCGCACTGCAGGCACCGTTGGCCCTCGAGGACCGACTCCTCGAGCGTGTACGGCTCGTCGATCAACGCGAACTTCTCGATCCGCTCCTGCTTGCTCTCCTCGCGAATCGGCACTCGCTCGTAACGATCCATGGATTCGAGCCGCCCCCCGGTGGGAAGGAGTTCTCACTGTAGCGACCCGCGCCGGGCCTAAAGAGCTAGGGGGTCGAATGTGAGGGAGTGTCACGGACCCGGGAGGGGGAGGGGACGGCGGCGGAGCGGGCGCGGAGGCGGCTGAAAAAGTACCGGTTCGAATCCAGCCCTTCTCGTTTGCCGGAGGCCGAGACCGACGCGTCCGGGAACTCTCTCACTCGGCGAAGTCCAGGGGCCGGGAGCAACGGTGGCCATGGAGGACGCAACTTGCTGCGAGCTGTTGACCCTACACGTTTCCCCAACGCCTTCAGGCTGGGACCGATTTCCTCCCCGATCTCGGAACCTCCTCCATGGTCGTGACTCGGGGGGTCGTGCTCTAAAGGCTGACCCCAGGCGGGTCTACCGGTTCGCGTCGACGACCACGCGGTTACCCGCCGACACTTTGGAGGGGGTCCCGTTTTGAAGCTCCCAACCCCAGATGCGCACTGCGGGGGCCGATATTGACTTACCCCGGTTTCGTGGGACAACTCGACATTACCGGGGAACCGGCGAGCCGCTGCCCGTTTGCCCAGGCAGCCTCGGCCCGTTACGAGGTGCGTAGACAGTCGCCGTGGAAGGGGGCCGGAAGCCCGGCTCGTCTCGGCCCTCGGCGGGCAGAGTCGAAGGTCGTTTTCTCTCCGAAAAGCCCGGTGGACACGAAGCGTATAACCGGAATTTATCTATGAGGAGTGCTATACCCTCGCAGGGTCCTATGTCGGTCGATAAGCAACGAAAACGACTGGCCGGGTGGTTGTCGATTGCGACGATGGCGCTGATGGTCCTGGGTAGTCTATCCTTGGCCGCAGGGGCCCCCACCGCCGCTCCGGTGGGCGTTTCGGCCGCCCTTCCGGCGAGTTCGGGGGCGGCCCCCGGTTCCGTGGCGGCTCCCGTGGTTGGAGTACCGGGCGTCACGTCCTCGAATCTAGGGAGTGGGGCCCCGACTTTCGTCGGGCCCGCTGCCACCGGGTGCAACCTACCCGGGTGTTCGCTCCTGACGGGACCGTTCGGCCCCGTGACCGCCTCGCCGGCGATTAACAGTGCTTCCGCTCTCACGCGGAGCACCCAAGGCGACACCTTCTCGCTCTCGGACGGGAACACGGTCACTCCTCAGCAGGCTGCGGCCGCGGCAGGGCAATCCCAGAGTTCACTCGCCGGGTTCGTCCCCAGCATCAGCTGCCAACCGCTTGGCCCGGGCTGCGACCGTATCAGCTCGTCGGCCGGGGGTGCGGTCGGCGTGAAGGGACTGAACGCGGTCTCGAGCGGCAGCCTTTACAATGAAGACATCGAGCCGGCGGACCAGGCACTGTGTGCGGGCAACGGCTATGCGATCGAGTCCAACAACATCGGAGAAATCCAGATCTTCGATTCGAGCCTCACGACGAGCTCCGCGCCGATCTCCCTCGACGCGCTGATGGGGCTCTCGGGGATCGGATGGAGCAGCGGAGGGGACCCGTCGTGCCTCTACGACTACAGCAACGGGGGCCACTGGTTCATCACGGAGATCGTTTCCTCGACCCCGGAGAGCATCGGGGGAACTTTCGCGGGATGCTTCGCGGCCATCGCTAATACTTGCTACGAGGGAATCGCGGTCAGCACCGGAGCGAGCCCCTACGGGCCGTACAACACGTACTTCCTCAACGCGAACTACAACCCCTACGAGCCAGGGTTCCCGTACCAGCTGAACGACTTCGCGAAGATCGCGACCACTCGGGACGCCTTCCTCCTCTTCTACGACGAGTTCCCACAGCGCGGTGGAGGCTTCGGAGGCGGCGGTTTCAACGGGGCGCAGCAGCTCGCCTTCGACAAGAACGCGCTGGAGATGGGCTTGCCGACTATGCTGAAGAATGGACACGCCAACCCCAAGTTCAACGTAGCGATCGAGAACATGGGCCTGCTGCCCACCCCGAACGGCATCTGTCCCTCCGACAACACGTACCATCTCGGCGGGATCACGTGCTGGTACGCGGTCATCCCAGCCCAGTCGCCTGACCCGAGCCAGTTCGACAACTCCCACGGGGGTTCCGGCTTCATGATGGAGTCGCTCGACTTCTACGGCGCCGGGGATAACCGGATCGCGGTCTTCGACTGGACGGGCCTGAGCAACCTCAACAGCAACGGATGCGCCCACTGCGCCGGCATCCAGTTCGGCGGACAACTGTTCTCGGGGGTCGAGCCATACTACGAACTGGGCTTCCTCGCCCCGCAGAAGGCGGGCGCGATCCCGCTCGGGTCAGAGTGCGGCGCGGCCGGGCTCACGAACGCCAGCATCCTACCGAGCTGCCCGGAGCAAGGGATCGCTACGAACGGCGATGACTTCACCCAGGCGTCGTTGGCCAACGGGCACATCTACGGCTCCCTCTCGACGCTGGTCGAGCAGACCTTCGCGAAGGGTCCGGGATGCCCGTGCACGGAGCCGCACATCGGCGTCGCGTACTACGTGGTCTCCACCCTTGCCTTCAACACGGGCGGGAAGCTCACGCTGACGAACCAGGCGTACGTGACGGCGATGCACGAGGAGCTCGAGTTCCCGACGATCGCCGCGGAAGGCTATTCGAGCCAGGACGGCGGCAACGGTGGTGCGCTCATCACCTTCTCCCTGTCGGGGAACGGGGGACCCACGGGCGCCCACAACGGCGGGTACTATCCGAGCACGGCCTACGGCTGGATCACCCCCACCTCGAGTGGCCTCGTGGGCTCGACGATCCACATTGCCGATCAGGGGAAGAGCCCGCAGGACGGCTTCTCGGAGTACCAAGGTCTCCCGGGCGGTACCCGACCGCGCTGGGGGGACTACAGTGCGGCGATCTTCGTTCCGTTCTCGAACGGGGCGGTCTACTTCGCGACGAACTACATTCAGTATGCGAGCTGCACCGGGTCCGCGTTCTCTCTGGTGATCGGGACTTGCCATGGGACCCGGGACGGTTTCGCCAACTGGGGGACTTCGGTCAATTACGTCACGTAGACACTGAAGCACGACTCGGGGCGGGTGGCGGACCACCTGCCTCACAACCCTCCCGTGAAAGCGGGACGGGCTGGGGCTAACCATTTCCTACGCGTTTGGAGCGTTCCGAACAGGAGCACTTTGGGCGTGCCCCAACGGGTCAGTCTGCGTCAGGGAATCGACCGGGAGGGCGCGACGTAAGTGCCACTACTTTGGCAGAATCCCCGGTTTTCTGACGAGCGCGAAGGCTCGAATCCGCCGATCTTCGTTTCTCACCGAAGTGAGGGTCTTAAATCCGGCCTCCCCTTGACCTAACGGCGTGAGTCCTCCGCGTCGGAGGAAGGCCGCCCCCTCCCTCTCCCGCCTCCAAGCGCATATCCAGCGCATCGGCATCGGAGGACGCTTCCGCGATACGCCCCGGGAGAGGAGGCGTCGTGCCCTCGCCTTGCGCTACACCCTCGGCCTTCTCTTTCCCGGGGAACGCAAGAGCATGCAACCCGTCGCTTCCCGTGTCCCCGAAGCACAGCACGAGTCCATCCAGAACTTCATCACGGACTCCCCCTGGGACTGGAAGGAGTGCCAGTCCCGCCTCACCGACGAGATGAAAGGGGTGGCCAGCGGTCGCTCGGGCCTCCTCGTCATCGATGATGTGCCCCTCCCCAAGCAGGGGAAGAAGAGCCCGGGAGTGAGCAAGCAGTACAGCGGGGTTCGGGGGAGTGTCGACAATTGCCAGTCCGTGGTGGATTGCGTCTACCTCCTCCCCCGAGACGGCGCCTATCGAGAGACCGTAGGCTGGTGCTTCGCCCTCGACCTCTACCTTCCCAGAGTCTGGGCGGAGGACCCAGCGCGATGCGAGGAGGCCGGGATTCCCACCCCGGTGGTCTTCCGGGAGAAATGGCGGATCGCCCTGGAACAAGTGGACCGAGCACGTCGGCATGGCCTCCCACCTGAGGCCGTGCGGGGGGACTGTGGGTATGGAGATGCCCAGGAGTTCCGAGGGCAGCTGCGGGCGGGGAAAGAGCCCTACGTGATGGAGGTCACGTCCAGCGAGGTGCGGGTCGTGCCCGCCTCCACGGTTCTCCTCGAACCCGGGGGCCGTGCCCCTGCGGCGAAACGGGGTCGGGTTCGGGTCCGGCCTCGCCTTCCGCCGGGAATCACCGGCGTCTCACCGAAGGCCCTGGCCGAGGAGGCCCGGGACTGGGTGACCGTGCGGTATGGCAAGGGGACGAAAGGGCCCTTGGAAGGGCAGTTCACGCGGAGGAAGGTCCGGGTGTGTCGCACGGCCCTGTTCCCCACCAACGAGGTCGGGTGGCTTCTGCTGGAGAAGACCGAGGAGGGTCCCCGTGCGTGGATCTGCTGGGGAGTGAACAAGCTGCGGTTGAAGGAGCTGGCCGTGGTGGCCCGCCGACGGTACCTCATCGAGCGGTTCCACGAGGAGGCGAAAATGGAGTTGGGGATGGATCATTTCGAGGGGAGGAAGTGGCGGGGGCTGAACCACCACCTCACGATGGTGTTGATCGCCCACACCTTCCTGGTGAAGGAGCAGTTGCGTTCCTACGAGGAAGAGCACGCCCGCGAAGAGAAGGAAGGAATGGAGGAGCCTGTTGTGCTTCCGACCTTGGCAGAGATGCGACGACAAGTGGTGATCGGAGTGGCATGGGCGCTGGTATCCCGTGTCGCTCTGGATCCAACGAAGAAGGAGCGCGTGGCGTGGGGCATGGCGGTCGCCCGGTATTGGGCCGGAGCAGGATAGCAGAAGCCGCGGTCCGAGGGAGGGCCGGGCGCCGCCTCGCGGAGGAGGGGACCCGCTCTCGACAGGAATCGTTGGATGCGAGGTCGAAGGCCGGACCGCTCGCCACCGGAA
>JBOGRO010000049.1:0-2829 GCA_050749465.1 Thermoplasmata archaeon | reverse complement strand
CGGCGGCGGCCCGTCGGGGCACCTGGTTCTTGCTCGCGACCCGGATCCTCCGCGGACTCGCCGCCGGCATCATCACGATCGCGTTCCCGTATCTCGTCGTCGAGGAGCTCCGCACCGGCGCGCTCCTGCTCGGGGTGATCTACGCCGGCGGCGCGTTCTCCTCGGCCCTGCTCGCCTACGGGTTCGGCCGGTTCGGGAGCCGGGGGGCGATGCGTACCGCCTACCTCGCGAGCCTCGTTTTGTTGCCGACCGCCTGCTTCGTCCTGCTCCTTCCCGCGAACCTTGCTCTCGCGGCCGTGGCCAGCGTGATCGGAGGGTTCAGCGCGACCGGCTCGCTCGCGAGCGGAGGGGTCGGCGGGATCGAGATGCCGCTCCAGACGACGATCCTGACCAGCCTCACCGCCACTTCGACCCGGACCCGATGGTTCAGCCGGTTCACCTTTACCGTCGGGATCTCGGCTGCCCTCGGCGCGCTCGGCGCCGCGTTTGGCACCCTCCACGAACTGTTCGCGATAGCACTGGTCCTGAGCGCCTCCTCGTTCTTCGTGGCCGTTGCGGTCCCGGTGCGGTCGATCGCGCGCGGAGGACATCCCTCGTCCCGCAGCGGCGGCGTCATCCGGCGATTCGCGACCACCGGGCTGTTGAACGGATTCTCGTCCGGTCTCCTGACTCCATTCCTGGTCCCGTTCTTCATTCTCTATTTCGACATCGCCCGGTCGGAGATGTCCGTTTTCACGACCGCGGGCAGCACGATCGGTACGTTCTCGGTGCTGGTGGCCCCGTTCCTGGAGGCCCGATTAGGGTGGGTCGGCGCCATCGTCTATACCCGGGGAGTGGCGGTGGGGCTCGCGGCCCTGATGCCGTTCGTCCCGCTCTTCCCGGCGCTCGCGATGTACGTCGCCCTCCCGACCTTCCGAGTCGCGGCGCTGCCGGCCCAACAATCCGCGCTCATGAGAAACCTGCCTCACTCGGCTCGGGCGGAGGGGGCGGGGACGAACCAAGCGGCCCGCCTCGGCGCGGCGGGAGCGGCGACCGCGGTCGGAGGATTCGCGCTCGAGGACGTCGCGGCCCCGGTTCCCTTCCTCGGATCTGCCTGCGTCCTCGCGGTCAACGCCTACTTCTATACCCGCTTCTTCGGCTGGCACGGCGAGCGGATCCAGCCCGCAGCGGACACCCTGTCCGATACCGACACAGAGTCCTCACGCGCCCTCCCTCCATAGTCTCTCGGGATCGGAATGGCGTGGCTGTCCACCTTGAGGTTTCTTAGGATGACCCGGGTCCCGCTCTCCCGATTATTCGCTCGAAGCCCCCGGCGGATTTTTCCACGCGTCAGAGGGCCTCCCCGGACACCGATCCTGCCGCAAACGCGCGGTTTGAGTCCGTACTGATCCGATGCCGAGATATGTTCTCTCGCCGTGAGGGGGATGCTTCCGAGGCGGACCGCATGATCCTACCCGGCCTCGTTTCCATCGTGTTTTACCGGCGGCGTCCCACCAAAGTTCAGATCGGGTTAGGACTGGGGTTCACCGTGGTCTTCTCGGCCTTGCTCGCTTACTTCCAAGCCCAGGGGACCTGGTGGCTATGGTGGGACATCGCCGCCGCGGTGGTCGGAGGGGTCATTCTCTACGTGGCCATCTTGGCCTACCTGCTGTACAAGTACCAGCCGAGGCACGCGGGGCTCACGGTCGCCGCGCCCCCCGCGTCCCCGCCGTAATGCCTGGGTGCCTGATCCTCCCCTCGGCCTAGTCGGGTCCCTTTTTGCCCCTGGGAACAAGGAATCGGACTCGATCGAACCGACTCTCGGGCTTTCGGTGGGTCCTCACGGATCAGCCCCGCTTCCGTCGGTACGAATCCGCAGGCCCGGTAGAACCGCATCCGCGGTGGTTCGAAGCCGCCTTCGGCCTTCCTTCCGGTGTGAGGAAGTCACCGGTCGGAATTCATGCTCCCTGATAGGCAACCGTCGTAACGGTGGCGTGGGTCAGCGCCACGCGCTCGTGCAGCGCGCCTACGACCGCGTGGACGGTCGCCTCGGGAAAGAGGCCCCTCAGGTCGAGCGAGATCGCATGTCGGCGCTCGCGGTGAAGCCGACGGATGACGAGGTCGGCGTGGAGGTTCCCCCGCGCGCCGAGGCGAAGCGCGAGGGAGCGGGCACGGCCGGCCGCCTCCCAGGCGGGATTCTCGAGCGCCTTGAGGAAGTGGCCGAGCGGGGTGTCCGTTGCGGTGCGACTCCCGTTCGGAAGCGGAAGCCAACCGCCGGGCGTCACCTCCCAATGGTAGATGTTCAGGAATCCGACGGCACTGAAGGCGTGTAAGACCGTGCCGGTGAGCTTGAGGAGGTTGCCCGACTCCTCGACCTCGCGCTCGCGGAGGGCTTGTTCGATTCGGCGCACGACGGTCGAGGAGGTCCCCTCCCCCAAAACCGCGGGGTGGAGGTCGATCTCGAGGTGGACGTGGGTGTACGGCCGTTGGCGATGACGGCGCAGCGTCCGCGGTCCCGCGACGGGCCAGTTGAGGATCGAAACGGGGCCGATCAGGCCCGGGGCGGACGTCGGCGGCGTGGGGATCGGGGGAGGGCTCATCGGAGGGTCAAGGCGCGGTCGCCCTTGAGCCTCACGGTGGCCAAGCTTCCCCGGTCCCTGCCGAGCTGCGGTGCTGGCGCGTTTTCTCCCCCGCCGTAGCCCTCCGCGGGGGGTTCAGTGGAGATGTTACCTTCCGCCCGATGGGGCGCAAACCGCAAGCGCGTCGCCTCCGGTCCCGCTCTCGGAGGCGACCGATGGAACTCGATACCTACGTCGGACTGGACCTGAGCAAGACGAGCACGATGGCGAC
>JBOGRO010000048.1:0-53108 GCA_050749465.1 Thermoplasmata archaeon | reverse complement strand
CGTTCGAGCCGCGACGCACCGGGTCCGGCGCCACCCGCCTTGCGAGTCCAGCCGTCGATTTATGTAGCGCGGGCGCGGAACGGACGAACACCGGGAACGGAGGAACGATGACCGCCGCGATGAGCTGGTTTGTGTCGGTGCTCGCCGTGCTCGGGCTCGTGCTCGCGCTCAACCACCTGGGTGTCGATGTGATGGCGATGGTGGGGACGATGCTCCACGGCGCGGAGCACGTCCTCAACCGACCGCTCCTGACGCTCTAACCGCCCTTCTCCTGCCCCACGGCGGCGTCGCCCCGGGGGAGTCGATCGAGCGTCCGTGCGAGCGCGCGCGGCCGCACCACGCCGCCCGGCGTCACGAACGCCGTGACGTAGCGCGCTGGCGTTACGTCGAAAGCGGGGTTGCGAGCGCGGCTCGCGGTCGGGGTCGTTCGCCGACCCGCGAAGCCCTGGACCTCGGAGGCGTCCCGTTCCTCGACCGGGATGGTCCGCCCCGTCGCCCGCGCTGCGTCGAACGTGCTCCACGGCGCGGCGACGTAGAACGGGACGCCGTTCTCGTGGGCGACGACCGCCTTCTCGTACGTGCCGATCTTGTTCGCGACGTCCCCGTTCCGTGCGATGCGGTCGGCCCCGACGATCACCGCGTCGACCTCGCCGGTCCGGAGGAAGTGCCCGGCGGCGTTGTCGACGATGACCGCGTGCGGGATCCGTTCGCGGGCGAGCTCCCAGGCGGTCAGCCGGGCCCCTTGGAGGAGGGGCCGAGTCTCGTCCACCCAGACGAACAGGTCCGCGCCTTTCTGGCGCGCGACCCGGATCGGGGCGAGCGCGGTCCCCCACTCCACGGTGGCGAGCGCTCCCGCGTTGCAATGCGTCAGCACGCGGCGAGCGTCGGCAAGGAGCGGCGCACCCGAGATACCGATCCGGTGGCATTCCTCGACCACCTTCGTCCGATAGGCATCGGCCGCGGCTTCCGGGTCGCCTCCGGCGACCCACGCCCTTCGGACCGTCTCGATGCCCACGAAGAGGTCGAACGCCGTCGGGCGGGTGGCCCGGAGCTCGCGCGCGGCCCGTTCGGGCTCGTAGGTGCCCGCCCGGGCGCCGAGGGCCATCCCGTACGCCGCCGCGACGCCGATCGACGGGGCGCCGCGGACGACCATCGTGCGGATCGCCTCGGCGGTCGCGTGAAGGGTCGTGAGCCGACGAACGACCGTGCGCCCGGGGAGCGCTCGCTGGTCGAGGAGGAAGAGGGTCCCGCGGCGGTACCAGAGCGCCCGGACCGGCATCGACGAACCTAGGCGTCGAACGTGTGGAGGAGGTCGAGCCAGTCGGCGGTGACGATCTTGCTCGTCCCGATGGCGTCGTCGAGCGGGATCCCGACCACCGACGGGCCGCGGAGGACCGCGACCTCGCCGAACCGTCCCGCGAGCGCGAGGTCGACCGCCGCGGCGCCGAGCCGGGTCGCGAGGAGGCGGTCGAACAGCTCGGGGGAGCCGCCCCGTTGGATGTGTCCGATCTGCGCGCTGCGGGTCTCGACCCCGGTGCGAGCCTGGATCCGCCGGGCGAGTTCCGCGCCGACCCCGCGTTCGCGCAGGAGCTCGTGGCCGAACTCGTCCGTCCCGCCGGTCGACCCTTTCGCCACCCCGAGGTCGATCGCCTCGCTGGTGACGACGAGCGCCGCGCCGCGCGCGGCGACCGCGTTCCGGACGTGGGCGAGCAGCCGTTCCTCGTCGTACGGCTCTTCCGGGAGGAGCGTCGCGTCCGCGCCCCCGGCGAGACCGGTGGCCAGGGCGACCCATCCCGAGTTCCGCCCCATCACCTCGAGGACGATCGCACGGTGATGGCTCTCCGCGGTGTCGCGGAGGCGTTCCAGGGCGTCGACCGCGACGGCGACCGCGGAGTGAAATCCGAACGTCCAGTCCGTCCCCGCGACGTCGTTGTCCATCGTCTTCGGGACCCCGACGACCTTGCCCCCCCGCCGGTAAAGCTCGAGCGCGGCCGAGAGCGTGTCGTCCCCGCCGATCGCGACGAGCGCGTCGATCTTCCGGTGGGCGAGGGTCGCGAGGACCTTCGCCGCGTCTTCCTCCTTCGCGAACGGCTGGGTCCGCGAGGTCCCGAGGACCGTCCCTCCCCGCGGAAGGATCCGCTGGACCGCGGGGAGGTCGAGGGGGCGCGTGAGGTCATCCCGGACCCCCTTCCACCCGTCGAGGAAGCCGACGCTCTCATGACCGGAGCGCGCCGCCCGGCGCACGACGGCGCGGATCGCGGCGTTCAGGCCCGGGCAGTCTCCGCCGCCCGTGAGGACGCCGAACCTCACGCGGCGACCTCGAGGTACTCCCGAGGGGCGGTGGTGAGGAACTCGTAGCCGGCTTTCGTCACGACGACGTCGTCCTCGATCCGCACCCCGCCGTGGCCGGGCAGGTAGATGCCGGGCTCGACCGTGATCGCCATGCCGACCTCGAGCGGGTCCTCGGCGTTCGGCCCGTAGGCCCAACCGTCGTGGACGACGAGGCCGATGGAGTGGCCGACGCCGTGGGTGAGCCGGCCCTTCCAGGGGGAGCTGTCGATCACCTTGAGGGCGGCGAGGTGGACCTCCTTCGACGGGACGCCCGGTCGGATCGTCGCGAGCGCGGCGTCCTGCGCCTTCTGGACGGTCTCGTGGACCTGCTTCATCTCGTCGTCCCGCCGGCCGAAGTGGTACGACCGAGTGATGTCGCTCGCGTAGCGCCGGAAGTAGGCACCGAAGTCGCAGACGATCGAGTCGCCGGCTTTGAGCTTCGTCTCGGCCGGCGCGTAGTGCGGCTCCGCGCTGTGGGGGCCGAACGCGACGATCGTCGAGAACGACGGACCGCTCGCGCCGAGCCGGTTCATCCGGTACTCCATCTCGGCGGCGAGCTCGAGCTCGCTGATGCCGGCCTTCAGGAGGCCGGGGATCTCCCGGCCGACCTTCGAGCCGATCTCCGCCGCCTTCCGCAGGAGCTCGATCTCGTTCGGGTCCTTCGTCACGCGAGCCCGGCGGATCGCGTTCGACACGTCGACCCACTTCGCGTCGGGGAACGTGTCGTCCAGTCGCAGGAACCACTCGTGGGTGAGCTCGCGGAAGTTGAGCCCGAGAGTCCCCTGCTGGCCGAGGAGCTTGCGGACCGCGGGAGCAGTCTGGTCGCGGTCGACGACGTGGACCTTGACGTGGGGGTCCCGCTTCGCGGCCTCGTGGGCCGTTTCCGCTTCGAGCGGCGAGCTGAAGACGTCGAGCTCCCCGTCGGGGTGGGCGATCGCGACCGACCCCTCGAAGAGGCCCGCGGGGACGTCGAAGAGGTAGAAGAAGCTCTGGTCCAGGTGCGGGTCGATCGAGTTCGCGAGGAGCAGCGCGTCGGGTTTGGGGTCGAGCTGAGCGAAGATCTTCTGGATCCGGGGCTTCATGGTCCGGGACCCACCGGCCCCGGGGTTTCAACCTTTGCGGGATGGGCCCGGAGGTCTTTCCACGAGAGGCGGGGCTCCCGCGCCGCGCGGACCTCGTCGATGCGCCCGACCGCGAGGTTCCGGGGCGCCGCCCGCAGGTTCTCGGGAGTGTCGGAGACCGCGCGCTCGAACGCGGCGATGTAGTTGTCGAGCTCGCGCTTCGACTCGGTCTCGGGGAGCTCGATCATCAACGCCTCGTCGACGAGCGACGGGAAGTAGACGGTCGGGGTGTGGACCCCCTCGTCGAGGAGCCGCTTCGCGAGGTCGAGCGTCCGGACCCCGCGCGCCTTGAGCGGCGTCCCCGAGAGCAGGAACTCGTGCTTCACGAGAGTGCGGAACGGTCGCGGGAGGCTCTTCCCGAGTCGAAGGCCGAGGTAGTTCGAGTTCAGCACCGCCCGGCGGGCGACGTGGTTCAGGCCTTCCTCGCCGTGGCTGATCGCGAAGGCGTAGGCCCTCAGGTCGAGCCCGAAGTTCCCGTAGGCGGTCTTGATCTTGCCGATCGACTTCGGCCGGTCGTAGTCGAGCCGGTACTTCCGGCCCTGCTTCACGACGCGCGGCACGGGCAGGTAGGGAGCGAGCTTCTCGCTCGCGGCGAGGACGCCGGCGCCCGGGCCGCCGCCGCCGTGAGGGGTCGCGAACGTCTTATGGAGGTTCAGATGCGCGACGTCGAACCCCATCCGGCCGGGGTGGGTGATCCCGAGGATCGCGTTGAGGTTCGCGCCGTCGTAGTAGAGCGTCCCGCCGGCGCCGTGGACGACCTCCGCGATCTCGAGGATGTCGCTCTCAAAGAGCCCCGCGGTGTTCGGGTTCGTCAGCATGAAGCAGGCGGTCTTTTCGCCGACCGCGGCGCGGAGCGCGGCGAGGTCGACGCATCCCTCCTTCGACGCGATCTCGCGCGTCGAGAACCCCGCCATCATCGCGGACGCGGGGTTCGTGCCGTGGGCGGTGTCCGGCAGCAGGACCTCGGTCCGCTGGACGAGCTCGCCGCGGTCGCGGAAGTAGGCGCGGACCATGAGGAGCGCCGCCCACTCGCCGTGGGCCCCGGCGCCGGCCTGCAGGGAAACTTCCGGCAGGCCCGTGACTCGGGCGAGGATCCGCTCGAGGCGCCAGATCATCTCGAGCGCTCCCTGAACGGTCGCCTCGGGCTGGTACGGATGCAACTCGGCGGCCCCGGGACGACGCGCGAGGAGCTCGGAGACCTTCGGGTTGTACTTCATCGTGCACGAGCCGAGCGCGTACGGAACGGTGTCGATCCCGAAATTCATCTGCGAGAGCCGGGTGTAATGGCGCACGACCTCGAGCTCTGAGAGCTCGGGCCAGCGGACCGCCTCCTTGCGGCGGAGGCGGTCGGGGATCCCGGGGACCGCCGGCGGCGCCTCCCCCGGGGTCGCGGGAGCGAGGTCCCAAACCGACGGCTCGTCCCAGCGGGCCTGCCGGAACGTCATGCGCTCCTCCCGACGGCATCCATGGCTGCCCGGGCGGCGCGCGCGTACTGCTGGATCTCCTTCTCGCCGACGGTGTCGGACGGCGCGACGAGGATCCGCTCGGGTCCGGACTCCGCCCCGGGCCGAGGGTCGGCGAGCGAGTAGCCCCCGAGGATCTTCCGCCGCCGCAGCCGGTCGAGGAACTCCGCCGCGGTGCCACGGGAAAGCTCGAGCGTGAACTCCCCGAGATACGGGGCATCGAACCGGGGCGCCTGGATCCCGTCAATCCCGCCGAGCGCGCTCGCGAGAGTTCGTGCCTTCTCGGCGAGCGTGCGCTGCAGGTCCGCGAGCCCTCGCGGACCGACGACGGTCGCGTAGACGACGAACGCGAGCGCCATGAGCGACTGGTTGGTGCAGATGTTCGAGGTCGCGCGGGCACGGCGGATGTGCTGCTCCCGCGTCTGGAGCGTGAGCGTGAAGGCGGGTTGGCCCTCGTGGTCGACGGTCGCGCCGACGATCCGACCCGGCGCCGCGCGCACGTGTTCCGACCGGCACGCAAAGAGCCCGAGGAGCGGGCCGCCGAACGACGGGGAGATCCCGAACCCCTGACCCTCCCCGATCACGACGTCCGCGCCGTACGCCCCCGGAGGTTCGAGGACCGACAGCGTGAGCGGGTCGGCGCTGACCACGAGCGGGACGTCCCCCAATATCCCCTTCAGGTCGACGACCCCCTCGTCCACGTGACCGAACCCGTTCGGCACGTCCGCGAGGAGTCCGAAGACGCCGCCCGCCGCGACGGTCTTCCGGACAAAGTCAAGGTCGAGCCGACCGGTCCGGAGGTCGTAGGGGACCTCCTCGACCGTGAGGCCCGGGCCGCTCGCGTAGTTCCGGAGCACGCTCTTCTCTTCCCACGGGAGGCTCGCCGGGATGAGGAAGCGCTGGCCCTCCCGGAGGCGGCGGCAGAAGAGCAGCGCTTCCCCCGCGGCGGTCGCGCCATCGTAGAGCGACGCGTTCGCGACGTCGAGGCCCGTGAGCTCGACCCAGAGGCTCTGGAACTCGAAGAGCACCCGGAGCATCCCCTGGCTCGCCTCGGGCTGGTAGGGTGTGTAGGCCGTGTAGAACTCGCTCCGCGAGACGATCGCGTCGACCGCGGCCGGCGCATAGCGCGCGGAGATCCGCCCACCCAGGAAGTTCGCGAACTTCCCGAGCGGCCGATTCCGCCCGAGGATCGTGTCGACCGCCCGCACGACCTCGGGTTCTTCGTGGCCGGGGCCGACGCCGAGCCGACCGATCCGTGCCTTCCGCGGCACGTCGGCGAAGAGCTCGTCGACCGACGTGATCCCGAGGGCGGTCAAGAGGGCCGCTTCCTCGCCCGACTCGTTCGGAATCCAGCGAGGCACGAGCTATCCCCGGGGGGCCACGGAGCGGCGTCGGGAATAAAGGGCTTCGGATAGGCGACGCAAACCTATTCGCGCGGTCGCGCTCCCCGCCCCCGGGTCGAACGATGCCGGGCGCACGGACACCGAAGCGCCGACGCGCGTCGACACCTCGGCGACCCCCTCCCTCGGTCGAGATCCTCGACACCGCGTTCCATCGGGCGTCGCTCGCCACACCGCATGGGGAGACGAAACACGAGCGGGACCGACTGCGCGCGAAGCTGAAGATCGTGCGCAGCGCGGCGACGCTCGTTCGCCACCTGCGCCTGGAAGCACGGCGGTTCGCGAAACCCGGGCTCACTCCGTTCGAGACGGCGCTCGTCGCGGGCGCCTTCGGCGACGGCACGCTCGACCGCTCGTTGCTCCGACTCCGACGCGCCGAAGAGCGGATCCGCGGGCTCGCCCGGGACGCCGAGCGCTCGGCGAGCCGGGCGTCGGGCTCCGAGGAGCTCGGCAGCCAGGTGCGGGCCTACTACGGCCGCCTCTCGAGTTTCGTGCGGGAGGTCGACCTCGACATCGAGCGGCTGCGCGCGGTCTCCACGTTCCTCCGGGACCGGCCCCACCTCGACCCGGGCGCCCCTACGCTCGTCGTGGCCGGATTCCCGAACGTCGGAAAGTCGTCGCTCGTCGCCCGGCTCTCCTCGGCCCGTCCCAAGGTCGCGGACTATCCGTTCACGACCCTCTCGATCGCGGTCGGACACGCCGACCTCGGTTTCGACCGGCTGCAGGTGCTCGACACGCCGGGGGTGCTCGGACGCGCGCACCGCTCGAACGTCGCCGAGGCCGAGGCGACGACCGCGGTGGGGCAGGCCGCGACGGTCGTGCTCTTCGTGATCGACCCGACCGGGACGTCGGGGTACACGCTCGAGGAGCAGGAGGCGCTCCTCGCGCGCTGGCAGGAGGAGTACCCGAACCTGCCGATCGTCGACGTGGAGACGAAGTCCGACCTGCGTCGTCGGCCGACCTCGCGACCGCAGGTCTCCGCGACCACGGGCGAAGGGATCGAACCGCTCTGGGTCCGTCTTCGCGGGCTCCTCCGTCCCCGCGGGAGCCTCCCGCCGCTCGAGGAGTCGACCGTGGAGTCGGGGTCCGAGTTCGAGGGTGAACCATCGGGCCCGGAGGACCGGGCGCCACCGCCCCGGCCACGCGGCACCCGGACCCGCCGCGACCGATATTAGCCCGATACGGCCCGGTCGGCGGGGAGCCGGAGAGCGGTCCGCCCGCTCAGATCGTGAAGGGGCGGCCGTTCTCGGGCAACAGGACGTCCACGGAGGACGGGATCGCGTCCCGGAGCGCCTCGCGGTGGTCCCCGTGCATCAGGATCACGGTCCGCGCGCCGGTCCCCTCGATGAATCGAACGAGGTCCGAGTGGCCCGCGTGCGCGGAGAAGTCGAACTTGTCGATCTCGCAGACGGGGTGGATCTTCGTCTCGTCGATCGTGAGGGTCCCCTCGTCCATCAGTTGCCGACCGTTCGAGCCCTCGACCTGGTAGCCCGTCAGGAGGATCGAGCTGTTCGCGTCCCGATAGAGCTCGCCGACGTAGTAGAGGACCGGCCCGCCGTCGAGCATACCGCCGGTCGTGACGATCACGTCCGCCTCGCGGAGCGCCTTCTTCCGGTCGCCCGGGGCTTCGACCACGTTCACGCCCTCGAGCGCGCGGCGGAACTTCCGCGCGTCCGCGAGGTACTCCGGTGCGCTGAGGTAGATCGAGTTGACCTTGCGCGCCATCCCGTCGAGGTAGGTCTCGAATCCCGAAGCGGCGAGCGCCATGAGGACCTCCTGCGCGCGGCCGACCGCGAACGCGGGCACGATGACCTTCCCGCCGCGCTCGACCGTCTCGGCGACCTTGTCGCGGAACCGACGCTCGGTCTCCTTTCGGTCGGGGTGCTCCTTCCCGGCGTAGGTCGACTCGATCACGAGCACGTCGCAGTGCGACGACTCGGCACCGCCGACCAGGTGGGTCGGCAGGGTCTGGAGGTCGCCCGTGAAGAGGACGTCCTTCGCGCCTTTGTAGAGCATCATCGACGCGCCCGGGATGTGGCCCGCCGGGATCATCTCGACCTCGATCCCCTTGTGCCGGAACGTCGCGTGCCGGTCGACCGCCGTGAACCGGCTCGCGACCGAGTGGATGTCTTGCGCGTTGTACGGGGCGAGGTAACCCTCGAGGCGGGCGATCTTGAGCGCGTCGCGGGTGAGGAGGTCCGCGACCGCGATCGTCACCGGGGTCGCGACAAGGCGGGCCCGCGGTAGCCGGCTCAGGACCGGCGTCATCCCCGAGTGGTCGAGGTGGGCGTGCGACAGGAACGCGACGTCGACGTTCGTCGGCGCCGGTCGCGGGTACGTCGGCGGATCGGTCGGGGTCATTCCGTAGTCGAAGAGGAGCGTCCGGCCCTGGTCGCGCACGACCAGGCCGAGCGAGCCGATCTCCGACGCGCCGCCGAGGAACTGAAGGTCCATCGCCGCTCCGAGCGGCGTGCCTAGATAACATCATGCCGGACGTTCGAGCGTCCGGCCGCGAAGAAGGGTCTTTAGCCCGGCGTCCGTCCGCCGGCCGTGGCCGACCCCGCCCCGTCCGAGCTCGAGGTCCTCTACCGGGTGAGCGTCGCGGTCCACCGCGTCGTGCGCGACGCGCGGAGCTCGCCCCACCGCGCCGACGTCGTGGCGATGGGCGCCGACGGAACCCCGACCGAGGAGCTCGATCGCCTCGCGGAGGCGGAGATCCTGCGGATCCTCGACGCCGAAGGCGTCGACTGGGACCTCCTCTCGGAGGAGATCGGGCACGTCTCGCGCGGCGGAGACCGCACGCTCGTCGTCGACCCGATCGACGGGAGCCTCAACGCGTTGCGGGGCTGGCCGCTCTTCACGGTCTCGCTCGCCCTCGGTCGCCGCGACCTCGCGGGCGTCGAGTTCGGTCTGGTCCGGGACCTGCATACGGGAACGACGTGGTGGGCGGCGCGCGGCGCGGGCGCGTTCCGGGACGGGCGCCCGATGCGGACCCGGCCCTGGAACACAAAGGGCGAGGTCCTTTGCCTCAACCTCGGACGGTACGCGTCGGAGCGGGCGGTCCGGCTCGCCGGTAAGGCGCGTCGTGTCCGCTCCCTCGGCTGCGCCTCCCTCGAGCTCGTCCAGGTCGCCCAGGGGAGCGCCGACGGCTACTACTTTGAGAACGAGCCCGAGCACCGCAACCTTCGCGCGACCGACCTCGCCGCCGCCTACCGCATCCTCCTCGAGGCCGGCGGGGGGTTCGGCGACGCGCGAGGGGAGCCGCTCGAGACGTTCCCGCTCACGCTGGACCGGCGGACGAGCGTCTTTGCGTGGGGCGACGGGGCGTTCGCGAAGGCGGCGCGGGGCTACGCGTGAAGATCGCGCTCACGGCCCATCCCGCGAAACCGAGGGCCCGCGACCTCGCGGCGCGACTCCTCGAGGTCGTCGGGAGTCGCGCGGTGGTCGTCCTATCGGAGGAGGTCGCCGCGACCGACCCGTCGCGCCCCCACGCTCGGCTCGAGGAGATCCGCGCCGACGTTCTCGTCGCGATCGGAGGCGACGGCACCTTCCTGCAGGCGCTGCGCCGCTCGCAGATTCCGCTCCTCCCGATCAACGCGGGGACGGTCGGGGTGCTCGCCGAGGTCGAGACGCGGCACCCGAAGGAGTTCGACTGGGCGCTCGAGCGGCTCCTCGATGGGTTCTACTTCCTCGAAGAGCGGATGAAGCTCGCGGCCCAGATCGGCGCGCAACCGCTCCCCGACGCGACGAACGAGTTCGTCGTCCACTCGGACGCGGTCGCGAAGATGGGACTCTTCGAACTCGCGTTCGACGGGCACGTCGCGGGCCGCTTGCGGGCCGATGGACTGATCGTCGCGAGCCCGACCGGCTCGACCGCGTACTCGCTGAGCTCGCGCGGGCCGATCGTAGACAGCGCGATCGACGCGCTCGTCCTCACCGCGATCGCGCCCTTTCGCACCGACCCGCGCGCCCTCGTCCTCGAGCCGATGCGGACGGTCCGCCTGCGGCCGGTCGAGGAGGCCCCCGGCGCGGTCGTGGTCGCGGACGGGGAATCGGAGTATCGCCTCAGCCCGACGACGCCGGTCACGATCTACCGCTCGCCGCGCCGCGCGGTGCTGGTGCGCTTCGGCTCCCGCTTCTTCCAGCGGTTGCGGGGGAAGAAGATCCTCCCGTGGTCGGAGGAATTCGCCGAGGAGGGGCCGACGATTGCCGATCTTCCGCCCCCAACGTAAGCGCGCGGAGGGCGGTCCCCGCCTCGGGGACACGCCGACCGCGATCACCCGTCGCGCCCTCGACAGCGCGCTCGCGAGCGCGCGCTCCGCCTACCCGAACGAGTTCGGCGGGGTCCTGCGCGCCGACCCGCCCGGGGTGATCAGCGAGCTCCTGCTCCTCCCCGGGACGACGGCGGGCCGGCGCCACGCGAACTTCCAGCTCTGGATGCTCCACGCCGACCTCGCGGTCGCCGGGACGGTCCACTCGCACCCGTCGGGTGCCCTCCACCCGTCCGACGCCGACCTCATGCTCTTTCGCCGGTGGGGCCGTCGCCACATCATCCTCGGTGCGCCGTACGGCCAGGGCGCCTGGCGAGCCTACGACGGCAACGGCCGCGAGACGACGCTTCGGGTCGTGGGGAGCGCGCGCGGCCCGGGGGCGGAAGCGCGACCGACGGCCCCCCTGCCCAGCGCCGCCTTCACGGGGGCGCCGGACAACGAGTCGTTCCCCGAGGACGAGCCGTAGCCGGCTCGCTTACTCTCGGACCGGGATCGTCGGGATCGGCAGGCGGTCGGGGTACCGGTTCGGGTCCGCGATCTCGCGCCCGGTGCGTGCGGCCGGGCTGTAGAGGCCGTTCAGCTTCGCCGTCCCCTCCAGGAAGCCGATGAACGAGCGGAACGCGGCGCGGTAGAGGGTCGTGTGGTTCCCTTCCCAGTCGAAGAAGTCGTTCAGGAGCCCGCGCGACTGCCGTAGCCCGTGCGTCAGCGCGCGCTTCAGGAGCTCCTCCTGGAGCGGCGAGAGCCGGTCGCGGCGGAACCAGTCGCGCGACTTCAGGTGGCCGAGGGGCACGAAGAACATCGGGACGAGGATCGCCTTGAAGTCCCACAGGTCGTCGATGAGGTCGATCGTCTTCGCGACGTCGTCCTCCGTCTCCTGAGGGAGCCCGACGATGAACGTGCAGGCCGGGTAGACGTGGTTGTCGTTCATGAGCCCCGCGGCCTGGACGACGAGCTCGGGCCACTGGGATGCCTTGAACGGGGCGACCTTCCCGGGCATCGCGGCCGTGATCATCCGCGGCGAGCCGGTCTCGACCCCGACCTCGACGCCCCACCAGTTCTGCTTCTCGTCGATAAGCACCTCGGCGCACTTCGAGAGCAGCTTCGGCCTCGTCATCAGCGACGCGATCGCGACATGGCTCCACCCGACCTGCTCGTAGTGCTTCTTCGCGAGTTTCAGCAGCGGGATCAGCTTCTCCTCGTGCGGCATGACGTTCGGGCTGCCGTAGAAGAAGACGTCGTCCGAGTGGAGGATCCCCTTGCGGATCCCGATCTTGGCGTTGACCTTCAGCTCCTCCTCGATCTTCTCGAGCGGGTACCAGCGCGTCGGCCGGGTCGTGACCGAACAGAACGAGCAGCCCCGGCAGCAGCCGCGGCCGATCTCGACGAGTCCGTTGACGCTCGGGTAGTGGATCGAGGAGATCTGCTCGACCTTCGGCGCCTCCTTGGCGCCCAGGACGACGTGGGGCGGCAGGAACTCGTCGTGGAGCGCCTTGCGAACGATCTCGCGGACGAACTGGTCGGCCTCGCCCTCGACGACGGAGTCGATCCCCCCGATCGAGTCGACGAACTCCTGGATCCAGGGAAGCTTCATCCGGGTCGCGGGGGAGAGCTGCCAGGCGCACGGCCCCCCGGCGATGATCTTGAGCCCCTGCTTCCGGGCCTCGACGACCGCGGGCTGGCTGAGCATCCGCTTGAAGTTCACGCAGTTGAGCGGCTCCTTGCGCATGACCCCGCCGAACGTCGAGCTGGGGGGGTTCAGGCCGAAGTAGTCGTGACCGGAGATGAGCAGGACCCTCGCCTGCCCCGGCATGTACTTGTCGAGGTGACTCGGGTGGACGATCCGGGCGTCGAAACCGCCGTCGATCAGCGACGCCTCGATCTTCCGCATCCCGTACGGTGCCTGCCGGGGGTAGCCGTGCTCGTCCACCGGCATCGGCGGGTAGAACAACTTCGCGTAGACCGCCTCGGGGAAGATGTAGGCCGGCGTCGTGGTCCCGAACCCCAGGAACTCCTTCCCGTGGTGGTTGCTCATCATCGTCCAGTCGCACGTGATTACGACTTCGGGCATGGATGGAGCCTCCCTATCGGTAGCCGAGATGGCTAGGCCGCCGCACGAAGCCCGCCCTCATATGGATTGCGAAGCCGCCCCAGCGACAATTCGGGACCCGCGCGGGCGTCTTCTCGTCGGATATCACTCGAGGTCGGTCTCGTCGTCGTCCCGGGAGAGCACGCCGTCGAGCGAGTCGGCGCCCTCGTCCACCGGCTCCGAGCCGTCCCCCGTTTCACGGAAGGCGGGGTCGCGCTGCAGGAGGTGGACCCGGACGCAGTCGCGGTGCGCGGGGCTGCCGTTCCAGGAACTCGTCTCTTCCGGGTGCCCGAGCGGCTCCTTGCAGAGCGTGCAGATCTCCGGCGGGGGACTGATCCAGGAGATGCGACGTGCCGGCGCGTCCATCGTAGCCGCCGGGAGTAGTGCTCCCCCGTCCTTTACTTTTCGGCCCCGTACCCGGCGGCCGCGTCGCTCGGGTCCCCAAGCGCCATAACCCCGCTCGCGCGTTCCCGCTCGGCTCGGATGGATACCCTCGGCGAGATCCGCAAACGCCGGGTGGCGCTCGGGATCTCCCTCGGCGAGCTCGCGCGAGCGGTGGGCCGTAGCGACGCCACGCTCTCCCGGATCGAGCGGGGACGGATCCGCCCGTCGTACGACCTCGTCCAGCTGATCCTCCAGTACCTGGAAGCGCAGGAAGGATACGCGGCGCCCCGGCTCACGGTCGGGGACCTGATGAACCGCTCCCTGGTCACGGTCGAGTCGACGGCGACGCTCGCTACCGCCGCCCAGCGACTCGAGGGCGGTGCCTTCTCGCAGCTGCCGGTCGTCGATAGCGGGAAGGTCGTCGGCTCGCTGTCGGAATCCGCCCTGCTGCGTGCGCTCGCCGAGCCGTCGGCCCGGAAGATGCGGGTGCGGGACGTCCTCGAGTCGGCGTACCCCGTGCTCGACGAGGGGTTTCCTGCGGACCTACTTCCCGGACTCCTCGGGCGGTACCCTGCCGTGCTCATCGCCCGGCGCGGGGAGCTCCAGGGGATCGTGACGAAGGCGGACCTGATCCGGGGATTGCGCGGTACCGCGCTGCGCCGAACGACGGCTCCCTGAATTCACGCCGGGGTGTTCGACGCCCGGACCGCGGCGAGGACCGCCTCGGTCGCCAGCTGGGCCGCCCGCATCCCCAACCGGTCCGCGATCTCTCCGGGTCGCGACTCGGTTCCCGCTCGCCGCCGCTCGCCCGTCGACGCGACGAACAGCACGTCCCCGTCGGTCGAACTGTGGAACGGACGGATCGCGCTCGAGAGTCCCGTGTGGACGATCGCGCCCACTCGCGCGAGGGTCGTCCGCTCGACCGCGAGGTCCGTTACGACCAGGCCGAGCGTCGTGCCCGTGGGGTGGCCCCGTCCTCGACCCGGGTCGGTCGGTGGCACGATGGCGCCGGACGCGCCGCGCGCCCCGGCGACCCACGAACCGTCGGCGGGGTCGCGGATGGCACCGACCGCGTTGACGGCGACCAGTACTCCGACGGTGCCAAGGCCCCGGACGGGACGAGCGCAGGAGCCCACCCCTCCGCGCATCGAGTGTCCCGGTCCCCGATACTTCCCCACGGTGGCTCCCGCGCCCGCGCCGGCGCGACCGACCGCGACCGGGGCGCGGCTCGCGCGTCGCGCCGCCTCGTAGCCGAGCGGTAGGTAGTCGGGGAGCGCGGCCGCGGAGCGGGGAAGGTCGAAGAGCGCGGCGCCCGAGATCGGGGCGATGGGAGTGGGGTTGCGGAACGCGCGGTGACCGCCGCCCGTCTCCAGGACCCGCGTCCGCACTCCCCGGGCCGCGTCGAGCCCGAAGAGGCTCCCGCCGGAGAAGAAGATCGCCCATCGCCGGCCGAACGTCGCGTCGAGCGAGAGGGAGGCGGTGTCGTAGGTCGCCGAAGCCCCGCCCCGTACGTCCACGACCGTGGGAGCCGGCCCGTCGAACAGCGCGACCGTCACGCCGCTCGACCCGTTCGGCGTTTCGACCTGGCCGACCCGGACGCCGGCGACCCGAGTGAGCGTTCCGGAAGTCGAGGGCACGTTGCGAGCGAAGTACTCCGCGGGAAAAGCGATAGCGGTCGCCGGCCGCGTCACGTCGGCGCGGCCTTTATCTGTGGGATGCCCTCGCCCTGCGTCGATGCCGTCCCGTGCGAAGAAACCGGCCCGGGAGGAAGGCGCCCCCCAGGGGTTCCGCGTCGCGCGGGACATGCCGGCGGGCCGCCATCCCCTGCTCGCGGTCTTTCCCGACCTCGACCAGCTCGCGCCCGCGGCCCGGCTCGAGCCCGACCCGAAGAAACGGGTCCAGCTCTTCGAAGAGACGTGCGTCGAGGTCGTCGACGCGGACATGTGGATGTACGTCGCGCCGTGGGACCAGCCCCCCGGCGCCCGCGGTCGCTGGAAGCCGGTGATCTCGCCGGGGTCCGACTGCATCGTCGTGGGGAAAGGACACCTCGAAGAGAGCCCCGCGCTCATGCTCTTCATGGACATCTACCACGAGCTCTGCCACGTCCAGCAGCGGAAGGGCGGCGCGAACCTCTGGCCGCCCGGCGTCAGCTACGTCAAGCGCTGGACCGAGGTCGAGGCGTACCGGTTCGTGGTCGAGGAGGCCCGAGGTCTCGGCGTCTCGAACGACTTCCTGCGCGACTACCTCAAGGTCGAGTGGATCTCCGAGGAAGAGCACCGGGAACTCCTGACCGAGCTCAAGGTCCCCGCCGAGTAGGGTCCGGACGGGGTCGCCCCGGACCCGCGGTTCTCCCTCGGAGTTCCGCAGGAACACCGCCTTTATCCTCCGCCCCTCGGAATCTTGGCCCCACCCCGGGGTGGCGGCCGCGTGAGCATCGACATCAAGGCGACGGCGAAGATCCGTCCGTCCTCCAGCGACCTCTGGTTCCTCGCCTACCTCCCCCTCGCGATCTCGGACGGGATCGCGGCGCCGCTGATCCCGCTCCTCGCGCTCCAGAAGTTCTACGCCTCCCCGTTCGCGGTGACGATCATCATCGCCGCATCGGCGATGAGCCAGGTCCCGTTCACGATCCTGTGGGGGAACCTCTCCGACCGGGTCGCCCACCGCAAGTACTTCCTCGTCGGCTCGTTCGTCGCGACCGGACTCGCGATCGTTGCGATCGCGCTCGCGCAGAACATCCTCACTTACTTCTGGCTCAACATCGTCGAGGGGCTCGCTTCGGCCGCGAGCGCGCCGATCGGGACGATGCTGCTCCTCGAGACGCGGCACAAGCGCTGGTGGCCGACGGACATCGGTCTCTTCGGGTTGATCTCGGGCCTCGGGACGACGATCGGCCTCGGCCTCGGGTTCGTCTGGCTGTTCGTCCTCGGCGTGAGTCAGAACGTCATTCACGGGATGACCGCGCTCCTCGTGCTCGCGGGCGTCCTCGCGCTCCTCTCGGCCGGCATCGCGTGGGCGTGGATCGAGGAACCGAACGGGCGGATCGAACGGCGCCGCCTCGCCGACCTCGTCCACCTGCACCGCGGCGTCACGGAACGGGTCCGTCAGATCCGCACTCGGGTCGTCGGCGTCATCGACCTCACCCGCTCGAGCGCGGAGAAACTGCCGGGGAGGGAGTACCTCTTCCTCGCCGCCCTCGGCGTCATGAGCGTCGGCTTCGACATCTTCTACGGGCCGTTCCCCGTCTTCCTCTGGCAGGACGCCAAGTTCACGGACGCCGGGGTCTTCATCGTCTACCTCGGCGCGGCCGCCGCATCGACCGCGCTGTTCTTCCACTCGGGACGCGTGGTCGACAAGCATTCGCCGAAAGGGGTCTTCCTCGAGTCGCTCGGCGCCCGCGTCCTCCTGATGCTGCTCTTCCTCTGGGGGCCGCTCTACCTCCTCTTCGGCCTCGGGAGCCCGGCGCTCCTCGCGTGGCTCACCGTCCTGAACGCCCTCCTCGGCGTCAGTTGGGCGTTCATCAGTACCGCGAGCACGCTCTTCCTCGTCCGCCTGGTCGGTCGCTCGGCGCGGGGCCGCGCCCTCGGCCTCTACAGCTCGGTCGCCGGGGCCGGCGGCCTCTTAGGAACGCTGCTCGGCGGCTGGCTCTACGCCACCTACGGCGTCCACCTCGCGTACTCCCTCGCGGCGGTCACGGTCGTCGCGGGGGGACTTCTCCTCCTGCCGATCCCGTACCGCATGTTCCAGGTACCGCGTCCCGCGAGCCATCGCCACCTCGCCCTGGACACCCGCGCGACCGTCCCTCGGCCCCCGAGCCCGCCCGACGTCGCTCCGTGACCGGGCTCACATGTAGAACATTTCCCAAGTGAGCGTGCGGATCACGTAACCGAGCGCGAGGTTCGCGAGGAACGGCTCGAGCTCGGGCGGGTACTCGTCGATCCGACAGGAGCGGAACCCGAGGTTGCCCACCCCGACCGGCGCCGACGCGCGCAGGACGACGAACCGGCCGGTCAGCCGCTCGTTGATCCGGTACTCGACGCCGTTGTAGTCGATCGTCAGCGGACCGAACGTCGTCGAGACCGTGCGCCAGCTCTGGTTGCCGACCTGGATCCGGATCTCGTCGTTCTTGCGGCGGTAGCTCACGGTCGAGTGGACCTCGTCGGTCCGCGGGGGGACGAACGTGTGGTAGTCGGTCGAGAAGAGCGCGGCGAGACGGGGGCCGATCCCCTCCTGCTCCGCCTGGACCGGCCGTCCCTCCCAGACGACGTCGCCGACCTTGATCTCGACGATATTTTTCAGGACGCGCGCCGTGGCCTCGATCATCCGCCGAAGTACGAGGCGGACCCACCCCCCTTCTATTAATCATGCCGCGAGTGGCCGCGGGGGTGCCGACTGACGGCTGGGAACCCCCGGCGGCCGAGCGGCGGATCGGGATCTCCTTCTATGCCTCTCGGACGCCGGGAGTCGCGGGACGGTTGAAGGCGACCGCCGACGAATTCCGGGTCACCGAGATCTCGAGCTATCCGTACCCCGACGACGCGGGCGCCTTCGTGGTCCTGCGCCTCGAAAGTCGGGACTGGGAGCAGCACGAGCTCGCGGCGGCGGTCGCGACGCGGCTCGGTCTCCCTCCCCATGCCGTCCAGTGGGCGGGGACGAAGGACCGCCGCGCGGTCTCCGAGCGCCTCTTCGCTTATCGCGGCGCGCTCCCCGACGGGGACCTCGGCCTGCGGGACGTCCGCGTCCTCGAGGCGTACCGCGCGCGCGACGGGCTCGTGCTCGGTCACCACTACGGCAACGCCTTCGACCTCGGGGTCGGAGAGCTGGCCCTCGAGCCGTCGGCGGCGCTCGCGGCCTACCGCGCGACCGAGTCGGCGCTCCGCGAGGCCGGCGGCTTCCCGAACTTCTTCGGGCCGCAACGGTTCGGCGAGGTCCGCCCGATCACGCAGGAGGTCGGACGGTGGGTCGTCCGCGGCGACCTCGCGAAGGCGGTGGACGTTTACCTCGCCGACCGTCCGGAGGGCGGCAGCCCGGGCGTGGGGGACGCGGCGCGCCGAGCGTACGCCGAGCACCGCGACGCGGCGAGGGCGCTCCGCGAGTTCCCGCGGGAGTACCGCTTCGAGCGCTCGCTGCTCGAGCACCTCGCCCGCGGGCATCCACCGGCGCGCGCGTTCCGGGCGTTGTCGCGCGACCTACGGACGCTCTTCGTCCACGCGTTCCAGGCGCTCGTATTCAATCGATGGCTCGGCGCGCGGCGGGCTGCGCGGGTCCCGTACCTCCGACCCGTCGCGGGGGACCGGATCGTGCGGCTCGCTCGGGACGGTACCGTGAGGGGCCCCGACTCCGTGCCCGTCGGTGCGGACAACCTGCCGGAGTGCGCGGACCTGGTCCGCCGAGGTCGGGCGCTCGTCGCCGGGCCCCTCGTCGGGTTCGAGACCCCCGCGGCCGACGGCGCGCCCGGCGAGTGGCTGGACGCGATCCTCCGGGACGAAGGGGTCGAGCGCGCGATGTTCCGCCTTCCCGCGACGCCCGAGGTCGCGAGTCGGGGGACGTGGCGGCCCGTCCTCGTCCCGACGCCACCGATCGCGCTCGACGTATCGGCGACGAGCGTCCGGTTCCGGTTCGCGCTTCCGAAGGGGTCGTACGCGACCGTCCTTCTGCGTGAGTTCCTCAAGAACGACGCGTCGCCGAGCGGGTAAGCCCGCTGTCGAAACGAGGCTACTAATACCTCGGGGCGGGCTGGATGCCCCGATACGTGTCCTGAGATGGCGACGGAGTCTCCCCGACCGTTCGTATTCCCGACGGTGGCGTCCCGGGCCTTCCGGCCGCCGGAGCTGACGGACCCCCCCGCGAGGGTCCCCACCGGTGTCCCCGACTTCGACTACCTGACGGGCGGGCTCCCCGCCGGCTCGGTCGTGCTCCTGTTCGGCTCCGCGGGCGCCGGACACCAGGAGTTCGCGCTCACCTCGGCGGTCCACCTGATGCTGCGGTACGACGACCCGCACCTGCACCAGTTCTACCTCGGGAACGCGAAAGGACCGTTCGTCTACCCCGAGTCGGTCGTCTACGTCAGCACGAGCCGCTCGCGCGAGCAGATCATGGGGGAGCTCCGCGAGGCGTTCGACGGCACCTACCCCCGCGTCCTCGGCCGTCACCTCACCTTCCGCGACCTCTCCTCCGCGTACTTCGCCGACACCCCGGTGCCGTCCGCCTGGTCGTCGGTGCCGTCGGCGCTCCTTTCGGGCGCCCCCGCGCGCGCGAGCTCGGACGATGGCCCGCTCCGCGCCCTCGCGCAGACTATCGAGGAGAGCGGCGAAAACCGGCTCGTGATCCTCGACTCGCTGACGGACCTCCTCGTCCGCCGCGGGGTCGAGGCGGCCGACGTCCTGACGCTCGTCAAGGGGCTGCGCCGCCGCGCCAAGGAGTGGGGCGGCCTCATCTACCTGCTCCTCTCCGAGGGGGTCGCGCCCCCGGCCGTCGAGCAGGGCGTGATCGACTCGGTCGACGGCGTGCTCCACTTCAGCTGGATGTCGAGCTCGCACGCGTCGCACCGCGCGCGCGCGATGCTGATCGAGAAGTTCCTGCCGGTCCTCGCCCGGCTACCGGCGGAGCACCAGGGTCGGTTCGTCATCCGGGTGAACACGAAGAACGGGCTGGTGACGACGCAGTATGAGCGGGTCTGAGAAGCCGCGGGCGAAGGTCCCGACCGGGATCGACGGCCTCGACCAGATGCTCGGTGGGGGGTTCCCCGCCGGGCACGTCGTCCTCGTCACCGGGCTCCCCGGCACCGGCAAGACCTGTTTCGGGCTCCAGTATCTCCTCGCCGGCGCGGCGAAGGGGGAGAAGGGCGTCTTCCTCTCCCTCGAGGAGGACATCCCGCAGCTGCTCGAGAGCGCGCGGCAGTTCCGCTGGCCGGTCGACGCGGCGGTCGACCAGGGACTCCTCAAGGTCGTCCGGCTCGACCCGCGCGAGACCCGCCAGAGCCTGCACCGCGTTCAGGGAGAGCTCGGCAAGGAGCTCGCGTCCCTCGGCGCGTCGCGGATCGTCGTCGACTCGGTCTCGCTCCTCAACATGCTGAGCGACGACGAGTCGAGCCGACGCTCGACGCTTTTCGCGCTCGCCGGCGCGTGCCGCGAGGCGGGGGCGACCACGGTCCTCACCGCGGAGGCCGACCCGCTCCACCCCGACGTCAGCCGGGACGGCCTCTCCGAGTACGTCTCGGACGGGGTCTTGCTCCTGGCCTACAACACCGGACCGGACGGTCACCGGGTGGGCCTCTCGCTGCGGATCCTCAAGATGCGACGGACGGCCCACGCCCGGACCGTCCAGCCGTACTCGATCGGACCCTCGGGGATCGTCGTCGACGCGAAGGCGGTCGACTTCGGGAGCCCGTAGGCCGTTTCGCCATCCCCCGTAGGGAAACGAAAAGCCGCCTCGTCCCCTCGTGCCTCTCGGAGCCGGGATGCACTGGACGATCTACGTCGACCTCGATGCGTACTACGTCGCGTGCGAGCTCCGCGAGCGGCCCGAGCTCGTGGGACGCGCGGTGATCGTCGGTCCGCCGCCCGCCGCGGGTCCGACCCGCGGGGTCGTGCTCTCGGCGAGCTACGAGGCGCGCGCCTTCGGCGTCCACAGCGCGCAGCCGGCCGGCCAGGCGGCGCGGCTCTGCCCGGACGCGGTCTGGATCCCGCCGGACCACGCGAAGTACGCTCGCATCGCCGAGGAGGTCCGGACGCTCCTGCGCGGATTCTCCGACGACCTCCTCCCGCTCAGCATCGATGAGGCCGCGCTCGGTTTCGACCTCGGCTCTCCGGACGCGGCGCAGGAAGTCGCCGCGCGCGTCCAGGCGGCGCTCCGCACGGAGCTCCAGCTCCCCGCGTCGATCGGCGTCGCGCGGACCCGCGCGGTCGCGAAGATCGCGACCGACCGGGCGAAACCGGGAGGGATCCTGGTCGTACCCCCCGAGACGGAGTCGGAGTTCCTCGCCCCGCTGCCCGTCCGCGCGATCCCCGGGGTCGGTCCGAAGACGGAGGAGCGGCTGGCGCGGGCCGGCGTTCGGACGATCGGCGAGCTCGCCGCACAGCGGCCGTCCCTCCTCGCTCGCCGCGTCGGCGGATCCGCGCGAGGATGGGTCGCGCTCGCCCGCGGGGAGGGGAAAGATGCGACGGAGGAGTGGACCGGCCCGCGGTCGCGGTCCACCGACCGCACCTTCCCTCAGGACCTCGACCGCTGGGAGGGGATCGAGCCGGCCGTCCGGGCGCTCGCGGACGACCTCGCGACGAGCCTCGAGAAGGAGGGCCTTCGCTACGCGTCGGTCGGGGTCGCGTTCCGCTGGAGCGACTTCACCCGGACGCAACGGATCCGCTCGCTCGGCGCCGCTCACGAGGGCCGGCGATCGATCGAGACCGAAGCCGTGCGGCTCGCCCGCGAACTGTGGGAGGCGGAGCGGGCCGGACGCCGCCGCGCCGTGCGTACCCTCTCCGTCCGCACCGAGCGGCTCAGCGAGCGGCGCGGACGCCAGGTCTCGCTCGAGGCGTTCGGCGGACGGGACGGCTCGGGCGCGCTGCCATAAGGTTAGAAGGCGCTGGCGACGGGGATGTCCGAGTACCGAAAAGACCCGCTGACCGGCCGCTGGCGGATCATCGCCGACGGCCGCTCGGCGCGACCGACGGAGTACCCGGCGGTCGCGCCGGGTGCGGACTCCGACCCCGATTGCCCGTTCTGCGAGGGCCACGAGACCCGCACTCCACCCGAGTCCGCCGCGATCCGGCCCACGGGCGGCCGAGCGAACGGACCGGGTTGGACCGTCCGCGCGTTCGCCAACAAGTTCCCGTCGGTGGAACCCTCCCCGTCCGCGCCGAGCGTCGCCTCCACGGGCTCGTTCGAACGCCTCCCCGGCGCGGGGGTCCACGAGGTCGTCGTCCTGACGGCCCGCCACTCGTCCTGCCTCGCGGAGCTTACGAGCCCGGAGCGGCAGGTGGTGTTTCGGTTCCTCCGGGACCGCGTCCGCACCATCGCTCACGACCCGTCGGCCCGGGCGGTCCTCCTGTTCGAGAACCGGGGCCCCGAGTCCGGCGGCACGCTGCGGCATCCGCACGTTCAGATCGTCGCGACCGGACCGGTCCCGCCGCGCCTCGCCGAGGAGTCTCGCGCGATGCGCGAGCGGGTCAGTGGGGCGTGTCGACTGGAGCCGATCGTAGGAGCGGAGGTCGCGGCCCGGGACCGGATCCTCGCGGAGGACGCCCACTTCGTCGCCTTCGCCCCGTACGCCTCGGAGCATCCCTACGAGGTCTGGATCGTGCCGCGCCGCCATCGCGCGACGTACGCGGACGCGACCGACGCGGAGGTCGACCGGCTGTCCGAGCTCCTCCCCGCGCTCCTGGCTGCGCTCGCGGCGGTCCGGCCCGGCGCATCGTACAACTGGTTCGTCCACGGTCTCTCGACCTCCGCCGGTGACGGGGACGGGTTCCACTGGCACGTGGAGGTCGCCCCCCGTCTCGTTCGCGCCGACGGCTTCGAGGTCGGCGGCGGCCTACCCGTGAATCCCGTACCGCCGGAGAGCGCGGCGGTCGAGCTCCGCGCCCACCTCGGCCCGACCCCGTCACCGGCGGCCCGGAAACGCTAATGGTCCGGCCCCGGTCGCTCCGCCGTGACCGACCTTCGTGAACCGATCGTCTCCCTCCTCGGTCACGTTGACCACGGGAAGACGACGCTCCTCGACCGCATCGCGGGGAGCGTGCAAGCGTCGAAGGAGGCCGGCGGGATCACCCAGCACATCGGTGCGATCGAAGTGCCCGGGACCGTCGTGCGCCGACTCTGCGCGGGCATCCTGACGACCGAGCAGCTCGCCGTGCCCGGGCTGCTCTTCGTCGACACCCCGGGTCACCGGTCGTTCGAGACCCTGCGCCGCCGCGGCGGGGCGCTCGCGGACCTCGCGATCCTGGTCGTCGACGTACGCGACGGGCTCATGCCGCAGACCCGCGAGTCGATCCAGATCCTCCGGCACGAGAAGACCCCGTTCGCGATCGCCCTGACGAAGATCGACCTCCTCTCGGGGTGGCGGAAGACGCCGGCGCCGCTCCCGCTCGCGGAGCAGCTCGCGAAGGGAGGGCCCGAGTTCGAGAAAACGCTCGACCAGCACCTCTACTCGGTCGCCGAGGGCGTCGTCCAGCTCGGGTTCTCCGCGGACCGCTACGACCGGGTCAGCGACTTCACCCACAACGTCGGGATCGTCCCGGTCTCCGCAAAGAGCGGGGTCGGGGTCCCGGAGCTGATCGCGCTCCTGGTCGGCCTCGCCCAGCGGTTCCTCCAGAGCGAGCTCGCGCTCGTCCCCGACGGCGGGGAGGCGACGATCCTCGAACGGAGCGACCAGAAGGGGATCGGTCCCGTCGGGAACGTGATCGTCTATCGGGGCCGGCTCCGGGTGGGCGACGAGGTCGTCGCGACCGGCCGGACCGAACCGTTCTCGACCCGCGTCCGCGGGATCTACCGTCCCGTGCCGCTGAAGCCGGGGACCGGCTCGAAGCAGGTGAGGCTCCGTTCGTTCGACGAGGTCGTCGCCGCCGCCGGGGTCTACCTGGCGGCGACCGGCATCGAGGACGCGATGCCGGGCGGCCTCCTCAAGGTCGTCGGCTCGCCCGAGGAAGCGGAGCGGGTCCGCCTCGAGCTCGCCCGGGAGACGCAGCCGGTCGCCGAGCTCACCGAGAGCGGGATCGCGATCTGCGCCGACGCCCTCGGGGGCCTCGAGGCGCTCGCCTTCGAGTGTCGGGAAGGAAAGATCCCGGTCCATGAGGCGACGGTCGGGCCCGTGGGCCGCGCGACGATCATCCGGATGGCCACCGTTAAGGACCCGACCCACCGGGCCGTCCTCGCGTTCAACGTCCCCGTGCTCCCCGACGCGCAGCCCGAGGGCGACGCGGGACCGGTCCGGATCTTCCGCGGCGAGGTGATGTATCGGGTGATCGAGGAGTACACGAAGTGGCGCGACGAGCGGCTCCGTTCGCTCCAGGCCCAGCGCCGCCTCGAGCTCGTCCACCCGGCGAAGCTCGAGATCCTCGCCGGCTTCGTCTTCCGCCAGTCGAAACCGGCGATCGTCGGCGTCCGCGTCGTGGGCGGGACCCTGCGCCCGGGGGTCCGTTTGATGAAGACCGACGGCACCGAGGTCGGGGTCCTGCGCGGGCTCCAAAAGGACGGAGAGTCGGTCCCCTCCGCGGAAGAGTCGACCGAGCTCGCGGCGTCGATCGAGGGGGCGGTGGTCGGCCGGAACGTGAAGGAGGGGGACCAGCTCCTCGTCGCGATCCCGGAGTCCGCCGCGCGGGCCCTTCGGGGGCAACCGCTCTCCCCGCGGGAAACGGAGATCCTCGAAGAGGTCTCGCGGATCCACCGGCCGACTCAGCCGTTCTGGGGTCAGTGAGCGCGGGCGGACCGAGCGCGGCCTAGGTCGGCCCGCCGCTGGGCGGACCCTCGTCCGGCCCGTCGCCGTCGATCTCGTCCCTGTCGAAGTCTTCGAGGTCGTCGTCCTCGAAATTCTCCGGTCCCCGCGGGGTCGAGTAGACGCCCTTCGGGAGGAAGAGACCGAGGAAGACCGAGACCCCACCGATCGCGACCAGGACGACCGCGCCGATGAGCGGCAGGAAGAGGTTCCAGGTCGGGTTCGCGAGCGGGCTCAGGGTGTACGTCTCCATGAAGGTCGCCGAGAACGCCACCGGCGTCCCGTTCGGGTTCGAGATGTTCAGGAACAGTGGGAACGTCAGCCCGCCGCTCGCCGACCAGTGGCCCGAGTTCAGGTACCACGTCGCGGAGGGCGTCGCGCTCGGGCAGACGCCGTGGATGTGGGGGCACGAGATCGAAGTATAGAGCGCGACCTGCAGGTCCCCCGACGCGGCCCACGTCAGCGTGACGCTCGCGGAGCTCTCGTTGACGCCCTCCAGCTGCAGCGCGAACGACGCGTGACCCGGGACGTCGGGGAGCGAGACCGGGTCCAGTTGGGTCGAGGTCGGTCCGGTCGAGAACGACAGGGACGCGAGCAGCACGCCCGCGCCGATCACTGCTACGGCGGCTCCGGCGACGAGGAGACCCGTCCGCACGGCCGATACCTAACCGGCACTCGAGAAATAGGTTTGCCGGCGGTGGGTCCCCGGTCCCGACGGCCGGTAGTGGGACGAGAGCTCATATCCCATCGATGCACCCGGAGAGAGCGTGCCAGACTCTGTCACGCGGACGGGGCCGGAATCCTCCGACGTCCCTCTCGCCGCCGTGACGTGTCCCATGTGTCACAGCACGCATCGGATCGTCGACCCGATCCGAGCGGAGACCCACTGCGCCGAGTGCGGGCTCGTTTTCGAGACCGGGGAGATCCTCGCCACGGCGCCCCCTCCCACCGCGGCCCCCGGATCCGAGGGGAGCGGCCGGGGGATCGGACCCTTTGTGCCCCCCGGCGGCTCGAAGCGTGCGCTTGGTTCGACGCTCTCGACGTCCCGCGATGGGCAGGGCAAGCGACTCGGCTGGCACCGCCGCTACGAGTTCCAGCACCTGAAGCGGGTGATGCAACGGCAGACCGCCCGCGTCTCGGAAGGGGGCTCCGACCGGTCCCCCGCTCGGAACGAGATCGTCGCGGCGACCGAGCGGCTCGGTCTTCCCCCGGTGATCGAGGCCGAGGCGGAGCACGTCTACCGCGAGGCGAAGCAGCGGGGCCTCTTCCGGGGCCGCAGCCTCTCCGCGAGCGTCGGTGCCGCGGTCTACGTCGCGTGCCGACGGTACTCGATCCCCCGCACCCTCGGGGAAGTGTCGAACTCGGTGTCGGCGAAGCGGTCCGAGGTCGGCCGCACGTTCAAGGTCATCCAACGGGGAGTCGGACTGCCGGTCCCCAGTGTCGGAACGAAGGCGTTCCTCGGACGGTACGCGCAGGAGCTGGCCCTTTCTCCCTGGGTCCGCTCGAACGTCGAGGCGATGCTGGACGAGGCGCGGGACGACCCCGAGCTCTCGGGGCTCTCCCCGCATGGCCTCGTCGCCGCGCTCATCTACATCGCCGCGGAGAAGCACGGGGAGCGCCGCTCACGGGCCCAGGTCGCGCGGGTCAGCGCCGTGACCGAGGTCACGCTCCGCTCGACGAGCCGACTTCTCGAGAAGGTCTGGGGCCGCCGCGCGCGGGCCGAGAACCCCGAGCCCAACGAACGCTAGTCCCGCCGGGCGGTCGCGACGCCTCGGTTTCGGTCGTCCCCTCGACCCCGGGAGCGTTATCCACCGGCCGACCCCGTGCCCCCTATGGGCTCGGCCGGGGCGGGAGCGTGAACGCGACCGCGCTCACCGCCGTCTGGGACCCCCGCTTCGAGGCGTATGACCTGGGGGCGGACCACCCCTTCTCGGAACGGAGCCGGGGACTCGCCGCCGACCTCCTGGCCACGGCGATGGTCGCGAGGGAGGCCGAACGGGGCCCGATCGACTGGCTCCGCCAGGTCGACCCGGCGACCCGCGAGGGGCTGCTCGGTTTCCATCGGCCCGAGTATCTCGACTTCGTGGAGCGCGCGAGCGGGCTCGGGTCCCCGATCCTCCTCGACGCGGGCGATACCCCGTCGTTCCCGGGGTGCTACGAAGAGGCCGCCCGCATCGTCGCCGGCGCCGAGCGGGCGCTCGAGCGGACGCTCGCGAACGGTCGGCCGTCCTTCCATCCGGCGGGGGGCCTCCATCATGCTCACGCGGACCGAGCGAGCGGGTTCTGCATCTTCAATGACGTGGCCGTCGCGGTCGGCCGGGCCGTGCGGGACGGCCGACGGGTCGCCTACGTCGACATCGACGCGCACCACGGCGACGGGGTGATGTACGGTTTCTACGAGTCCGGACGGGTCCTCGACATCGACTTCCACCAGGACGGTCGCACGCTCTTTCCCGGGACCGGCTTCCCCTCCGAGACGGGGCGGGCGGACGGCGCCGGCTTCAAGGTGAACCTCCCGCTGCCACCGCTCTCGGGCGATGAGGCGCTGCTGCCGCTGTTCCGGCGGCTCGTCCCGCGGCTCCTCCGCTCCTTCCGCCCCGAATTGATCGTCCTCCAGCACGGGGTCGATGGCCACGCGGGCGATGCGCTGGCCCACCTGCAGTACACGCCCGCGGCGTACGCCGAGATCGACCGGACCGTCCTCGGGCTCGCGCACGAGCTCGCCGGCGGCCATCTCGTCGTGACCGGCGGCGGCGGCTACCGGGCGCGGTCGGTCAGCCGAGTGCTGGCGACGACCGGGCTGATCTTGGCCGGCGGGTCGGCACCGGAGGCCCACGCCGCGCTTCCGGAGTCGTGGCGGGAGCGGTACCGCGCGACGATCGGCGAGCTCGCGCCGAAGACGTGGGTCGATCCCGAGGAACCGACCGGCTCGCGCTGGCGCCCCGAGCACGAAACGAAGCTCGTGGGCGAGCTCGAGCAAGCACTCGGTCAGACGTTCCCGCGCGTATCCCCGACCTAGAACCGGTCCCCCCAGCTACCGCGGTCGAGGAGGTCCTGATCGGTCGCGCGGACCCCGTCCTGGAGGTCGGCGAGGGAGAGCGTGCTGACGATCCCCCGCGCGAGCTTCGCGCGGACGACCGCTCGCGCGAGGACGAGGGCGCCGATCCCCCGGAGCTCGTCGGCGACCCACTCGACGACCGAGCCGTCCGTTGCCTCCGCCATGGCGAGGTGGACGGCGCCGAAGAGCGCGTCCCGCTCCAGCCAGTAGCGGAGGTACCCGTGCAGGGCGCGTGCGGCGTCGGGCGCGAGCTCGGGCCGCCGGTCCGGTGGAGGCACGACTCCCAACGAACGCGACCTCCCGCCGCGGGGAGAAAGCTCGAGGAGCTCCCAGCCGCCGAGCCCCTGCGCGATCGCGACGGGCGCGGCGCGGCGGTCGAAGAAGAGCGGCAGCGACTCGATGCCGTCGTCCGCGCTCGGCGGGTCCGGGACCGGGAAGTCCTCGTCGACGGGCATCGGGATCCCCCGGCGCATCTCATCCCGCACTTCCTCTTCGTCGACCCATCGGCCCTCGTCCTGGAGGAGACGGACGACCTTGCGGCGGCGGCGGGCGGCGGCCGCGAGACGAGGGACGACGGAACGGTCGACGCGCTCCCGGAGCGCGGCCAGCTCGGTCGCGAACCCTTCCCCGAGCGGTGGGGGCCGGCGCCCGGGCCCTTCGGAGAGCGCCGAGAGGCCGACCCCCGGGCAGGAGAGGACGACCGTCGCCTGCAAACGTGTCCCGACGTGGACCGTGAGCGGGAACTCCCGGCACGGGTGGGGACGGGCCGGATGGGCCCGACACCGGTTCTCCTCGAGGAGCCGGCACGCGCCCCCGTTCGGGTGCGCCGAGAGGAAGAGTTCCCTCCCCCCGCCCTCGAACTCGGCCTCGGGCACGATCGTCAGCAGCCGCGCGCGTTCCGCGGCGAGCACGCGGGGTTCCGCGTAGCAGCAGAGCCCGCAGTCGGGGCGGCACTCGAAGGCGAACCCGCGGAGAAGTTCGAGGTCGAGCGGCGGAGCGTCCTCGGGTTCGTCCATCGGCTTCGCCACCGGCGCGATTCGAGCATCGTATTAATCTCGGCGGCGTCCGGCGGCGCGATGGTGCTCGTCGCCAAGGACATCATGGAAAAGGTCGTGCTGACCATGGACGAGGGCGTCGACGCCCTGACGTGCGCGCGGAAGATGGCGGAGCAGCACAAGGGCTACGCCGTGCTGATCCGCGGGACCGATACCATCGCGGGGATCGTCACGGAGTGGGACTACCTCGCGAAGGTCGTCGCCGCGGGCCTCGATCCGGCGAAGGTCGGGGTCCGGGAGATCGCGACCGCGGCGGTCGATTCGTGCGCGCCGGACACGCCGACCGACGTCGTCGTTGCGACGATGTCGCAGAAGGGGATCCGTCGGATGGTCGTCCGCTCGGGGGACCGCCTGGTCGGGATCATCACGGCCCGCACCGTGATCCGCATGTTCCGCGAGTACGTCGACAAGGTCTCCTCGGAGATCGCCGGCTACCAGTCGAACCCCGCGAGCCCCGGGTAGCGGCGGGTCGGCGTGTCGCACGGTCCCCGCGGCGAGTCTCGCTCGCCGTCCCCCCTTCGCGTTCCGCCCCGCCGACCGAGCGCGTGCCCGCCCGACCGTTCTCGGCGATGAAGTACAAGTGGCTCGTCCTCTCGAACACGACGGTCGCCACGCTGATGGCGGCGATCGACACCAACATCGTCCTGATCTCGCTCCCGACGATCGGCCGAGAGCTCCCCGGCACGAGCGCGACGACCCTTCTCTGGATCCTGCTCGGGTACTCGCTGTTCACCGCCGTGGTGCTGCTGAACTTCGGGCGCCTCTCCGACCTCTTCGGGCGCGTGCGGCTCTACGTCCTTGGCTTCGCCGTCTTCACCCTCGGCTCGCTCCTCTGCGGTCTCTCGCAGACCGGGACCGAGCTCGTCGTCTTCCGCCTCGTCCAAGCGGTCGGCGCCGGCTTCCTCTTCGCGAACTCCGCCGCGATCATCACGGACGCCTTCCCCCCGAACGAGCGGGGGCGGGCACTCGGGATCAACCAGATCTCGATCGTCGTCGGCGCGGTCGCCGGGCTGATCCTCGGCGGGCTCATCACGTCGACGATCGGGTGGCGGTGGATCTTCTTCGTCAACGTTCCGATCGGGGTCGTCGCGACCCTGCGGGCCTGGCTCGACCTCCACGAGATCGCGCTTCGGGAGGAGCATCCCCGCATCGACTGGGTCGGGAACGCGGCGTTCGCGGTCGGCCTCACGCTGATCCTCGCCGGCGTCACGCTCGGCGCGCTCGGGGACGTCGGGGGCGCGGTGGCGCTCACGACGATCGCGCTCGGGGGGGCGATGCTCGTGGTGTTCGTCTGGATCGAGTCGCGGGTCCCGTCGCCGATGCTCGACCTGTCGCTCTTCCGCAATCGGGTCTTCGCGACGACGACCACCGCGACGCTCTTGAACGCCCTCGCCCGCGGGGCGTTCACGTTCGTTCTCGTCTTCTACCTCCAGGGCCCGCCGCGCTACCTCGACCCGTTCACGGCCGGCCTCGCGCTCATCCCGGTCTCGGCGTCGCTCGCGACGTTCGGGCCGATCTCGGGGTGGCTCTCGGACCACTACGGCCCCACCTGGTTCTCGATCGGGGGCCTCCTCGTCTCCGCTTCGGGGTTCCTGTGGCTCAGCACGATCGGCCCCGCGGAGTCGTTCCTGGCCCTCACCCCGCCGCTCCTGCTCGTCGGCGCGGGGATGGGGCTCTTCGCGTCGCCCAATCGGGCGGTCATGATGACCGCGGTGGCCCCGAACCGGCGAGGGGTCGCGTCGGGGATCGGAACGACCTTCGTCAACACCGGCGCGACCGTCAGCCTCGGGGTCACGCTCGTGATCATGTCGTCGGTCGTGCCCCGCTCCGCGCTCGAGGTCATCCTGACCGGGGGCACCCTGCAGGGGGGCAGCGCGAGCATCGCCGCCGGCTTCCTGGGGTCGATCCACCTGATCTTCCTCGTCTCGGCCGCTCTCGTCCTCCTCTCGCTCGTCCCGATCGTCTTCCGGGGCCGCTCGGCCCCTCCGTCCCCGGAGGCGCCGGAGTCCCCGGGGGACTGAGCGCACCGCGCGACGCGGACCGCTCAGGCGCGCGGGGCGAGCGCGCGGGCCGCGAGGAGTGTCGCGAGGACGAACATCCCGAGCGCCCAGGCGAGCAGGGCGAGGAGGTAGACCGCGGGTCCGTACGGGTAGTACGCTATCGCACCCGCGAACAGGTTCTCCCGTATGACGTTCACCGCGATCGTGATCGGGTTGTACGAGGCGACCGTCGCGAACCAGGGGGGCATCGTCCCCCACGGGAAGAGCGCGGCCGACGTGAGGAGGACCGGCAGGTTGACCGCGTTCACGACCGCGAAGTAGCTCTGCGGCTGCTCGATCGTGAAGCCGATCGCGAGGAAGAGCGACGCGAACATCGCGGAGAGGATCACGATCGCGAGGACGACCTCGACCACGCCCACCACGGTGAGCGAGGCGGTGACCTCGAGCCCGCTCAGCCCGAGATGCCCGAGGAAGACCGCGAGGCCGAGCACGAGGAACGCGAGCCCGACCGGCTGGATCATGCCGGCGATCAGACGGGAGCCGAAGATCGAGGTCGCGGTCGCCGGCGAGGCGGCGGTGCGCTTCAGGATCCCGAAGAGCCGGTCAAAGATGACGTTCGCGCCAATGAACAGGGTCGCGGTCACGGCGACGAAGCCGGCCATCCCCGCGCCGAAGTACGAGAAGTAGCTCGGCGCGCCCCGGAACGTCTCGTGGATCGCGACGATCCCGGAGGGCCCGGACGGGAAGAGCGCGCCCAGGTTGAACGCCTGCCCGAAGAGGACGAGGTAGAGGATCGGCAGGAGCAGCGACGTCGCGATCGCCTGGGGGTTCCGGGAGAGGCGCAGGAGCTCGCGCCGCGTCAGCGCGCCGAGCTCGCGGATCATCGCCGGGCCCTCCCGAACGCCTGCTGGACCTGGCCGATCCGCACCGCGCGGTCGGTCGCGGTCAGCCCCTCGTCCTCGCGGTACTCGCGGCCGGTGAACTCGAGGAAGACCTCGTCGAGGCTCGGGCGCTTCAGCGAGACCCCCGCGAGACCAATGCCCGCGTGGGCGCAGCTCTCGACGAGGGTCGGGATGAGCTCCTCGCCCCGGGGCGCCTTCACCCGGTAGGCGCCCTCGAAGTTCGTGACCGAGACGACGCCGGGGAGCCCGGAGAGGATCTTCTCGGCCGCGGGGGTCACGCCCTTCGTCGGGCGGACGGTCACGATGTCGCCGCCGAGCCGGTCCTTGAGCTCGGAGGGGGTGCCGGTCGCGACGATCTTGCCGTGGTCGATGATCGCGAGGCGGTCACAGATCGTGTCGGCCTCGTCCAGGTAGTGGGTCGTGACGAAGACCGTCATCCCGTGCTCCTTGCGGAGCTCGAGCACGTAGCGCCAGAACCCGGCGCGGCCTTGCGGGTCGAGGCCGAGCGTCGGCTCGTCGAGGAAGAGGACTCCCGGGGAGTGGATGATGCCGACCCCGAGCTCAAGTCGGCGGCGCATCCCGCCGGAGTACGTCTTCACGAGGCGGTCGGCGGCGTCGCCGATCTCCATCCGTCGGAGGAGCGAATCGACCGAAGCCTTGGTCGAGCGGAGCGGGACGCGGAAGAGCGCGGCCGCGAGCTCAAGGTTCTCGCGCCCGGTCAGGTCGGGGTCGGCCGTCGACTCTTGGAAGACGAGGCCGATCCGCTCCTTCACCGCGAGCGGGTCCCGGGCGACGTCGAGCCCGGCGACGGTCGCCGCGCCGCCGGTCGGCTTCAGGTTCCCGGTCAGCATCTGGACGGTCGTGGTCTTGCCGGCCCCGTTCGGGCCCAGGAAGCCGAAGACCTCGCCCTCCTTCACGCGGAAGCTGACGCCGTCGACCGCCCGAACCTTGCCGTTGTAGACCTTCACGAGGTTCTCGGCGATGATCGGTTCGGGCATTGGACGGCGGGGGGAACCTCGGGAGCAGATAAAGCTGGGACGCACAACGTGGGGTCACGCCACGTGCTTAGCTGCCGGTCCGTGGCCTCCTGGGGTCCCGCCCGCGGCTGCGAGACTTAATCGGAAAGGTGCGCTGAGGTCGAGCATGGTCGCTCACCGGCGCACCCGGCCGCGGCGAATCCTCGTGCTCGACGTCGGCGGAACCCACGTGAAGCTCGGCTTCTCCGATCGACGGGCCGAGGTCCACGTCCCGTCCGGTCCGGCGATGGGTCCGGAGAAGATGCTCCGCGCGCTCGCGCCGCTCCTGCGGGGAGAGCGTTACGCTCGGGTCGCGATCGGGTACCCGGGCCTGGTCGTCCACGGGCGGATCCTGCACGAGCCCCACAACCTCGGCCCGGGTTGGGTGGGCTTCCACTTCGAGAAGGCGTTCCACCACCCGACGCGGATCGCGAACGACGCCGCGATGCAGGCGCTCGGGAGCTACCGCGGTGGCCGGATGCTCTTCCTCGGCCTCGGCACGGGGCTGGGCACCGCGATGATCGTCGACGGGGAGCTCGAGCCGATGGAGCTCGCGCACCTTCCGTACAAGAAGGGGCGTACGTACGAGGAGTTCGTCGGCGAAGCGGGCCTCCGGCGTCTGGGCCGCAAGCGGTGGCAGAAGGAGGTCTTCGCGGTCGTCGGATCGCTCGCGGCCGCGCTCGAGCCGGACTACGTCGTGCTCGGCGGCGGGAACGCTCGCAAGCTGAGGACGCTCCCTCCGCGCGCGGAGCGGGGCGATAACCGCAACGCGATCGCGGGCGGCGTCCGACTATGGCGGGGAGTCCCGCCGGCGGCCCGACGCCGCCGGAAGGCCTGAGGCCGCCGCGCGGTCGAGGAACCAACGGGACGGGCCCGCGGGACGAACGACCCCCGCCGGGAACTTCGGGTCCCGCTCTCGCCCGGGCCGGAAGATCCCCGCGATCGCCTCGGCCTTGTCGGACCCCGCGACCAGGAACCACGCCTCGCGCGCGGAGGAGAGCGCGAGCGGTGTCATCGTAAGTCGCGGGACGTACGGCGGAAGCCCGCCCCGCCGGACCGCGACGACCGAGCGCCGGCGCTCGCGGACCGCGGGCTGGCCGGGGAAGAGCGAAGCAGTGTGCCCGTCCGGGCCGATCCCGAGGAGGACGACGTCGAACCGGGGGGTTCCCGGGTCGGCGAGCCGGACCGCGGGGCCGAGCGAGCGCGCGTAGCGGGCCGCGGCTTCCGGCGGGGGCCGGAGCTCGCCGCGCATCCGATGGAGCCGGGCGCGCGGGATCGGGACGCGCGAGAGGAACGTCGCCCACGCGGCGCCGAAGTTGCTGTCGGGGTCCGTCGGGGGAACGCATCGCTCGTCGGCGAAGAAAAGCTCGGTCTCCGCCCAGGGGAAGCGGTCCCGGTAGACACCGCCCAGGGTCCGGTAGAGCCCGAGCGGGGTCTTTCCGCCCGAGATCACCCAGCGGAATCGCCCCCGGCTCCGGACCGCCTTGCGGGCCTCGCCGCAGAGGCGACGCGCGAGGGCGGCGCTCGCCCGGGCGAGGTCCGGGAAGCGCTCGATCCGGCGGTCTAGTCGAGGAACCACCGGCCGCCCCACTGTCGGACGAGCTCGTCCGCCGCCGCCGGCCCCCACGACCCGGCCGGATACGACGCGAGGGGCGGGGGGTGGTCGAGGAGCGGCTGGTAGAGGCGCCAGGCCTCCTCGACCTCGTCCGCCCGCACGAAGAGGGTCGGGTCGCCGAGCATCACGTCCGTGAGGAGCGTCTCGTAGCCGTCGGGCAGCGCCCCGAATACGTCCGCGTAGTGGAACTTCATCCGGTGCGTCTGCACGCGGATCTCGCGGCCCGGGACCTTGACCTCGAAGGCGAGCTCGAACCCCTCATCCGGCTGGATCAGGATCGAGATCCGGTCCGGGCTCGACCGGTACTCCTCCGCGGTCTGGAAGAACGACACCGGCGGCGCCTTGAACGTGAGCACGACCACGGACGCCTTCGCGGCGAGGCGTTTCCCGGTGCGGAGGAAGAACGGGACGTCCTGCCACCGCCAGTTCGCGATCTTGAGCCGGAGCGCGACGAACGTCTCGGTGTCGGAGCTCGGCGCGACGCCCGACTCGCTGCGGTAGGCGACCACCGCCGCGCCGTCGACGCTCCCCGAGTCATATTGACCTCGGACCACGTCCCCGGGACCGAGTCGGACGACGCTCTGGAGGACCTTGACCTTCTCGTTGCGGACCGAGTCCTCGTCGCGCGTCGCGGGCGGCTCCATCGCGACCAGCGTCAGGATCTGGGTCACGTGGTTCTGGACCATGTCGCGGAGCGCGCCGGACGGTTCGTAGTAGCGGGCTCGCGCCTCGACGCCGAGGCTCTCGGAGACGGTGATCTCGACCTGGTCGATCCGCTCGCGGCTCCAGAGCGACTCGATGAACATGTTCGCGAACCGGAAGACGAGCAGGTTCTGGACCGTCTCCTTGCCGAGGTAGTGGTCGATGCGGTAGATCTCCTTCTCGGCGAAGTAGGAGAGCGCGAGGCGGTTCAGCGCCTCCGCGGAGGCGAGGTCCCGGCCGAACGGCTTCTCGACCACGACCCGGGTCCACCCGGGGCCCTTGTTGAGACCGGCCTCCCCGAGGCCCGTGAGCGTCGGGCCGAACGCCTGGAGCGGGAGCGCGAGGTAAAAGATCCGATTCCCGTCGAGACCGTGGGCCTTCTCGAGCTGCTCGATGCGCTGGCGGAGGGCCACGTAGCCCGCCGGCCCTTCGTCAGCGAGGGTGTGGTAGAAGAGCGTCCCCTCACAGAACGAGCCGACCTGCTCGTTCGGCTGGACCGCGTCCCGGATTAGGGACGCCCGCGCGACCGCGCGGAATCCCGGGTCGTCCATCGGCTTGCGGGCGACGCCGAGAACGAGGCTCCCCGCGGGGAGGCGGCCGCCCGCCGCGAGGCGGAAGAGGACCGGGAGGAGCTTTCGTTGCATCAGGTCGCCCGTCGCCCCCAGGACCACGAAGAGATGCCGGTCGGGGGCGACGCTGGCCATCCCTAGCTCTCCCGCTTCACCGCGTGGCCGCCGAACTTGTTGCGCATCAACGAGAGGAGACGTTCCGTGAACGGGTCGGACTCCCGCGAGCGCAACCGCTGCTGCAGCGCGAGGGTGATCACCGGCGCCGGTATGTTCAGGTCGAGCGCCTCGGTCACCGTCCAACGCCCCTCGCCGGAGTCGACGACCCACGGCGCGATCCCCTCGAGCGTCGGGTTCTCGGCGAGCGCCGACTCGGTGAGCTCGAGCAGCCAGGAGCGGATGACGCTCCCGTACCTCCAGACCTCGGAGACCTGGTGGAGGTCGAGCGCGAAATCGCTCTTCGCCTGGAGGACCGCGAACCCCTCCGCGTACGCCTGCATCATCCCGTACTCGATCCCGTTGTGGACCATCTTCACGAAGTGGCCCGACCCGACGGCGCCCATGTGCCCCCAGCCCTTCGTCGGCCCCGGGGCGAGCGTCTCGAGGATCGGACGGATCCGCTCGACGTCCGACTTGTCGCCGCCGACCATCATCGAGTAGCCCTCCGTGAGCCCCCAGACCCCGCCGCTCGTGCCGACATCGACGTAGCGGAGCCCCCAGCCGGTGACGAGCGCGGCGCGCCGGAGCGTGTCGCGGTAGTAGGAGTTGCCTCCGTCGACGATCGTGTCGCCGGGACTGAGCATCGAATGGAGCGCCTCGAGCATCTGGTCGACCGGCGCGCCGGACGGGATCATCAGCCAGACGATGCGGGGCGGCTTCAGCTGGCGAACGAGGTCGGCGAGCGAGCTCGCCCCCGCCGCGCCCTTCGCCACCACCTCGTCGACGACCGACTTCGTCCGCGCGTAGCCGACGACGCGATGGCCCGCCTGGACCAGTCGCACCGTCATGTTGCCGCCCATCTTACCCAGTCCGACCATCCCCAGTTCCATTGTTTCCCTCCTCACCCCGACGCGACGCCCGCCCGGGCCAGGTCCTCCGCAAGCCGCGCCGGGTCAAGTACCCTCAGGGTACGAAGGCCGAGGCCGGTCGCGGCCTCGAGATTCTCCGGGCGGTCGTCGAGGAACAGGCACTCGTCGGGAGCGCGCTGCGTGAGTTCGAGGGCGAACCGATAGGCGTCGGGGTCGGGCTTGCGGCGGCCCGTGTAACAGGAGCTGAAGAAGACGTCAAAGAGGTCCCGGAGCCCGAAGCTGCGAAGTCGGTACTCGTTGAGCTCTCGGGACTCGTTGTTCAGGGTCGCCATCCGGTACCGCCCGCTCGCCCGCAGCGCGCGGGCGGTGGCGATCGCCCCGGGATTCGGCGTCGAGCGCGCGTGCATGAACGCGACGAACTCCTCGCGCAGGAAGGAACGAGGCTCGTAGAATACCGTCGCAGAGAGGTAGCCTTCGGTGTCGAGCCGGCCGGTCTCGAACGGTCCATCGACGAGTCCGTGGCGCCGCTCGAGTTCCGCCGGGTCGAGGCCGAACCGCGCGGCGGCGGCCGCCCGGGCGGAGTGGTCCCACCCGTTCGAGAGCAGGACTCCGCCCACGTCCCAGAGGAGCAGAGCGATCTCAGGCACGGAGCGCCTCGGTCAGGCGCCGAAGCCCCCCCGCGGTATCGGTGTCGAGGTCGAGGCGGAGCACCCGGCGGCCCTTCTGTCGGAGCGCCTGGTAGTCGCCGAGCGCCTGAGCTCGGATCAGCTCGCCGAACGTGTATCCCGCGCCGGGCACGGCGACGTCCTTCTGCGGAGTGTCGATGATCTGCAGGAAGAGCCCCGTGTTCGGACCTCCCTTGTGGAGCTGGCCGGTGGAGTGGAGGAAGCGAGGACCGTAGCCGAACGTCGTCGCGACGCGCAGGCGCTCGAGCAGGCGGAGGCGGAGCGCATCGAGCGCGGCCGACGTCGCGGGGGTCGGGGCGAGGTACGCCTGGATCCCGACGTAGTCGCCGGGCCGGCAGCGCCCGGTCCAAGTAGCAACGGCCGCCGAGAGCGCCGCGGGGTCGTCGGCGTGCACGGTCACGACCCCCGTGTCGCCGCCCGAACCCGCGGGGCGGGCCATCGCTTGGCGGGCGAGCTCCTTCGCGAACTCGACGTCCGGCTGGTCGTACGGGTCGATCCCGAGGATCATCCCCGCGCTCGCGATCGCGACCTCCCAGCGGAAGAACTCCTCGCCGATCTTTTCCCGGGAAGGCACGCGGATCCGGATCACGGGGAAGCCGGCCGCTTCGAGGCCGCTCGTGTGCGTGGCGAGGGGAGCGTCGAACGTGGCCCCCTCCTGGATCTCGACGAAGAGCCGGTCGGCTCCATACTGCTCCGGAGCGACGCGCGGCTCGTCGACCACCGGCACGATCCCCTTGCCGATCTTCCCGGTGCTTTCCGCGACCAATTGCTCGACCCAGATCGGGAACGGCGCGAACCCCGGCGACGCGTAGAACGTCAACTTGTCGTGGCCGTGCGTCGCGAGTTCGCCGACCACCGCGCCGAGCGCGAGGCCGGGATTCTCCCGGACCGGCACGGTCGCGGCACACGCCTCCGCCATCGTCCACGACCCGTCCAGGACGGCGCGGATGTCGATCCCGGCGAGCGCCGCGGGAACGAGACCGAACATCGTGAGCGCCGAGTATCGACCGCCGACGGTCGAGAGCGCGAGGAAGACCGCACGGAACCCTTCGGTCTGGGCGAGCTTTTCGAGCGGCGTGCCGGGGTCGGTGACCGCGACGAACGAGCGCGTGGGGTCGCCGCCGGCGGCGCGGACGGCCGCCGCGAAGTACCGATGGAACGACAGCGGCTCCGTCGTGGTGCCGGACTTGCTCGAAACCACGAAGATCGTGCGGCGGAGGTCGAGGCGCGCCGCGAGCGCGGCGACCGCGTCCGGGTGGGTACTGTCCAGCACGTGAAGCGACGGGGCGCCCGGTCGATTCCCAAAGACCTGGCCGAAGACGTCCGGCGCGAGGCTCGAGCCCCCCATGCCGAGGACCACGACGTGGAGGACCCCCTCCTTCCGGATCTCGTCGCCGAGCGCCGTCAGACGGCCGATCTCCTCGTGCATCATCTCGGGCAGACGGAGCCACCCCATCCGGTCGGGGACCTCGTCCGGGGGTGCCTGCGGCCAGAGGCTCGGGTCCTGCTTCCAGAAACGCTCGGGCACCCGCGCGGCCTGCCACGCATCCCAGCGGGCGCCGACGCGCTCCGCGTCCGCGCCGAGACTCCACGCCTGGGGGTCGACCGCCTCGGCGAAAAGCGACTCCTTCTTGCTGGCGAGGGAGCCGAGGAGATGGGCGTAGGACGCCGTGAAAGCGGCGACGCCCTCGACCTGGAGCGCTTCGGTGATCGCGGCGAGGTCGACGCCCGCCTTCGCCGCCCGGTCGAGGCAGGCGCGGGCCCCGGAGACGTCCGTGGTCAGTGTGTCGCCCCGGACCACACCGTGCGCCTCGAACGCCGTGATGGTCGCGGGCGGGATCGTGTCGACGGTCTCGGGCCCGACGAGCTCCTCGACGTAGAGGGTGTCGCGGAAGCGAGGGTCCTTCGTGCTCGTGCTCGCCCACAGGAGCCGCTGCGGACGGGCGCCGCGTGCCCGGTCGGCCGCGAACGGCGCGCCGTGGAACAGCTCTTGGAACCGGGCGTAGATGATGCGCGCGTTCGCGATCGCGACCTGGCCGTGCAACGCCGGCGCATCGGGCGAGGTCGAGGTGTCGAGGACGCGGTCGACCGCCGTGTCGATGCGGCTGACAAAGATCGACGCGACCGAAGCGAGGCGGGACGGCTCCTTCGTCCGGGCGACGCCCCGCAGGTATGCCTGCGCGACCGCCTCGTAGTGCGCGATCGAGAACATCAGCGTGATGTTGACGTTGATCCCGTCCCCGAGCAGTTGCTCGATCGCCGGGATCCCTTCCGGCGTGGCGGGGACCTTGATCAGCACGTTCGGCCGGCCGACCTCGCCCCAGAGACGGTGCGCTTCGGCGATGGTGCCGCTGGTATCGTGCGCGAGCCCCGGGGCGACCTCGAGGCTGACGAATCCATCCTTCCCCTCGGTCCGGTCGTAGACCGGCCGCAGCACGTCGGCGGCGCCCCGGACGTCCTCGACCGCGAGCCGTTCGTACAGCTCCGCGGGAGCGAGGTGGGGGTCGCGCGCGAGCATCTGCTTCAGCGGGGCGTCGTAGTCGTGGCTCCCGGCGATCGCTTTGTCGAAGATCGTGGGGTTGATCGTGACGCCGGTGATCCCGTCCTGCTCGACCATCCGCTTCAGTTCGCCGCTCGTGAGAAGGCTGCGTCGGATGTAGTCGAGCCACGGCGATTGGCCCCGCGCGAGGAGGTCGGCGAGGCGGGTCATGGCGCTCCTCCCGAAAGGGCGGCGCTGAGGAGGCGCTCGGCGGACGAGGCCACGTGCTCCGGGGTGATGCCGAGCTCCCGCAGGACGACGGGGCCGGGCGCCGAGGCCCCGAACCGGTCGATCCCCACCGATGCTCCGTGGGTGCCTACATACCGCGACCAGCCGAGCGTCGTCGCGGCCTCGACCGAAACACGGGGGAGGCCGGGCGGCAGGACCGAGTCGCGGTATGCCGGGGGTTGCTCATCGAAGAGTCGCCACGACGGTAACGACACCACGCGGGCCCGGATCTTCTTCGCGGCGAGCTGAACCTGTGCGTCGAGAGCGACCGACACCTCAGAACCGGTCGCGATCAAGACGACCTGGGCGGGGCCACCGGTCGCCTCGGCGAGGATGTAGCCGCCGCGGGGTACGCCCGTCGCGATCGGGTAGGTCGTCGGGTCGAGTACCGGCACCTTCTGCCGCGTGAGCACGAGCGCGGTCGGTCCAGCACGCTGGACCGCGACGCGCCACGCCGCGACCGTCTCGTTCGCATCGGCCGGCCGGAGGAGCACGAGTCCCGGGATCGCCCGCAGGGAAACGAGCTGTTCGATCGGCTGGTGGGTCGGGCCGTCCTCCCCCATGCCCACGCTGTCGTGCGTGAAGACAAAGACCGCGTGGGTCTGCTGAAGCGCGGCGAGGCGGATCGCCCCCCGCGCGTAGTCCGAGAAGACGAGGAACGTGCCGCCGTACGGGATCAATCCCCGGTGGAGCGCGAGTCCGTTGAGCGCCGCCACCATCCCGTGCTCGCGGACCCCGAAGTGGAAGTTCCGGCCGCCCCCGTCCGTCGCCGAATAGTCCGGGGAACCCGCGAGGAGGGTCTTCGTGGAGGGCGAGAGGTCGGCGGCCCCGCCGAGGAGCGCGGGGAGCGACGTGGCGAAAGTGGTCAGCGCCTTCTGCGACGCGTCGCGGGTTGCGACCGGCCCTTCCGCCGGTCGGAACGACGGCAGGCCGGCGTCCCAACCGGTAGGGAGCCGCCCGGCGATCTGGTCGTCGAACGTCCGGGCGAGGTCGGGGAACTGACCGGCGTAGCGCCCGTGGAGGGCCTTCCACTCCGCCTCGGCATCCGCCCCGCGGCGTAGCGCGAGCCGGAGATGCTCGCCGGCGTCGTCGGGAACGAGGAACGTCGGTTCCTGCGGCCAACCGAGCTTCTCCTTCGTCGCGCGGAGGTTCGCGGGACCGAGGGGCTCCCCGTGCGCTTGGCGGGTGTCCTGGACCGGGCTGCCGTACCCGATGTGGGTCCGAATGCAGACGAGCGACGGGCGCGTGGTCTCCGCGCGAGCGGCCCGGATCGCCGCGTCGATCGCGGCGAGGTCGTTGCCGTCCCCGACGCGCAGGACCTGCCAGCCGTACGCCTCGAACCGATGGCCCGCGTCCTCGGTGAACGCCCACGACGTCGGCCCCTCGAGCGAGATGTGATTGTCGTCGTAGAGGTAGATCAGCTTCCCGAGCCCCAGCGTCCCGGCGAGCGACGCGGCCTCGGAGGCGATCCCCTCCATCAGGTCGCCGTCGGAGACGATCCCGTAGGTGTGGTGATCGACCAGTGGGTAACCGTCCCGGTTGAACGCCGCGGCGAGGTGGCGCTCGGCGATGGCCATGCCCACTCCCATGGCAAAGCCCTGACCGAGTGGGCCGGTCGTAGCTTCGACGCCCGGGGTGCGTCCGTGCTCCGGATGCCCGGGGGTCCGGCTCTCCCACTGACGGAAACGCTGGAGCTCCTCGATCGATAGGTCGTACCCGGTGGTGTGGAGCAGGGCGTAGAGCAGGGCGGAGCCGTGCCCCGCGGAGAGCAGGAACCGGTCGCGGTTCGGCCACTCGGGATCGGCCGGGTTATGGCGCAGGAAGCGGTCCCAGAGCACGTACGCCATCGGGGCAGCGCCTAGCGGGAGCCCCGGGTGGCCGGACTTCGCCTTCTCGACCGCGTCGACGGCGAGGAATCGGAGCGTGTCGATGCAGCTCTGGTCGAGATCGCGCGGGCTCATGGTGCCGACGAGAGAGCAGGGAGTAGGAAAAGCTGGCGGGCCCGCTCCCGCCGTGGGGCCGCCGCAAGCGGGGGTCCGCCCTCTCCCGACGTCCCTTTAGCCTTATTTCGAGTACCGCGTGCATCCGGTCATGGGTCCAGCCTTTCGGCCCGCAGTCGTCGTCGGGGCGGTACTGTTCCTCGTTGTCAGCAGCGCGGTGGCGATCGGGGGGGCCTCGGGCCGAGGCACGATGTCGTCCGCGTTGGGGTCAGGGCTGACCGAGACCGACGCCGTGAGCGGAACGGTCGAGCCGGGCGCCATCGTGAACACCTCACCGGTCGTTGGACTCGTCTCGAACGTCGGGGTCGGGCAATTGCCGTCGTCCGTCGAGTACGACCCGGTGAACGGCCGCACCTACGTCACCAACGAGGAGTCCGGGACCGTGAGCGTCCTCGCGGGAGTTTCGCTCGTCGCGACCGTCGACGCGGGCCCGGGGGACGACGGCATCGCGGTCAACACCGTGAACGGAACGGTCTACGTCGTGAACTCGGATTCGAACTCCGTGTCGGTACTCAACGGTACCAAGTTGATGACGACGATCGCGGTCGGCGAGGACCCTCTCGTGCCCGCCTTCGACACGGCGAACGACTACGTCTACGTCCCGAACAGTGGCTCCGGGACCGTGAGCGTGCTCAACGCGACCGCCGTGGTCGCGGTGTTGCCCGCCGGCGACGCCCCGGCCCAGGCGACGTTCGACCCCGCGAACCAGAGGGTCTACGTGACGAACGAGCTCTCGGGCAATGAGACCGTGCTCTCCGGGCTCGCGGTCGTGGCCTCGATCCCCACGGCGCTGATCACCCCGTTCACCGCGGTCTTCGACTCGGAGAACGACCTCCTCTACGTCACGAACTATACGCCGACCGGGGGCGATGGCTCCGGGGTCTCGATCCTCAACTCGACGGGCCGTATCGCGACGTTCGCGATCGGCCCCGGCCCCGGCTACCCGGCGTGCGACGCCGAGAACGGCTGGGTCTATCTCCCGCTCGGGGGTCCCGACACGGTCCTGGTCCTGAACGGAACCTCGGTCGTCCGCACCGTCGACGTGGACGGGTTCCCGTCCTCCGCCACCTACGACCCGGCGAACGGCTGGGTCTACGTGCCGGACGACCTCACCAGCGACGTGAGCGTGATCAACGGCACGGACCTCATCTCGGACGTCTCGGTCGGAGTGAATCCCTCCACCGCCGCGTTCGATCCGACCGACGGGTACGTCTACGTCGCGGACCGAGGATCGGAGCAGGTGAGCGCGCTCGGCCGCGTCACCGGTTGGGCGGTCGAGTTCACGGAAAGCGGGCTTTCGCACTCCACGAACTGGTCGGTCATCGTCAGCCACATTACGATCGGGTCCAACACGTCCACCCTCCTGAAATACGAGGCGAACGGGTCGTACTCGTTCTCCGTGAACTCGGTGACCGGGTACTCGGTCAAGCCGGCCTCCGGCGCCTTCACGGTCAACGACTCCCCCGTGTTGTTCTCGATCGCGTTCACTCCGCTCCGGGGTCCGCCTCCCCCCGGACTGTTCGGCCTTCCGAGCCCGGACGGACTGATCCTCGTTGGCGTCGTGGCGGCCGCCGCCGTGGGAATCCTCGCGTGGGCGCTCTGGAGCCGCCGCGCCGGCAAACAGGAGCGCATCCTCCGTCTCGCGCACCTCGGGGGTAGCGGCCGCGGGTCCGGAAGGCCTCCAGCGACCCTCTCGGATTTCGCGGGACTCCCCTCGGCGCTCCACCGGCGAGACAAAGCGTAAAGTCCGACCAATTTATCCGGGTCCCAGGATGCGGCTTTCGTTCCGGCAGGCTGCGATCATCTCCTCCGTCTCGCTGCTCCTGCTCGGGTCCGCGTTCGCCGTCGGGGTCCTTCCGGCCGGGGGCTCGACCCCGGGCGTCGCTTCCGGGGCAAGCGCCCCCGAGCTCACCGTTCCCCCGAACCCCCCGAGCACGACGCCCGTCGTCGGGGTCATCGCGACCACTCCCGTCGGCGACCTACCCACGTTCCTCGTGCAAGACACCGCGAGCGGATTGATCTACGTGACCGATCAGGGAGCGGACAACGTCACCGTCCTTCGCGGTACGAGCCCGATCGCGACGGTCCCCGTCGGTACCGGGGACGAGGGGATCGCCTTTAGCTCGAGCAACGGGACGATCTACGTGGCGAACTACGGGTCCGAGTCGGTCACGATCATCAACGGAACGACGGTGGAACGGACCCTGCCGGTCGGCTCGGACCCCATCTCCCCGGTGTATGACCCCACGGACGGACTCGTCTACGTCCCCGACTTCGGCTCTTCGTCGGTCGACATCCTGAACGGGACAGCCGTGCTCGCGAACGTCACGATCGGCGAAGGGCCGGTGAACGCGATCTACGACCCGGCGCTCGGCGACGTGGTCATCACGAGCGAGTACTCCGAGTCCGAGTCGGTCCTGTCCGGTACGACGGTCGTCGAGTCGATCGACACCGGGCTCGTGCTTCCGGACCAGGCCGTCTACGACGCGACGAACGGCCTCCTCTACGTGATGAACCAGACGATCCAGCCGAGCCACGGGTTCTGCCCGCCGAACTGCGGAATCCATTACGGCAGCGGCATCGCGGTCGTGATCCGGAACTCCTCCGTGGTCACGACCGTGGGAGTCGGCGGCGGCCCCGGCTACGCTACGGTCGACACCGAGAACGGTTGGCTCTACGTGCCGGACGGCCAGACCGACAGCGTGACGGTGCTCAACGGCACCACGCTCGTGGGCACGGTGGGGGTCGGCGGTCTTCCCGAAGCGTCCCAGTACGACCCGGCGGACGGGCTCGTCTACGTCGTAGACCAGTTGACGGGCGCGGTCAGCGTGATCAACGGGACCACCCTGATCGCCCAACCGTCGATCGGCATCTATCCCGAGGTGACGATCTACGACCCCTCCAACCGTCAGGTGTACGTCGCGGACCAGGGTTCTTCCCAGGTCTCGGTGCTGGGGACGGTGACGGGGTACTCCGTCCAGTTCGAAGAGACCGGCCTCCCGGCGGGGACCGACTGGTCGGTCACGTACCAAGGCGTGACCCGCGGTGCCGCCACTCCGAGCATCCTGTTCTATGAGCCGAACGGGACCTTTTCCTACTTCGTCAACCCTCCGACGGGCTACGTCCCGCTCACGAACGCGACCGGCGAGACGGAGATCTCCGCGAGCGCCCAGGTGGTCCACATCGTCTTCGGGGTCGCTTCCGGGTCCGGTGGCCCGGCCGCCCTCCCGTGGCTCACGCTCGAGGTCGGGGCGGCCGTCGGGGCCGGGATCGCGGCGGTGCTCGCGTGGGCCTTCCTCACCCGGCGGACTCGAAAGCGCGAGCGCATCGGGCGCGTGTAGGGTCGCGGACCCGCCGCCGGGCAAGGGCCATTGACGGAGGGGGAGCTCCGGCGAGAGGTCCCCGGAGCGGACCGGGGACTCGGGAGCAGTTCGCGACGGACCCTCTCGCATCGCACCGGCAGCCATGGTCGGCCACCCGAACCGATGCGGTCGCTCCTCTCCACTCTGGAGATGGCGGCGTACGGGGTCCTCCACGCATCGAAGCGCCGCCGCCCGTTCACGGCCCGGGAAGGTCTCCCGGGTGACCGTGTCGCTCGGACGCCGTCGACCTCGACCCTTCTCGGACCCGGTCCACGGCCGGTCCTCCGACCTCGATGAGGTCGGCGCACCGCCCCTCGTTCGGTCGCCCGGCGCTTCCTGTTTCCACCGGGGCACGGCTCTTTTTTTACTCGACCAAAGAGTATTTTATAGGAAGGTTATACGACCGCCGGCATGACCGCACGACACGTCAGCTTGGTGGTATTGGTAGCCGCACTGACCCTTCTCTCGCTCGGGGTTGGACTGGCCGGCGCTCGTCCGGTCGGCGCGAGCCCCACGGCCGTCGCACCGGTCGGCAGCGCATCGACCGCCCCTCTGACGGTGGCTCCGCCGGCGCCGGCCGCGACCTCCCCCCCCGGAAACGCCTCGCGCATGGCCCTCGAGCAGCGCATCCTTACCACTGCCAGTAACGACCACATCCCGATCGAAGCCGTCTCTCTTCCGAACCTGCTCGGTCAATCGACCGTCTCCTCCAACGGGGTCGTGAGCCCCCGCATGGTCCAAGCCCCCGCACCGATGGGGATCGGTGCGTATGGAGTCCGTAACAACACCGGGACCGCGACCGCGTTTTCGTACCGGACCACGAGTTGGGAAGGCTCGATCACGCTCAACAGCGTCAACAACTTCCTGCTCGACAACGACGGCGCGATCTCCACGAACGGCTCACAGAACACGTTCGGCGTCCAACTCAACGCGATGACGACCCACTCGACCGTCGGCAGCAAGAGCAGCTACACGTTCTGGACCCAGAACGTGCTCTACTTCAACTACCCCGAGCCCGGCTACATCACCTTCCTCGACAACGTCTGGAACTTCTCCTCTCCCGCGGTGTCCCTCACGCAGGGCACCATCTTCTCGGGCAACGGGACCCCGGTCTACCCCGAGTACTACTACGACATCGGCCCGAGCCTGCCGCTCATCTTCCCCTTGACCGTCCACCTGTATCTGAACTCGAGCACCACGGACAACCTCTCCAATGGCTACGGGTACACAACGGTTCGCTTCGGCTACAACGTCGTCGACCCGACCACCGGCTCGTCGGAGGCTTCCGGCGTCTACGATACGGTGATGTTCAACTCGACGAAGCCGTTCGCCGACGTCCCGCGATCGCCGTTCCTCGTCGACGGATCGAGGTACACGCCCACTGGGTACATTCCCTACGACGCCGAGATCATGATCGGTGGGCCCGGCGGTGGTACCACGACGTCGATCTACGGGATCAGCGGGTCGGAGAGCCTTCAGTACTGGGACAATGCCCAACACGCGTACGTTGCGCCCAAGTCGGCCTGGAACTTCGGCTCGGAAACCGGAGAGACCTCGGAAGGGATCTCCGAGACCTACACGACCCCCGGCACGGTCACCCTGAGCACCGGGCCATCGATCCCCATGCCGCTCTGGGGCGGCACTCCGGGCGGAAACCTCGGCAGCGCCACCCTCTCCGGGCCGCTTTCGCCGTCGAACGCGTTCGTCTTCGCTACCCCCGGCTCGGTCTTTGATGCGAACTACGCGTCCTGGGCCCCGACGCAGACCGCGAGCTCGGTCCACTACGTCGTTCCACCGGGCACGTACACGGTCGATGCCATGCTGAGCGACTATGCCCCGATCCAGACGACGGTGACCGTGGCGAACGGGGGGCACGCGAGCCTCTCCTTCAACCTGCATCGCGACGACGGAACCGGGGTCTACACCCCCCTCTTCGCTTGGAACAACGGCCAGCTGGCTGCGATCTCCTCCGGAGGGACGGGAAGTGCGGCCCACCCCTACCAGATCGTGAACAATCCGGCGCCGGGCGGACTCAACCCGGTGTTCGGAGAGTTCAACGACTACCTCTTCGAGGTCTTCCCGGGCGTGCTCTTCGCCGGCACGACGGCCCACGTCGATCTGAACCACCCCGCCTCGCTGGGTCTGACGTATCAGACGGGTTATCAGGCGGAGTTGGCGTTCTACGGGCTGCCGCTCACGAACCACCTGCAGTTCGAGGTCGTTGACGCGTCGGACGTGACGATTTGGGGGGCCCACGACATCACCGGGTGGTTCTTCTACGACGACTACGGACCTTCCGGAGGGCTCCCGATCGCGAACGTGGTCGTCTGGGGCGGGTCCCATGACCTCGTGGGCGATAGCACGTTCGTGAGCCAGGGGAGCTCTCTGCTGCTCGCGGGGGTCGACCCCTTCGCGCCGACCGGGAACGTCGTCTGGGGGAACACGTTCGTGAACAGCTCCCAGCTGTCGCCGACGATGTATCCGGCCGTCGGAGCGAGCAACGGGCCCCCGATCGCGATCTTCGCCTTCGAGGCCGGGGACTGGATCTACAACAACTGGGTCGGGACTTCGATCACCGCGTACGCGCCGAACGAGAACATGTTCTTCGGTTTCTACCAGGTCAACCTCGAGAACTGGAACCTCCCGATGGTCGAGCCCCGGGGATACTCGGTGGTCTTCAACGGATACGACCTCACGGGGACGATCGTCTCCTCGCACTGGCAGGGAGGCAACTACTGGATCGATTACGCCCCCGGGAGCTCCCTCCCGTACAACGAGTCGGGCTACATCGCGGCCGGTGGCGATTACTTGCCCCTACCGATCGTGGCCTACAAGGTCACGTTCACCTTGAGCGAGAGGGGAAGCAGTGCCGACTGGGAGGTGACCCTCAACGGGGTGAGTCAGTCGACCTATTCCCACACTCTGGTCTTCTACGAGACTCCGGGGACCTACACGTTCAGCGCCACGGTGCTGACGCAGGGCCCGGCCACGGTCACACCCTCGAGCGGTGTCGTTCTGGTGAGCCATCACTCCGTACGGGTTCCGCTGAGGTTGGGCTGAGCACGTAGTCGACCGAACACGCGCGGCGAGCCGGCACGATGGGCGCGTGCCGCGTCCACGGACGGGATCCTCGAGGACGCCGGCTCGCGTCTCCCGGTAGCCGGCGAGGGGGTTGGGCTCCGCGTGGGACTGGGCCGGGGGCCATCGCGCCTTGGCCGCTATACAGAGGCTCCTCGACCCGGGAGGACGCTCGCACTCGATGGCGTAGCCGTAGCCCCGGACGTACGTCCACGTCCCGGGGGGCGCACGCCTAAACTCCGGCGGGGGGCGGGGGCGTCCGCGCGACCATCCCGCCGTAGATGTCGAAGGTCGACCACCGGCCGCAGAGCGGGCAGGCCATGTACCGGGAAGTCCCCAGCCGCACCGCGGTCAGGGAGACGCCCGGCACCCAGTCGTAGTCGAACTCTTGGTGGCACTTCGGACAGGTCAGGTGGGAGCGTTGGACGGCGCCAGTCGTGCCGAGGCTGCGCCCCCGTCGGAGGACCTGTACGTAGAAGACGACCGCGATGATCACCAGCGCAATCCCGACTCCGACCACGGCCCAGAAGATAGGTCCGAACATGGTTCACCGGGGCCCCCGGGCGGTGGCCGACGACGCGGATCGGCCTCGGTTGAGCCGGTCCCAACGTTTGCCCCAGCCCTTCAGCAGCGTGACGATCGAATCCTCGAACACGGGGGTGGTGCCCGGCGGACCCTCGGGAGCGCGCGGGAGGATCCGGTGCTCGCGTTCTACGGCGGCGGAGTAGAGCCGCCAGTCGGCGAGGGAGCGGTCCGCCTTCCGCCGGATCCCCCAGAGGAGCTTGCGACGGTACGTCGGGTTCGGGAACGTCACCTCGAGGGTCGCCCTCGCCGACTCCGCGGGATCCCGAACGAGGATCTCGAGGTACGTCCGCTCCGCGCGGCTGAACATGACGGGGTTACGACACCCCGCGGTAAAAGTGTTACTGAAGTCAGTAACAGGTTTCCGGAGCGGACCACGGGACACCGACCGGACCGACCGCCCGGAGCCGCCATCATATACGACGGCCGCTTCGCGCGTGGGCGCCTCGAGGGTCCGTGGTCCGGTCCGCGCACTACGCATTTCAAACGGTCAGCCCGGGGGTCACCGCCGCCGTGAGCCGACCCGGTGGGGCGGGGCTCTCGAACTCGGGGATCGTCGACCTCGGCGGCGGTTGCCTCGTCTTCGACACCAGCTTGAACCCGATGGCGGCGGCCGACCTCCTCGCCGCGGCGAAGCACCGCACCGGTCGCGAACCGTCCGTCGCCGCGAACAGCCACTGGCACCTTGACCACATCCTCGGGAACCAGGTGTTCGCCCCGTCGCCGATCTACGCGACCCGAGTGACCCGGGAGGTTCTGGTCCGGCAGCGGAGGAAGCTCTTGGCCGAGCTGCGGCCGAGGACGCTCGCAAAGGACGTGCGAAAGCTCGAGCGGATGCTCGAGGGCGCGCGGTCGCCGGCGGCGCGGCGATACCTTCGCACCATCGTAAACGTCAACCGCGCTCTCCTCGAGGTCGCCCCGCGGATCCGGTGGACACCGCCGACCCGCACGTTCGAGCGCCGCGTCCGGCTGCCGGGGACGCGGGCGGCGGAGCTCCTGAGCTTCGGGAGCGGCCACACGGCGAGCGACGCGGTCCTGTTCCTTCCCCACGAGCGGATCCTCTTCGGCGGCGATCTCATCGTGACCGGCCACCACCCGAACCTGACCTCGGGCGACCCGGAGCACTGGCGGATCGTCCTCGCGCGCCTCGCCGCCCTGCGGCCCGAGGCGATCGTTCCGGGTCACGGACCGGTCGGCTCCGCCGAGGCGATCGACGCGATGGAGGAGTACCTCCGAACGGTGATCGAGCTCGCCCGAGAGAAAGGCCCGGACGAGATCCCCCGTCCGTTCCGTGTGTGGGCCTGGCCGGATCAGTTCGAGGAGAACATGAAGTTCCTGCGAGCGCGCCGTGCGACCTAAGCCGGTTCCACGGGATCCGGCGTCGTTACTAATCTCGGTAACGATTTATAGCCCCGCTCCGATTGGGCGGCGCGAGGGCCGCCGTGCGTCGGAAACTCGCGGCAATCGGACTCGTCCTCTTCTTGGTCGGCATCGCGCTCCTCTTCGCCGGCGTCTACGCAACAAAAGGAGCCCTCCACCCGGTCAATGACTTCACGCTCCGCTCCCCGGGGGAGTACGTGAGCCCAGAGCTCAACCTGACTCAGGCTGCCACGGTGACGATCGAGAAGGCCCCTTCCCGGGAAGGACTGGTTACCGCGCAGAACCTCTCGATTGTGAACGCCACGAACCTTGGGACCGAAGGGGTGCCGGCAACGGTGACTACCTCAGGCACCGTCGCCTACTCGGTCTCCGCGGGAAGCTATTACGTCGTGTCCTTCGGCAACTCCGCACCTACCACGACCGTGGACTACCTCTACACGAACACGGTGGCCCTTTATGGCCTCGCGACGCTCGCTGGACTCGCCCTCGCAGTGGCTGGAGGCGTCGTGGGGTTGATCGGCGCCTTCCGCAAGCCGAAGCCTCCGGTGGGCGCGCCCCCGACGAACCCCTAGCGTCTTCCCCCGAGACGGCCCGCACTCCGAGGAGCGCCGCTCGTGTACGTCAACCCGACCGAGTACCTATCTCCCATCATCGCCATCCTCATCGGAGTCATCCCCGTCCTCTACTTCCGGTGGAAGGGCGCGCTCTTCGGCATCGCGGCCGCCGCGTACTTTCTGGCGATCGGATCGAAGGGAGTCGTGGAGGTCCTCTTCGCCCCCTTCTTCCAGTTGGATACCCTCCCCGTTTACCTCGCGTACGGGCTGTTGACCTTCGTGTTCGAGGTGGGTCTCGCATACCTCTTCTTACGACCTGTATGGAAGGGGGAGCGCCCCCCCGACCTTCATGCGGGGTGGGCCTACGGGTCCTACCTCGCCTTCTACGAGAACGCAGTACTCCTCGGTCTCCTCCCGCTGTTGGGACTGCTCGCGCTCTCCTCCTCGTCGGTGACCGTGAGCTCGAGCGACCCCTATGCGGCGAGCTTCCTTCCTTCCGCCCTCCGTCGAGTTTCGCACATTTTGAGCCTGTCCTGACCCCCTCACCATGAACCCACCGCCGCCCCGAGGATTGCGAGTGGAGGCCCCTCGAATTGATAGTAACCCCGAGACGTGTTGGTGTGAAGCAGCACGCCATCGGGGGCAGCCTTGCGGCTGCATCCCATCCGGGAGCGCGGCACCCCAAGAACGCATCGGTCGATCGGGTTTCCTCGGGGGTAGCCTTCTGGGCTACCCTCCTCGACCTCTTCGCCGACATCTTCACAGTCCCCACCGCCGAATTGTTCCGTGACATCGCCACGGCGTGGGTCCTCTGTCCGACTCGGCGCACCATCACCGGCATGATCCGCGGTGGAGGTCTCCTCCACCGACGGCCCCACGACGCCTACCACCGCCTGGTGCGGGCGGCTGCTTGGTCCCTCGACGAGCTTTGGGACCGCATCGCCGACTTCGTGATAGGGCTCTTCGCCCCCGAGGGACGCATCGACCTCCTCCTCGACGACACCCTCTTCCACCGCCGTGGGAGAAAGATCCACGGCGTCGGGGTCTTCCGCGACGCCGTCCGCTCTTCTAAGAACTCGGTGGTCTACGACCGAGGTCTCAACCTCCTCGTCCTCGCGCTGCGGGTGAAGGCTCCCTGGGGCGGCGAACCTCTGGCCCTTCCTCTCGCCGTCCGCCTTCACCACAAGAAGGGGACGACCCTTCCCGAACTGGGCGCTCGGGCAGTCCAACGTCTCGCCGAGCGACACCCGGACCGGGAGTTCCATCTCATCGCCGATGGAGCGTACGCTCCGTTGGCGGGGCGGAAGCTCCCGAGAACCGAGGTCACCTCGAGGATCCGTCGGGACGCGGCGCTCTACGAACTTCCCCCACCCCGCCGTCCAGGGCAGAATGGCCGACCCCGCAAGAAGGGGAAGCGGCTCTCGTCGCTCAAGGCCTGGGCCACCCGGACCGAGCTGGGGTGGGAGAACGTCGTCGTCGACCGACGGGGGCGGCTCGATCGGCGGCTGGTGCTCACCCGCATCGTTCTGTGGTACGGGACCTGCGGGATCCGGCCGATTCAGATCGTGGTCTCGCGCGACCCCAAGGGCCACGAGAAGGACGATTTCCTGTTCACCACCGACCTTGCGATGAGTCCCGGGGCGGTCGTGAGTCATTACTTTGGGCGGTGGCCTATCGAGGATTCTCTGAGGTCGGCCAAGCAGAGCTTGGGCGGGGAGGAGCCGCAGACCTGGAAGGGGAAGGGGCCGGAGCGGGCGGCGTCCCTGGCGTTCTGGCTGCTATGACTGACTCGTAGCCGGTCGTCCCCGCCGTCTCCTCGAGCGCGACTTCGATTCAGGAAACGAAGTCGCGGGACAGAGGAGATGAGGAAGACCAAGAAGTCGCAGCGCAGTGCGCGAGACATGGTGAGTGTCGGGATCGACCTGGGAGAAGCGACCAGCCACGCGACGATCTTCGCGAACGAGAAGGCCGAGACCTTCGAGTTCCCGATGGACGCAGGAGGATACGCCTCGTTGAAGGAGAGGGTTCCCGTGGACGCCCGGATCGTCTTCGAGTCGTCGGGGACCGCCTACCCTTTCTTCCGTCAGCTGCGGGAGCTGGGGTTCACAGATCTCACCGTGGCCCACCCCAAGGAACTGGTGTGGATCGTGCGGTCGAAGAAGAAGAACGACAAGGTCGACAGCCAGAAGCTGGCGAAGCTCCATAGCGTGGGGATGATCCCCGAGGCCCACCTCCTCGATCGGGAGGACCAGATCTTCCGGGACCTGCTGGTC
>JBOGRO010000047.1:0-43766 GCA_050749465.1 Thermoplasmata archaeon | reverse complement strand
GGTCATGACCGCGACGACCGCAACGCCCGAGAGCGTGCGCGACGGCTTGCGGCGCACCGACCCGGCGAACCGCGCGCGCTCCTCCGGAGCGAGGGCGCGGATCCAGTCGACGTTCGACGGGAGCGGGCCCGTCGGGTGCTCTTTCGCGCGGGCGAGCTTCTCCCGGTGGATGTCCTCCGGAGAGGGGGGCAACCGAGCCGCTAGCGGTGGAGCCACTGGCGGCTCTCTCCCGTCACGACGTACGGCGCCCGCCGCAGGTCGTCGAGCGTGCGCGAACCTGTGAGGAACATCGCGACCTTGAGCTCGTGGACGAGCGTCTCGAGCTCGCGTCGGGTCTCCTCGTAGCCGGTCGACGCCGCGCGCAGTACCCCACCCGCCGTCCCCGCCGCGGTCGCACCGAGAGCGACCGCACGGGCGACGTCGAGCCCCGAGCGGATCCCCCCGCTCGCGACGACGGGGAGCCCCAGCGGGACGAGCTCGAGCACCGACACGGGCGAGGGGATCCCCCAGTCCCAGAACGTCTTGCCGACTCGGGCCTCGCGCTCGGCCCCCTGCTCCACGGCACGGTAATGCTCAACGGCCGCGAACGACGTACCGCCGGTCCCACTGACGTCGAACGCCCGGACCTTGCGAGCGATCAGCTCTTCGGCGACCTCGCGAGAGATCCCGGCGCCCGTCTCCTTGACCAGGACGGGGAACTCGGCGGCCAGGGCGCCGATACGTTCGATGCAACCCCGAGCGCGCCGGTCCCCTTCCGGTTGGACCATCTCCTGAAGGAAGTTGAGGTGGATCGCGAGCACGTCCGCGTGGATCAGCTCCATCGCAGCCCGTACCTCCTCCGCGCCGACGACGCGGTCACCGGGGCCCTGGGGGATGATCTGCGGCGCGCCGATGTTCGCGAACTTGAGCGGGACCTGGTGCCGTGCGACGGTCGCGTAGCTTTCCGGGTACTGGCCCTTTAGGACCGCCGCCCGTTCGCTCCCGACGCCCATCGCGACGCCGACGTCGGTCGCCGCGTGCGCGAGGTTGTCGTTGATCTTCGCCGCGTCGGGGAATCCCCCGGTCATCCCGGTGATCACGATCGGCGCCGCGAGGCGGTGGCCAAGGAGCGTGACCGACGGGTCGATGTCCGCGAAGTCCAGCTCGGGAAGGGCGCGGTGGACGAGTTGGACGTCATTCCAGTACCGGTAGCGACCTTCGACGTCCCGCCCGAGCACGACCTTGACGTGTTCCGCCTTGCGGTGGCTCAGGTCGAGCCCCGAGGCGTCGGCGGCCTTACCCGGACCGCGCGTGCGCCCAGCTCCCGTAGACCATCTCCCCCCGAAGGGCGCGAGAGAGCCCGCCATCCGTGAGTCCGCTAATAAGTGCTGCGTCCGCGCCGGTGCGCGCGATCCGAAGCATCGTCTCCGCCTTCGCCCGGATCCCGCCCGTCACGTCGACCGCGCCGGCGTCGAGCGCGAGCCTCGCGACGATCGCTTCCGTGATCTCGGCGGCCACCGGGCGCCGCCCGCGGGAGGGCCCCTCGAAGATCCCCGGCACGTCGCTCACGAAGACGACCCGCCCGGGTCGCAGCGGAGCCACGAGGGCCTCCGCGATCGTGTCGGCGCTCAAGATCGACGACCCCCAACCTTCGTCGGGGACGACGTCCCCGAACGAAACCGGGACGAGTCCCCGTTCGAGCGCATTCGTGAACGGGAGCGGGTCGAACGCCACGAGCCGTCCCTCCCGATTCCGGGCGTGAGTCGCGACCGGGACCGATGTCGCAGAGAGCCCGGCTCCCACGAGCGCGCGAAGGACGAGCAGGTGGAGGCGGCGCACCTCGGCGGCGACGATCGCGGCGCCTCGGGACCGTTGCACCGAGGAGGCGCCGGGCTCGGGGGTCCGAGCGAGCCCGAACTTCTTCGCCCCCGGGTGGCCGAACGAACCCGCGCCGTGCAGAACGACGAGCCGACCCCCTCCCCCCGACGCGAGCTCGGCGGCGAGACGACCGAGGACCTTCGGACGAGCGCGCTCGACCTCGCGTTTGCGCGTGATGACCGAGCCCCCTAGTTTCACGATGGCGAGCGGCCCGTCCCGCGAGGTCGACGCCGTCATGCGCGCGCGTCCGCGGCTCAGGCGTGGTCAAGCCCGGCGCGGTCGTTGAGGAACATCAGGACGCCGACCAGGACGACCAACGGGCCGAGGACGAAGTACACCCAGTCAAGGTCCGTGACCGCCACCCACAGGACGAGGAGTCCCGCGGCCGAGATCACCGACGCGACGATCACCCAGAGGACCGAGATCGGGCTCACGGCGTGGGGAGCGGGCTCCTCCGAGGCCCCCCCGTACTCCGACATGGAGGGAGGGATGGCGCCGCCCCTTCAAATGCGTTCGGTCGAGACACCGCCGAGGTACCGCAACGCCGTCGGTCGCCCACGTCGACCGACCGGCGCCGGCAACGCCGACTTTTTCGAAAATCTTTAGGAAGGTTGATATGGCTCTCGCTCCTCGCATCGCCGCCCGAGGCCCGGGTAGGCGTCGACGGTGCCACCTGCTAGCGAAGATCGTCCGGCGGAGACGCCGGACCGCTTGGAACCGAGCCGAGCCACGAACGGGGCGGTCACGCCCGTCAGTGACCGCCCGCCGGGGGGAGGGGCCGCGCCGGACCCGTCGTACGGAGCCGCGCCCCCTCCGCCCGGTACCTCGACCGCCGAGTTCCTCGACTCGTTCCTCCAGACGAAGAGCGAGCTGTTCCGCGAGAGCCGCGAGGTCCTCCGCGACTCCTACGTCCCCGCCCGCCTGCCGCACCGCGACGGCGAGATCCGACAGGTCGCCGAGGTCCTCGCCCCCGCGCTGCGGGGGGACGTGCCGTCGAACCTGCTGATCTACGGGAAGATCGGAACCGGCAAGACCGCGGTCGTCACGCAGGTCCGACAGGACCTCCAGCGGCGGACCGAGGCGGCGTCGAAGCTGACGTTCGTGACCGTGAACTGCGGCAACATCGACACCGCCTACAGCCTCCTCCAGAACATCGGCAACACCTTCGCCCGCACCGACGCGGACCGGATCCCGACCGGCTGGTCGCTCGACCGAGTCCAGGGCGCGATGCGCCGGCTGATGGACACGAAGGGCGGCACGATCATCCTCGTCCTCGACGAGATCGACCGGCTCGTCGCTCGCAGCGGCGACAACGTCCTCTACACGCTGAGCCAGCTGAACACCGAGCTCGAGACCGCCCGTCTCGTTCTGCTCGGCATCTCGAACGACCTCAAGTTCACGAACCACCTCGACGCCCGCGTCCGCAGCCGGCTCAACGAGGAGAAGATCCTCTTCGACCCGTACAAAGCGCCCCAGCTCCAGGATATCCTGGCGGACCGGGCCCGCGTCGCGTTCCGCGAAGGGGTGGTCGACCCCGGTGTGATCGAGCTGTGCGCGGCTTACGCGCAACTCGAGAGCGGCGATGCGCGCCGCGCGCTCGCGCTCCTGCGGCTCGCGGCGGAGATGGCCGAGCGAGACCGGGCGAAGCGGATCACGCGCGACCACGTCGTGAAGGCGAAGAACCGCCTCGAGAAGGACATCATCATCGAATGCTGCCGATCGCTCCCTCCCCACTGCAAGGTCCTGCTCTACGCGATCCTCCAGTCGTACGAGCGTCGCCGGACCGGTGTCCTCACCGGCGAGGTCTACGACAACTACAAGCGCCTCGCCGAGCGCCTCGGGCTCCCGCCGTTGCACGCGCGCTCGATCTCGAACTACGTGAGCGAGCTCGAGTCGCTCGGCCTGATCCGGGCGACGATCGTCTCCCGGGGCCGCGGCGGCCGGACGCGCGAGATCCAGGTCGACGTACCGATCTCCGAGACGATGCCTGCGCTCGAAGAGGACCCGCTCCTCGCGCCGATCGGTCGCCCGAAGAGCCGGGGCCAGACGCTCCTTACGAACTTCGACAATCCGGGACGCACCGGACCGTACTGACCCCGCGACCCCGCCGCACTACGCTTCCACCGTCCCGGCGGATGTCTCTGGAGTCGCCGCTTCCGTCCGCCGCCGCGCCCGCTCGCGCATGAGCTCGCGCCGGTCGCGGTCGAGCTCGCGCAGCTCCGCGCCGACCCGCCGGACCCGCAGTCGCGCGATCCCCTCGATCGCGGTGATCTCCCGGTCGAGGGCCTCGTCCGACCCCCGGAACCGGCTCATTCCCCGGACCCGTCCTCGATCTGGGCCTTCTGCAGCCTGGAGGAGAAGTCGACGAAGACGGTCTTGATCTCGGTGAACTCGTCGATCGCGACGCTCCCCGCCTCGCGCCCGCCGTTCCCCGTGTTCTTCACGCCGCCGAACGGGAGCTGGACCTCGGCGCCGATCGTCGGGGCGTTCACGTAGGTGATCCCGGTCTCGAGGTCGCTCATCGCGCGGAAGGCGCGGTTGACGTCGCGGGTGTAGATCGCGGAGGAGAGCCCATAGTCGACGTCGTTCGCGACCCGCACCGCCTCCTCGTAGCTCTTGACGCGGATCACCGAGAGCACCGGCCCGAAGATCTCCTCTTTCGAGATCCGCGAGCCGTGCCGGGTCTCGAAGACGGTCGGGGCGATGTAGAACCCACGGTCGTAGGCGCCGCCCCGGAGCTTCGTCCCGCCGGTGACGAGTTTGGCTTCTTTCTTGCCGATCGCGATGTACTCGAGAATCTTCCGCTCCTGGTCGGCGGAGGCGACAGGCCCCATCGCGGTCTTCGGGTCGAGCGGGTCGCCGACCGGGAACGACTCGAGGCGGCGGAGGAGCCGTCCGAGGAAGTCGTCGTAGACGTCCTCGTGGAGGATGAGCCGGCTCGTCGCCGTGCACCGCTGGCCCGAGGTTCCGAACGCGCCGAAGAGCACGCCGTCGAGCGCGAGGCCGAGGTCGGCGTCCTCCATCAGAATCACCGGGTTCTTCCCGCCCAACTCGAGGTGCACCATCTTCAGTCCTTGCGCCCCGCGGACGTAGACGTCGCGGCCGGTCTCCACCCCGCCCGTGAACGAGACGGTCCGCACGCGGGGATCGGCGACGAGCGCGTTCCCGACGACGCCGCCCGGGCCCGTGACGAGGTTGAGCACGCCGGGCGGGAGGCCGGCGTCCTCGTAGACCCGGACGACCTCGACCGCGCACCGCGCGGTCGTGGAAGCCGGCTTGAAGACCACGGTGTTCCCCGAGATCAGCGCCGCCGCGATCTTCCAGTTCGGGATCGCGGTCGGGAAGTTCCACGGGGTGATGCACGCGACCACGCCCTTCGGCTGCCGCACGGTGAGGCAGAACTTTGACCGCAGCTCGGACGGGACCGTCTCGCCGAAGAGGCGGCGGCCCTCGCCGGCCATATACTCAATGAAGTCGATCGCCTCCTGCACATCGCCGAGGCCTTCGGCGATGACCTTGCCCATCTCCCGCGTGACGATCCGCCCGACCTCGGGCTTGCGCTCCTTTAGGAGGCGGGCGGCGGTAAGGAGGATGTCGCCGCGCTTCGGAGGCGGGGTGTCGCGCCACGCGGGGAACGCGTTCGCCGCGGCGGTCACGGCCCGGTCCACGTCGGCGGCCGTTCCCGTCACGAACGACCCCACCGGCTCCCGCGTCGCCGGGTTGATCGTCACGAATCGCCGGGCCTTGGCCGGAGACGCCCACTTTCCACCGATAAAGAGACCGAACGCTTCCGTCTTGGACGCCATGACCCTACACCCGGCCGCCAATCCACCGCGAGAATACATAGGAGTTTGCCGAGGCCGCGGTCACCCGCCCCTTACCCGCCCTGCTCGCCCGCAGGGACAAAGACTTTCGAGCGACGGCGCTAGGGGAGGACCGTGATCGACCTCGAGCTCCTGCGCAAGGAGCCGGACCGGGTCCTGGCCAATCTCGAGCGTCGGAGGAACCCGGAGTACGCCCGCCTCTTCCGCGAAGCGCGGTCGCGGGACGCCGAGTGGCGGATCGCGTTGCAGGACGCGGACCGGCTCCGGCAGCGACGCAACGAGCTTAGCCGCCGGATCGCGGAGGCGCGAAAGCAGGCCACTCCGTCCGCGGAGCTCGACGCCGAGGCGAAGGCGATCCCGGACACGCTGCGCGGGATCGAGGCGCGCGAGACCGAGCTCCGGACCGCGCGGGACGCCTTGATCCGGCGGCTCCCGAACCTCCTCGACGAGTCAGTTCCGTTCGGCAAGGACGACTCGGAGAACGTCGTCGTCGCGACCTGGGGAGAGCCGGGGCCGGTCCGCCCCGACCTCGCTCCCCATGCCGAGGTGCTCGAGCGGCTCGGTCTCGCGGACTTCGAGCGGGCCCATCGCGCGAGCGGCGCGGGGTTCTACTACCTCCTCGGCGACGGCGTCCTCCTCGACCTCGCTCTGCAGCGGTTCGCGCTCGACCTGCTGATCGAGCGGGGGTTCACTCCCGTCGCGCCCCCGTTCCTCCTCCGCCGCGGTCCTTACGAGGGCGTCACCGACCTCGCCGACTTCGAGAACGTGATGTACCGCATCGACGGGGACGACCTCTACCTGATCGCGACGAGCGAGCACCCGCTCGCCGCGCTCTACCTCGGCGAGATCCTGGACGAGGACACGCTGCCGCTCCGCTTCGGGGCGACGAGCGCGTGCTTCCGACGGGAGATCGGGGGTCACGGCGTGGACCAGAAGGGGACGTTCCGGGTCCATCAGTTCCAGAAGGTCGAGCAGTTCGTCTTCGCGCGACCGGAGGATTCTCCCGCCCTCCACGAGGAGCTGCGCGCGAACGCGGAGGAGGTTTTCCGTCGCCTACGGATCCCGTACCGGGTCGTGAACGTCTGCACCGGGGACGTGGGGACCGTCGCCGCGAAGAAGTACGACATCGAGGCGTGGTTCCCTCGCCAGCAAGCGTACCGCGAGGTCGTCAGCTGCTCGAACTGCACCGACTACCAGGCCCGGTCGCTCGGGATACGGCTCGGCAAAGCGGGCCGGCCCGGCAAGCGCGTCCCCCACACGCTCAACTCGACCGCGATCGCGACCTCCCGGGGGATCGCCGCGATCTGCGAGCAGTATCAGCGCCCGGACGGGTCGGTGGAGGTTCCCGAGGTACTGCGCCCGTACCTCGGGGGCCGCACGACGCTCGCGGCCCGGCCGGGCCCTCACTGAGGCCCCCCGGCGCGGCAAGCCCTAATCCTCGGGGCCTGATTCCCGCGGCCGAGGGAACCGTGGGACGGCAGCGGCTGCTTGACGACTTCGGGACCGACGGAGAGTCGGTCGCGCCGCCCGCGGCACCGGCGGTCGGACGCCCCCACCCCGACGGACTGCCGGGGGTCTGGCGGACGGCCGACGGCTCGGTCGAACACCCGTTCCTGCGCCCGGGCGTGCTGCGCGCGCTGCCGTTCCAGATCGACCTCGCGCGCATCGGACTCGACGCGGACCTGCTCGTTGTGCTACCGACCGGCCTCGGCAAGACGGTGATCGCGGCGCTCGTAGCGGCCGAGGTCCTCCGCCGCTCGCCCGGGAGAGTCCTCGTCCTCGCCCCGACGCGACCGCTGGTCCAGCAGCACGCCGATACGTTCGGCCGGTGGCTCGTCCCAATGCGGAGCGCCCGGTTCACGGGGACGGTCCGGCGGACGGTGCGGGAAGGGAGTTGGGAGACCGCGGACCTCGTCTTCGCCACTCCCGAGATCGTGCGGAACGACCTCGGTTCCGGGCGATACCGCTTGGACGAGGTCGCGCTGGTCGTTTTCGACGAGGCCCATCACGCCGTCGGGAAATACGCTTACGTCCCGATCGCCGAGCAGTTCCGCGCCGAGCGCCCCGCGCGCGCCCGGACGCTCGGGCTGACCGCGTCGCCGGGGGGCAAGGACGAGCGGATCGAGGAGGTCGTTCGCGTACTGGGCGTCGAGCGGGTCGAGGCGCGGGCGCGCGAGGACCCCGGGGTCGCCGAGTTTGTCCAACCGACCGACGTCGACCTCCTCTGGGTCGACCTCCCTCCCGAGGCGACGCGGATCCGCGACCTTCTGGCGGACGCGTCCCACGAGACGGCCCGGAAGCTGCAGAAGATGGGATATCTCCGCAAGAAGCCGATCCGCTCGCTCTCGGTCAAGGACCTGATCGCGCTCCGCGCGGAGATCTTCGCGCGGCCAGGCCCCATGGTCCGGCGTTTTGGTCCTCTCCTCTACCAGCTCGTGCTCTTGCACCTCCACCACGCCCAGGAGCGGCTCGAGACCCAGGGGCTTCGTCCGTTCGTTCAGTACCTCGAACGCGTCGCGGCGAAGGAAAAGCCGAGCCGTGGCGACGTCGCCTTCCTGAAGATCCCCGAGGTCGGACGCGCGCACGCGGAGGCGGAGGAGTACCTCCGCACGGGGAAGGAGCCGTCCCACCCGAAGCTCGACGCGCTGGTCGGCCTCGTGCGGGCGACGCTCGAGCGCCCGCAGAACCATCCGCCGAGGGTCCTCGTGTTCGCCCAGTATCGCGACACGATCCAGGGGATCCAGTCGATGCTCGAGCTGCAGGGATGGACGGTCGGCCGGTTCGTCGGACAGGCGACGCGCGACGCGGACGACAAGGGGATGAGCCAGAAGGACCAGGGACGAGTCTTGGATGGGTTCCGGGCCGGGCGGTTCCCCGTCCTGGTCGCGAGCAGCGTCGCGGAGGAGGGGCTCGACGTCCCGGATGTGGACCTGGTCGTCTTCTTCGAGTCGGTGCCGAGCGAGATCCGGGCGATCCAACGGCGCGGCCGGACCGGCCGCACATCGCTCGGCCGGGTCGCGGTGCTCCTGACCCGGGAGACCCGGGACGTCCAGTATCAGGCCGCGGAGGTCCGCCGAGAGCGGTCGATGAAGCGGATCGTCCGGCGGCTCTCCGCGGAGGCTCGGCGGCGGCGTGCCGCGGTGGACGGGGACGACCGGCCGGCCGCGGGCGAGGGGCCGGGCGGCGCCCCGAAAACCTCGGGATAAACGTTCGCCCGGCGTGCGACGCCGTACCCGTGGGTCGGCGAGGCTAAATAACCCACCCCGGGTCCAACGTCGAAGGGGGACGATGGGCCCGTTCTTCTGGCTCACTCAGAACCTCGGACTGGTCGCCCTGACCCTCCTCGCGCTCGGCCTCATGGCCTACCTGCTCTACGCCATGATCCACCCCGAGAGCTTCTGAGGAGGCCCCCCGACAGTGGTCGATCTGCAGTCGCTGTGGGACGTACTGCTCGTCGTCGGCCTCGTGCTCGCGGTCGCCCCGTGGTTCGGGGCGTACCTGGGCCGCGTCTACCTCAACCGCCCCGCGTTCGGGGACGTCCTGCTCGCGCCGATCGAACGCGCGGTCTACCGGCTCCTCGGGACGTCCCCGCGTCGCTCGATGCGCGCGCGCGAGTACATGATCGCCGTCCTCCTCGTGAACGGCGCCGTCTTCGCGTTCCTCTACCTCTATTTCTTCTTCCAGGCGAGCCTCCCGCTCGACGCCACCGGCGTGCCGGGGATGTCGTGGGACCTCGCCTTCCACTCCGCGGTCAGCTTCACGACGAACACCGACTTCACGCACTTCACCAACGAGTCCCAGGTCAGCATGGGCTCCGAGGTCCTCGCCTGGCAGCTCGCGCTCTTCCTCTCCGCGGCGACCGGGCTCTCCGTCGCGGCGGCGATGATCCGGGGTTTCGTCCGCAAGGACGGAACGCTCGGGAACTACTACGTCGACATGGTTCGCAGCCTCACGCGCGTCCTGATCCCGATCGCGGTCCTGTTCTCGATCGTCCTCGTCCTCCTGGGCGTCCCGGAGACGCTGACGAACTTCGTGATCGCCCACCCGCTCACCGGCGGGACGCAAACGATCTACCTCGGCCCGGTCGCCTCGTTCCAGGCGATCTCGCTGCTCGGGACGAACGGCGGCGGGTGGTACAGCGCGAACGCAGCCTCGCCGCTCGCGAACCCCTCCGCGGTTTCGAATCTGTTCCTCGTGGGCCTGATGATGCTGATCCCATTCTCGACGCCGTTCGCGTTCTCCCACATCATCCGACGAAAGGGCGAGGCGTGGCCGTTCGTCGGCACGATCCTCATCGTTTTCGCGATCGCGTTCGGGTTGTTCGTCATCTATCAAGTGGCGACGAACCCGGCGCTCGCGTCCGTCAGCGGCCTCGGCGCCTCGACGAACGGCTACCCGGTCGGGCAGGAGACCCGGTTCGGTCTCCCCGAAGCGTCGCTCTTCCAGGTCGTCAGCGTCTACTCGAACGTCGGCGCGAGCAACATGGCGATCGGCGCCGTCTCGCCGGTCGGCCAGATGGTCCTCCTGTTCGGGATGTTCACCCAGAGCACGCCCGGCGGGGAGGGGACCGGTTTCGGGACGCTGCTCCTCTTCGCGGTCCTCGCGATCTTCATCGGGGGCCTGATGGTCGGCCGGACCCCCGAGTACCTCGGCAAGAAGATCGAGACGAGCCACGTGAAGTGGGCGGCGCTCGCGCTCCTGATCCATCCGGCGATCATCCTCATCCCGTTCTCGGTCGGGGTCTTAGCTGGGGCGCCCGGCATCGCGAACCCGTCGCTCCCGGCGTCGGCGCACACGTTCACGTCCGTCCTCTATGAGCTCACGTCGGAGGCGGCTAACAACGGCAGCGCGCTCTCGAGCGCGTACTTCAACGACGCGACGCCGTTCTGGAACGTCACGGGCGCGATCGTGATGGCGGTCGGCCGGTTCGTGCCGATCTGGGCGATGCTCCAGGTCGGCGGCCTCTTCGCGGCCCAGGCGGAGAAGCCGCCCGGACCCGGAACGCTCCGCACCGCGAGCGCGACGTTCACGATCTACCTCACGCTCATCCTCGTGATCGTCTCGGCGCTGCTCTTCCTGCCCGTCCTCGCCATGGGCCCCCTCGCCCAGATCGTGGGAGGGGTGTAGCGTGGAGAACCCGGGCGCCCAGGTCTCGGTACGGCGGGTGCCCCACACGTCGGTGCGGCGGATCCTCGCCGACTCGTTCCGGATGTTCGACCCCCGCAAGGAGGTCCGTCACCCGATGATGTTCGTCGTCTGGGTCCTCTTCGTCTTCGTCATCGTACTGACGATCTTCCCCCGCGCGTTTCCCGACATCGCGCGGTTCTACAGCCCGAGCTACTACCTCAGCGTCACGATCATCCTGTTCCTGACGCTCTGGTTCGCCCACGTCTCTGAAGCGATCGCGGAGGCCCAGGGCCGGGCCCAAGCGGACTCCCTCCGCGAGATCCGCAGCGGCATCCGTGCCCGCCAGATCCTTCCCGACCGCACGAATCGCTGGGTCGCGGCGGACGTGCTCCGGGTCGGCGACACGGTGGAAATCCAGGCCGGCGAACCGGTGCCGATCGACGGCGACGTGATCGAAGGGGCCGCGCTGATCGACGAGTCGATGATGACCGGGGAGTCCCAAGCGGTCATGCGGGAGAGCGGCGGAGACAAGACGAGCGTCCTCGGCGGGGCCCGTGTCGTCCAGGGGACGGTCCGCGTGCGCGTCAGCGCGGTCCGGGGCGAGTCGTTCCTCGACCGCCTGATCCGGCTCGTGGAGGGTCAGGCGCGGGAGTCCACACCCAACGAGCTCGCGCTCGGCGTTCTCCTCGCGGCGTTGACGATCGCGCTGTTCACGGTCGTGGTCACGTTCCTCTATCTCGCGGCGTTCACCGACATCGTCGCGGTCGATCTCGCGACGATCATCGCGCTGTTCATCTGCCTGATGCCGACGACGATCGGGGCGCTCCTCCCGGCGATCGGGATCTCGGGGATCAACCGCGTCGCGCGCGCGAACGTGATCGCGAAGTCCGGTAAGGCGGTCGAGGCGGCGGGGGACCTCGACACGCTGATCCTCGACAAGACCGGAACGATCACCGTCGGGAACCGCCTCGCCGTCCAGTTCATCGCCGCGCCGGACGTACCGATGGAGACGGTCGTGGAGGCGGCGATGCTCTCGTCGACCCGGGACGACACGCCGGAGGGCAAATCGATCGTCCGACTCGCGGCCCGGCGGGCGACGCCCGTCCGACGGGTCGAGGTCGGCTCGTTCAAGGTCGTCCCGTTCACCGCCGAGCGGCGGATGAGCGGGGTGGTGCTGTCGGACGGCACCGAGTTTCTGAAGGGGTCGATCCAGGCGATGGAGGTCTACGGCGCGAGCCTCGCCCCGCCCCTCCGGAAGTCGGCCGCGGACGCCTCGCGCCAGGGGATGACGCCCCTCGCGGTGGGAGTCAACAAACACGCGATCGGCCTCGTGATCCTCAAGGATGTCGTGAAGCCCGGCATCAAGGACCGGATCCACGAGCTGCGAACGATGGGGATCCGCACGGTAATGTGCACGGGCGACAACAGGCTCACCGCCGCCGCGATCGCGCAGGAGAGCGGCGTCGACGACTTCATCGCAGAGGCGAAGCCCGAGACGAAGCTCACCGTCATCGAGCGCGAGAAGGCCGAGGGACGCCTCGTCGCGATGAGCGGCGATGGGACGAACGATGCTCCGGCGCTCGCTCGTGCGGACGTCGGTCTCGCGATGAACAACGGCACGAGCGCCGCGAAGGAGGCCGGCAACATGGTCGACCTCGACAACGACCCCACGAAACTGATCGAGATCGTCTCGATCGGCAAGCAGCTCCTGATCACCCGCGGGGCGCTGACGACCTTCTCGATCACGAACGACGTCGCGAAGTACTTCGCGATCATTCCCGCGATCTTTGTCGCGTCGGGGGTCGCGGCGCTCCCCGGGATCGGCTTTCTGAACCTCCTTGGACTCTCGAACCCGCAGCTCGCGGTCCTCGCGACCCTCCTGTTCAACGCGCTCGTCATCCCCCTCCTCATCCCGCTCGCCCTGGCGGGGGTCCCGTTCCACCCGCGCCCGGCGATCGACCTCCTTCGGCGGAACCTGGTCTATTACGGGTTCGGCGGACTCGTCAGTGCATTCGTCGGGATCAAGGCCCTCTACCTGCTGCTCGCCTGGATGTCCGGCATCCCGTTCGTCCAGTCCCTCGGGGCTGGGGTCGCGCACTTCCTGCCGCTCGGGGGCCTGTGAGCGCGGTCCCGGCGCCCCGCACCGGGGGGCCGACACCCACGCCCACGCCGACCCGGGCGACCGCGCCGCCGGCCCACAGCGCGCGGGGCCACGTCCGTGCGACGGTCCTCCTGGTCGTGCTCACGCTCCTCGTCTCGGGATTCGCCTACCCGCTCGTTCTCACCGGGATCGCCCAGCTCATTGACCCGTCGGCCGCGAACGGCTCGCTCCTCCCCGACGGGAACCAGACCGTCGGATCCTCGCTCGTCGCCCAGAACCTGAGCGCGCCGTACCTGTTCTGGGAGCGGCCGTCCCTCACCGACTACAACACGACCCTCGGCTCGGTGGTCCCGTACGGCGCGAGCGACCCGGCGCTCGCGGCCTGGCTGAACGAAACCCTTGCCTACATGCGCGAGTATGGGAACTTCACCGTGAACCAAACGCTCCCGTTCTGGTACGTCTCCCCGTCGGCGTCGGCCCTCGACCCGGACCTCACCCCCGAGGCCGTCCTCGTCCAGGTCCCGCGGGTCGCCGAGGCGAACAACCTTACGATCGGCGTCGTGACCGGGCTCGTGAACGCCCACATCGAGACCTCGCCGATCCCTTACCTCGGCGTCCCCTACGTCAACGTCCTCGAGCTCGACCTCGCGCTGGTCCGGATGACGGGGCGCTGACGATGTACCGGCAGATCCTCATCCCGGTCCAGGCGCCGTTCGAGGTCGAGCCGCTGATCCGCTTCGGCGCGATGCTCCTCGAGCCGGACGGCGAGATCCGCGTGCTCCACATCATCCCGACGACCACGCTCCCCCAGGTCACCCGCGAGTGGCGCGAGTCGGTCAACCTCGTCGTACCGGCCCACGAGGCCGGGGCCGCGCTCGACGTCCGCGTCGATCCCGAGGTCCGCGCGTCGACCGACGTCCCCGGCGAGATCCTCGAGAGCGCGGAGTCGCACGGGGTCGATGCGATCCTAATGACGCTGCGGGGCGACAAACGTAGCCGCAACCCGTTCGTCGGGCACACGGCGAGCGGGATCCTGCACCACGCCCACGCCGACGTCCTGATCGTCAACCGCCTCGCGCTCGGCGCCGGGAAGGTGCCGCGGATCCTGCTGCCGTCGTTCCGCGCGATCCCGCTACCGCGCGCGATGCAGGTCGCCGAGGAGATCGCGCTCCACATGGATGGCGCACCGATGACGACCCTCGCGCTCGGGCCGCGGTCGTCGGACGGTCCGGACGGCAGCGCGGACCGGGAAGAGCGCACCGCCCGCGGCGTCGCGGTCACGCATAAGCGTTCGCCGGTGGCGGGCTCGCTCGTCCGCCGCCGGCGGCTGCCCGGGGTGATCCTTCAGGCCGCCCAGCGGGAGCGGTTCGGGCTCCTCCTCGTGAGCGAGGAAGGGGACCAGGCCGGCGGGGCGCTCCTGACGCGCCCGTTCCTCGAGGACCTGTTTCGCGCGGCGCCGTGTCCCGTCCTCGCGCTCCGGTGCTAGCGCGGGAGGCGCGCGGTGGCGGAGCTCTGGTTCGTCGGGCTCGGGCTCGCGGACGAGCGGGGGCTCTCGGAGCGGGCGTGGGCGGCGCTCCGTGGGGCCGACGAGGTCTACGCCGAGGAGTACACCGCGGTCGCCCCCGAGGGAACGCTCGAGCGGGTCGCGGCGGCCCTCGGGCGGCCGGTCCGCCGGCTCGACCGCGCGCTCCTCGAGTCGGAGCGACCGATCCTGGAGGCGCTCGGGCGTGCACCTCGGGTCGCGCTCCTCGTCGTCGGCGACCCGTTCGCCGCGACGACCCACGTCGCGCTCCGACTCGCGGCCGAGCGGGCGGGGCACGCCTGGCGCTACGTGCCCGCCCCGAGCGTCCTCACCGCGGCGGCCGGGTTCCTCGGACTGATGCACTACCGGTTCGGCCGGACGGTCTCGCTCCCGTTCCCCGAGCCCGGGTTCGCTCCCCGCTCCCCGCTCGAGCAGGTCGCCGGGAACCGGGAGCGGGGGCTCCATACGCTCCTCCTGCTCGACCTGCGGCCGGCCGACGGCCGCTTCCTGTCCGCGGACGTCGCGCTCGCGCTCCTGCGGGAGCGAGACCCGGACGGTCTCGTCGTCCCGCCCGGCGCGAGCGTCGCGGTGGCGGCACGGGTCGGCCGGGACGAAGCGCAGGGTTGGTTCGGCCCGATTGAGGAGCTCGCGCGGCTCGACTTCGGTCCGCCGATGCACGCGATCGTCGTCCCGGCGCCCGAGCTCCACTTCGAGGAAGCGGCGGCGCTCGAGCGGTTCCGCTGGCGGCCCAAGGGCCCTTCCCCTTAGGGGGAGGACGGCGCCGCGGTCGTGGAGCCCGGCAACAGCGCGTCCGCGAACTGTCGGATCCGGAACGGACGCAGGAGCACGACATCCGGCCCCCGGTCGCGGTCGCCCGGCGGGGCCGGGGGACGCGACGCCGGGGCGACCAGGATCACGCGGAGATCGGGGGCGACCCGTCGAGCCTCGCTGACGAGCGAGCCCGGGCTCCCCTCCGCGAGGTTCACGTCGGCGACGAGCAGGCTCGGTCGGTGCTCGCGGATCAACTCGAGGCACTGGGTCGCCCCCTCCGCCTCGCCGTCCACCCGGAAGTGGTGCAGGCGGAGGAGCCCCCGCAGGAGAACGCGGGTTTCTTCGTCGCCGGCGACGACGACCGCGGACGCCGCCGGAGGGCTTGAGTCGACCATTCTGACTGACCCGCCGCGTTGGGCCTCCCGAAGACCCGCGACTGATCGGCAAGTACGAGAGAGGCTCGACTATTTTGTCTATACGCTCGAATTCCGGGGGTGCCGGGAGCTACCCGGGCGCCGGCGGGTCCCCGGAGGGAGCTTCCGGCGCGTCCCGTTCCCCCCAATCCGCGACCCCCGCGGCCTGGAGGAGCGCGTCCAGGGCCGCGTGGTACCGCTCGGCCGGCGCGGCGAGGACCGATCGGGCGCGGTCGGCGAGCGCGAGTCCGAACTCCTGCTCCGTCTTCGAGAACTGCCAGGCGTGGGCGTTGCCGCGGCTCAGCGCGGTGAGGACCCCGAAGGCGAGCCCGCGTTCCTTCCCCTCTTGGGGGAGGGACTGGAGGAGCGCCCCCTCGGCCGCGGAGCCGCCGTGGGTCCGGTACTCCCGCGCGATCCGGTCGACCCAGGCCGCCTCCCGCGCGAGGCGTCGGTACCGGGGGAGGCCGTCCAGCACCTGGAGCTCGTCGCTGCGCCGCTGGGCGCGCTTCAGGATCTCGGCGACCCGTCCCGGGGCGGCCCGCGCCCCGTCGATCCACCGCCGCGCTTCGGCCGGGTCGGGGACGATCGTCTGCACGATCACCTCGGCGTGGTCCGGCCAGAGCCGCTCGAGCGCACGGCTCGCGGACGGCTCGTCGACCTCGAAGTAGCCATCGACCTCGGCGAGGGCCCGTGCGACCGCCCGCCGCTCGAGGTCGGTCGCGTCGAGCGCCTCGATGAAGCCCGCGGCGTCGCTGCCGTAGCAGACCCCGCCCGCGACGAACGTCGGTCGGTGGGTCCCCGAGATCCGGGGTCGGAGCTCGTCCGAGTACGCGTCAAGGAGCTGGCTGTCGGAGAGCCGGCCGAGTTCGTACCGCTTCCTCAGGTCACGCGGCAATTCCGGGAGATGGGCGTGGACGCACTCCGGTCCGCCCCGGCAGCGCGCGTTCCACCGGGCGCCGACCGGGAACTCCGCGCCCGGGTCCGGCACGGCGGCCCCGTCCGAGAGGCTCGAGAGGAGGTGCCGCTCCGCCTTGACGCACCGCCGGCAGACCCGGAACGCGGTCCCGGCGCCCGGCCAGCCGACCTCGAGGAACGGCCGGGGTTCGTTGGCGCCGAGGTGGGGGCACTGGAAGACGTGCTGCGCGGGGTCCTCAACGAGTCGGTACGGCAGCGCGGCGACCCGCTCGGCGCGGAACTCGTCGGGCGGGGTCGCGGACTTCCCCGAGCACCAGAGGGTCTTGCGGGTCGCGAAGAAGTGGAAGCCGCGGCGGGCCCAGTCGACGTAGCCGAGCAGGAGGCGGGACGGCTCGTCCGATTGCTGGACGGCGACCTCGGTCTCGCGCGGCGCGCGGGCGAGCGGCGCGTACGACGCCTCCCCGTCCGGCAGGGGGAAGGAGAGCACCGCGGGGGACCCCGGTTCGAGATAGAAGCGGAGCAAGCCGGCGTACGACCGGACGAACGGGTCCCCCCAGTGCGAGGCCCGCTCGAGCCGCCGGTCGTCGTCCCGCATGTCGCGGACCTGCTCGAGCTCCGCGCGGAGACGGTCGAACTTCTCCGGCGGGCAGTCCCGCGTCCGGCGCGGGAGGAGGGGGTCGACGGACTCGCGCAGCACCTTCGCCCGGGCCACGAGATCGTTCTCGCGGACCCCCGACCCCCGACGTACCCGCGCCATCGAACGACCCGCCGGCGCGAGCGGTGGGCAATACATATTCCCGCGGGGCCGGTGCCGCGGACGGAGTACCCGACCCGGGAGGCCCGTCGTTCCCGCGACGCTAGCGCCGACAGGCGTCGAGGAAGTGGCGGAACATCTCCCGCCCCCCTTCCGTGTGCTCGACCTCGGGGTGGAACTGGACCCCCCAGAGCGCGCGCGTCGGATGGGCCATCGCCTCGACCGCGCACGCGGGGGAGTGCGCGAGGACGTTCCAGCCCGGGGGGACCTTCACGACCTGGTCGTTGTGGTTCGCCCAGACCCGGAACCGGTCGGGGAGCCCTGCGAACAACGGGTGCTCCCGGCGGTCGACCTCGAGGTCGACCGAGCCGAACTCCGGCGCGCCGCGGGCGACCGTCCCCCCGAAGTGCCGACCGAGGTAATGGTGGCCGACGCAGATCGCGAGGACCGGGACGTCGGCGGAGTCGATCCACTCGCTGACCCGCCCGAGCGGGTCGTCCTTCCCTTCGAGGCTGAGCGCCCCACCCGAGAGGACGATCCCGTCCGCGCGGAGCTGGTCGTACGACGTCGTGTTCGGCACGATCGTCGTCTCGACCCCGAGATCCCGGAGGACCCGCCACTCGCGGTGGGTCCACTGACCGCCGTTGTCCAGCACGGGGATCCTCACGGCCGGTCCTCTTTGCTCGGATCTGCGGGGTGGGCGGCAGCAGGCGGGGGCGGCGGCGAGAGCCGGTCGACCGCGGACTTGATGTCCCGGATCTCGGCGCGCATCCGGAGCATCTCCTCCTCGAACGGGGTGAACCCCTCCGCGCGGAGGAGCCGGGTCGTGACGAAGACGCCGATGAAGATCGCTCCGACGAGCGCCAGGATCGTCGTGAAGACGAGCGCGGAGACGAAGCCGAGGGGGTCGCCGATCGCCGACTCGATCGGGAGCGTAAAGAGGTGGGTGATCTCGGCCAACTCCACGAGAAGCAGCAGGACGATCAACGCGGACCAGAGGATGATCACCCAGCGGGAGGTTCTCACGGGCCACCTCCCGAACCGACGTCTACGAGCGGGATCGGGACCGGGAGGTTCGTGACCGCGGTCGAGAAGCCGGCGATCCCGGACGTGCCCGACACGACGGTCAGCGTGTCGGTCGACGACCCCGGGGGCGTGCCGAGGTCGACCGCGACGAGGCCGACGTAGTACGCGTTCACCCCGTTCGCGCTGTAGAGCGCGGTCACGTTCACCGCGACCGGCCCCCGGCCGATCTCGTTCGTGACCGAGAGGACCGAGGTCCCGTTCGTCCAGTTGGTCCAGTTAAGCGGCCCACCGGGGAAGGCGCCGGTCCAGTTGAAGTCGGTCACGAACCCCATCCGGATCTCCGCGTACCGCGCGGTCGTGCTGAGGCCGTGGACGTAGAAGTGCGTCGAGGAGTTGCCGGGGAGCGCGTCGATCACGAGCTCCGCCTGGGAGAGGACGCTCCCCGCGGCCGGCTGGCCGTTCGCGTAGAGGACGGGGGTCAGGAGGATCAACGCCACGAGGAGCAGCGTCGCGCTGACGAACGGCAGGGGGAAGTACTGCCCGAGCCGACCCGGTCGGTTCACGGTCCCTCCGACTTCCAGCCGCGGTAGAGCGAGTGCGGGACCGCGAGGTGGTCGAGGACCTTCCCGGCGAGGTAGCTCGTCTGGTCGTCGACCGACTTCGGATGCAGGTAGTACGGCGGCGCGGCGTCGAGCACGACCGCCCCGAGCTCGCTCAGCGTCGTAAGGTGGCGCAGCAGGACGGTGGGGAGCGGGGTCTCGCGCGGCACGATCACGAGCCGCCGTCGCTCCTTGAGGTGGACGTGCGCGGCGCGGGTCAGGAGAGTGTCGCCGAGGCCGAGCGCGACCTTGGCCGCGGTGCTTGCCGAGCACGGGACGATCGTCATTCCCCGCGTCGCTCGGGACCCGCTCGCGATCGGTGCGGCGAGGTCGTGGTCGGAATAGGTGTGCGCGACGAGCGCCGAAAGCGCCTCCGCGCCGATGTCGCACTCCTCCCGAAGGACCGCGACCGCTCCGTCCGAGACGACGAGCGCCACCGGTACCTGCGCGGCCCGCAGCCCTTCGAGGACGCGGACCGCGATCGGCGCCCCGCTCGCCCCCGAAACGCCCACGACCACCGGAGGTTCTTCCGCCACTCGGCTACCCGTCCTTAAGAGGCTTCAACGAATCCGGCGTTAAGACAGTTCTCGGGGCGGACGCGGTGGGGCATCGAGCGGCGATCGTCGGCGCAGGGCACACGCGCTTCGGCGCGCTCGAGGTCGGCCCCCGCGGGCTCCTGCGCTCGGCGGTCGACGGCGCCTTCGCCAGCGTCGACCGCGGGGTCGACCGCGCCACCGTCGGCGAGGCGTTCCTGGCGACCCTGGGGTTCGGGGGCTGGCAGATCGGGAACGCGGCGGCCACGCTCACCGAGGAGGCGGGGATCCCGGGGGTCCCCACGACGCGGGTCGAGAACGCGTGCGCGTCCGGCGGCTTCGCGATCCGCGCCGCGGTACGCGCGCTCGAGCGCGGCGAGCGCGACCTCGTCCTGGTCGCCGGCCTCGAGAAGATGACGGACGTCGCGAGCGCCCGACGGCGGTACTGGTTGGGGGTCTCGGGCGACACGGAGTGGGAGCGCTCCGCGGGTCTCACGTTCGCGGGCGTCTATGGCCTCATCGCCGCTCGATACCTCTCCGAGCACCGAGTTCCGCGCGAGGCGCTCGCCGCGGTCGCGGTCAAGAACCACGAGAACGGGGCCGACAACCCGAACGCTCACTTTCGAAAGCGGGTGAGCGCGGCGGACGTACTGGGCGCCCCCCGCGTCGCCGACCCGCTGGGCCTCTACGACTGCTGCCCCGTCAGCGACGGCGCGGCGGCGCTCCTGCTCACCCCGGCCGACGCCGCGCGCCGGTTCACCGACACCCCCGTCTACGTCGACGGCGTCGGCGCGGGCTCCGACTCGCTCGCCGTCCAGGAGCGGCCCGACCTCACCCGGTTCGGAGCGACCCGCTGGGCGGCCGACGAGGCGTTCCGCTCCGCCGGCCTTCGGCGGCCGGACGTTTCGTTCCTCGAGGTCCACGACTGCTTCACGATCGCGGAGCTGCTCGCGCTCGAGGACCTCGGGTTCGCCGAGCCGGGCCGCGCGGGGGCGATGACGCTCGACGGCACGACGCGGCGTGACGGGCGGCTACCGGTCAATCCGGACGGCGGCCTCAAGGCGAAGGGCCATCCGATCGGGGCAACCGGCGTCAGCCAGGCGTACGAGGTCTTCCTCCAGCTCCGGGGCCAGGCGGGGGGCCGCCAGCTCTCCCACCCCCAACGCGCCTTGACGCACAACGTAGGGGGAGCCGGCGCGACCGCCGCGGTCACCCTGTACTCGGTGGGGTAGTCCGTGCGCACCATCACCCACGCCGCGGCGTACCTGCCCGAAGGGTCGACCGAGGGCCGTCGTACCGCCGGTCCCGACGAGGATGGGTTCACGCTCGCCGCGACGGCCCTCGAGCGCCTCCCGGAAATCACCGGAGCCGCTCCCCCCGCCCAACGACTTTTCCTCGTCGGGGAGCTCCCCTCGACGGGAGAAGCGGACCTCACACGGCTCTGGGGAGGCCCCTTGAGGTCGGAACGATTCGGCCCGGGAGAGAAGGGGCTACGGGCCGCGCTGGGGGCGGCGACCGACCGGGCGCTCGCGGCCGAGAGCGTGCTCCTCATCGCCGTCGACCTCGCCGCGGACGCCGAAGCGCTTCCGAATCGGGCGCCCCCGACGGGTCCGGACGGCGCGGTCGCCGTCCGCATCGAGACGGCCGAGGGACCGGATGTGTCGGCGCTCGGCGATCCCAGCGGCCGCGCAGGCTCGATCGGGCCGCTGATCGAGTACGCTGCCCGGGAGCGGGCCGTCCGAGCGAGCGGTTGGGGTGGGAACTGGGACCCGGCCCCGTCCCCAGTGCGCCCGGGAGAGAGTCGACCGCACCCGCGGCCGATACTTCCCCCGGTCGGCCCGGTCTCGCAGGGTGCGTATGTCCCTCGCCCGAGTTACCTGGAGAGCATCCCGAGCCGATGGCGGCTCGAGGCGGAGCGGTGCGCTCCGTGCGGGACCCTGAACTTCCCCGCGCGGGGCCGGTGCCGCGACTGCGGAATGCGCGACGGCCTCGTCCGCGTGCGCTTGGACCGAGATGGTGGCCAGGTGGTCGCCGCGACGACGATCGGACCCGGCGGCCAGCCCACCGAGTTCGATGAGCAGGTCGCCACCGCCGGTCCCTTTCAGGTCGTTCTGGTCGAGCTCGCCGTCGGGGCCCGTGCGACCCTCCAGGCGACCGACCACTTCCTCGGGGAACTCACGATCGGCGCGCGTGTCGCGACCCGGCTGCGCCGCCTCTACCCGATGGAAGGGGAATGGCGGTACGGGCGAAAGGCGATCCCGTTCGAACCGTAAGGATGCGCGTCAGGCGAAACCCTGGACGTCGCGGTCGGGGCGCTCCTTCTTCGAATACGGCTCGGCGGTAATGCCGAGGTGGGTCGACAGCACGGTGAACGTCCGGACGAGTTGGTCGACCGCCTTCGCGAGCTCCCGCTGTTCGCTTTTGAGCTCGTGCAGCTCCTCTCGAAGCTGGCGAAGCTCGGCTTCCCACCGCTCGGTCCCCGTTGGAAGCGTCACGGATGATCCTCGACCGCGGGGACCCGCTGTACGTACATAGGGATAGGGGGTACGAACCCCGTCGTCCCCCTTCGCTACGTACGCGTGCCGGAAGGACCGAACGGGGAGTCCGACGTACCCTTTTCGACGAACGGGACCCAGTTCCTCTTTTCCGGGTCGTAGTCGACGCGGTGCAACTCGACGACGAAGCTCTTCAGGAGGTCGCCCGGAGTCGGGCGAAGGGCGACCGAGTACACGTAGATCCCGAAGCCCATGAACTCGCTGACGCGCCGGAGCACCTCCGCGAGGTCCTCGCGCGGGACCGTGACCCGGACCGAGGTCTCCCCCAAGAGACCGGAGAACTCGTCGATGTCGAAGGGGCGCTCGAGCGAGATCAGGGGCGCCGGGGGAGCGGACGCGGCCGTCGATGGGTTCGTCCCGGAGGCCGGGGCCGGCGGTGTCGGCTTGGGCGGCGCGGAGGCGGAGAGAGGCGGTGGGCCTCGGATGGACAGGGTCGGATCCTTGGGGGGGTACTTGTCCAGTACCGGCGAGGCATCTCGACCCACGAACCGACGGGCGGCGGCTGGGGCGCTTCGGCGACGAGGACGACGCGCGGTCGCCGGGGAAGACGCTCGCTTGCGCACCATTCGGTCCCGGAGGAGGCGCTCCGGGCCATAAGCTGTGGGGGATTGCGAGCGCGAGCGCGCGGCCGGGAAGGCCGCCCGTCCGGGAAAGTCGCTCGTCTCAGGAGTCGGATGACCCCGGTTTGTAGCGAATCGAACCGTGCGACTCTCCGTCACGGCATGCGACTTTTGTCGCATCCACGACGACAGATGGATTATGTACGATGGAGTGGGTGGTCCGCCCGAGCCCCGACCGAGAGGATCGGGGTTCGAAGTGGAGTAACGAGAATGCCCGCACGCGTGATGAAGGAGTTCCAGGCCCCGCGGGGCCTGCCTCGGAAGACGGCTTCCGTCTGCCCCGAATGCATCAAGGTCATCCCCGCGATCGTTCGCGAGAAGGACGGTCGGGTCATCATGGAGAAGACGTGCCGGACGCACGGGTACTTCTGGGACATCATCTCGAACGACGTCGACTTCTACCTCCGGATGGAGGTGTACGCCCACGACGGGGTCGGATACGAGAACCCGTACTACGACAAGTTCCGCGGCTGCCCGACGACCTGCGGGATGTGCAGCCACCACAAGTCCCACACGGGACTCGCCCTGATCGACCTTACGAACCGGTGCAATCTGAAGTGCCCGGTCTGCTTCGCGAACGCGAACGCCGCGGGCTACGTCTTCGAGCCGACCCGCGAGCAGATCCACTTCATGCTGAAGACCCTGCGGGAGCAGAAGCCGGTCGGTACGGTCGCGGTTCAGTTCTCCGGTGGCGAGCCGACGCTCTCCCCGCTGTTCCTGGACGCGGTTTCGATGGCTCGCGATCTCGGCTTCAAGCAGGTCCAGGTCGCGACGAACGGGATCCGGGTCGCCAACGAGCCCGGGTTCGCCCAGGCGTGCCGCGACTCGGGGCTCCACACGCTCTACCTCCAGTTCGACGGGCTGGACGACGAGATCTACCGCAAGGTGCGGGGGGTCCCGCTCCTGAAGGTCAAGCAGAAGGCGATCCAGGCCGCGCGGGAGACCCACTCCTCGGCGGCGGAGCTCGCGACGGGCAAGCCGGACAAGCCGCTCTCGGTCGTCCTGGTCCCGACGCTGGTCGGCGGGTTCAACGAGAAGGAGATCTGGCCGACGGTCAAGTTCGCGATCGACAACATCGATGTCGTCCGCGGCGTCAACTTCCAACCGGTCGCCCTGACCGCGCGGATCCCCGACAAGGACCGCTTCCAGATGCGGTTCACCCAGTCGGACCTCGTGCGGATCCTCTGCACGGAGGGGCCGTTCGAGAAGTCGGACTTCTTCCCCGTGCCGTCGGTCGCGCCGATCTCGGAGCTCGTCTCGATCATCCACGGCGAGGAGAAGATGACCCTGACGACCCACCCCGGCTGCGGCTGCGCGACGTTCGCCTTCATCTCGGCGGACGGACAGAAGATCACGCCGCTCCCGCGGTTCATGGACGTGGACGGCTTCTTCGAGAACGTCGAGACGATGATCGAGAAGTACCGGGACGCGCGGTTCTCGCGGGTCCGGACGGCGGTCGCGGGGGCTCGGCTCCTGCACGACGTCTCGAAGTACTTCGACTTCGCGAAGGCGCCGGAGGGGCTGAGCGAGAAGAACTGCGTGAAGGTCATCGCCGGGATCTTCACCGAGGGGAACAAGGAAGCCCTCGCGAAGTTCACGTGGCGGACGCTCTACATCGGGAACATGCACTTCCAGGACGCGTACGACTACGATATCCAGCGCCTGATGCGCTGCGACATCCACTACGCGGTCCCGGACGGGCGCGTCATCCCGTTCTGCTCGTACAACTCGGGCCCGATCTACCGGACGGAGGTCGAGAAGAAGTTCTCGATTCCGATCCCGGACTGGCAGGCCGCGAAGAAGCAGGGCGGCGCGTCGCTGAAGACCATCGAGACGATGGGGATCAACGGCGAGGTCGTGGTCGACCCCGAGTACTACAAGGTCCGGGCGCTCAAGGGCGCCCCGGGCATGTCGTCGGCGTAGACCGGACCGCCGGATCCCCGGCGTCCAACCTCTTCTAAGGGCCCTCAGCCCGTGGGTTCCGACTCATAGAGGGCGGCGCCCGGGCGTCGCCACCGTCGAGCCGCCGGCGTCGCGTCCCGGACGAGGCCGGCAAGGCGCTGATCGACCTTCTTCCAGACCACGGCGCTCCGCGAGCCCTCTTCCCGACGTGCACGCAGCGGCGTCGCGTCGGGGTGGTCGCCGACCCAGCGGAGTCCAGCCTCGATGTGCTTGCACGTGCCGAGCCCCCGTCGGGCGAAGTCGGTGCAGGTGCAGAGGGCGCTCGCCCGGTCGGGGAACTCGGGGAGCATTACGAGATAGCCGGTGCCATGAACCGGGTTCCGCACCTCCAGGAGCGGGTAGGGCTCACGACTCCGCAGCCGAACGTCGAGCGGCTCCTCGATCGAGCGATTCCGACGGTCCGCGACCGCCTCGGGATCGGGGTCGTTCGTCCGGCGGCGCGGTGGCGGTCGGTCCCTCGAGCGGCGCACGGTCCCTGACCGCCCCGGGGCACATTACTCCGGGGGCCCCGGTCCAATCCCCCGGTTCCGCCGGGTGCAAACTTAGTTATGGCCGACCCCCCGGTCCCCCGCGCGGCGGTAGCTGCGCGCCCGAGGCGCCCCGGACGGGTCCCGGACCCGCGGAAGCCGCGTTGGGTCGGGGGGCCGATTTGGTCGACACGACGACGTCGTTCATCGTCGGGCTGTTCCTGCTCGTGACCCTCGCGGTGATCGTCGGCGAGATCTTCACCCATCTCGGCCAGGCGTCCCTGGTCGGCCAGCTCCTCGTCGGGGTCCTCCTGGGTCCGACCCTCCTGGGGCCGGCCCTCGGTCTCACCTCGACGTCGCTCTCATCGGAGTTCACCGGGCTCGAGACGCTCGCGACGTTCTTCATCCTCCTGATGGCGGGCCTCTCCCTCAGTCCGGCGGAGATCCGGGCGACCGGTGCGAGGGCGGTCGTCCTCGGAGTGGCGATCTTCTTCATCCCGTTCCTCGTCGGCGCCGGGGTCGTCCACGTCCTTTTCCCCGGACTCTCGACGATGCTCGACCTGTTCCTCGCGCTCGCGGTCTCGATCACCGCGCTGCCCGTGCTCGGGATCATGTTGCGAGAGTTCGACCTGTTGGATACCCGGTTCGGCTCGCTCCTCCTCAGTACCTCGGTCGTGAACGAGCTCAGCTCGGTGACCGTCTTTGCGATCCTCCTGCGGGTCGCGGCGGGCGGCGCGAGCCCGTGGGCGGCGACCGCGGTGTCGGTCGCGACCGTCCTCGCGTTCCTCGCGACGGTCATCGCGGTCTATCTGTTGCTCCGGTGGCTCGGCAGCCGACCGGGCTGGAAGCGCTGGATCCGGGGCGCCCGCTCGACCTGGAACACCCGCGAGGCGGCGTTCGCCCTCGTGATCGTCGCGGGCCTCGGCGCCGCGCTCTACAGCCAGTTCCTCGGCCTCACGTTCATCATCGGGGCGTTCTACGCGGGGATGCTGATCACGCCCGAGGTCACCGGCGCCAAGACCCACCGCTCGATGAGCATCGTCTTCGACGCGGTCACGTGGGGGTTCTTCATCCCGCTCTTCTTCGCCCTCGTCGGCTACGGGACGAACTTCCGCCTGATCGGGGGATCGGCCTTCACGGTCGCCGCGTTCGCCGGGCTCGCCGTCTTCGCGATCGTCGCGAAGCTCCTGGTCGGGACCGGGGTCTCGCGCAGCCTCGGCTGGTCGACCGACGAGTCGTTCAGCGTCGGGTTCCTCGTCACGAGCCAGGGCACGGTCGGCCTTGCGATGGCGGTCATCCTCCTCCAGGCCGGGATCTTCTCGACCGAGATCTTCACGATCGCCGCCGGGGTCGGCCTCGTCACGACGATCGTCGCCCCCGTCGGGGCGAAGCCGTTCATCACCCGCATGAAGTCGGCGTACCATCGGGCGCACCGCGAGCCGGAGCCCGCGGCGCACCCATGGGTCGGAGCGGTCTATCTCCCCCCCACGGGCGAGCCCGAGCGCCCGCCGCTCCCGGGTGAGGAGCGGTAGGCCGCCGCCCGACGCGGCGCCGGCACGGTTATCTTGCTCTCCCTTCGTTCCGGGCGATGGCCAACCCGACACCCCCGCCCGCGAGCCCCCCGGTCCGGGCGCGAGGGCTGACGAAGTCCCAGAAGATCGGCGGGGGCCTTCTCCTCACGTTCGTCGGTCTCTTCCTGATCTCCGCGCTGATCCCGACCGCCCCGGACCGCCTCGCCTACGCACTCGGCGTCGCCGGCGCGGGGGTCCTCTCGATCTGGGTCGGCGGGATCCTCATGGGGATCGGAAGCCGTTCGTGACCCCCGACGCGTCCCCCGCCGGGACGTGGCGGCTCGTCACGGTCGACATCGACGGCACCCTCACGACCGTCCACGGCTGGAAGGTCATCGCGGACGCCCTGGGCCGCGGCGAGCAGTATGCTTGGACCCAGCGGCGGTTCGCCGCCGGCGCGATCGGGGAGGACGAGCACCTCCAGAACATGCTCGCGGTCACCGAGGGGCGAACGGTCGCGGAAATCGAGGCGGCCCTCTCCGCGACCCCGCGGCTCGCGGGGATCGTCGAGGGGGTTCGCGCGTTCCACGAGCGGGGTTGCCGGGTCGCGTTGCTGACCCACAATCCCCCGTTCGTCTGTGAGTGGTACCGTCGGACGTTTGGCTTCGATGACTTCGAAGGGACGAGCGGGCCGTCGGTCGCCGACGGGATCGTTCAGCCACTGCAGGTCGTCCGGGCCGACAAGCCGTCCGGGCTCCGCGCCCTGCTCCTCCGTCATGGGGTGAGCGCGGACCGGGTCGTCCACGTCGGGGATGGACGGGCGGACGTCGCGATCTTCCGGCTGGTCGGTCGAGGGGTCGCGCTCAACTCCGGGCTGCCCGATGTCGAACGGGCGGCCGACCTCGCGTTGCGCGCGACCGACTTTCGGGCGGTCGTCCGTGCCGTGTCGGCCCTCGGCCCCCGCCCGTGAACGATGCACCCCCGTTCTCAGAATTCTTATAGGAGCCGGCCCGCCTCCCGGGACCGATGGAGTACGTCATCGTACGCGCCGTCCACCCCACGTGGCTGACGATGCAGCTCCCGCTCGAGGTCGCAGAGCTGATCCGGTTCCGCCCGGAGGAGGGCACCGCGCACGAAGCGAGCCGGTCGGTCTCGTTCCTCGCCCGGGGCCCCGGTCTCGTTCGGGTGATCGCGACCCACCCGGCCCGGGAGGCGCTCGCGGTCGAGACCCTTCGCGGCCGGCTCCTCGCGACCGCTCGGCCCGGGGACCGCCACATTTTCAGTCTGCCGACCGCCGTACTGCGTCACCTCAGCCTGCAGGTCTACGCGCGGGGCCCCCGCGCGGGTCGGGGCACCGACGACCGAACGATCTGGTTCGTACCGGCCCCCGAGTACTACGAGTACCGCTCGGTCGTCGAGTCGGGGAAGAGCTGGACCGGGCCGTCGAACGGTCCGTTCGCGCACGTCTACGTCGCGAAGTCGCTCTTCCCGTTCCCGCGGGAGTTCGGGCAGCTCGCGGAGCTCGAGCTCCGGATCGAGGACGAGGAGTGGCGCCCCGGGATCGAGGCGCTCCAGAAGGTCGGGCGCGGCCGTCGGGTCGTCCTCTAAGCGACGTCAAATTCCCGGATTCCCGGTCTCGTCCGCGTCGTGCTAAAGCAAGGTATATATCGCGACCTCGCTCCGGGGGACCGGTCGGCGTTGACCGACCGCCGGTGACACAGGATGAGAGGGTCCGGACTGGGGGTGCACAAGGGAATTCTGTCGGCGACGGTGATCCTCGTGATGGCCGTCCTGTTGTTGAGCATGATGGTCACCACGACCGCCGCGATGCCTGCGGCGTCGCCCGGCAGCAACCCCGCCGCCGCGACAGCGGCGGGCGCGACGAGCGCGGCCGCGGCGTCGCCCGCGAGCACGTCGAGCAGCCCGAGCCCACCCACCGCCCCTCAAGAGTTCTACACGACCCCCACCACCGGGGGCGGACCCCATCCCGGAGTTTTGGACGGATACGAGATCGCGCCGTCCGGCATGACGAGCGAAGACCCCGCTTCCGGCTACGACACGGTGAGCGAGGAGCCGATGATCAACATCTATCAGACGCTCGTCGCGTACAACGGCTCGAGCTCCGCGAACTTCGTCCCCGAGCTTTCCACCTGCGTCCCCGGCGGGGCGAACGGCGTCTCCTCGACCGCCTCCGTCTCGTGCGCGGCGCGCTACGGCAACAGCCTGATCACGGACAACGCACAGGGCGAGCCCCAGTTCTACACGTTCCCGATCGACCCGGCCGCCCACTTCTATGACCCGACGACCGACGCGAGTTGGTCGGTCTACCCGTCCGACGTCATGTTCTCCCTCGCGCGATCGAACGCGTTCGCCGACCTCCCCGGCGCCGCCGTAGACGGCGACTGGATCCAGGCACAGGCGGTGTTGCCCGCGGGGAGCCCGACCTGGGACAACGCGATCCACTTCCCGTACAACAACACCCCCGAGAACATCCTCGGAGCGATGCTCGTGAACGACAGTACCTACTGCCCAGCGAAGGCGATGAGCCAGAGCGGCTGCATCACCTTTGACGCGTTCGGCGGCGGCACCGACTGGCCGTTCTTCCTCCAGCTTTTCGCCGACCCGATCGGTTCGGCGGTCGTCCCGTGCGGGTGGTTCACCGCGCAGGGCGCGGGGATCCCCGGCTGGTCGGGCCCGACGGCCGCGCACGGCGACGGTCCCTGCCTCCTCCCCGGCGGCGTGACCAGCACGAGCGAACCGGGGTTCCAGAGCTACCTCGCCGCGCTGACCCCGACCCAATGGGACTCCTACGAGGAGCTCGCGATCAACCACCCCGCGACGCAGCCGAGCGTCCAGTTCAACCTCGTCGGGTCGGGCCCCTACTACATCCAGCTCCCGATGACCCCGACGACGGGGTACACGCTGGACGCGAGCCCCGCCTACCAGCAGCCGACCAGTTGCCTCGGGGTCGGGGGTGGCTGTGAGCCCGCGGCGGGCGGCTACATCAAGAAAGTCGTGATCAGCTACGAGCCGGACGACACGGTCGGCATCCAGCAGTACGTCGCCGGGCAGGCGGATGTCGCCGGCATCTCTCCGCCCGAAACGTCGACGATGCTCCAGCTGCAGTCGGAAGGAAAGATCGGGGTCCTCTACACGCCCTCGATCGCGAGCAACTTCGAGACGTGGGACCTCGACTTCTCGGTCGCTTCCGAGAAGACGATCGACCCCACGGGCGGGCTCAACGTGCCCGATAATTTCCTCGCGTCGAACACGGTGCGGGAGCTGTTGACCCACGCGAACCCGTACACCACGACCCTCAACTCGGTCTTCTCAATCGACGGGGTCCACTACGGGAAGAACTTCGGGGGCGCGATCCCGATCGGGATGGGGAACTACTACCCGACGAACATCTCGTGGCCGTATCTCGGCGGGGACGCCTGTTCGGGCACCACCCAGAGCACGTGCAACGACACGAATAACAGCGCGCTCTGGTGGTGGCAGCAGGGAACGACGTCGAGCTCGCCGTACTACGACGCGGAGCTCGCGGCGTGCTCGTCGAGCTCGCCGTGCAAGTTCCCGATCATCGGCGAGCTCGGCGACCCCAGCATGGACGACGCGATCACCAACCTCGTCCGGGGCGTGGAGACGGTCACCGACGGCGCCGTCGCGCCGTACCTCCTGGACGAGAGCCTCCCCACGCTGATCCAGTACAGCTCGTACGCGGGCGGGTCGAACCCGTTGCCGGACTACTACGCCGCGTGGTATCCGGACTATCCGGACCCCACCGACTACATGGCAGCGATGTACTACGCGAACGCCACGTTCACGCTTGGTAACAGCGTCTACCAGACGCTGGAAGCGAACGCGTCGTACCGCGCGGCGTCGTGCGGGCACTCCAGCGGCAGCTGGGCGGACCTCGTGTACTGGGCGGACCTTGGGATGATCCCCAACGACTGCCAGGGCCCGGCGTACGGTGCCATGCTGATCTGGATGTCGGCCGCCGCTTCGCTCGCCCCGGGCGCCCCGCGGGAGCTCGACTACAACGAGGTCGAGCAGGTGGAGAACGAGCTCTCGCTCTACCTCTGGTACTACGAGAGCGAGGGTGTCGGCACGGCGGCGAAGTGGATCAATAACGCGACGGTCAACACGAACGTCATGATCGGCGGTGGCGGCGTCCAGACCTACTACAACTGGGGCTACACGTCGGCGGTCGCGAACGTCTACTTCAACGAGACGGGTCTCGGGACCACCGCCACGAGCTGGTCGGTGCAGTTCGCCGGGCAGACGTATGACAACAACGTCTCGAGCTCGACCTGGCAGTCGATCGAGATCCCGGCGCAGACGAACGGGACGTACGCGTGGACGATCAACTACGTGGACAGCCACACCCTCGCCGCGACGAACGGGAGCCTCAAGGTGGTAGCGCCGTCGAGCACCGGGTTCACCGTGGCGGCGGCCTTCTCGGCCTACGCGTGCACGGCGACGTGCGGCACGGCGACGTTCACCGAGGGGGGTCTCGAGTCCGGGACGACGTGGGCGGTGATCTTACAGGGCCTCGGCTCGTTAACGAGCAACACGTCGGCGATCGCGTTCCCCAGCGTGACCGGCTCGGTGACACCGTACCTCTACTCGGTCGTGCCGACGGTCGCGTACAACACGTCGACCCCGGCGAACGGTGTCGGGAGCATCACGGTGACCGCGGTTACGGGCGGCTCGGCCTCGGTGTTCTTCACCGGGCTGATCTTCAACACGTATTCGATCGTGCTGAACTCGGGCGGACTGGGGTCGGCGACCGGGTCGTGGTCGGTGAAGCTGAACGGCTTCAACAACACCACCGCGCTCACCGGGTCGTCGGCGAACCTGTCGATCGTGTTCTGGGAGCCGATCGGGACGTATCCGTTCACGGTGTATTCGACGACCGGGCTGACGCCGATCTCGGCGGTCGGACAGGCGTCGGTGATCGGGTACAACCAGCCGATCGCGGTGCCGTTCACCGCGACGCCCGAGAGCCTGACCTTTACGGAGACGGGTCTCGCGAGCGGCGTGGGTTGGGGCGTGACGGTCGCGGCGAACGATACGAACCCGCATACCGCACCGGGCAATTCGACCTACGGAGGGTTCACGGTGCCGAGCACGACGACATCGGCGGTGTTCCACGTGGCCCAAGGGACGGTCAAGGCGCCGACGGTGTGGAACTACTCCACGATCGCGGTGTCGGGCTGGGCGGCCCCGGACAGTGTGGGCCAAGCAGCCGTGAACGACACGCCCTATGGGGTGACGCTCGCCTACGCGCTCGTGACCTACCCCGTGACCGTGTATGAGGTCGGGCTGGCGGCCGGGGCGACGTGGAGCGTCAACGCGACCTACACGTACCCCGGCACGTCCACGACCAGCTTCACGGCCGTGACGTCGTCGACGTCGACGCTGGCGCTGAACCTGCCGAACGGAACGTCCCCCTACACCGTCACCGCGCCGGCGGGTTACAGCGTATCGAGCGGGTCGATCATCGTGTCGGCGGCCCCCGTATTCCTCGTGCTGGTGATCTACCTCACTCCGGCGACCTTCTCCGTGACCTTCGAGGAGACCGGAGTCCCCAGCGGGAGCCAGTGGAGCGTCGTCGTCGATGGGCTGCAGTATAACAGTACGGCCTCGACCATCCCGGTGGGCCTCACCAACGGGTCGCACAGCTACGTCGTAGTCGTTCCGAGCGGCTACACAGCCAGCCCCTCGGGAGGGGTGCTGACGGTAACCGGAACGACGACGACGGTGTCGATCACCGTGGCGCCGACGAAGTCGAACAACGGGCTCTCGACCCTGGCGTACGAGCTGATCGGACTGGTCGTGGCGCTCGCCGTGATCTTCCTGATCACGACGCTCTACTTCGTGCGCCGCAAGCCGCCGACGACGGCGCCACCGCAAAGCTGGGAAGGGACCGGGACGATGACGAGCCCCCCGGGGGAGTCGGGTACGGGCCCGAGCACCCCCCCTCCGTCCTAGGAACGCACGGAGCTAGCGTGTCCAACCCTTTCCTCGCTCTTTCTCTTCCCCTCGAGGAACCCGCGATGCGGCATCGCCCGGGGTGGGAGCGACGCGCTGGGTCCCCGACCCCTGGACCAGGGTCGGCGCGGAGGTCGGCTTCGCCCTCGGAAGACGGAGTTTCGAGGGCAAGGCGGGTCGAGAGCGGGAGCGGGCTCGTGCTCGCCGTATAACCCCGCGTTGAGAGCCCGGCCGGCCCCGCGGGGAGCCGAAATCCCCCCCACCGAGGTCTTCCGAGTGGGGTACCGTGGGTTCGGGCTTCTGGGCGTTTTCCCAACTTATTTATACCGTCACTGAGGATAGATTGGGCCATGCGCGGACCGGGGAACGACGCGAAGCCGCCGACTCAGCGGTACACCCTCCGGAACCCCGTACCGCTCCGGACCGAAGCCGACATCAAGACGACCCGGGCCGGTCTCCCGACCGACGCGGCCCTAACCGATGTCGCGGGCCCGGTCGACTTCGACTCGCTCGCGAAGGCGATCCGTCGGTCGGTCGGCCACGAGGGGATGCGCCCCGAGGACGCCCGCTCGATCGCGGCCCACGTGCTCAATTTCTTCGGGTTCAACGAGCGGATCATCGACAACGTCCTCGAGCCGGACGACCGCGACACGTTCTACATGCTCGAGGACACGGGGATCCTTGAGACCGAGCGCGACGAGACGACCCTGTACGATGGTCGCGAGTGGCGGATCCACTACTGGATGTTCCGCAAGGACCGGATCTTCGAGCTCGCCCGAGAGGAGAGCGCGGCGATGGCCGCCGCGGGAGAGCAGGAGGTCGTCTACTCCTCGAACGCTGCCCGCTCCGGGGCCTTCCATCTCCCGCACGGCGAGCACGGGACCGGGATGCCCGCCCACGCTGTCTACCACGAGCTCGGGGACGAGATCTGGCTGGAGCGCCGCCAGAACCCCGCGCCGCCGCCCCCGGTGCCGGGCCGCGCCCGCCGCCGCGGGGACGACGAGTAGACCGCCTGCTCCGAACCCGTTAACCGCACCGGCGGGTCGACCGGCCGGATGCGCCGATTTCTTCTCTTGGCCCACCGCGTGCCGCCCGCGGGGGGGTTCACGCTCAACGACCTGGCCGGGGGAGCCGGGCGCATGGACGAGGTCGCCCGGGCGGTCTCGACCGCTTTCACGACCTCGAACGACCTCCGGCGCGACACGGAGCTCACCGTCCTCTTCGTCGCCGAGCCCCCACCCGCCGCCCGGAAGATCGAGCTCGTGGGGGCCCGCCTCCGCTACCTGAACCCCGACGAGCGGTCGACCGCGGCGCTCCTCAAGAACGCCCTCGTTCGCTCCTCGAACTTCCTCCGCGAGCTCGAGTCGTCCCCCGGGCTGCGGGTCGCGCCGGCCGACCCGGCGGCGGAACTCGACCGCTTCCTCGCCCGTCCCGGTACCGTCTGGATGACCGAGTCGGGATCCCCGCTCGCGGCGTACCGTCTCCCCGGGGGCGATTTCGGCGCGGTCGTCTCGGACCCCTACGACCCCTCCGATCTCGAGACGGAGGCCCTTCGGGCGTCCGGAGTCCCCCAACTCTCGGTCGGCCCCCGCTCGCTGCGGACGTCGCAGGTGATCGACCTCGTGCACAACGCGCTCGACGTACGGGAAGGGGAGGCGGCGTCCCCGCCCGGCCCCTAGCGAGCGATCAGCCCCTCGGTGGGGCGCGATGGACCGGGCCGGAGCACGTCCCGGACGCTGCGCGGGCGGAGGCCCCCGACGACCGCGGTGAGACGGACGACGTCCCGGGGCTCCGGTCGCACCCGCGTGCCGAACACCAGCCGCTGGGGGTCGCCGAGGCGCTGGCGCATCGCGCGGAGGACCCGGTCGAGCGTGCGGAGGGTGAGGTTCGAGCCGCCGTCCAGGTGGACGATCGCGGACGCGCTCTCCGAGAGGTGGTAGTCGAGGAGCGAGTCGGAGAGCGCCTGGTGGACGAGTCGCTCGGGCTCGGAGACGTGGTACTCGCCGACGATGAGCGTCGAAAGGCCCGCCTCGCGCAGGTGGTTCTTCAGGCTCGCGAGGTCGACGTTGAGCTGCGAGGGGTTCTCGACCATGTCGACCAAGCTCGAGACCAGCGAGTGGAGGTAGGCGTTCCGGACCTGGAAGACGCGATGGATGGGCAGCGACTCGAAGCGGCGGAGCTTCTCGTTCGCGAGCGCGAGGAGGAGCCCGCCCATCTCCTCCAGCTCGGCGAGGGTCGCCTCGACGTTCTCGCGCCGGCCCTGGTTCGAGTCGAGTTCGACCTGGAACGGGAGGAAGACGACGGGCACCGGGAGCGACTCGGTCTTCCTCAGCTCGCGGGCGAGGAACGGCAGGAGCGCGCTGCCGGTGCCGCCGCCGAGACCCGCGAGCAGGAAGACGATCTCGAAGGGGGCGAGCCGGCGGAGGATCTCCTCTCGGCTGTCCTCGGCGGCACGAAGGACCGAGGCGCGGTCTCCGCCGCTCCCCCGGCCGCGCAGCTCGCGCGCCCCGATGAGGATCCGCTCCTCGACGCCCATCCGTAACAGGTGCTTCGCGTCGGTGTTGACCGCGAACGCGCGTACCCCCGGGATCCCGAGGTTGACGAGGTCCTGGACGGCCTCGCTGCCGGCCCCGCCGAGCCCGACGACGGCGCACGGGGGAGCGAGGGCGAGGGATGCCCACGCTTCGGGAGGCTTCGGGTCCGCGGACATCGACCCCCCGACCGCCTCAGGGCGGAGGGGAGCCTTCGGCGGCGACCGGTTCCCCCTCCCGGCGATGGGGTCGGGTCGACGGGCCGAACTGCTCGAGCCGGCCGCGGATGTACTCGCGCACGGCGGAGCGGACGGCGTCGTCCACGCTCACCGAGTTCCCCTCGCGAACGAACTCCTCGAGCCGGTTGTTATCCTGTCGGGACAGCTCGACCACGACCTTGCGAACGTTCTGCGGAGGGAGGTTCAGCTCGATGTACTGCTCGAGCCCGTCGCGGATCGTGTCGGAGATCGTCGGCGTCTCCTTCGACTGCTGGATCTGCTTCAGCTTCTCGAGCAGCTCCTGCGGGATCCGAACCGTCACCCGCTCCGACGTGTCGACCATGTCCGTCAGACAACACCCCTAGCTTTGTCTGACGATTGACATATCGTCTCGCTCGTATATGAATCAATCCGTCGCAGGTGTGTCGGGTCGCGACGCCGACTTCCCGCGGTCCGTGCGTCGGCGCCGCCCGGCTGTCTGCGGGCGCGCCCCTCGGCGCCCTACATGCAGGGGAAGCCGTCGAGGAACGACCACCAGGCCCCGATCGCCGCTCTCGCGGACCGGAGCGCGACCGCGGCGTCGTCGGGGGAGCGTCCGAGCTCGCCCTCGAGGATCTTTCGCTCGGCGCGGGAGTGCTCGACATCCGCGCCGGTGTGCACGCGGAAGAACTCGTGGGCCGCAGCGTCCCGGATCCCATAGTTCGCACGGAGACCGCGCGACTTCTCGGCGGCTATCTCGGGGAAGATCGACTCGTACGAGTAGAGCGCGGCGAGGGCGCTCGCGGCGCCCGCCGAGGTGAGTCGCTCGTAAGCGGCGAGGAGCCCGCGGGTCGGCGGGGTCGGGGCCGCGGTGCGCGCGCGGCGGCGCGGAAGCCCGATCCCGGCGGCGAAGTCCAGCCACAGTTCCGGATGCGTCGGGTCTCGCCCCTCCTCGTCCACGAGGTTCTGGAGCAGAACGCGCCGCTCCACCGGGTTCCTCAGGTGCGAGTAGGCGGCCGCGACGAACCGGGGGAAGTTGGACTCGAAGTGGTAGTACTGGCCCGCGTAGGACCGCAGTGTCTCGAGTGGGAGCTCCCCGCGGGACCAGGCCACGTAAAACGGATGCTTCAGCAGATGGCGCTCTCGCAGTAGCTGATCGATCGGCGCAACCCCTCCGGGCATAGTCGCCGCGAGCGCGCGGTCGGCTATCTACATTTGGGCTCTCGTGACTGGGACGCGGCTCTGGTTTTTGACCGGCCCGTACTCCTGCCCCCGTCTTCACGGAGCAACGGGGGTTGCACGCGGAAGCGCCGGCCGCAACGGCTCATCCGGGTTCCGTCTTATGAGAGCGCAGGGGGATCTCCGGCCGAAGTCAGCCACGACGCGAGAGGGAGGATAGTTTGGTGGAGGGTCCGCCCCGAGGGAGTGAGCGCATAGGCCCTCACGGGGCCGGTCCGGCCCTCCACGGTCACCCTCCGGACCCACCGATACCGCTCCAGGGCTCTCAAGGTAGTTGTGAGGGTGGCGGGACTCACCCCCGACAGGCTCCGCGGGATCGGACCAAAACGCACGGTCCCATATTTGCCGAGCAGGGAGATCACACAGACGGCCCACTTCTTGCCGACCCCGTCGATCATTCCGACGGGGGGACACGGACAGTCGAGAACCCTTTCCCCGCCCTGCGACACTATGTCCGTGCGTAGCGGCGGCTTATCCGCACTTCTGCGATTGAAGTGAGGGACGCTACCATGGCCGCCGAGCTCGTCCCCGCGAGTAGGCGCGACCGGGGGACCGGTAGCCGGACCGTTGCGACGACGGTGGTCGATGCCTGACCGCTACGTTCTCTTCGTCTGCGTCGAGAACGCCGGGCGCTCCCTCATGGCCGAGGCGATCTTCAATGCCGATCGGCCGCGTGGTTGGACCGCCAGCTCCGCGGGGACCGTGCCAGCCGGTGTCCCCCACCCTCGTACGGGACCGATGCTAGCGGAGGTCGGACTACGATTGCCGGCCCATCCCCCGCGACTGCTGACGAAGGAGCTCGTGGACTCCGCGCTGCTGGTCGTGACGATGGGCTGCGTGGACGACGCCCATTGCCCGGTCTACCTGACGACGCTCAAACCCCGCGACTGGGCGCTCCCCGACCCCTCGAAACTCAACGACGATGGCTTCCGCAGCGTGCGGGACGACCTGGTCCGTCGGGTGCATGCGCTGGGGAAGGAATTGAGAGATCGGGACCGCACGGACGTGACGGCGTCCACGGAACGGCACCGTTGAACCGACAGCTGGGTGTCCGCTGGGCCGCGGAGGCAGCCGGAACCGCCGTCCTCGTAGGGGTTGGAACCGGGGCGGTCGGGGCGGCGACCAAGTTCGGTGGCGTCGCGCAAGCGTGGATGGCGACCGCTGGGTTCCTCGCCGTTCTGATACCGATCCTCCTGTTCGTCGAGGTCTCTGGAGCGCACCTCAACCCGGCGGTGACGCTCGCGCTGGCCGCGAGCGGCCGCATCGCATGGGCCGAAGTCCCCAGCTACTGGCTGGGCCAGCTCAGCGGCGCATTCGTCGGAAGCGCCTGCGTGCTCGCCCTGCTCGGCGACGTCGGCTACCGGGGAGCCACGGTCCCGACCAACGGCCAACTTGGGCTCGCCTTTGGCGGCGAGGCGGTCTTCACCGCATCGCTGGTGTCCGCTGTGTTTCTTCTCGCCGACCAGGGCGTGGGCCGACTTCGCTGGCGTCTGCTCCTACCCCCGCTCGCCGTCGGAGTAGCTACCTACCTGATCGGCCCCCTGACCGGAAGCTCGCTCAATCCGGCCCGGACCATCGCCCCGGCCGTCTTCTCCGGAACGTTCACCGATCTGTGGGTGTATCTGGTGGCGCTCCCCTTGGGCGCGCTCGTCGTCGCACTCCTCTGGAGGCCCCGTTCGGTGGACCGGGCGGACCGAGGACCCGGGCGCACTGACGCCTCGAGTTGATAGTCGGCCAATCGTTCTCTCGGAACCGGTTTCGGGTCGGCGAATGAGCGCGACGCCCGTTCAAAGTCGGCCCCGGGACCGGGTCGGCAGGCTGAAGAACCCCGAGGTGGCCTCTATCGGGCGGTGACAACGCTCCGACCGATCGCCGCGGATCGACCGACCGCGTCCGCCCTCGCGCGACGGGCGATCCTTGCCCGAAACGAGCCGGATTCGGAGTCCGGGACGTTCCACTCGCTGGTCGAACGCGACGTCGCGAACGGCTCGGCCGCCGGAGTGCTGCGCATGGGCGGCGAGCGGGCGGTCGGCATCGCGTTGTGGGAACCGCCGACGCCGCTCGGGGTCACGGTACAGGTCGCCTACCTCGCCGACGGGGCGCAGAGCACGGCGGCCTACCAGGAGTTCTACCGGGAGATCGCGGATACCGCCGGCCCGATCGTCCTCGCGCCGGGTGGGCTCGCGGGGTTGACCGATGTGGAGGAGCGCTCGGTCATGGAGGCTCTCGGCTTCGCCCCGTTCGCTCGGATCGAGATGCGGCTCGCGGCGAGCGTCCCCTTGCCAGCCGCGGCCGGACCCCCGCCGTCGGGATTGCGTTCCTGTCGACCGGCCGAGGACGAGCCGCCGCTCGCCCGGTTGCACCAGCGCGCGTATGAAGAGAGCTTCGACCGGTTCCTGTTCCTCAGCGACCTCGACCCCACGCGGGACGCCGACATGGAGATGCGGGCGGTCATCGACGGTCGCTGGGGAGAATTCCTCCCCGGAGCGTCGTGGGTCGTCGAGCGACCGGACGGCGTCGTCGCAGCCGCGCTCGTCGTTCGAGCCCCTTACGGGCCCCTCGTCGCGGACGTCATGGTCGCGCCGGACCACCGCGGACAAGGCTTCGGCCGCGCGGTCCTGCTCGCGACCGTCCGCGCCCTGCGCGAGCGGGGCGAGCCCACGGTCGTTCTCAACGTCACCGCCGGCAACGCCCCCGCCGTGCACCTGTACGAGAGCCTCGGCTTCGTGCCGAGCCTCGGCCCGTCCCACGGCTGGTACTCGCCGGCGCGAATTCCATTCCCGCCCGGTCGACGTTAGGACGGGGCGGCCTGGGCGGGCGCCTCTTCCGGGTGAGGATGGAACCCGAGGCGGCGCAGGGCGCCGAAGCCCGTCATCATCACGAGCCCGAAGACGACGATCGCGCCGCCGGCCGCGAGGTACGTCCACTGGACGTTCAGCTCGAACGTGACGACCCCGCCCGCGAACTGTCCAACCGGGACGAGGGCGTAGCTGCCGACCTCGTCCGCGGAGAAGACGCGGCCCATCATCGCGTCCGGGACCGTCGCCTGGACGGTCGACAGCAGGACCGTCATGATCATCCCCGGCATCATCCCATAAACGAAGATCACCGGCAAAGCGAACCAGATCGATCGGACGAGACCGAGGCCGAACAGCGAGAGGCCCATCAGCAAGGTCAGAACGATGATCGCCCGACCGGCACGCGGCTCGAAGTGGAAGCGGGAGATGAGCGCGAAACCGGCGGCGACCCCGAGCGTCGACGCGGTGAGCATCGCGCCGTACCAGATCCCCGTGGCGAGGCCGAGCTGGCGATCGACGTAGAGCCCGAGCTCGACCAGCGCGACCGCGGCGAGGAAGTTGACCACCAGCGCCGCGATCGTGATCTCGAGGAGCTCGCGGCGGCGCCGCAGGTAGGCAAATCCCTCCATCGCCTCCCGGGCGACCGACCGCGGCGGACCGGTCCGGGTCACCGCGAGGTCGACGTGGACGAAGACGAGCACGACCTGGGTCGCGAAGAACAGGAGGAAGGAGAACGCGAGCGCGTAGGCCGCGGGCTCGTAGGTCAGGATCGCCCCGACGACCAGCGTGCCGCCCGCACTGACGAGGGCGGCGGTCGAATAGATGAGGCCGTTCGCACGCCCGAGGTCCGGCGTCTCCACGAGGCGTGGGACCGCGGTGTTGTAGCTGGGGCGGAAGATCGTGGCGGTGACGATGATCGCCGCCCAGCACGGGTAGATGAGGACTACCCAGACCGGCAGGTAAAAGCCGGCGGCGACCGGGACCCCAACGTGCATTCCGGGAGCGAAGACGAGGTCGATCGCGGCCCCGGTCACTCCGAGGAGGGAGACGAGGTTGACAAGTCGCATCAGGAAGCCCCGGTCGTAGCGGTCGGCGAGGGCTCCCGAGAAGAACGCGGCGACGAACGTCGGGATCGCGGACGAGAGGCCGAGGAACGCGAGCGCGATCGCGCCGTAGGTAGCACGATCGGCGGTGGGGTAGGCCGTCAAGACCACGAAGATGAAGACGACGAGCACGGTCGACGGCGCGGCGAACTGGAGCGCCCCCGCGGTGAGGAACGCCGGGAACGAAGGCCGGCGGAAGAGCTCGGAGTAGCGGTTCACGCGGGGTCGTCTCCTTGAAATTACCCGACCCGACCTCTCCTCGATAAGGCTTCCGAACGTTCGGTGCCCCCGACGTGCGACGCCGTCCGGCAGCGAAACGGGCTTGTAGTCGGCGCCCGTCCTTTTCGTTCCCGGGGTCCGTCCGTGCGGTTGCTCCACCACGACGCAGCGAGCGGGCGTTTCTCGCTCCGCCTCGAGACCCCGAGCGATCTGTGGCGCGTCGCGCGGTTCGTGCACCCGGGCGAGGTCGTCGGCGCGTCCACCACCCGCCGCGACCCCGAGGCGCCGGAGGACGTCGCCGGCGCCGAGCGGTCGCGCCGCCGCGTCTACCTCGCGGTCCGGGCCGAGCAGGTCGAGTTCCACGGGTTCTCGAAGCACGTCCGGGTCACCGGCCCGATCGTGGAGGGGCCGTTCGACATCGGCCGCCATCACACGCTCGACCTGGGCGAGGGGGACGAGCTCACGGTCACGAAGCCCGAGCCGACCGCGGCGGACCGAACGATCCTCGACGAGGGGCTGAAACGGACCGATGAGCCCGTCGTGCTGATCGCCGCCGTCGACTGGGGTGACTCGTCGCTCGTTCGGCTGCGGGGCCGGTCGATCGAGCCGGTCGCCGACGTCCGGAGGACGATCGCCGGCAAGCAGTACGGGGCCGGCCAGGGCGACAAGGACCGTGCCGCCTACGTGACCGAGCTCCTCGCGCTCCTGCGGCGGGAGGGGGCGAACGCGACCGCGGTGCTCGTGGTCGGACCGGGGTTCCTGAAGGAGGAGCTTCGCGAGCGGATCGGCGAGGAGGCGCCCGAGCTGAAGAGGAAGCTCGCGGTCTACGCGACCGCGGAGTCGGGCCGAGTCGGTGTGGACGAGCTCCTGCGCTCGGGCCGCGCGACCGAGGCGCTCCGCGGCAGCGTCGCCGCCGAGGAGGCCGAGGTCGTCGAGCGGCTCGTCCGCACGCTCGCCGGGAAGCGCCGCACCGCGGTCGGTCCCGCCGAGGTCGCGGAGGCGGTGGAGGCGGGGGCGGTGGAGACGCTCCTCCTGGGGGAGTCCCTCCTGACGGACGCGGCGCTCGCGCCGACGCTCGACCGCGCGCGCGCAGCCAAGGTCCGGATCTTCGTCGTGCGCGAGGAGGGGGAGGCGGGACACCGCCTCGCGGCGCTCGGGCGCGTCGCCGCGCTCCTTCGCTACGACTGGTTCGCGAGCGGAACGGGCCCTACGGGATCGACTGGACCGCCTCGCGCAGGTCCTCGAACCGCCGCTTGAGCTCCTTCAAGGAGAACCGCAGCGCCTCGCGCGGGGAGAGCGAGCCGTCGGTCTCGAAGCGCAGGAAGAACTTCTCGGGGTCCGCCTCGATCCGGATCGAGCCGTGCTCGCACGACCTCTCGCACGCGCCGCAGTAGATGCACTTCGTCTCGTCCGTCACACTGAGCTTGCCGTTGCCGAACTCGAGGATGTTCACCGGGCACGAGGCCGCGGTCCGCTTCAGGCAGGCGTCGGAGCAGCCGTCCTTTTTCGAGATCCGCACGTGCGGGTGCGGGAACGTTCCCACCGCGTGGGCGACCTGCCACTTCGCGTGCTCTCGGGCGGTCCCCACGACCGCGGTGGCGTAGGCGAGGAGCGCCTGGCGGGCGCCGAGCCGCACGATCGGCACGTCCGGTTCGAGGATCGCGAGCGAGGGGTCGCCGAGCGGGATGACGTCCTTCGCGTAGACCGTGCACGGACCCTTGCGGTCGATCGAGAACATCACCTGGCAGTGGACGCACCCCGTCCCGCCGCAGGTGCACTCCGACTTCCGCCGGAACTCGCCGAGGTCGGTCGGGATCGGGAGGAGACCGAGGCGGAGCGCGACCGCCTCGTCGAACATGCTCGTCGACGAGTCGTAGTCCTTGCCGCTCGTCTCGTCGCGGATCGGGCCGAGGTGGAACTCGACGTCCTCGATCGCGAGCTTCGGGACGTCGGCAAGGAGCGTGCGCCGGATCGCGTTGACCTGGCTCGCGGTCGGCCCCTCGAACTCGAGGACGGTCGACCGCGGCTTCAGCTCCTGGATCGTGACCGACATCGATCTAGACCCGCCGACCGCGGCGGCCGCCCTTCGGCTTCGTTCCGTCGTGCGGCACGGGCGTGACGTCCTCGATCCGCTGGATCTTCACGCCGGCCCGCGCGAGCGCGCGGATCGCGGCCTGGGCGCCCGGACCCGGCGAGCGCGAGCGGTTCCCCCCCGGTGCGCGGACGCGGACGTGGAGCGTGTCGTACCCCTTCTCCTTGATCGCGGCGGCGACCTGGTCGGCCGCCTTCATCGCGGCATACGGGCTCGACTCGTCCCGCGCCGCCTTGACGACCATGCCACCGGTCGCCTTGGCGAGCGTCTCCGCCCCCGTGACGTCCGTGACGGTGATGTGAATGTTGTTGTAGCTCGCGAAGATGTGGGCGATCCCGATCTTCGTCATCGACTACGCGCCTCCTTCGGGCGCGGCGGCCGGTGCCTCGGGCGGGGCCGCGCGCGCCGTCTGTCGCTCGCGCAGCTCGACCCGCATCGGATGGTCCTCGCTCGAGAAAGGGCTGGTGCCGGCGTAGGCGATCTGGGCCTCCTCGTCCAGGCGGACGAGGTATCCCGGCCGGGTCACGCGGTGGCCGCCCATGGTGAAGTGGCCGTGGACGATCCACTTGCGCGCGCTCTCGGCGGTCGGCGCGAGCCCGTGGCCCGCGACGATCGTCTCGAAGCGGCGCCGCAGGATGTCCTCGGTCGAGAGGGCCAGCACGTCGTCCAGGGTCGGGGTCCCCACCGAGAGGACGCCGAGCCGGGCGAGACGCGCCAGGAGCAGTTGGGTCTCCTTCTGGGCTTGCCCTTCTCCGGTGCGCAGGCGGGCCTGGAGCTCCCGGGCCTGACCCCGGATCCGGCGGAGGATCGACTGCGCCTTCCACAGCTCGCGCTTGTTCTTGAGCCCGTACTTCTCGAGGAGCTTGCGCTCCTCGTCCATGCGGGTCGCTTCCCACGGGTGCTTCGGCGTATCGTAGGTGCGGCGGAGAAACTTGGGGTCGCCCATCGATGGTTACGTTCTCCTACTTGGCCGGCGGCGTCTTCGGCGCCGCCGCTGCCTTCGGGGCCGCGGGCGCCGCGGCCGGGGCCGGGG
>JBOGRO010000046.1:0-4039 GCA_050749465.1 Thermoplasmata archaeon | reverse complement strand
TACGGTTCGTGCAGTACAACGTGACGAGGCTGGCCCAGCTACGATGGGTGGCCGACATCATTCCGTGGAGCGGCGCGCTCGCGGGGTGAGCTCCGCGGGAGGGGCCCGGGATTTTCGTCCCAAGGCCACTTCGGTGAGAAACGAAGATCGGCGGATTCGAGTCTTCGCGCTCGTCAGAAAACCGGGGATTCTGCCAAAGTAGTGACACGTACGAAAGTACTATCGGTGGAGTTGAATGCGCGCGCACGCGCGTGCGTTCAGTCCCCTCAACTCACTGAACAGCTACATCTACCCTTTCGGGGTCGGTGGGCCGGCGGGGAGCTCGCCGGGCGGAGGAGGAGCTGCCGCTCGACGCGGACGACTCCAGGGCTCCCCGCGAAAAGCCCGTCGGAGCGTTCCGTGCGGACTCCCTACTCTGTTCGAAGCGACGCAGGCCCCGCGAAGAGGCGGGCCGGAGTACCGACCACCGGCGAGTCCCAGCTCGGAGGACCCCGCCGCTCCGCCGCGCGCGACAGGGTTCCCGAAGACCCCGACGCGGAGACGGGTCCGCGGAGTACGGATGCGACCTCCGATCCAATCGGGTCGAACCCATTATGGGTGGAAGCCGGGTCGGGCCGTTCGTGACACCTCGCGTTCCCTCGGATCCGACGGGAGCGAGTCGCCGGGTCGCCCGACTTTTGCGGCCTCTCCTCTCACTTCGGCCCTCGCAGCTACCGAGTACCACTGTCCGGAAGGCCCGGATCTGTCTTCTCGATGCGCTCGGGAACATGATCGCCGCCGCGACCTTCCCCGAAGCCGATCTCGTTCGACGTGCGGAGGGCGGGTCCCCGAGAGGAAACGCCACGACCTTTGGATGGCGGCGCAGGACCTCTCCGCTCCTGGCCGCGTTCCAGAACGCGGTGCACCTCGACCTGCTCGAATCCCAGGACGGACACCGTCGGGCGGGCTTGCATCCGTGCGAAGGGACAATTCCCGCGGCGCTGGCCGTTGCCGAGTCCCAAGGAGGCACGCTGGGAGAACTGCTCGTCGCGATCGTGGCCGGCTACGAGGTGACCGTCCGGTTTGGCGAGACCCTCTTCCCGGAGCAGACCCGTGCGGGGTTCTATCCCGACGGCACCTGCGGGCCCCTCGGGGGTGCGATGGCGGCCTCTCGACTCCTGGGTAGCGACCGTCCGACCGTGGAGCGCGCCGTCTCCGCCGCCGCGTTCGCGGCCCCGATCTCGCTGGTCCAGACGATGCGGAGCCCGGCGAAGTCCCTCCTCGCGGGAATGTCCGCCGAGCTCGGCCTGCGCTCCGCGTACTGGGCTCGGGAAGGTCTCGGTGGCGGGCCGGGGAGCTTCGAGATGCCGTACGGATTCTTCGAGAGCCTCTCCTCCCGCCCGCACCTCGCCCGTCTCGACCGGGCCGTCGGGAGCGCTTGGGCGATCGACGCCGTCTACCTCAAGCCGTACCCCGGCGGGCGGCACGCGCACGCCCCGCTCGACGCGGCGCGACAGATCCTCGAGGCCCGGCCCACGGACCCCGGGACGATCCGCTCGGTCGAAGTGCGGACCTACCGGGCGGCCCTCGCGCTAACGGGCTCCATGCCACAGGAGGAGAGCCCGCTCGCAGAGCTGACCCAGAGTACCCGCTACGTCATCGCTGCCGGGATCTGCGACGGGACGCTCGGGCCGGAACGGTTTGAACCGGTCCGCCGATACGATCCGCGCGTCCTCGACCTTGCCCGGCGGGTACGGCTCGAGGAGGATCCTCGGGCCACTCGTCGCTATCCGGGGACCACCACGGCGACCGTCACGATCAGGTTCCGGGACGGCCGGACGGGACGCGCCGCGATCCATCACCGCTGGGGAGACCCGGAACGTCCGATGACGACCGAGGAGATCCGGACGAAGTTCGTTCGCTCGCTCGGCGGCCGACCGTCGGCGACGCACGCCTGGGAAACCTGGTGGTCTGCCCGAGCGGGGGCGGACGTCGCCGAGCTCGTCGCCGAGTTCTCCGAAGCGATTGGACCGATCGACGTTCAATCGGCGGGGGGGAGCGGCCGGCGAAGGTAGCGACCACTGCCGGGTTTCGCGCGGAGCTCGTTCGCCTCGACCACGAGCTCTCCTCGACGGAGGACATGGGACGGCCAGCCATGGAACGTGCGACCGGTAAACCAGGAGAAGTCGGAGGAGAGGTGTCCCACCTCGGGCGAATAGACGACCTCCCGGTCGGGGTCCCACACGACCAGGTCGGCGTCGGCGCCCGGGAGGATCGCGCCCTTGCGGGGGTAGAGACCGAACCAGCGGGCCGCGTTCTCGCTCGAGACCCGGGCGACCGTCGGAAGGTCGATCCGCCCCCGGTGGACCCCTTCGCTCATCAGAACCGGGAGGATGACCCCGGAGCCCGGGTAGCCGCCGACCTTGGTCGTCCAGACGTTGTCGGTTGCCATCGACTTCGTCCGGTTCGGGATGTGGTCCGAGCCCATGCACTGGAGGTCGCCGCGGGCCAAGGCCTGCCAGAGCGCGTCGTTGTCGGAGCGGCTCCGCAGCGGGGGGTTCACGCGCGCGATCACCTCAAAACGGTCGTCCTGGGTGAAGCAGAGGTACTGCGGACAGGTCTCGCCGATCACGGGCACGCCTCGGCGTCGGGCCTCCCCGATCAAGCGAGCGCCCTCGGCGGTCGAGACGTGGACGATGTACGTCGGACAGCGGAGGCGTTCGGCGAAGTGGATCGTGCGTAGTATTCCGTCCTCCTCGCAGAACCGCGGCCGGGACTCGCAGTAGGCGGCCTGGTCGGTCCGCCCGGCGCGGATCATCGCCTCGCGCAGGTACGGATGGATCTCCCAGTTCTCTGAGTGCACGAGCGCCGACGCGGGGACGCCCAAGTCCCGGATGTGCTGGAGAGCGAGGTAGAAGAGCCCGTCATCGACCCCCCAGACCTCGGGGTAGATCTCCTCCGCGCGCGTCGCCGGGTAGAACTTGAACGAGGCGACCCCGTGCTCGACGAGGAGCGTCGGGAGCTCCGCCTCCTGCTCCGGACGTCCAATGATCGGGTGGAGGCCGATGTCGAGGAGACTCCGCTCCCCGACGGTCTGGATGAGCTCGGGGAGAGACCGGGAGTACGGCTCCTTGCGCCCGACGAACGAGAATCCCGAGGTGATCCCGCCGACCGCCATCGACTCGGTTTCGGACAGGATGTTCTGCGCGAACGGCCGCTGGCCGTAGGCGATGTGGGTGTGCGGGTCGATCCCGCCCGGGAGGATGATCTTCCCCGTTGCGTCGAGCACGCGGGCCCCGCCCGAGGTGAGCGTCCTCGCCACCGCGGTGATCCGTTCCCCCGTGATACCGACGTCGGCCTCAACCACCGAGTTCGAGGTCACAACTCGCCCGCCCCGCAGCACGAGGTCATAGCCGCTCACGGACGAGCGGGTAGACGCACTCGGTATTAGGCCCTCCGACACACGAAAGCCTGGCCGGGCTACTCGCGTGCCGCTCGCGCGACAGGCGAAGACGGGGCGGACCGACGCGCCGTCCGGAGGATTCGGCCGACGGGCCCGCGCCGTACCTCGCCGTCCTCCATCACCACCTCACCCGAGCGGACAGTCAGCACCGGCATGCCAGTCACCTTCCAGCCCTCGTACAGCGTGAAGTCGCACGCGCTGTGAAGCGTGTCGGCGCTCAAGGTCGCCTTCCGATGGAGATCGACGATCGTGAGGTCGGCGTCGGCCCCGGGCTGCAACGTCCCCTTTCCGGGGATCCGATGAATGCGCGCGGCGGTAGCTGTTCAGTGAGTTGAGGGGACTGAACGCACGCGCGTGCGCGCGCATTCAACTCCACCGATAGTACTTTCTAGCGGGTCATTCCCCCCTCCCCCATGGCATGATGGGCGCTCGAGGTCCCCAACTCCTTCTCTCTCCGGAAGACGATGGCCTGACGTGCTCCCTTCTCGTTTGTACACCTGAGGGTGGGGTTCGGGGAGGGGGGCTCGCCCCCGGGTTCTCGGTCGTTCCGTTCATGCTCTCTGTTCCTCCTTCTTTCGTTCGGCGTACTCGCTCGGT
>JBOGRO010000045.1:0-25144 GCA_050749465.1 Thermoplasmata archaeon | reverse complement strand
CCTCTTGGTGCGGAAGACCCGTCCGGCGGCTTACGCGTGGGCCACGAGAAGGTACTTGAGGGGAGGATCGATCACCGGATGATCCTCACTCGGCGGACCCCCATCAACAAATCTTGACACAGGACTCCGCACCGCGGGGGCCGCCCCCGACCTAAGCCATTATGGAGGGGGCGGGGCATAGAGCATGGGTCATGCGCCTCGTCGTCTGCATCGACCGCGACGACGACCTGGGCCGGAAGGCGTCCGTCGCCGGCCCGGTCGTCGGCCGGGCGAACGTGTTGGAGGCGGCGGTCCGCCTCGGGACCGCCGATCCCGAGGACTCGGACACGAACGCCCTCTTCGCCGCGGTGGGCCTCCTCGACGAGCTGTCGGCCACCGGTGAGGAGTGCGAGGTCTGCGTCCTCACGGGTTCGGGGAAGGTCGGGGTCCTCTCCGACCGGCGCGTCGCCGATCAGTTCGACAGCGTCCTCGCGCGGACCGCGGCGAAGTCCGCCTACCTCGTCAGCGACGGCGCGGAGGACGAGTTCCTCTTCCCGATCCTCGCTTCCCGTGTGAAGGTCGACGGCGTCCGCCGGGTCTACGTCCGGCAGAACGCCAGCATCGAGTCGACATACTATACGGTCGTCCGCGCGCTCAAGGACCCGAAGCTCCGGGCGAAGACGGTACTGCCGTTCGCGCTCGTCCTTTTGATCCTCGGGATCGCCGCGGCGAGCAACCTCCTGATCTGGGGGGTCATCGGCCTCGCGATCGTCCTCGGCGTCTACCTCATCTTCTGGACGTTCGACATCGACGAGGCGATCATCGACTCGATCCGGGGGGCGTCGACCGACATCCGTCAGGGGTCGGTCGCGTTCGGCTTCGGGCTGTTCGCGATCGCGCTGGTCGGGGTCGGCTTCCTCTCCGGGTACAACAGCTACGTCGCCAGCACGGCGCCGCCGCTCGACCGGCTCCTCTACCTCCTCCAGTCGGCGATCCTGTGGTGGCTCTTCGGAGCGATGGTCTGGGAGACCGGTCGCGCGATCCGCCGCACGCTCTCCCGCGGGCGGTTCCCGCGCTCCTTCGCGGTCGCGACGACGTCGATCGTCGGGATCGGCCTCGTGAGCTTCGGGATCGTGCTGCTCGTCCAGTTCCTGCAGGCGATCGGGGGTCCGGCCCGGCTGCCGCTCCTCGTGGGGCTCCTGATCGCCGGCTTCGGCTTGATCGTGGGCGCGGGCGTGCTGCAGCAGTACTTCAAGTCGCTCGCCGCGCGGACCGTAATCGAGCCGGCGACCCCCGGGTAGGACGGGCGCGCTCCGCCGCGATCGGCACGAGCGCGGCGACCCGTTCGAGGTCGGTGCGCGGTACGTCGAGGCCGCAGGCATCCCGCAGGGTCGCGCGGACCCGGTCGATCCCCCGGCCGCTTTCCTGGGCGGCGCGTTGGGCGAGGGCGACGAGGTCCTCCCAATAGTTCCACGGAAAGACGATCCACGCCCACGCCTCGCGGGGGATCTCCTCGGCGAAGTACGTCGGTCGGTAGGTCGAGTGGGCGATGTGGAGGAACGTCGCGCTCTCGACCCGCTCGGGACCCGCCGCCCGGACGTGGTTGACCGCGAGCGCGAGGCTCTCGCCGGTGTCGGTGATGTCGTCCGCGACGAGGACCGTCTGCCCCGCGACCGGTCCGCTCAGCCCCTCCGTGAGCTCCGCGGCGCCGGTCCGGGTCGCAGTGACCCCCCAGTGCTGGGCGCGGAGCGAGACGATCCGCTTGACACCGAGCCGGTCGCCGAGGAGCCGCGCCGGCACCCAACCTCCGCGGGTGAGGCCGACGATCGTGCCCGGGACCGCGCGGTGCGCGCGCACCTCGGACGCGACCCGGTCCGCCCACGCGTCGACGTCCCGCCACGTAGCGAGGCGGCAGCGCGGGAGTTCCGGCATCGGTCCCGGGAGTCCGCCCCGCTACGGGTAGATGCCGCGGATCTTGATCGCGTCGACGACGCGTTGGATCGCGAGGACGTACGCTGCGGTCCGGTTGTGGACCTTGCGCTCGGTCGCGACCCGATGGACGTCCGCATACGACCGGACCATCGTCCGCTCGAGGCGCGAGTTGACCTCTTCGAGGCCCCAGAAGTACCCCTGGATGTCCTGCGCCCACTCGAAGTAGCTCACCGTGACGCCGCCCGCGTTCGCGAGGACGTCCGGGAGAACGGTGATCTTCTTCTGGAAGAGGACCGTGTCCGCTTCGGGAAGCGTCGGGCCGTTCGCCGCCTCGGCGACGATCTTCGCCTGGATCTTGTCGGCGTTCTTCTTCGTGATCTGGTTCTCGAGCGCGGCGGGGATCAGGATGTCGGCCTTCGTCTCGAGGACCTCGTCGTTCGAGATCGCTTTCGCGCCGGGGAACCCGACCACCGAGCCGGTCTTGTGCTTATGCTCCACGACCGCGTGCGGGTTGAACCCGTCCGCCTTGTAGATCCCGCCCTTCGAGTCGGAGACCGCGACGATCTTCGCGCCCTGCTCGTCGTTGAGGATGTTCCCGGCGACGCTGCCCGCGTTGCCGAACCCCTGGATTGCGACCGTCGCGCCCTTCACCTTGAGCCCGAGGTCCTTCGCGGCCTCGCGCACGACGTACGCGCAGCCGCGGCCGGTCGCCTCGCCGCGCCCCTCACTGCCGCCGAGGCTGATGGGCTTGCCCGTGACGACGCCGGGGACAGAGTATCCCTTCAGCATCGAGTAGGTGTCCATGATCCACGCCATGGTCTGGCTGTCGGTGTAGACGTCCGGCGCGGGAATGTCCATCTCCGGACCGATGATCGGGGCGATCTCGCTCGCGTAGCGGCGGGTCAGCCGCTCGAGCTCGCCGGCGGAGAGGTGCTTCGGGTCGCAGACGACGCCGCCCTTCGCCCCGCCGTACGGGATGTTGACGACCGCGCACTTCCACGTCATCCACGCCGCAAGGGCGCGGACCTCGTCCAGGGTCACCTGGGGGTGGTAGCGGATCCCGCCCTTCGTCGGGCCACGGGCCATGTTGTACTGGACCCGGTAGCCGGTGTAGACGCGGTAGGAGCCGTCGTCCATGCGGACGGGGAAATTGACCGTGAGTTCGCGCTTCGGATGCTTCAGGACACCTCGGACACCCGGGTCGAGCCCGATCAGGTCCGCGACGATGTCGACTTGCTGCTTCGCTGTCTCGAACGGATTGATGGTGGAAGTGTTCGCCATAGTGGTCCCCCTCGGGGTGAGGCGGGAACCCGGTACCCCCTACTTGAGAGTAGCGCGGCCCTGCGACGCCGAGACACGGGTTTCGACACGAAACGAACCCCGTGACTGACACCGGGGCGCCTACCGGACCCCCCTCCCGCCCAGACGCGTCGCGCGACGTCCGACCGTCCTCGTCAGCCGCCGTCCCTCGCGGTCGACCGCCCCCGCTTCCCGCGTCGAGGCGGAACTCCAAACGGCTGCCATCCGGCCTGCGGCATCGGGACGAGCGCTCCCGCCCCGGTCTCGAGCCACGCCCCGTGGCCCCGCTCCACCCGCCCTATCCGGAGCAGCCGTCCTCCGGCCGCGCGGACCGCGGTCGCGGCAGCGACCCAGCGCGCCGGGGAGACCGCGGCGAGCAGCTCATAGTCGCCACCGTAGAGCACGAGGAAACGACGCGCGGCGACAGCGCGGTGGGAGGCGCGCATCTCCCGTACGACGGGAATCCCTTCCTCCGGCATCACGATCCGAACGTGACTCGCCCGGGCCAGGAGCCTCGTCGAGTCGGCGAGGCCGTCCGAGGTGTCGAGCACCGCGTGGGCGTGCGGGGCGAGAGCGATCCCTTCGCGGACCCGCGGGCGGACGTCTAAGAGCGCGGCGAGCGCGCCCCGGTCGTGCGGGCCGCGGAGCCGGAAACGAGCGGCCGCCGCCCCCCCACGGCCGGCGGGCCCTGTCGTCACGAGAAGGTCGCCCGGACGGGCTCCGGAGCGGGGAGCGAGCGCGGCAGGTCGCGCCCAACCGAGCGCCGTCCCCACCACGGCGCGGAGGCGCGCGGGTTTGGTGTCGCCGCCGACGACGTGGGCCCCGAATCGTGAGGCCGTTCGCTCCGCGCCGCGCACGACCGACTTCGCCCATTGGCTCGGCGTTCCGACCGGCAGGAGCAGGGCGAGGAGGACCCCGTCCGGGGTCGCTCCCTTCGCGGCGAGGTCGGAGAGGCTGACCGCCACGGCCGCCGCGCCGACCTGCTCCGGCGGGGAGTCCGGCAGGAAGTGTGTCCCTTCAACGAGGCTGTCGGTCGTCACGATCGCGACCCGACCGGGAAGAGGTCGGAGCGCCGCCGCGTCGTCCCCGATCGGGAGGAGACCGCTCCCGCCCGCCGGAAGGGCCCGGCCCAGCCAGCGGTGGAACTCCCGCTCGCGGAGGACGCGGGGACCGCTCGCGGCCCGGGTCGTCATCGGCGCCTCACTTGTATGGGAGGAACTCCTTGCCGAGGAGCTCGCGACCGAGGATGATCCGCATGATGTTGAGCCCACCCTCGGCGCCGACCAGGTACGACATGATCCCCCGGAACCCCAGCTCGAGGCCGACGTCCTTCGTGTAGCCGGCCGCCCCGAACCACATCATTACACGCTTCACGCACTCGAACGCGATCGGCGGCGCGGTGAGCTTCACGCTCGCGACCGCGCGGTCGACCTCGGAGCGGTGAGAGCGGTCCCCCTTTAGAGTGTAGGCGTCGAGCAGCCAGGCCGCGCGGCGGCACTGCCACTTGACCGCCTCGACCTGCGCCCAGAGGTCGACGAGCTCGAACTGGATCCCTTCGAACTTCCCCAGCGGCTGGCCGAACGCCATACGTTCGCGGATATACGCCATCCCGGTCTCGAGCGCCCGCTCCGCGGCGCCGATGCACGCCGCGCTCACGAACGTCCGCGCGACGGTGAACCCCTCCATCGCGCACTCGAGCCCCTTTCCTTCCCGTCCGACGAGGTAGCGCGCGGGGAGGCGGACGTCCTGGTAGGTCATCCCGCCGGTCGAGATCCCCATTCGGCCCATGTTCTCGAACTTCTGGGTCGTGAGGCCGGATGAGCGCGTCGGGACGTAGAGAAAGCTGAACCCCCCGTCCGGCGCTTTCGCGAGCGTTACGTGACCGCCGCCCAGTCGTTTCGCCTCCTCCACCCCCGAGACGAACGCCTTCTCGCCCCGGAGGACGAACTCGTTCCCGTCGCGGTGGACGGTGGTCCGCAGGTTCGCGAGGTCGCTGCCCCCGGTCGGTTCCGTCGTCGCGATCCCGAGGAACGCCTCGCCCCGGCAGACCGGCGGGAGGACCTCGCGCTTCGCCTCCTCGGTGCCGTGCCGGCTGAGGAGGTATCCCCACCCCGCCTCGAGCAGGAAGAAGACCGCGGTCGCCATCGAAAAGTCACCGCGGCCGATCTCCTCCGCCGCGATCTCGGTCAGGACCGCCGAGGCGCCCATCCCGCCGTACTCGGTCGGCACCGGCATCGCGAGCAGCCCGAGTTCCGCCATCGCGCCGAGTACCTCGGCCGGGATGCGACCCTCCCGGTCGATCTGGCGCTCATGGGGGCGCAGCACTCGATCGCCGAACTTGCGAACCGCACTCTGGAAGGCGGCCTCCTCGTCGGTGAACTCGAAGTCCATGGGGGTCGGCGCGGCGACGCGCGCCCGGGGATAAAGGCTATCCGGCGTGCGCGCGGCCGAAGCCGCGGGGAACGCCTTTATCCCCGCCGCCGCTCGGAGCGTCGGAGGGCCGAGCACGGTGCGGATTCGGGTCGGCGTCAACGGATACGGGACGATCGGCAAGCGGGTCGCGGATGCGGTCGCGAAGCAGCCGGATATGGAGCTCGTCGGGGTCACCAAGACCCGGGCGAACTTCGAGGCGGAGCGCGCGGTCGCGAAAGGCTACCCGCTTTACCTCTCGGGCGGGGGGCAGCGTGCCGACTTCGACGCCGCCGGGCTTCCCGTCGCTGGGACGCTCGCGGAGCTGCTCGGCCACGTGGACGTCGTGGTCGACGCGACGCCGGACAAGGTCGGCCGCGAGAACCGGGCGCTGTACGACGCGGCGAAGGTCCGCGCGGTCTTCCAGGGCGGCGAGAGGGCCGATGTCGCCGAGGCGTCGTTCAACGCGCTCGGCAACTACGCCGCGGGCCGGGGCAAGCACCGACTCCGGGTCGTCTCGTGCAACACGACCGGCATCGCGCGCGCGGCCGCGGTCATCGTGCCGCGCTGGGGCGTCGAGCGGTGGGATGTGACGCTCGTCCGCCGGGCCGCGGACCCCGCCGAGTCGAAGAAGGGTCCGCTCAACGGGATCGTGCCGACGTTCCAGCTCCCGTCCCACCACGGACCGGACGTGCGGACGATCTTCCCCGACCTCCCGATCGCGACCGCCGCGGTCGTTGTACCGACCACCCTCATGCATGTTCACGTGAACCGGGTGCGGCTCGCCCGGGCGCCGCGCGACGTCGCGGAGGTTCGCGACGCCTTCCGCACCACGCCGCGATTCCGCCTCTTCGCACCGTGGGAACAGGTCGATGGCACGCCCCAGGTGATGGAGTTCGCCCGCGGCCGAGGCGTCGGGCTCGACGACGTCATGGAGAACGTCCTGTGGCAGGATGGCCTCGCGCTCGACGGCCGGGATGTGTTCTTCTTCCAGGCGATCCACCAGGAATCCGTCGTCGTGCCCGAGAACGTCGATGCGATTCGCGCGATGTTCGACCTCGCCCCCGACGGCCCTGCGTCGATCGCGATCACCGACCGAGCGCTCGGCCTGGCCGCGCCGTGACCGGCCCCGCCTCGCTCGTCGCGTCGGGTTCCCACCGTCTCCTCCCGGACGGACCGTCCGGGAGGCTCGGTTTTGGCGGCGACGGCACCCCAAGAATCTTATAGGGCGCCCCGCTCGCGCGCGGCGCATGTACTATCTCGACCACCGGCGCGATGTCGTGCGCATCCCACCCGAGCGGCTCGGCCCCGAGCTCTCGAACGTGCTCACCGAGCTCGCCCAGCAACAGTTCGAGGGGAAGCTCGTGGACGGGCAGAACCTTGCGGTCACGATCCGCGACGTGCGCCCCCTCGGGGAAGGCCACATCATCCACGGCGACGGCGGTGTCTATCAGGAGGTCGAGTACGAAGCGCTCCTCTTCCGCCCCGAGATCCAAGAGGTCGTCGAAGGGTCGGTCGTGGAGATCCGCAAGTTCGGCGCGTTCGTCCGGTTCGGCCCCCTGGACGGGCTACTCCACGTCTCCCAGATCATGGACGACCGCGTCAACATCGACGAGCACAACCAGCGGCTCGTCGGCGTCGAGTCGAAGCGCGACCTGAAGGTCGGCTATAAGGTGCGGGCCCGCGTCGTCTCTCTCTCGCTATCGGAAATCTCCCCGCGCGACAGCCGAATCGGGCTCACGATGCGCCAACCTGCCCTCGGCCGGTTCGAGTGGATCCAGGAGCTCCACAAGAAGACCGAGGACAAGCCCGGCAAGAAGTCGAGCGGACCCGCTGGGAAGAAGACCCCCGCGCGACCGGTCGCGGCTGCGAAGCCCGAGGCGAAGGCGCCTGTGGCGGGCGGGTCGTAGATGATCAACCTCAAGGCGTGCAAGAACTGCAGCACGATCACCGACCAGGCGAAGTGCCCCCGCTGCGGCGGCGAGGTCTCGCGCGAGTGGCAAGGCTACCTTATCGTGATCGACCCCGAGAAGTCGGAGATCGCCCGGAAGATGGGAATCCATGCCGCGGGTCGGTACGCGCTTCGCGTCAAGTGAGGAACGCGCCTGGGCGGTTCCCGAGGCGCTCCGACCGACCCTGGGCGAACGCTACGGGCCGGTCTTCTCCGGCGCCGAGGCCGACCGACGCATCCGCGGGCTCGGGCTCTTCGCGACGTGCGGCGACCGGGTGACCGCCCGGGCGATCGAGCTCGGGCACCTACCGCTGGTCGGGATCGTCGATTTCAAGACTCGGCGACAGGAGCCCGTCGACCCCGCGGCGTTCCGGCCGCTCGCCACGCGGCGGCGCGTTCGCGTCGCCAACCCCGCGGGCTTCCTCACCGAGCAGCTTCGCAGCGCGGTTCGGCGAATCGTCGCCGCCGGCGGCGGGCTGATCGAGGTCGACGGCGAGGAGGACCTCGGCTCCCTCGCGCTCGTCGAGTCGCTCCCGAACGGCGCGACCGTGCTCTACGGGATCCCGGGCGAGGGCGTCTCGTTCGTCCTGGTCGACGCGATCGCGAAGGAGCACGTCCGCCTCCTGATCGGCCAGCTCGAATTGCGTCGGATCCCGCGCGGTTCGTGACCGGGGGACCCCGTCAGAGGTCGTCTCGCGCCTTGGGCGAGGCCCGCCGACCCGAACGTTCCACGCGGCGGTCGAACGCGGAGAACTCGTTGCCGTCCGGGTCGCAGAAGAGGAGCGTTCGCTCTCCCCACGGCTGAAGCTCAACGCCCCGCGTGATCCGAGCCCCAGCGTGCCGCAGCCGCATCTCGAGGGCCTCTACACTGTCGGTCTGGAAGACGATGCCCGTCGGCGTTCCGAGACGCGCCGCGGTCTCTGAGTAGTACGGCTCGCCCCACTCCGGTCGGGGCGCGATGAGCGAGAGCGCGGCCGCTCCCGGGCCGAGCGCGAGCTCCACGTAGTGGGTCTCACGATCCTGGGCGACCACCGTGAGACCGAGGACATCGCGGTACCACTGGATCGCCCGCGCCTGATCACGGACGATCACCGGGACCCGCTTCAGGAACGTGAGGCGGCCGGAGCCGCGGGCCGGCGGCGGCTCGAGGCTCACGCCGGTCCCGGCGAGGAGGGGGTTCCACTCCAGGACCTCGTAGCTCGTCCCGGGGGCCGTCCGAAACGGGTCGGTCCGTAGAACGCGGTCGGCCTCGGCTCGGTCGATCGCCCGAAAGACGAGGATGTCTCCGGTCGGGTTCGTGAGCGGGCCGTGGCCGACGAGCCGGCCGACCCGGTCGAACTCCGCGACGAACGCGTGCAGCGCTCGCGGCCCGCCCGCTTCCCGGAGCACGTCGTCGCCGAACCGGGCCAGTCGGATGTACAGGCGCTTCGGCTTACGCCCGGGGCGGCTCGCGACCGTCATTCGGACCTGTCTTCGGTAGGCCGTGAGGGGTGATATCCGCCTTTCGAAGCACCCCGACGGAGGAGCTTTGGGACCCACGAGCTCTCGAAGCCCCCGGAACATGGACGCGTCGCGGTATTCGCTGCGGGGGTTCCGCGACGCGGATTACGGGGCGTGCGCGGCGCTCCACAACGGGATCTTCCCCGACCACCCGCGAACGCCCGAGTCCCTGCGGGGCGAGGACGCAGCCCTCGAAACGCCCTCGGACCGGTACCCCCGATACGTCGTCGAGGAGACGAGCTCCGGGGCGCTCGTCGGGGTCGGCGACCTCGAGCCGAACCCCTACCAAGAGGATCCGCTGCGGCCGTGGGTCTTCGCTGAGGTCCGCGACGACCGTCGGCGAAAGGGGATCGGCAGCGAGCTCCTCCGTGTCCTCCGCGAAGCGGCGGCGCGCCGGGGAGCGACGGGCCTGCGCTGCTCGGCCCGGGACGACCGCCTCGACGACCTCGCGTACCTGCGGAAGCGCGGGTTCGTCGAACGCCGCCGGTCGTGGACGTCCGTCCTGGACGTCGGCGCGGCGGAGACGGTCGACCTCCCGGAACGGCTCCAGGCCCTCGCGCACCAGGGGATCGAATGCACGTCGCTCGAGCGGGAGGGAGCGGAGGACCTCTCGGTCCTCCGGCGGGTGCACGAGTTCAGTATCGAGGGCGGGCGGGACATGCCGCGCGTGGGCCCATACACTCCCGTCTCGTTCGAAGTGTTCCGTCGGCTCGAGCTTGGCGGGCCGGGGTTCCTGGCCGATGCGTGGGTGCTCGCCAAGGAGGGGTCGCGCTATGTGGGCTCGAGCGTCGCGGGACGCGACATCAACCGGCCCGGGTCGCTCCATCAGTGGGCGACGATGACCCGACCCGACTACCGTCGACGGGGGATCGCCTGGACACTCAAGCTCCTCGTGGTCGACTATGCGAAGCGGAACCGCTACACCCGGATCGAGACGTCGAACGACTCCGAGAACGTCGCGATGTGGGCGCTCAACCAGCGGCTCGGGTTCCGCAAGATCGGCGGGCGCGTGCACACCGAGCTCGCATTCGAAGCGCCGGCCAGCCCTCGAGGCTGAGCGTTGGGTGGCCGACCCGGGCTCACCGGAACGGTGGACCGGGCGTGCGCAATCTAGTTACCGACCGCTCTTCCCCCGAGGCCCGTGGAACGGAATCTCCAACTCCTCACGGTCGGCGTCGCGATCCGCTCCGTCGGGGCCGCGCTGTACAACCCGTTCCTCGCGCTCTTCCTCTACTCCGTCCTGCACGTCGGATACCTCGAGATCGGGCTGATCTTCGTCGGGGTCGGGGGCATCCAGATCCCGTTCGGGATCGTCGGGGGTTTCTGGACCGACCGGGTCGGCCGTCGGCGCCTGATCGGGCTCGGGCTCGCGACCGAGACGGTGCTGACCGCGGCGCTCGCCTACGCGTTCGAGGTCCGCTCCCTGGAGCTCGCGGTCGCGGCGGCTGCCGTCGGGGGCGCCCTGCTCGCGGCGACGGGCTCCGCCTACTCCGCCTACGCCGCCGATTGGGCTACCGGCCCCGACCGGACCCGGGCGTTCACGTGGTACCGGATCGGGTACAACGCGGGGTTCTCGACCGGTGTGGCGTTGGGGGGCGTTCTGGTCGCCTCGGTCGGGTTCACCAGCGCGGTCGCGATCGCCGCGGTCCTTATCGCCGGGGCGACGGTCTTTGTCTTTGCCTTCATCGGCCCGTCCCCGTTCGACCTCGCGCTGCGGGACCGGCCGTCGATCGCCTCCGCCCCTCCCGCGGGGACCGACGTCAAACCTCGCTCGACGCTGCGGGCGAGCTTCTCGAAACTCCTCCAGGACCGCGTCGCGCTCTTGGTCGCGGCCGGCTTCGCGCTCGTCTACGTGACCTCGGGCCAGTGGAACGTCACGTTCTCGCTCTTCGTGCACAACAAGCTCGGGATCTCCTACACCCTCCTCGGGATCGGTCTCGCGCTGAACGGTCTCATCGTCGTCTTCGGCCAGTCGATCACGACCGAGAGCGTGATCGGGCGGCGCCATACCTCGCTCGCGATCGTGGGGTCGTTGCTCTACGCCGTCGCCTTCCTCCTCCTCGGTGTCTCCGCCCTATGGCTCCTCCTTCCCGGCGCGATCTTTCTCGCGGCGGTCCTCGTCCTGACGCTGGGGGAGAACCTCCTCGCGATCCCGACCTCCACGCTCCCCTCGAACCTCGCGCCCGGCGGCGAGATCGGCGCCTACAACGGCGCGTTCAACGCCTCCCTCAGCGCCGCCGCGCTCGCGGCGACGTTCTTCGGGGGCGCGGTGCTCTCCGCGGTGGCGAATCCCGTCTGGGAGTGGGTCCTCCTCGCACTGCCCACGATCCCGGGGATCATCCTGCTGCGCTACGCGGCCGGTCGGATTCCCGGCCGCGCGGACCGCGCGTGAGCTCCACCGACCGGGGACCGGACCCCGCTCAGAGGGCGACCCGCTCGCCGCCGCAGTAGAGGTTGAACCGGCCCTCGCGCAGGAATCCAACCAGGGTTATTCCCTGGGCACGGGCGAGTTCGATCGCGAGCGTACTCGGGGCCCCGATCGCGGCGAGGAACGGGATCCCGGCGACCGCCGCCTTCTGCACGAGCTCGAACCCCGCGCGCCCCGTGACGAGCAGGACGGTATGGCTGCCGGGGAGCCCGCGCGCGAGGAGACGCTGACCGACGAGCTTGTCGACGGCGTTGTGCCGACCGACGTCCTCGCGGAGGAGGAGGAGGGTGCCGTCGGGCCGGAAGAGCGCGGCGGCGTGGAGGCCGCCGGTCCGCCCGAAGATCCGTTGCGGTCCACGGATCCGCTCCGGCAGGGAGCGCAGGACGTCCGGCGCGATGCGGAAGCGGCCGAGCGGGGGACGGGGGACGGCGGTCGTGATCTGTTCGATCGCTGCCTTGCCGCAGACGCCGCAGCTCGACGTCGTATAGACATTACGGCGGAAGCGTTCCCGGTCGAACCGGACGCCCGGCGCGAGCGCGACGTTCACGATGTTGTGCCGTTGGGGCTCCCCCGGGTCGGTGCAGTAGGCGATCCGAGCGACGTCGTCGGCCCCGTGCAGGAGCCCCTCGGAGAGGAGAAAGCCGGCGGCGAGCTCGAAGTCCGCCCCGGGGGTCCGCATCGTGACCGCGATTCGGCACGGCTCGTCGTCCGCCCCCGGGGGGACCACGCGGATCTCGAGCGGCTCCTCCGCGGCCGCCTCGTCGTCCCGTTCGACCGAACGGTCCCCCGCGACCTCGGTGATCCGGACCCGCTCGGTCGGGGCTCCCCCGGAGTCGATCATCGCGCTCCTCTCAGCCGCTCCGGACCGGGTCGGGATCGGCCGGGCGGCGCCGCCGCTCCGCCTCGACCGCGCGGCCGAGCCGGAGGAATCGGTCCCCGAGGTCGTCGTGTTCGACCGCTGGGTCGCCGTACTTGTCGACGAAGTAGCGGACCCCCTTGCGGAGGATGGCCTGGTACTCCTCCGCCGCAGTAGCGAGCAAGGCCCCCGGCACGCACGCGAGGTGATAGAGGTCGCCGCCGGATCGGAGGATCTCCTCGGTGACGGCGGGCTCGAGGGGCTTCGAGCAGCCGGCGCAGCGGGTCATCAGCCTCAGCATCCGTTCGGGCCGATTAGCGCTTCCCCGTCGGCCCGGACGCGTCGTCCAGCGCATGTCGCGCGAGGATGCGGAGGCCGGCGGCCGCGTACCAACCGGATTCCTGACGGAAGAGTCGCGCCGCGTCGGCCTCTCGGCCGGCGGACCGGTGTCGCTGGGCCTCGCGGTAGGCGGCCTTCGGAACCCCAGCGATCGTCCGCGCCCGTCTTCCCGTCGACCCGGAAGTGCCGCGGGGCCCGGGGCGTCGTACATCGGAGCGGTAGGTGACGTGCGCGAAGCTCTCGGGTCGCTCCGTCAGCGCGGTGATCGGGACCAGGAGGGTCCGGGGAGCGGCCCGAAGGAGTTCGGAGGCCCGGCGGGTCGGCGTTCCTCCGGGTCGACCCCACGGGAGCGGGCGCAGGCTCTGTCGACTGCGATGCCACTGGATGAGATGCTCCGTCTCGCCGCTGCCCCAGTACGGCGCGGCGACGTCCGCGGAGCTCGCCCGGGCGCGGGCGACGAACCGGGCCAGGGCATCCGTCTCGACCCAGGGAATGTCACCGGGGACGAAGAGCGCCGAGCCCCGCCGGGTCGCCGCGAGGGCGGATGCGATCGTCGCCCCGGGACCGGCGCCCCAGCGTCCCACACGGTCGAGACGGTAGTCAACCGAACGGTCGAAGAGCGAGGAGAGTTGCTCGCGTCGTTCCTCGGAGTCGGTCGCAACGACGACCCGCGATGCGAGGGGCCGAACACGAGCCACAACACGCGCGAGGACGGGCTCGTGGTCGACCATCGCGGAGAGCTTGTCGCCGTCGAACCGCCGGGAACGGCCCCCCGCGAGGACGAAGACCGGGAGCCGCTCGCGGCGCGGCGCTCGTGCGGGCGCGGTCGTGAAAGCCTTTAGACGAACCCCCCTTGAAGACCCTTCCCCATGACGGTCCGGACGCGACGCGGGGGCCGAAGCCGTTCTACGGACGTCGCGTCGGCCCTCGCGCGGCTGGATCGGGCCACCGGCTCCCGCGCCGCCCGCTCGGAGTGGGTCCGCGTCGCGGACGCGCTGGGCCGGGTGCCGGTCGCCGCCGTGCTCGCGCGGCGCCGACTGCCGGCGAGGGACCAGTCGATGATGGACGGATACGCGGTCCGGTGCCAGCCCGGCGAGGCTCGGGCGAACGCCGCCACCGCCTCGCGCCGGCTCGTCGGGCGGTCGTTCCCCGGGGACGACGGGCGAAGGTTGCCGCGAGTTGGAACCGCGACCGCCGTGGAAGTCCTGACCGGGGCGACGATGCCGCCGGGTTCGAATGCCGTCGTCCGACTGGAAGCGTGCCGGCGACGCGCCGACCGAATCTTTCCCCGCGCGCCGGTGGTCCCGGGTCGTGACATCGCCCGCGCGGGCGAGGACTTCCAACGCGGCCAGACCGTGGCGGGGGCGGGCGCTCCCTTGCGCCCGTGGCACCTCGCCGCGCTCGTCGCGAACGAGGTCCCCCGGGTCCGCGTCGTTGCGCGGCCGCGGGTCGGCGTCCTCAGCACCGGTGGCGAGGTGATCCCGGCGGGCCACCGAGCCGGCCCCGGTCGGGTCCGGGACACCACGAAGCCGCTGTTGCGGGGTCTCCTCGAGGAGCGGGGGGCCCAGTTCGTCGACCTCGGGCACGCTCCGGATCGCTCCAAGCCGATCCGCGGCGCGGTGCGTGCCGGCCTGGAACGCTGTGACGTCCTCCTCACGATCGGCGGCAGCAGCGTCGGGGCTCGGGACCTCGTCCCGAGCGCCCTCGCGGGTATGGCGAGGATTCGCTGGGTCGCGGGGCGCCTCAAGATCCGTCCGGGGTCGGCCACCGCGGTGGCCGTCGTGCGACGGCGTCCGATCTTCGTGCTCTCGGGTCCCCCCGTCGCTGCGTTCGCGGGCTTCGTCAGCGTCGTGGAGCCGTACCTCGAGCGCCGCGGCTGGGCGACGGGGCGAGCGAGTGTGAGCGCGACGCTCGAGCGAGGGGTCGCGCACTCCCGGCCGCTGCGCGAGCTCGTGCGGGTCCGCCTCGAACGGCGCGGCGGCCGGCTCTGGGCGCGGGTCGGGGAGCGACGCGGCTCCTCCCGCCTCTCCTCCCTGACGGAGTCGGACGGGCTGCTCGTCCTCGAGGAGGGCTGCCCCGACTATCCCGCCGGGGCGTCCGTGCAGGTCCTGCGCCTCTAACGCTTCCGCTGCGACCGCGCGACTACGCAGCGCCGGTCGCCGCGGTGCGTCGGCCCCGCCCGGACGGTCGTGCTTCCTCGGAGACCGTCGACTTCCCGACGGAGAGCGGGACCTCGAGCTCGTCGCGCTGGGCGTGGGCGCGGTGACGGTGCCCGCGACCGCGCGCGGCCGGGGAGCGCACCGACTCCAGCCGCGCGAGCGCCGCCAGCGCCTCAGCGCGACGCGCGGGGTCGCCGCCGCGCTCGCTCTCGCCGAGCAATTGACGGTACGCGGCCTCGGAAGCGGAGAAGCGTCCCAGGAGCTCCAAGAGTCGACCCCGGATCCCCGCGAGCGCCGGCCGCTCGTCGGCGTCCATGCGCGCGACCTGACCCTCGAGCCGGTCGACGATCTCGAGCGCCTCGCCCGGTCGCCCGAGCTCGCCCCGCACGACCGCAAGCTGGATCCGGCTCAGGTCACGAGGGACCGCCAACCCCATTCGTTCGAACTCCGCGGCCGCGGACGTCAGGCGGCGCTCCGCCTCAGACCAGCGGCCCTGCCCGAGCGCGATCTGGCCGTAGCGGTACTCGGTCCAGGCCGCGTGGACAGAGAGGTCAAGCTGTTCGGAGAGTTCCCGTAACGCGTCGGTCGTCCGGAGCGCGTCGTCCCAACGGTGGAGCCGGATCTCGGCGAGCGCCCGGTTCGCGAGCAGACGCGCGGACTGCACGCTCGAATCGATGCGGCGCGCGAACGACTCGGCCTCCGCGAGGAGTGGGAGTGCTCCCTCGGGGTCCCCGGCGACCAGGCGGATTCGAGCCTCGGTGTCGGCGGTCAGCGACAGCAAGGAGGCGAGGTCGTTCCGCGTCGCGAGTGCGCGGGCACGACGGCAGACCTCCCCCGCCTCCTCGAGGCGGTTGAGGTGCATCAGCGCGACCCCCCAGCTGTAAAGCGCCCACGCCCGGGTCCCCGGATCCTCGACCTCGGGGAGGAGCCCGGCCGCGGTGCGCGCGACGCGTTCGGCCTCCTCCCACTCCCCGGCCTGGATCTCCTGGAAGGCGCGGGCGGCGGCGAGCCGGCCCCGCTCGAGTTTCGGGCCGGGTGGGGCGCGGCCTCGCTCGGTCTCCAACCGGAGGAGCCGGCGCCGCGCCTCGCTCGGATCGACGGCCGCGAGCGCGTTGATGAGCAGGCACTCCGCCTCGGTGCGGCGGGCGGTCGAGATCGGGAGCTCAAGGTAGTCCCGCAGTACGTCCGTGGTTTCCCGGGCCGCCCCGAGCAGCCACATCCGGCCCAGCACCTCCCACTCCCGGTCCGAGCCGCGGTCGGCGGGTCGCGGAAGCTGGCCGGCCAGGTCCCGGCGCCACTGCAAGAGCACCGCGACGGCGGACCACGCATGGGTCTCGACCGCCCGATCGATCGCCCGGTCGACCCACCCGACCCCCCGCTCGGAGTCCCTGGCGTCGTGGCACAGCCGCGCGAGGCGGGACAGGTCGGTGGGTCGGTGGGCCTCCCACCAACGCGCGAACCGGTCGCTCCAATCGAGTTGGCCGTCGAACGTCTCCCGGGCCGTCAGAAAAATCACCGGGTGCGCGAAGGAGTAGCGCCGCCGGCCCGCGCGGTCCAAGAACCGGTAGCGGCCGGCGAGGCCGCGAAGCGCGCGCACAATCTCGCTCTCGCTTCCGAGACCGTGCGCAGCGCCGACCTCGACGAGCGGCTCGACCTCGAACTCCTCGCCCAGGACCGACGCGACGCCGAGCACGGCCCGCTCTCGGGGCGGGAGGAGGCGCAGGCGATCGAGGAGGAGTCGCTGGAGCGACGGCGGTACGGGGACCTCGCGGAGAGTCCGGCGCAGCGCCGGGCCGGACGGTTCCCGGCCCCGTTCCCGCTCGGCGACGTCCCGGATCCCCTCGATGACGAACAAGGGGTTGCCGCGGGCGCGAACGAGGACCTCTCGAACCAGGCGGTCGGGCGGCCGTCCGGCACGGAGCTCTTCCGCGAGCCGCCGGGCCTCGGCGTCCGAGAGCGGGCCGACGCGAAGCGTCCGTACGGGGCCGTCGGGCGCGCGCTTTGTCTCCGCGAGGAGGCGGGGGAGACCGTTCCGGACCGGCTCGGGGGGCTCGTCCCGCGCGGAGGCGACGAGGAGGATCGGGAGGTCCCGTTGACGGATCGAGTGGCTCAGCAGGCGGAAAAATTCGATGGCCTCGCGGGGCGCGCGATGTAAGTCGTCCAAGAGAACGAGGAGAGGTCGGTCCGCGGCCATCGTCTCGATAGACCGGAGCGCGTCGAGTGGTCCCGCCACGACCGAACCCGCGGTCCTTCCCCGAGTGACGGGGGCCGGGAGTACCCGCGCACCGAACCGGTCGAAGGCAAGGCTGCCGAGCGGCGTGAGCGCCGGCCCCTGGCCCACGCTCAGGTGGCGCTCGAGGACGGGGAGGTCTCGGGCGCGGGCCACCTGGCGCGCGAACTGGAGGAGCCGAGTCTTGCCGATACCGGCCGCCCCGACAAGGAGGAGCGAGCCGCCCCGCGGCGACATTCCTCGGAGCGCGCGCATCGAGTCGAACAGGATCGAGCGCTCCCGGGCGTGTCCGACGAGTGACGGCTCGGGCAGGGCCAACGGGGCGCCCCCGGTGGCCCCGCGGGGCCGAGGGGAGGAGCCGCGTTCGAGATGGAGTTGGTCGATCGCGGCGGCCGGGTCCGTCGGGTCGAGCGGGATCTTCCAGAGCGATACCAAGGCGAGTTCGAGGGCGGAGGTGCCGGCATTCAACTCGGCGAGATCGCGGACGGTGAACCCGGCGACCGAGGAAGGCATCTCCAGGAGCTGCGCGCGCGCGGCGGGAGCCGCCCGCCGACCGGAGTCGGTGAGCGCGTAGAGGCGCTCGGGGCTACGTCCGGTCCACGTCCCGGAGCGGACCGCTTGGACCCACCCGCGAGCGCAGAGGCCGCGGAGCGAGCGCGACACTCCCGGTTGCGACAGCCCCAAGTGGCGGACCAGGTCCCGTTGAGTGACCCCTCGGGCGTCGCTGCGGGGCTCCTGAAGGAACGCGAGGAGCAGCTCCTCCGGTCCGACCATCGGTCGAGCCGCATTAGGGTCCGGGGCTTAACGAAGCCTCCGGGGTGGGTTCCGGTCGACGCACACCCCGCCTAGCGGCGGGGGGACCCGCGCGCATCGCGGCGAGCAGGGTGTCGATCGGTTGTGCCCTCGAGACCGTGCGGTTCCGGTCGAAGGCGAAGAACGGGACCTCGGAGGCGCCGAGCGTCTCCGCATCCTGTTCGTCGGTTCGGACTTGGAGGCGGAACGCCGGCACCGCGAGGACGCGCCGCATGTCTCCGTCCGAGAGTCCCGAGTCGGTCGAGAGCCGGAGGAGGGTCTCGGCGTCGGAGGGCGGGAGCCCCTCGGTGAAGACGGTGCGTTGGAACCGCTCCTCGAGCGCGGACGGGAGCCCCCGGATCCCGGCCCGCTGCAAGATTCGGTGTGCGTCGACGGAGTTCGTCGGGCGCGTTCTGTCGAGGATGAGCTCGAGTTCCTCCTCCGCGGCGATTCGGGTGACCCGCGCCATCGCTCGACCTACGTCGGTCCGCGAGATCCCGTACGTGGTCGCGAGATGGTCGAGGGAGGAGAGTTCCGACTCGCGGGTGCGTTCCGGTCGAGCTCAAAGCCGCGGAAGAAGACCGTGACGTCCTCGGACCGTCGAACCGGCCCAGGGCCCGGTCGACCCACCGGCGCCGGATGCAGCACCACAGACAGACGACATCCGTTCCGACCTCCCGCCGCATCGCCTCCCGCACCTCGACCGGACGAACCACAGGGCCCCGCCGATCCGCTCCCGTTTCTCGACCTCTGCGGAAGCGCTAATGGTCTTGAGTGTACCCGACGCGACATGCCCGCGACGCGAGACGCCGGAGCTCCGGCTGACGCGCCACCGGACGCTCCCCGCGCCGGCCCCGGGGGCCTTGCGACCGGGGCCAGAGCCCCGGGGCCTACGGCGGGATTCCGGAAGGAGTTCCGGACCCGGAACGCCGTCGCCCTCTACGTGAGCTCGGTCCTCGGCCCGGGCATCCTCGTCCTGCCCGGCCTCGCCGCCGGGATCGCGGGGCCGGCGTCGCTCGTCGCCTGGGCGGTTCTGGGCGTCGCGAGCCTCTCGTTCGCGATTACCTTCGCCTCGCTCTCGGCCCGGCGACCTGAGGCGGGCGGGGTCTACGGGTTCGCGAGAGAGGCGTTCGGTCTGACGGCCGCGACGATCACAGGCTGGCTCTTCATCCTCTGGACGATCGTCGGCGCCCCCGCGGTCGCCCTGATCGCTGCCTCCTACGTCGGCTACGCGTTCTCGCTCGCCCGACCCGTTGCGTATCTGATCGGCTTCGCGGTCCTGGCGGTCGCCTTCGGGATCAACGCGCGCGGAGTCCGAGCGAGCAACCGAGTCCAGCTCGCGGTCATCGGAGCGATCGTCGTGCTGCTCGCGGCGGTGCTGATCGTCGCCTCCGCGCACGTCCGCCTCGGCAACTTCCAGCCGTTCCTGCCGCACGGCTTCCTCTCGGTCGGGACCGCCGCGGCTCTGATCTTCTGGTCGTTCCTCGGCTACGAGAACGCCTCCAACGTCGCCGAGGAGTTCGAACGGCCCGGCCGCGACTTCCGTCGCGCGGTCTGGATCAGTGTCGGCGTGATCGGGGTGCTCTACTTCGCGCTCTCGTTCGTGACGATCGGCACCGCGGCGTACCTCGCCGGGGGCGGCACCGCGCCGTTCGCGAGCATCCTCGCGGACACCTTCGGGCGGTACGGTGCGGTCGTGGCCGCATTGTTCTCGCTGTTCATCGTCTTCGCGGTCGTGAACGCGTACATGACCGGGATGTCCCGCGTCTTCTACGCGACGGCCCGCGATGGCGGATTCCCTCGGGCCATCGCGCACCTGAGCCCCCGCACCGGGGTCCCGGACCGAGCGCTCGTGCTGCTCTTCGCGGCCGCGGGGTGCTCGTTCCTCTTCTACTACGTCGCGAACATTAGCCTGACGACGGCGCTCCTTGTCGCCGGCGGGGCGGCGTTGTTCGTCTACGTTCTCGGCTCGGCTGCAGGGATCCGGATCCGGCTCCGCGAAGGCCCGGCCGGTCGGGGGCTCGCGGTCGTCGCCGGGATCTCCCTCGCGATCTCGGTCGTGCTGCTCCCGTTCGTCGGGCTCCCCCTCGTCGCGAGCGTCGTCGTGGTCGGGATCGCCGCCGCCTACTCCGCCTTCGCGCGGCGCGGCACGACGCCGCTCATCCCGGCGTGAGCGGAGGGGGGGCGCGGGGGTCGTAGCCGAGCGCCCGCAACTCCTTCAGGAAGACGGGGGCCCCGCCCGTGGCAACGGAGCCCACCGCCGTGATCCCGAACGTGAACGGGAGACCCCGGAGGACGATCCGCACGCCGCCCAGGACCTGCGCGGCGGGGATCGCCGCATAGCTGACCATCGTCTCGATCGCGAAGTAACGACCCTGGATCCGCTCGGGCACGATCGCCAGGACCGTGCTGAGCGCGGAGATGTTGAGGACTCCGCTCAGGACGCCCAGTCCGAAGAAGACCGGTAGCGCGACCCCGACGACCGGCACGAGCACGAGCGCGCCGACGCCGATCCCTTGCGCGATCGCGGAATAGGCCCACAGCCGGCCGGTGAATCGAGGGAGGCCAAGCCGACCGACGAGCAGGGCGCCGAGCGCGATCCCTCCCGCGAGGACGGCCTCGAGCGCGCCGTAGAGGGGCGCACCGCCCCGGAGGAGGTCCCCGAGTAGACGACCAGGAACGTCAGGACGAAGGCGAAAAAGAAGTTGAGGAGCAGTCCCGCGATCGTGAGCTCGAGCAGCCCGACGGACTCACGCAAGAAGCGGAACCCGGCGCGCACCTCCGCGAGGAACGCGGGGGCCAAGGGGGCAGGGGGACGCGCGATGACGCTCGTCCCGACGAGCGCGACGAAGATCGCGGCGACAAGATACGCCCCGACGTCGACCCCGAGGCTCGGGATCGTGCCGATGACCCCCACCGAGACCCCCGCGAGCGCGCTCGCCCCGATCCCGACGATCGACTCGGTCGACTCGAAGAGACCGTTGGCGTCCGCCAGCGCCTCGCGGGGCACGATCTCGGGAAGGAGCGCCTGGCTGCCCGGCGCGAAGAAGGTCGACCGCAGCGCGAAGACGACCGCGGCGGCGAGGACGAACGCAAGCCGGAACCCAAGCGCCTCGAGCGCGACGATCAGTCCGGCCATCGCCGCGCTTCGCCCGAGGACCGATAGGACGGTCACCCGACGCCGGTCGAACCGATCGACGATCGCGCCCGAGAAGACCCCGAGCGCGACGACGGGAACGAACTCCGCGAGGCCGATGTACGCGACCGCGAGCGCGGACCCCGTCTCCGTGAAGGTAAGCCAGATGAGCACGACATAGGAGAGTGCGCTCCCGAATCGGGAGACGAGTCGAGCGGTCCACAGGCGTGCGAACGAGCGATTATTCCAGAGGGAGTCGGGGGCGCCCATCGGTCGACGTACAGGTGCACCCCGGAGAGTTCCGACCGGCCCCGATCGCGGTCCTCGCCACGCGCTGGGGGTCTTAAGCGCGGACCCCGACCCATCGCGACCCCCCCGCCGCGGGAGTCGGTCTGATGTACGGTCGCCGGCCCACTCCGGCGAGGTCGAACGATGTTCTGTTCCGAGTGCGGCAAGGAGATCCCCCCCGGCAGCCCGACGTGCCCCGTGTGCGGACACCTCGCGGTTGGCCCGCGGGCGGCCGGCGCCGCGCCCCCCCTTACCGTCGACGAGGCGATCGCCGACCTGCGTCGCGCCGCGCACGACGTCGCTCGGTCGGCGAAGAGCCTCTCCCGGAAAGCGGTCGCCGAGGCGGGGCGGGCGAGCAAGGATCCGGCCGGTTCCGCCAAACGGGTGAGCCACAAGGTCGCGGCCGAGCTGGACCGGACCGCCGAAGAGATCGAACGGATCCTTCGCGATCTGTAGCGGGCTCCGAGCGGAAACCGTGGGACGCCTCCCGAGCGCGACCCGACAGGCGTCGGAGCTCCTGACCGCCACTTCCGCTCGTTCGCGACGGTTCGCCCCCCCGGAGGGAGCTTATGCGTCGCGGGCGATCGATGAGCGCGCGGCCGCGTCCGTGACCCGTTGGGCGAACGACCGAGAGCCGAGCGCGCGCAGGGAGCCGACGCGCGCTCCTCCGCGGAACGCCGCGAGACGCCCGAGCGCGCGGCCGAGCGCGTCGGCGAACCGAGGATCCCGGCGTAGCGAGGACTCCTCCGGCCAGAACCCGATGGCCCGGACCTCGTTCTGCGGGCGATCGTGGCGCAGCTCGATGCGGGCGCGGAGCCGGTCTCCGAAAAGGACCGGTAGTGTGTAGTATCCCCATCGCCGGGCCGACTCGGGTTTGTAGACCTCCCACAGGTACTCGAAGTCGAAAAGGTCGGAAGCGCGACCGCGCGCGCTCACCCGATCGAGGGGAGCGAGGAGAACCGCCTCCTCCTCCGTGGTGGTCGACCGGGGCTTCCACGCCGGGGGCACGTCGCCGGCGATGAGCGACTCGAGCTCGGCCTCGACCACGAGCCATCGCGGCCCGCGCTTCCCTTCGACCTCGACCTCCCGGATCCGCCCGGCGTCGCGCCAGGCCCGAAGCCGCCGGGTCCATTCCCATCGCAGGGTCGACCGGCCGATCCGGGTATGGGCGTGCGCGAGCCAGTCGGAGGCGGTCGGCAGACCGAGCTCCCGCAACGTCCCGAGGATCAAGTGCTCCTCCGCGTCCGCAGCCGGGACGTCGGCGAGCGTCGTCGGGAGGAGTCGTTCCGCGAGGTCGAACACCTTCTCGCCGCGGCGGCGAAACGCGACCAGGACATCGCCCTTCAACCATAGGTGGTAGAGCGCGAGACCCTCGACCGTCCCCGCGCGGTAGTTCTGGATCGGTTCCCGGCCCGCTTCCCGGAAATCCCCCGGCCCGAGCGGGCCGCGCCGAGCGAGCTCCCGTCGGACCCTCCGGACGGTCGCCCCGTGCTGGCGCACGAACGCGTGCCATCGCTTCGCGCCGACGCTCCGTTGCATCGCGACGCGCAGGTACGGGATCTCTCCGACCGGACGGATCTGAACGTTGCCGGCCGATTCGAACAGCGATCGCCGCCGGTAGAGTGCGTTCTCAAGGTCCTCCGGTCGGTAGTCGTCGATGCGCCCCCAAAGTGCAAGGTCGGCGTTGCGGCCGACGACATCGAGCGGGTCGTACTGCACCGAGCCGACGTATCGGATCGTCCGGTCGACCGCCCCGGGTCCGCCCCAGCGTCGGCCCGGCCAGAGCCCCTGGCGGCCCAGGACGAACCGCCGGGCGACCTCGAGCGAGCAGCGGCGCACGTCGGCGGTGAGCGGCCGGCCCGATTAAACGCCGGTGTCCGCAGGCTTCGGCACCGCGAGCCGGTTGAGGTCGTCGAAAGTGATGGCGCCGTCGACGAGCGCGGCGTACGTGCCGTGGTCCAGGATCTCGCGGCTCGCCCGCTGTAGGAGACCCAGGGCGGCGTACGACGCGGACGGCCCGAAGCTCACTCGCTTGACACCGAGGCGCTCGAGCTCCGGGACCGGCGGCAGCCCCTTGCGGACCATTACGTTGACCGGACAGCGAAGCTCGCCGACGAACGTGGCGATCGCCGCAGAGTCCGTGAGTCCCATCGGATAGACGCAGTCCGCGCCCGCGTCGCGGTACGCGCTCGCGCGGCGGATCGTTTCGCCGAGCCGCTCCGCGTCGCTCCCCGCGTGCTCGCGCAGCGCGTCCGTCCGTGCGTTGATCACGAGCGGGACGCCGACCGCCTCCCCCGCTCGTCGTACCTCCTGAATCTTGCGGACCTGCGACGCGAGGGAGAAGAGTCCCTCGCCCGACGGACGTCGGTCCTCGAGGTTGATGCCGACCGCCCCGGCGGCGAGGACCGCCCGCACCGTTCGGGCGACCGCCGAAGGGCTTCGCCCGTAACCGGCGACCACGTCCGCGCTGAGCGGAATTCGAACGCTCCGGGCAACGCGACCGACCACCTCGACGAGCTCGCGCCGCGGCATCTCTTCCCCGTCGGGGTACCCCCGCGACGCCATCACCCCCGCGCTCGACGTCGCGACGGCCGGGAAGCCCGCCTCCTCGAAGACGCGCGCGCTCGGGACGTCCCAGGCGTTCGGGAGAACCAGCAGTCGACTTCCCCGATGCAGCGCGCGGAACGCCTCGGCCTTCTCGACGGGCGATGCCATGACGCCGCGTCCATCCACCCTGCGGCTAAAACCTGCGCGCGCGCGGCCGCGTAGGGGGGGTCGCCGCGGACCGGGCGGTCTCCCCGCGCGGGGGACGCGGGCGAGGCAAGGCTCTTGACGCCGGAGCGGATCGGGAGCCCGATGCCGACCGGCGCCCCGCCCAAGACGTTCATTTCCGACCTGAGACCCGGGCGCGTCGCGACGTTCGAGGCGACGGTCGAGCGGCTCGACCCGCCCCGCGAGATCCCCCAGCGCAACGGGGGCACGACGCAGGTCCGCAACGGACTCCTGAAGGACGGTACCGGCGAGGTCTCGATCGTCCTCTGGGGGAGCGAGGTCGACCTCGTCGCCGCGGGCGACAAGATCCGGGTCGTCGAAGGCTGGGTCAAGGACTACAAGGGTCGACCGGAGATCTCGCTCGGACGGACCGGGAAGATCGAGAAGTCCTGAGAGGGACCCCGTCCCCCGGCCGCGACCTAGCTCGAGGGGCCGCGGGAGCCTTTCGGTACGTAATCGAAGAACCGCTCGGTGACCCCGTCCCCGGTCCACTCCGCCCGCAGCCGAGTTCGTTTCTCCGCGCGGCGCAGGGCCGAGAGCAGCGAGCGGTTTAGCTCGCGCGCGCTCGGCCCATCGACCTCCGCCCGGACGACGAACTCTCCCGGCGTGTCGGTCGGTTCGACCGACCCGGGTGCGAGCCACTCATCGAGGATCGGACGAATGGCGTCCGGGCTCTCCGTGCTGACGCGGGCCCGAAGGACGAAGCGCCGCCCGGTCATCGGTCGACTCCGCGACCGTCAGAGGCCGAAGAAGTGCTTGGCGCCCTGCAGGATCTCGAGGAGGGTGATCCCCGCGAGGTCGAGTACGAACGCGCCCAGCAGCACCAGCGCGGTCGCCACGACAAGGTCGAGGACGACCCCACCGCGGGTTCCCATCCGATGCATTCGTGCGCGAACCGGCACGCTCTCCGTGGTCTCACCCCGGTGGGAACGGAGGGGGCGCGACCGTACATCAAGTACAGTCCCGAGTCGCAACGACGCGCGTCCGAATATCGACAATCGAGGTAGCGGGGGACCCCCGAGAACGACTGCTGCCGTGCGCGCTTCGACCGCCGACCCACGCCGCGGCGCCCGG
>JBOGRO010000044.1:0-13276 GCA_050749465.1 Thermoplasmata archaeon | reverse complement strand
CGGTCCACGGAACGACGATCCCGAGCAGGTGACGATAGAGTTCGGTGTCCTGAACCATTCCGCATCCCCGAACCCGGGGAGGCGGAAGTTCTACCTCAAGCTACCCCCGACAAAGCCGGGAGAACCCTTTTTAGCGGATCTTCTGCAGGCTCGTCTCGGCTTCCTGGACCCACTCGAACGGTCGGGCACGCGCCGGACGGGCCGGCCTGTACTCTCCTCGCTCCCGCTTGGCGACCCCGACCCCTTCCTCTCGTCGGTGGCCGCTAAACGGTCCGCGTTTGAGGCGTGCGGAGGCTACCGTTCGCCTTCGCGATCCGTCGACCGGCGCGCGAGGGTTCAGACTCCGGTCGCGCCGCCCCGGCGCCGGCGGCCGCCGGCGAAGGACCCGACGAGGGGACCCGTACGCGCGCGGCCAGTGCTTCGACGACCTCCTCCGCATCGTTCGGCATCGGGACCCGCCGGTAACCGATCCCGTGGACCTCGGCAAACTCCCGGACCACGACGTCGAGGTCGTACAGGATCTCGAGGTGGTCGAACACGAAGCCAAACGACGCGATGAGCTGGTTCCGCGCTCCCCGGCGTTGCCAGTCGAGCATCACGTCCGTGAGGTCCGGGCCCAGCCACGCCTCGGTCGTGTTGCCGGCGCTCTGGAAGCCGAACGACCAGCGCTCGAGCTGGGCCGAACGGGCGATCGCGTCGGACGTCTGGGCGAGGATCTCGGGGTACGGATCGCCCCGGTCGCGCATCCGCTGAGGGAGGCTGTGGGCGGAGAGGAGCACGGCCCCAGTCGGGTCGGGGTGGGCCGCCAGCTCGGACCGGATCGCCCGGTTCCAGTACCCGAGCCAGTTCGGGTCGAGATGCCAGTCGAGGCGCACCTCGACGTCGATTGGTCGATCGGCGGCGTCGATCCCCTCGGCGACCCCCCGTTGGTACGGTTCGCTGATCCAGGTCGACGCGTACGGGGAGAGCGGCACCGCGACGAGATGTCGAAATCCGGCGCGCGCCGCCTCGGGAATGACGTCCCGCAACGCCGGATGCCCGTGTTTGACCCCCAGGAACACCCGGGTGCCGGGCCGGTCGCGCCCGAGGCGCCGCTCGAGCTTCCCCCGCAACGAGGCGAGGACCCGGTTCTGGGGGGATCCGCCGATCCGTTCGTACCGTCGCACGTACTCCGCGACCATCTTCGCCGACGGGCGGCGTCCGTGGAGGACCTCGGCGAGGTAGGCGGGCAGGTCCTCCGAACCGTTCGGGCTGCCGTACCCCATCAGGAGCACCGCTCGCCTCTCCGTCGGGGTATTCTCCGTCATCGTTTCCTCTGACCTCGTCCGGCGTCGTGCACGTACTCGACGAGCTCGCGCACCCGCTCCGGGTCGGTCGCCGGGAGCACGCCGTGGCCCAAGTTGAAGACATGGGCCCGGCCTCCCGGGATCTCGTCGAGCACTCGACGGGCCTCGCGTCGAAGGGTTTCTCTCGTTCCCAGGAGCGCGCCGGGGTCGAGGTTCCCCTGCAGCGCCATCTGGGATCCGATCCGCGACCGAACCCGGCCGAGGGGCTCCCGCCAGTCGACCCCGAGCGCGTCCGCGCCGGTCTGGGCGAGAAGCTCCAGCAGGTGGGAGGAACCGGTCGAGAAGTAGATCATCGGCCGGTGGAGGGCCCGGAGTTCCTCGAAGACCCGCTGCACCGGCGCCAGCAGGTGGCGCTCGAACACGTGCGGCGTGACCGCCCCGACCCAAGTGTCGAACAGCTGGAGGGCCGCGGCCCCGCTCTCTGCCTGGAGTCGGAGGTAGTCGACCGTCGCCGTCACGAGCCGGTCGATCAGACGGTCGAAGGCGCCCGGGTCGGAGTAGAGGAGCCGTTTCGTCTCGACGTACTCCCGGGAAGGCCCCCCCTCGATCAGGTACGCCGCGAGGGTGAACGGGCCTCCCGCGAACCCGATGATCGGGCGCTCCGCCTCGAGCTCGAGGAACCTCTCGATCGCCTTCCCGACGAACGGCACCGAGCGCCGCGCGTCGAACTCTGAGAGGGCCTCGATGTCTTCTCGGGTACGCAGCGGGTGGTGGACGACCGGGCCCACCCCCGGGTCGATCGAGAACGGCACGCCGAGCCCGAGGAACGGCAGGGAGATGTCGGCGAAGACGACCCCGGCGTCGACGTCGTACCGGCGCACCGGTTCCAGCGTTACTTCGGCCGCGAGCTCGGGGGTCTTCGCGATCTCGAGCAAGGGGTGGAGTTCCCGGAGCTGCCGGTACCGGGGGAGGTGGCGGCCCGCTTGGCGCATCAACCAGACGGGGGTGGTGTCGGTCTCGTCGCCCCGGAGGGCCCGCACCAGGCGTTCGCGCCTCATCGGCTCCCCTTCGACGCGGCCCGGAACCCCGCGCGCAACGCGGCTTCGGCCCGCCCGAGGTCCCGGGGACGGATCGCCGCCGAGACGAACGTCGTCTCGAGCGCCGACGGCGGAAGGTAGACGCCCCGGTCGAGCGCCGCGTGGAAGAACCGGGCGTAGCTCCGGCGGTCGGAAGCCTGCGCCCCCCGGTCGTCGACGACCGGCCCCGGGGCGAAGAAGAGACCGAGCATCGAGCCGACCCGCTGGACCGCGAACGGGCGGACCCGTTCCTCCTCGGCCAGCCGCCGGACCATCTCCTCGAGCGCCGCGCCGTTCCGCTCCAGGGTGCGGTACAGCGCCGGCGTGAGTCGCTTCAGCGTCGCCGTCCCGGCCGCCATCGCAAGCGGGTGGCCCGAGAGGGTCCCGGCCTGGTAGACCGGGCCGAGCGGCGCGACCGTCTCCATCACGGCTCTCCGCCCACCGTAGGCCCCGATGGGCATCCCCCCGCCCACGACCTTGCCGAGCGTCACGAGGTCCGCGCGAAGACCGAGCGATCCGTGGACCGTCCCTCGCATGAGTCGAAACCCCGTGATCACCTCGTCGGCGATGACGAGCGCACCGTACCGGCGGGCCAGCGAAGAGATCGCCGCGAGGAAGCCCGGCTGGGGAGGGACGACGCCCATGTTGCCCGCCACCGGCTCGACGACGACGGCCGCGATCGAACGGCCGTGACGCTCGAAGAGGGTCGCGAGCCCGTCGACGTCGTTGTACCGTCCGACCAGCGTCTCCGCCACCACCCCGGCGGGGACCCCCGCGGAGTCGGGGAGCGAGTGGGTTGCCACGCCCGAGCCGGCGCGCGCCAGCAGGCCGTCCGAGTGGCCGTGGTAGCCCCCCGAGAACTTGACCACCTTGTCCCGGTGCGTGAACCCTCGGGCGACCCGGACCGCGCTCATCACCGCCTCGGTCCCCGAGCTGACGAACCGGAGCCGCTCGAGCGCGGGCGCCGCCCGCCGGATCTGCTCGGCAAGCTCGTGCTCGAGCGGGGAGGGAGCCCCGAACGTCAGTCCCCGGAGCGCGGTCCGGCGGACTGCGGCCACGACCCCCCGCGGGGCGTTCCCGAGGAGGTTCGCTCCCCAGGAACCCACGAGGTCGAGGTACCTGCGGCCGTCGACATCCACGAGAAAGGCGCCGGCGCCGCGCGCGAAGAAGACCGGTGAGCCCCCCACCGACCGGAACGAGCGCACCGGGCTGTCGACCCCGCCGACGAGCACCCGCGTCGCGCGGCGGCCGAGCGCGCGCGACCGGCGCCCGGGGGAGGAGGTCACGGCAGGCCGTCCGCCAGGTCGAGCATGCGGCGGGCGGAGGTGAGCACGCAGGTGAAGATCGGGGTCTCGAGCGCGGTGTAGCGGCTCGCCTCGGTGGGGCGGAGGTCGCTCACGAGGTCGAGGAAATCGGCCGGGTCCTCCGCTTCGAACGCGAGGACGAACTCCATGTCATCGAGCCCGAACGAGTAGCCCGTGTGGATATGGACCTTCGGGTACTTGTGGCCAATCCGGAAGTGCCCGCCCATGATCCGGCGACGCTCCTCGAAGGAGAGCGCGTACCAGTCGCGCTTCTTGACGAACGGGTAAACGAAGAGGTACGGCAGGTCGAACGGGCGGCGTTGCGTTTCGGAACCCTCGCCGCCGTGGGCGTGCGCTCCGAGGTACTCCGATCGGCGCGCCATCCCGAGATACGAGTAGGGGATGTCGAGGTAGCCTCCGAGCGGGGTGCCGAAGAGGCGGGCGTGGAACTCCTGGAGCGCGCCGAGTTCGGTCCCGATCGTCCAGACCAGCATCTCGGTGCCGGCCTTCAGCCCGGTGAGCGAATACGTCCGCACGAGCACTCCGACCGGAGGGTGGTCGAGGACGGTGGCGAATCGGGCCTTCCCCTTGTCCCGCGCCGCGCGCGATAGTCGCCGCCACTCCGGATACAGGTGGAGGAAGGTGTACTTCACGAAGTCGCGCGGCTCCTCGGTCCCCTCCGCGTGGTCCGACGCCGGTCGGGAGGCCCCTTCCGTCATCGGCCCTCGCGCGACCAGCGGGCGACGTCGCGCGCGTAGTACGTCACGATAAGGTCGGCACCGGCCCGGCGGATCGCACCGAGCGTCTCCTCAACGGCCGCCCGCTCCTCCACGACCCCGCCCGCGGCGGCCGCCTTGATCATCGCATACTCCCCGCTCACCTGATAGGCGGCGAGCGGCAGGTCGAACCGGCGCCGGGCACGGGCGAGGAGGTCGAGGCTCGTCAGCGCCGGTTTCACCATCAGGAGGTCCGCCCCCTCGGCCGCGTCGCGGGCGAGCGCGCGCATCGCCTCGCGAGGGTTCCGGAAGTCCAACTGGTAGCTGCGTCGGTCGCCAAAGGTCGGACTCGACTCCTCGACGTCCCGGAACGGACCGTAGAACGCGGACGCATGCTTCGTGGAGTAGGCGAGGACGGCCGTCTCCTCGTGCCCGGCCGCGTCCAGGGCGCTCCGGATCTCGGCGACCTGGGAATCCATCATCGCGCTCGGAGCGACCACGTCGGCCCCGGCGTCCGCGTGGGCGACCGCCACCCGGCCCAGCCGCTCGCACGACGCATCGTTCACGACCGTACCGCGGCGGACGATCCCGCAGTGCCCGTGGGTGGTGTACGCACACAGGCAAACGTCGGTCGCGACCACCAGCTCCCCTGCCGCCCTCTTGATCGCGCGCACCGCCTGCGGTACGAGCCCGTCCGACGCCCAGGCGTCGCTACCCTCGGGGTCCTTCCTCCGGGCTACCCCGAACAGGAGAACCGCCCGGACGCCCTCCTGCTCCAGCTGGTGAGCGAGAGTAGCCAGGCTGGGGACGGGGTAACGGTGGACCCCCGGCATCGAGGGAACCGGTTCCGGCTCCCCGCGGCCGGGTCGAACGAACACCGGGTAGACGAGCCGGCGGAGCTCGACGTCGGTCTCGGCGACCCACTCGCGCAGCGCGGCCGTTCGACGAAGTCGCCGAAGCCGCGTCGAAGGCTCCGGCCGGAGAGCACGGGGGGTGGTCGGGTGCCTCCGGCCGGGCATGGTGAAGCTCCCAGAAGAGGTGGCGGGTAAATCGTTGTGCGGTGGTAGACGGTGCGACCGAGGCGAGGCGGAACCGGAGGGCACGGGCCGCCCGCAGCGAGCGCTCGCCAAGGACCACCAGGGGGGTCGAGCGAGCGATCCGGGCGAACGTCCGGCGGTCGAGGCTCCGCCGAAGGCTCGAGAGGGCGGATGGGCTCGTCACGACCAGGAGGTTGGCCCGGGCGAGCTCGCGACGAGCGGCGCCCGTCAGTCGGGATGGGGTGCGGACCCGATAGACCACCGCATCGACCACCCGGTGCCCTCGGGCTCGGAGGGCCCGAGCGAGACGGGTTCCGGCGACGTCCGACCGGAAGTAGACGATCCGGCGCGGGGGTGATCGGCCGAGCGACCGGGCGAGGCTAGTGGCGCTGGCCACGGGGGGACGAAGCACGCGTCGGATCCCCGCGCGCCGAAGCGCGTCCACCGTCCGGGGCCCGACCGCCCAGAACTCGGTCGCCCGGTGCCGGGACCCGGAACGTCGACGCCAAGGGACGACCCCCGCTTCCACACCGGCCCGGCTCGTCACGACCGCAGTGTCCGGGGCGGGAATCCGCTCCAGACGAGCGAGCCAGGTCGCCGGGTCCACCGGTTGAGGCTCGAACGCCGTGACCCGGACCAGCCGGAGGCCGGCGCGGCCGAGCGCTCCGTCGACGCGCTCGAGGGTCCCGGCCGCGGAGAGAAGCACGACCGTGGGGGCGGTAGACGCGGTCATCCCGGTCCTACCGGCCCGTCCCGGAGAGCAGGTCGGACGCGCCGCGATCGAGCATCTCCCGGCCCAACCTCGAACCGACCTCCTCGGCACGGGTGGCCGGCCCCCGTCGCCGGAGGCGGAGGCTCAGCCGACCGTCCGGCGTCAGGACCTCCCCGGCGAGCGAGACCGTTCGCCCGTGGTGCGTCGCGAGGGCCCCGAGCGGAAGTCGGCAATCCCCTCCGAGCGCGGCGGCGAACGCCCGTTCCGCGGCGACGCAGAGCCGGGTCGGTCGGTGGTCGATCCGCCGAACGGACGTCGTGAGCTCCTCGTCGCCGGTGCGCCCGACGACCGCGAGAGCCCCCTGCGCCGGGGCCGGCATGAAGGCGGGGGACGGAAGGATCCGGCCGATCTCGGCGGCCCGACCGAGACGGGAGACCCCGGCGACCGCGAGGACCGCGGCATCGATCGCGCCGGACCGGACGAGGCCGATGCGGCTGTCGACGTTGCCCCGAATCTCCACGACCCGCAGGTCCGACCTCCACCGGAGGATCTGAGCCCGGCGTCGCAGGCTGCTGGAGCCCACCCGGGCGCCCCGCGCGAGACGGGAGTCGCGCCCGGGCCGAGGAAGGACGAGACAGTCCCGGGGGTCGGCCCGCCGGGGGCACGCGACGATCTCGAACCGGGGGTCGAGCTCCGCCGGCAGGTCCTTCGCGCTGTGCACGGCGAGGTCGACCTCCCCGCGGAGGAGGGCCCGGTCGAGCCTATCGGTGAAGTCCGGCGAGCCCCCGACCGCAAGGTCCCGGTCGCCGCTCGTATCCAGGAGCTTCGGCTCGAACCGGACCCCCGGCGCGGCTCGGGAGAGCCGGGCGAGGACCGAGGCGGTCTGGGCTCGAGCCAGTAGACTCCGCCGGGTTCCGACCCGGAACGGTGCGCTCATGGGTCGGGGGGAGCCGGCCGGAGCAACTCCAGAGCAAACCGGCGTTGGAGGTCCCCCCGGGGTCCGGCCGGGAGGGAGCGGACCCGCTCGGTCGGCGCAAGCAGGAGGCGGGCGACGAGGCGCTGGGTCAGCCGGTCGAGCGCTACCTCCTGGTCCGGCTCGAGGGTTCCGAGGAACGACCGAGCGCGGGCCAGCTCGGCGCGGCGGAGATCCTCCGCGGCGCGCCGGATCCCCCCCACCCAAGGTTCGAGGAGGAGGCGGTCCAGGCGGTCGGAGAAGCAGGCGGCGAGTTCGTCGACCTGGGCATCTTCCGCATCCGCCCCAGGACCGCTCCCGCAGAGGCTGTGGAGCTCCTCGAGGTCGACCAGCCGCACGTTCTCCAGCTCGCGGACCTCGGGATCGATGTTTCGGGGTACCCCGAGGTCGACCAGGACGAGCGGGCGGTCCCGAGGAAGGTCGGAGGCATGCAGGCCGTGGTTCCCGAACTTGGCGGCGGTGATGACCGCGTCCGCGCCCACGATCTCCTCGGACAGCCGCTCGAGAGGTTGGGCCCGGGCGCCGGTGCTCCGGAGGAACGACTCCTCGGGGGCTCGGAGATGGAACATTACGGTCACACGGGCCGAGTCGCAGAGAGACTCGACGACCTGCCGTCCGACAGTCCCCGAGCCGATCACTAGCACGCGGGGGTGCGGAGGACCGACTAGGCGGAGCAGTCGGGCGGCGGCGATCGCGGCGATCGATCGGGAAGCCGGCACCGAGGGCGCGAGCCGGTCGGCCGCCGACGCCGCGCCGCCGAAGAGCCCGCGGAGTACCGGCCGCGGATGGCGGCTCAGCACCGAACTACCGGCCGCACGGACCTGATGACGAACCTCCGCCTCGCCGACCGCCAGCGACTCGCGGCCCGCGGCGACCCGGAACAGGTGGCGGACGACTTCGCGTCCCTCGCGAAGCCTCCAGGACGCTCGGGGGCCCGGGAGCAACTCCTCCCAACGCCCCCGCTCGTCGGGGTACCGAGCCAGTACCGCGAGCTCGACCCGGTGGCACGTGGAGAGCAGGGCCACCTCCTCGGTACCGGGCGAGCGGGAAAACCACTCGCCGACCTGCGTCGGGGTGACCGAACGCGCGGCGACCTCGAGGGCATCGAGCGGAGCGGTATCCAGACTGAACTCGAACCCGAACAAGGAGAGCGGGACGGCCGGGGGATCGGAGAGCTCGTGCGGCTCGTGAGGCGAAGCGGTCGGTAGGAGCGAGCCGACCTGCGCTTCGGGGGGTGAGGACACGACGACCTCGCGAGACCGCACCTCGAATCGCGAAGGGACTTTATCCCGCGAGGTACGAACCTGCGTCGCGACCGCCGGGTACTCCGAACCCCGAGTAGGCGCGCTCGAGGATCCCTCGCCGGGCTCGGGGGGGCCGCGCGTTCGGCCCGGGGCGCAAACACCCCGCCTCGCCCGATCGGGACAAGGTCGGTCGCGGCGGTCGAAGCTGAGCGCGGTGGACAGACCGGTCCCGCGTGGGGCGCATCCTCCGGATCGCTCCTCGGCCCGAGGGAGTCCGATCGGCCACCGTCCCCGGCGGAAGTCGAGCCGAGCCGCTTCCGAGTCAAGCCTTTTCGAGTAACGTCCGGGCGGCGAAACGGCGAATACCCGGAACCTTCCTCGGGGAGCCAGCCCGTCGTGTACGTTCCGAAGGAGCTCGTGTGGTTCCTCGAGCGGAATGCGGATCGAGGCTTGCCGGCACCCGACCGGGCCGAAGGTACCTTTGGGGAAGTCTACCGCGGTCTTGTCGGCGCGGATGGATCTCGCTTTCGGAACGAGCTTCTGAGCACGTTCGAATTGGACGTCGGCGAAGTCCACGCTCGTGACCTTGACCTCTTCCGCCAGAAAGGCGGAACCGGGATAGCCACCGCCCGAGACCAAGCCGAGGATTCGAGTGTCGGGTGGGAGAGCCTCCACGAGCGACCGGAGCCGGCTGCGGTACTCCTCCAAGGTGTCCCCCAAGCGACCGGACGCTGCCTCGTCCGACCTATCGGCTGTCGAAGGTCGATTCCATCCCTCCCGGACCATGCTCTCTCGGAAACGCGGAGGATCGCTCGGACGCGCGTCCGTCCCTCACGGACCCCGACAGCGGTTCGGTCCCCGCCGGATCTCCGGGAGCGAAGAGCTCGCCCGTCGGAACCCATTCCGAATGGTTGCGCTCACGAATCGTACCGAGGGTAGGACCGCTCGTCGCGATCCACATCGGCACCGGGGCCGAACCAGCGAGGGTCTCCTCAGGAGGTCGAAAGCCGTTCGAATCGCAGAAGCTCTCCTTCGGAGGTGAACGTCACGCGAACTCGAACCGTCGAGGTTCCGTTCTGCGCGACGCAGGTTCGGCCCCGTCGATCGCCCTCGATCTCGAGACCCTCGATGAGCGGCCAGCCGGTCGTCTCCTTGATCCGTCCCACCAACCGCCGGAGCTGGACGGCACAGACGGAACAACAGAAGAACATCCGTTCCCCCTCGACCTCCTCCCAGAGGTTTCCCCAGGTCGACGCGCAGAGGGCGCAGCCGGTCCCGTTACGCTTCAAACTGGCCGGCCCTCTCGAGGCGCGCCAAGAGGTAGTCGTCGAAAAGGTCGATTGACCGGAGGACCGTCGACTGTACGGTCTCGCGGAGACCCGGTCCGCCGACAAACTCGGCCACGAGATCGAGGGCCTCCTCCGAGTGGCCCACATCCGCTTCGTACCCCTCTCGGAGGAAGCCCTTCGCCGCGTCGCTGATCTCGGATCCCTCGAGGATCGACGGGTCGAAGTAGCGCACGGTCGCGCCCTCGTGGATGAGATTGCGGTTCGCGATGAGCTCGAGACTGTGCATCGCCGCGACCGCTGCGACCCACGGCTCTTGGGCGGCGATCTCGTTCCAGGCGTCGATCGCTCGGCGGGTCGCCGGTAGGGGCGCGGTCGCGAGCACTCGGGCCCGGTCGACTCCGAGACTCTCTCCCATCCGGAGCAGGAGTTCGTAATGCGAGACCCGGTCGGGGCCGAACCCTCCGAACTCGGTGTTGAGGTTGTCGAGCTCGTAGTGGATGACCTTCGGTTGATCGGTGCGCGCCATGATGTAGGCGCAGGAGCGGACCCACTGCCGCAGGAAGTGTTGGTGTTCGAACACGTACCCCAGCAACGTGGCGGTGGACGGATGCTGAAGAGCGACGACGAACGGGTGGGGAGCCTTCCCGTAGAACTTGGCAATGAACCTCGACTTGACCCACTGCTGGATCCCCCCCGGGCCCACTTCGTAAAGGCGTTGGAGCAAAGGGACTAGGTCGTTCGGTTCGGTCCTCTGCCTCGTGAGGTTCTGGTTCAACCACCGGACATGATCCGGATCGCTGTCCGCGGCACGGTCGACCAGGTGGTGGGCGAGCGCCGGCAGGCCTCCTTCCTCAGGGTTTCGCAGGCACGCGGGGCACTTCGTCACGGACCTCCCCCTACGGGTCAGAGCGGGAAGGCATCGGGCAGGCGACCTCGGAGGGTCCGGTATTCGGGGTCGTCGTGGTACGACCCCCGCATCCGGGCCAGGGTTTCTTCGACATCCTCGATCTCCCGGTGCCGTGCGTGCGCAACCATTTCGACGGTCCGTTGAAAATCTTCCCGACACGCCTCGTAGCAGTTGCCCATTCCAGTGAGCAGTTCGCGTTCACGGGCGTCCACCGCCACCGGATCTCCGAAGGACCCTTAAGCGTTGAGAAGGGAAGGGGGCCGGAACCGAATCCATTGCCGATAAGTTAACGGATCTCACCTCGACCAGACCTCCCGCACCGGTCGCCGACGGATGCTCGTCGTGAGCGCGCAGACCGTCAGTCGATAGTTGACGTCGTGCCACTCCTTCTCCGAGAACTCCTCGTAGCCCAGGTGGGCGAGCAGGCAGCCCAGCGCCGCGCTGCCGCCCTCACGGAACTCGATCGACCACATCGTCGGCGTGTAGCGAGGCAAGAGCTCGGGTGGGGCGCGCGCCCGCACGAGGTTGTAGAGCCGACGACTGGCGACGAGCGTGAGCAGCGCCGCCCAGATCAGCGCCTCGACGATGTTCGCGTTCGTCGTGCGGAACGCATCGAGCGCATACTGGCTCTTCAGCTCCTTGAACGTCAGCTCGATTGGCTAGCCACATCCCACCAAAGTGGGACTCCGAGGAGGACGCGACTTCGGCGCCCCTCGAGGTCTTCGGAACCTCCCTCTTGGGTCGCGTAGGCATGGCCTCTCGAGATGTTCCGTGCGCCTTCTTGTCGGGGCGATACCGCCCCTGGAGAGGAATCACGTGCTCCACCGTGACCTCCCCACCCTTCCCCACCACGCGCTCCACCAGCCATCGTACCACCTTCTGCCGCTCCTCGAACGTCAATCGGTCCAGTCCCTCCCGTAGCCGGGCACAGAACGCCTCGACCTCCTGATAGATCTCCTCGACTCGGACCTGGCTCGCCTTCAGGGCCTGCAATTCTTCCTGCCGCCGGTGAATCTCCCCCTGTTCGACCTCCAACCGCTCGCCCCGCTGACGTAGCTCCGAGACGTCCAGCACTCCGGCCGGATACGCGTCCACTAGCCGGATCCGCTGCCGTTCCAACTGGCGGTGCCGTTCCACGAGGCGCTTCGCTTCCGACTCCTCGCCCCTCGCCGAGCTTCGCCGGTCCTCTGCGTAGGTGGTAATCTCCACCCTGAGCGCCTCCGGCTGCTGGAGGAACTCTCCCAACGAGTGCCACACGGCCTCATCCAGTCGGTGTAGCTGTTCACCCGGTTGAGGAGATGGTCGGCTCACTGGGGTTGCCAGGCACATCTTCATCTGGCGCTTTGCCCGCCCTCGTCCGCTGGATGTAGATCATCTTCGCTTGCATCCGATCCAGGCGGCTCGCCAGCCGAACCAGCTGATCCATCGCGCTCCGCGGGACTACGAACGACTTCCCCTCCTGCGGGACGACCACGACCTCTACGCCATTCCCACAGTGCTCGCAGCTCGCTCGATACCCGGTCGACACGGTTCCACTCACGCTGCCAGCTCGCCCCACCGTCGACGCGCTCACGTCCCCCCCAATCCTCTCGACCGAAAGTACTTTGTCCGGCCACCCCTTGGACCCTTGCCCGAGGACACCTTGGCTTGGGCGGCGCGGCTCCTACTCGCCTCTGACGAGGAGGGGCCGGTCACCCTGACCCGGGAACAGCGCCTCGAGATCCTTCGGCGACTGGAGAAGCAGGAGGCGGAGATCGAGGAGCTTCGGTCCAAGCTGAAGGAGCGGGAGCGCGAGCTCTCGGAGCGGGCGAGGGAACTCTCCGAGCGGTAGAAGGAGTTGGACCGTCTCCGGCAGCATATGGCCGCTCTCGATGTCGCCACGCCCCCCTCGAAGAAGCTCCATCGTCCCGCCGCTCCCGCAGAGCCTCGCGTGAAAGGCCGTCGGCCGGGCGGTCAGCCCGGCCACCGGCCCCACACGCGGCCCCGACCGAACCAAGTCGACGAGACCCTCGACCTGACCCTCGATCACTGCCCGGGCTGCGACAGCGAGCTCGGGGACCCCTCCGACACCTACGAGCGGTTCGTTACCGAGCTCGTCCCGGCCTACCTGTTCGTCCTGAGGATCCTCGTTCGCCGCTACTGGTGCCAGCGGTGCCGTCGGTTCGTTCAGGGGAGCACCGACCGGGCCCTCCCCGGCCGCCAGCTAGGACCGCGCCTCGCGAGCGTCCTCGTCCTCCTGTCAATGATGGGCCTCCCCGTCCGGCGCATCCAGGAGACGCTGGCCACGATGGCGGGTCTGGACGTGAGCGGCGGCGAGGTCCAGAACCTCTTGGAGATGAGCGCCGAGAGACTGGGCCCGGACTACGAGGCAATCCGCGAGGAGGTGCGCTCGGCGCACCTCGTCCAGCCCGACGAGACCTCGATGCGGGTCGGCGGCGCCAACTGGTGGGCGTGGTCCTTCCCCACCGAACGGGCCGCCTACTACGAACTCGACCGGAGTCGAGGGCACGACGTCGTCGAGCGTGTGTTGGGTCCGGACTTCCCGGGGACGGTGGTGTCGGACGACTGGTGCGCCTACAACTGCCTGAAGGGGAAACGGGGCGTCGTAAGGACTCAGCTCCGTGGCCAGCCCGGTAGCGCCTTTCTCCTCGACCGACAGAATCTTCCGGCCTTCGTGCGCAATCGCGCGCGAGGACCATGGCGACCCGGGACCCGCGACTCCGGTTGGCTCC
>JBOGRO010000043.1:0-9116 GCA_050749465.1 Thermoplasmata archaeon | reverse complement strand
GGAGCCAACCGGAGTCGCGGGTCCCGGGTCGCCATGGTCCTCGCGCGCGATTGCGCACGAAGGCCGGAAGATTCTGTCGGTCGAGGAGAAAGGCGCTACCGGGCTGGCCACGGAGCTGAGTCCTTACTTTTTGGCGGTGACTCAGTAGAAGGGGTAGGGCGGCGGAAGGCGACGTCATGGGTCGCTCCCGTCATCCCACGGACCATGTCCTGCAGCGGGGCGCGCGGCGAACCTCGCTCTGCTGCGCCGTCGACATTCTCCTCAACGCCCGGGGAGCGGCCGCGATCGGTACGACAAAGTGTCCGATTTGTGGCGGGGCAGTCACCGTCCGGACTCGCGCGGGCGCGGTCGAGCGTTGTTCTCCGCCCGGGTCGGTGGTGAGTGCTCAGGAGGTGACGGGGTCGGAGGGGCGCCGAGAGGTCTGTTGCGCAGGTTCGGCCATATTCGACTCCGAAGACTGCTTGCGGACGTGGGCGAGGAGCCGCCCCGACATCCCGAGCGTCGTCCAGTCGGTCGAAGAGTACGCCCGTCGGTGCTGCGACCCCGGATTCCGTCGGGAAGACCCGGTTTCCCCCGCGCGCCGATGACGTCCGATCCCGTCCTCGACCTCGATTCGACGCCGCGCTCGCGTCGGGGGGTGGCATGCACTTTCATCGGAGCGCGACCGATCCCCTGGGGGGAGGGAAAGAGATGAAATGCCCACCCACCTTGGGTTAACGGGGATAAGTCTCCGTTGAGGACTGGGATGAAGTCGTGGCGGAATCCCACCGGACGGCCATCGACTCTTCCTCTCCTGAACCGGCCCTCCTGCGCTTGCTGTCAATGCGCGGCGGGGTGTTGCCGTTGCTGCGCGTGCTGTTCGACCGGCGAACCGTGCTGTCCCACGTGTCTCCGCTCGGAGCCGCGGTGACGCCGACAGTGTTCACGCGTCCTCGGGCGTGAGACGAAACTCATTCCCGTCCGGGTCCCCGATCTTCGCGTACCACCCCCACGGCCTCTTCGTGGGCAGCGTGCTGAGTTCGACGCCCCGGCGCTTGAGGGCCGCGCACGCGGTTCCGAACTCTCCGGGGAGGCGGAAGCTGATCCCGGCATCTCCTGGCTCCAGCGGAATCGTTGGATCGATCTCCGAGATCTGACAGAGATGGAGCACTCCTCCCCGGCCTTTCCGCCCTACGGTCACCCAGTGGCCACCGTCATCCTGGATCATGTCGGGGCCGAATTTCTCCGTGTACCACGGAACGGAGCTTTTTCGCGCCGAGATGACCACGGCGATGCTATCGAAAACGGCTGTGGGGTGCCTCGACGTCTTGGGTCGCGCCGGCCTAGCTTCGCCTCGGGGCGCCCAGACGCCCCGGGGATACAGCCGACCTCGATAGGAGGCGGTTCCCCCACAGAGTGTTGAGGCGAAAGGGGACCGTCGGCCGTTCTCCCCCCCACCGCTCTCCGCGAGCTGATATCGGTCCCCTCGCTCTGGCCGCGAGCGTAACTGCATGATCCACGCCGAGAATCTCACGAAGCAATTCGGACCGCTGACTGCGGTGGACCAGGTCTCGCTCGATGTGGAGGACGGGGAGGTCTTCGGTTTCCTCGGGCCGAACGGCGCGGGGAAGACCACCACCGTCCGCATGCTCGCGAGCCTGATCTCGAAGAGCGACGGGCGGGCCGAGGTCGCCGGTTGCGAGATCGGCAATGCCGCGGACGAGCTCAAGCTGCGCCACCGGATCGGCGTACTGCCCGAGAACGTGGGCCTCTACGAGAGCACGGGTGCCTACCGGAACCTCGAGTATGTCGGCCGACTCCACCGGATGGACCCGGTCACTCTACGGAACAACATCGAACGGTTGCTGCGGATGATGGGCCTCTGGGAGAAGAAGGACCTCCCGTTGGCGACGTTTTCCAAGGGGACGAAGCAGAAGGTCGCGATCGCCCGCACGCTCGTCCACGACCCGATCCTGCTCTTCCTCGACGAACCGACGGCGAATCTCGACCCCGGGGCGTCGAAGATGGTCCGGGAGGTCATCGTGGGGCTCAAGAAGGAGAACAAGACGATCTTCCTGAACACTCACAACCTCGACGAAGCCCAGCGAGTAGGCGACCGCGTGGGAATTCTCCGCACTCGTCTTCTCACGACCGGCTCTCCCCGCGAGCTCGAGTCCCGACTTTCCGGGAACCGCACGGTCGTGCGCTTGGACCGGGCGTCGCAACCGATCGCGGACGCGGTGCGGGCTCGCCTGCCGGGGCGGAGCGTGGAGATCTCGGGCGACCGACTCCTCGTCGAGGTCCACGACCCGGACCGGGAGAACCCGGAGATCGCGGACGCGGTGTTGGCCCGGGGGGTCGGATCCGCGAGCTCTCGCCGCTCTCGTCGTCCCTCGAGGACGTCTATCTCAAGCTCATCGACGAGGAGGAGCCGGTCGCATGAGGCTCTCTCAAGCCTGGATCGTCGCCCGCCACGACATCGCCCTCATTCGAGGCCGGAAGGGGGTACTCATCCCCCTGATCGCCTTCCCGATCGGCGTCGCCATCGGCTTCCCGCTCCTGATCGACTACCTCGCGATCGGGGGGGGCACGTTCGCTTCGTCGTACTTGCCCCAACTCATCGAGGCGTTCACCTTCTGGTTTGTCATCAGTGCCGCCGTCCTCCCGACCGCGATCGCGGCCTACTGCATCGTGGGCGGGAAGGTCGAAAAGAGCCTCGAACCCCTCCTCTCTACCCCGACGACGGATGGCGAGATCCTGCTCGGGAAGGTCCTCGCGCAGTCGGGCGCGTTCTTCTGGACCGACCCCGGAACCGCGACCGGGTCGCCGACGCGGATGGAGGAGTTCGCGTCGGCCCCTCGCCGCGCCATCGACTTCTATCTCGACGCCGGGTCGTTCGAGCGGACGGTGCTTCCCGGGATTCCCCTGGCCCTCCGAACCTCCGTTCGGTACCTGCGGGACGTACTGATTGCCAGGGGGTACGCCGTGCGGTACGCCGAATTCGAGGGCGGGCACGATTACGTCTGCTGGCGCGGGAGCTTCGCCGACGGGCTCCTCCAACTCCTCGGCCGGCGACGTAGACCGCCGGGGTAAAGTGCGCCCCGGGCGATGACGAGCGCGTGTCCGTGCCCCGGACGGCCCGACCGAAGCGGCTGACTCTCGTGCTCGCCCAGTGGTGCCCCCACTGCGTTCCCCTCTCCGTGAAGAACGGCCGTCGTCTCGCCGAGCGGCTCCGAGTTCCGCTCCGGGTCCTCGACATCGACCGGAGGGCTCAGGTGAAGCTCGCGGACCGGCTCGTGCGCGAGCACGGCGACGACGCACCGGATTACCTGATACCTCAGGTATTCCTCGAGTGGTCGGACGGGCGGGCAGAGCACCTGCTGACGGGATTCTCGGAACAGGTACCTCGCACCGCCCGCGCCTGGCACGACCTCCTCTCGAGCGCGTGGCTCCGCTCGGTCGTCCGGCGGGGGGGGCGCTCGTGACGCCTTCGGGGGCGGTCCCGCGCGCGCTCTGGGCGGCGCTCGAGTCGCCGGGCGGGAAGTGCTATCGCCACTGCGACCGGCCCGTCAGCACGCGGCGCCTCCCCAGTCGGCTTCCCGGCATCTGGTCGGTCCGCGCGTGTCCGGCGGGCGTCGTCTCGGTCACCAGCTACGTCGAATGGGCGCGGCGGGACCCGACCCCGACGGTGCGGGCGACGCTCCGTCGCTGGACTTTGCCGCCGTCGCTCGTCCACCGCTGGGACCTGCGGCTCGCGACGCGGCACGGCCCCGAGCTTGGACGGGCGGCGGAGCGACGCCTCGGTCAGGTCCGGCCCTCTCGCGGGATCCGCGTGGTCTACTGGCGGGTCTACCCGTTCCGCGCGCGCGACGGCACCGCGCGCCGGCTCTTCGTCTGCCGCCGGAGTCACCCGGATCCGGTGTTTTTCGCCGCGGGACCGACCTCCTCGTCCGCCGAGTGCCCGATCTGCGCCGGTCGCCGACGGACCCGGGCGCGGCGCCAACCGGTCGTCCGGACCGGCCGGCTCACTCCAGCGAAACGTCCGACCGCAGGTAGGCACGGGTCGCCAGGAACAGCATGATGACCGTCTCGACGCCAAGGACCAGCGTCTCCCAGCCGTCGCCCGTGCTCAGGGTCCCTGTGTAGGCGCCCCGCACCGTGTTGGAGACGTAGGTGAGCGGGTTCGCGACGAAGAGCGCGCGGAGGACCACCGGCAAGCCGCTCGAGAGCGGGTAGAAGACGGTGCTCGCGAAGTTCACGATGAAGATCAGGAGGATCTGGACGGAGTTGTACGCGGTGTTCGACTTGATGAGCGCCGCGAGGAGGAGCATCAGCGCGCCGAAGAAGAGCGAGCCGACGACGATCGTGCCGAAGACCACGCCGAGCGCGACGAACCCGGTCGGGATCGTGTGGAGGAGGCCGAACGCGACCGCGAGCATGACCGCGGCGCCGCCGAGACCGAAGAGCATCGAGGTCAGGAGGATCCCGAGGAGGTACTCGAGGCGCGAGAACGGCCCGACGAGGAGCTGACCCAGCATCCCCCACCGGCGGTCGGCCCAGAGGATGCTCCCGCCGACGGTCCCCGCCATGACCGCCTGGAACGCCATGATCCCCGGGGTCAGGAACACAAGGTAGCTCATCCCCGAGCCGCCCGTGCCCTCGAGCGATTGGAACCCGAACCCGAAGAAGACGAGGTACATCCCCGGAAGGCCGAGGAGGATGACCAGGCTCCCCGGGTCGGTGTTGACGACGACGTTCCGGTAGATCAGGCGGAGGAGGTTAGGCACTCGCAATCGACTCGCCTCCGTGGCCGACCGAGCGCAGGAACACATCCTCGAGCGTGTTCGTGCGGACGTGAAGCCACTCGAGTTGGACCCCGAGCCGCTGGGAGACCTCGACGACCCGCGCGAGCGCCTCCTTCGGGTCGTCGGTGAGGATCACGGCCGAGGCGCCGTGGACGGTCACGGTCGAGCGATCACCGAGGCGCTCGGTGAGCGCAGCGAAGAACCGGGCGCCGTCCCCGTCCCCGACCGTCAGGTCGATCGTCTTCTTGCCGCCGTAGAGCCGCTTCAGGTTCTCGAGCGCGTCCAGGACGAGGAACCGTCCCTCGTCGATCACGGCGACCCGGTCGCAGAGGTAGTCCGCCTCCTCGAGGTTGTGCGTAGTGAAGACGACCGTGAGCCCGCGCCGCACCTCGTCCCGGACCGAGTCGAGGAGGGTCCGACGCATGATCACGTCGAGCCCGACCGTCGGCTCGTCCAGGAACAGGATCTCCATGTCGTGCATGAACTCCCGCGCGACCTGCACCCGCCGCTTCTGGCCGCCCGAGAGGTCGAACGCGCGCCGCTTGCGGACGTCGTCAAGGCCGAACCGTACGATCAGCTGCTCTCGCCGGCGGACCCGCTCGGCCCGTGGGATCCCCCACAGGACCCCGTAGACGTCGAAGTTTCCCTGGACGGTCGTGAAGTCGAACGACTCCCCCTGCTGGACGACCCCGATCCGCTCTCGAATCCGACGCCCGTCGCGCGACGGGTCGAGCCCGAGCACCCGGAGCGTTCCCGACGTCGGCCGGATGAGTGTGGTCATCGCCTTGATGAGCGTCGACTTGCCCGCGCCGTTCCGACCGAGGAGGCCGAAGACCTCGCCCCGACGCACGGTGAAGGAGACGCCGTCCAGCGCGCGGCGGCGCCGGTCGTAGGCGTGCGTAAGGTTCTCGGCGACCACCACGGGCTCGCCGGCCGCGGCAAGTGCGGCGGGCGGAAGGGCCCCGTTCACGGGCGGGGCCCAGCGGAGTATGGGGAATAAGGAATGCTCACCCGGACGGAGTCGCGGGAGTGAGGCGGCGCGCGCCGAGGTGGGACCGCCGCCGAGCGCTGAGGAGGGCGACCGTCCCCCGGAGTGGACCCCGGCGAGTCGAGTCTCGCCGCGAGCTTAGGGCGGGCGGCTCCCGCCTGGCGCGGCGCCGGTCGACGCCCCGCCGTCCACCAGCAGCAGAGCGCCGGTCATCCAACGACTCTCCTCCGAGAGCAGATACCGGATCGCGCGCGCGACTTCCCAGGGACCGGTCGCCGTGGTGTCGGTCAGTGGGATCCGATGGTCCGGGGCGGGCGGATCGAGCCCGTCGAGCTGGTTCGCCATCGACCCCGGTAGGACCGCGTTGACCCGTACCCCGAGCGGGCGGTAGTCGTGCGCGAGCTTCGGCACGAGGGCGGCGACCGCTACCTTGGCGGCCGCGTACGAAGCGCTGGCCGCGGCGCGAACGGCCGGGGCGGCCGAGACGAGCACGAGCGAGCCTCCCCCGTCCCCGATCAGCACCGGGAGCGCAGCCCGCACGACCCGGAAGACCGGGTCGAGGTTGTCCCGCATCGCGTCCGTCCACTCCGCGTCGGACATGCGGTGCAACAGCGCCTCTCCGCCGATCCAGTGCCCGACGTTGACCGAGACGCCATCGAGCCGCCCGAACTCCTCGCGGACGCCGGCCACCATTCGGGCGACCGCGGCTCCGTCCATGAGGTTGGCCACCCTCGTTGCGACGTGCCAGCCGCGCTCCCGGGCGTGCGCCGCGACTCGTTCGAGCGCCTCCGACCCTCGGGCGACCCCTGCCACCGTCGCGCCCTCCGACGCAAGGAGGCACACGAGCGCGGTCCCGAGGCCGCCACCGACCCCGGCGACGAGGTAGACCTTCTTCGATAGCGTCATCCGTCGGACCGAGGCCACACGCCTCCGCCCCTTATCCGCCTACCTCGGGGGGAGGCTCGCGCCTCGCATCGACCGATTCTTGTAGCCGCGCGTCTTCTCCGGCTCCGTGTCCGCCGCCGATGGTCGGGTCGAGCTTACGCAGGTGGAGAGCTACCGGTTTACCGCCGTCTTCGCCGACGCGCCCTTCGGCCCGATCACCGTCGACGAACCGCCTCCGGTCGGGGGCGACGTGGGGCCGAATCCGGTCCAGTCATTCGCCCTGGCGATCGGCCACTGCATGAGCTCGACGCTCGTGAACTCCCTCGCTCGCGCCCGCGTCCCGGTCACACCGCTCCGCACGACGGTACGGGCCACCCTCGGCGTCAACGCGCGGGGTCGACGGCGCGTCACGGGGCTCACCGTCGAGATTCGTACGCGACCGGTCGACGAAACAGACCGCGCGCGCTTCGACCATTGCGTCGAGATCTTCGAGGACTTCTGCACCGTCTCCGGCGCCGTTCGCGACGGGGTTCCGATCGCGAGTCGCGTCGCGCCGCCCTGACGGAGTCGCGCGACCCGGGTCCCCGCGTCAGGCGGGCGCGGGCGTCGCGAGGAGCGTGTCGAGGAGTCCGACCGGAGGGCATCCGAAACTGAGGAGCGTGTCGTGGAACGAGCGCAGGTCGCCCGCGAAGCGGTTCTGGAGGAAGCGAGCGCGGGAGTTCAGGATCGCGAGCTTCCCGAGCGTGTAGCAGAAGTACTCGGGATTGAACGTGCCCCGGATCGCCTCCCGCTCCGCCGGAAGGTGCTCGAAGTGGGCGTCGCGCTCGAACAGCTGCGTCGCCTCGGCGAGGCTCATCCCCCGGGTGTGGAGCCCGACCGACGCGAGGAGGCGGCAGTCCCGGAGGAGTGCGTCGTGGATCTGCGCGATCTCGGCCGAGTGGCTCTCCCGGCCGAGGCCCTGCTCGATCGCGAGCTGCTCGGCGTAGTGCGCCCACCCCTCCACGAATGAAGGCGAGAGGTAGACCTTCCGCGCGAGGCTCCCCGCTGCGTGGTGGAAGTGCAGGAACTGGAGGTAGTGGCCCGGATACACCTCGTGGACCGTGATGTTCCGAAGGAGGGAGCGATTGAACGAGCGCAGCCACTCCTCCTGCTGCACGGGGGTCCAGGCCGGGTCGACGGGGGTCACGTAGTAGATCCCCTCGGTCGGCCCCGTGTCGAACGGGCCGGGCGGGTTCATGCTCGCGGTCGAGAGCGCGCGGCCCCAGACGGGGGTCTCCTCGACGCGGCAGACCGCGGTCTCCGGGATCGTCGCGAGGTGGCGGTCGGCCACGAACTTCTGCGTCTCCGCGACGAACGCGCGGGCCGTGTCGAGTACGTCCGCCGAGGCGGGATGGTCGCGATTGAGTCGCTGCAGGAGGTCGGGGACGGTCGCCTTCTCCTCGCGAGCGATCTCGTCGAGGCGGGCTTGGTTGCGCGCGAGGTCGGCGGCACCGGCCTTGCGGACCTCCTCGATCGACGCTTCGATCCCCTCGCGCACGAACAGGAGCCGCTGGAACCGATGGGGCCCGAGCGCGAAGTCGGGGGTGCTCCGGGGAAGACAGTCGTCGCGTAGCCACGCGAGGAACTCCTTGACGCCGGACTCGGCGGTCGCGCTCGCCGCCGCCACCGTCGGCGCCAGGGAGGCGCGGCCCGCGAACGTCTCGGCCTCCTTGAAGTGGGGTCCGAGCCCACCGCCGATCGCGAGCGCGAGCTCGACGAACGGCCGCGGCAACGGGCCGTGGAGCCGCCGCCGACCTTCGGCGAGGAGGGTCGGCACCCGTTCCAGGATCCGGACGATCGAGCGAACCCGCTCCTCGACGGGCGCGTAGTCCCGGACGAGGTAGGACGTGAGGGAGATCGAGCCGACGTACGCCATCGGGTTCCGGTCGAGGTCCTTCGACTCCCGGAGGTCGAAGAGCGAGCTCTCGAGGAGGAGCCGGAGCAGGAAGCGGTCGATACGACGGCCCGCGGCGAGGGCCGAGTCGTCGAGCCGGCTCAGCTGCGCGAGGAGGTCGTCCGCCCGGAGGCCCCAGGCCTCGGTCGCCGCGTGGGTGAGGTCGGGCATGATTCCGTCGTACTGGTGCAGGCCGAGCCCGACGGCGTACGAGGGCTGCAGTTCGAAGAGGTGGTCGACGAACCGCTGCTCCAACACGTCGAGTTCGACCGAAGCCGACGGAAAGTTCGACATGGACGCGACCCTCGGGAGCAGGGGGGGTTCAAAACCTTAGGCATCCGCCGAAACCGGGTCGACCCGCTCACTCGACCCATGTCATGCGACAGTGCGGACACTGGCTCCCGTCGAGCGGGGTCCCGCAGACGAAACACTGAGAGAGCGGGCGGGGCACGAACGCGAGGGGGGCGGCGGCGGGGGCCGCTCGGTCCGGGAGCGGCGGAGGAGGCGCTCGCGGCGGCCCCGGGGC
>JBOGRO010000042.1:0-57797 GCA_050749465.1 Thermoplasmata archaeon | reverse complement strand
GACCTCGGTCGCGTCGTCGCCCGCGCGCGCGGCGAGCGCCGGGATCGACCGCGGGTCCGCGAGCGCGCGGAGCGCCCCGGCGGCGCGGGCCCGGACGTGCGCGTCCGCATCCTCGAGCGCCCGCTCGAGGGGCTCCCGGCTCTCGAGTCGGCCGATGGAGCCGAGTGCCTCGGCGGCGCCCGCCCGGACCCCGGCGTCCGGGTCGGTGAGCGCGGCCGCGAGCGTGCTGCGCGCCCGGGGGTCCCGGAGGATCCCGAGCGCGATCGCGGCGGTCTGCCGGACGCCGGGCGAGGGGTCGCTCAGCGCGACCAGGAGAGGGGTAAGGTCGTCGAGGCGCCCCCGTCGGATGCTCCGACGGATCGTCGCCGCGCGACGGGACGGGGTGTCGGGCGGGCGGCTCCGGCTCCGACCGGGCGTCGCTCGGGACCGGGAACGACGCGGAGCACGGGGAGCCACGTTCCTTCGACGACGTCGGGGGCTAAAACATCCCCCGGCTCCCGTCGGGTTCCTCGATCGCTTCTTGAGCGAGCCCCTCGGGGGAGCGGTACGGCCCCCGCGCGGGCGGCGGTGCTGCTCCCCAGCGCTCGAGGAGGGTTGCGCGGTCGACGCCGAACGGCGCGAGCAGCGTCTCCGCCTCCCGGGCGAGCAGCTCGAGGTACGCTCCGGGGTCGTACGCCTCGTCGCCCTCCAGGAGCTCGGCGGCGCGGACCCGGTGGCGGAACGAGCGGCTGCGCCGGTCGAGCACGACGAACCGGACGACCTCGCCGGCCTCCCGACGCGCCCCCGCCGCGGCGAGCTGGCGGAGCGCGGCGACCGAGTCGGTGAACGTGACGAACGCCTCGGGCGCCTGGCCGACCCGGTGCGCGATCAGGAGCTCCTCCACCGGCCACGCCCCGGCCGTGACCCGCTCGGCGAAGAGGTCGGCCCGGGCGAGCGCCCGCGGCACGAGCGCCCGGACCCCGTCCGCGTCGCGCGCGGCGCGGAACAGCGCGAGGACCTCGGCCTCGAACCGGCGCAGGAGGGTCGGGGTGTCATGCCGCCGCGCGCCGATCCCGCGCAGCTTGAACTCGCCGCTCTCGTAGAGCCCGTAGTACCGGTTCGGGACCCCGAGGCCGTGCGTCGTCGCCGGCAGGAAGACGATCCACCGGTACCGCCCCTCGTAGCCGAGCGGGAGGTCGTAGCGCGCGCTGACCGCCCGCGCGAACGCCGCCGGGTCGGGGACGCGCTCGGGGTCGAGCGGGCGCAGCCAGAGCGAGTCGACGATCCCGTGGACGACGCGGTAACCGGCTGCCTCGGCGTCCGGGACGAGGTCGGCGAGGAGCCGGCGCGCGTAGGCGTTGATCGCCTCGTGGCACTCGATCCGGCCGAACCGCGCGTTGCGGTACCCCTGGTAGCCGAACGCGGTGACGAGGACCCACTTCAGCATCTTGACCCGGCGCTTGAGCCGCAGCACCTCCTCCGGCGGCGTCCCGGGCCGCTTCATCGCCGCCTTGTACGCCGTCCGCCGGGCGAGGAGGGGGGCGAGGGTGCGAGGGATCAGACCGACCCGGCGCGTGCACGAGCGGTAGCCGAGCCCCGGCGCCCGGATCGGGCTCGCGGGGCAGCACCGGCACTCGAGCGTCTCCGCCGAGAGGTTGTTCCGCACCATGATCGACGGGTAGAGGCTCGCGAAGTCGAACTCGTCGATCCGGTCGTGGACCCCCACGGGCGGCAGGAAGATCACCCCGCCGCGGTCGGCCTCGACCAGGCGGTCCCCGCGCCGGAACAATTCGGGGCGGTTCTTCTTCCACGGCACGTGCGCGCCGAGGGCGAGCGCGTGGGCCATCTCCATCGCCGTGAAGCACGTCCCCGGCGACTGTCGGGCGACGGTCGAGAGCGAGAGGCGGGAGAGCCGGGCGGCATCGACGAGACCGGGGAGGTCGGCGTCCTCGAACAGGAACGAGTTCTCCCGGTCGACGTGGAACCGGCCGGGAAGCGGGTAGGTGGCGGATCGGTAGCAGACCTGGCCGTACGACTCGTAGGAGCGCGCCCGCCGGGACGGGCGGAACGAGGCCCGCTCGCGGCCGAGGCCGAAGGCGTCCGGGCCGAGGCCGCACGCCGTCGCCCGCCGGTAGAGCCACGGGAGGTCGAACGCGTCGCCCCCCTGGGTGAGGAGGAGGTCGGGATCGCTCCGCGCGAGCTCCTCCCCGAGCGCGCGGAGGAGGTCCTCCTCGGGTCCCTCGAGCGTCACCTCCCCGAGCCGCACCGACCCGATCCGGCCGTCCGCCGGGGGGATCCGGCCCCGCCGCTCCCCCGCGATGCGGACCTCGAGCCGAGCGACGCGGAGCGGCGGGGTCACGTAGTTGATCGTCTCCGCCGGCTCGGTCGCCGCGAGGGAGGAGCCGTGGCCCGCGACGGGAGCGAACGGGTAGAGCCCGTGCGCGAGGTGGTAGAGCTGCGCGGGGGCGAGGTCGACGTCGTAGAGGCGGTACCGCTCGAACCCGCCGAGCGCGTCGACCGCCCGGGCGAGCGCGCGGCGGCGCGGGTTCCGCGCGGGGGTCACCGCGAGGACCGTGTGGGGCCGGCGGTCGTAGAGCGACGGGGTGAGCACGCGCTCTTCCGCGCGCGCGACCGACGGGTCGTCGCGGAGGCGGCGCGCGAGGTCGGCGAGGTCGGCGCGGGGCCCGTCGACGAGGAACGGCGGCCGGAACTCGACCGCGGTGCGCCGCACCCGGCCCGACGCGCGCTCCTTGCGCCAGAGGACGACCGAGCGGCCGTCGTCGCTCTCGCTGATGTCGAGGAGCCAGCCGTCCGCGGTCGGGGCGGACCCGTCCACGGTCAGCGCGCGGCCGGTCGGCCCGGGGCGTCCGCGGGCAGCCTCCGGGCGAGGTCGAGGAGGACGGAGAGCAGGATCGACTCGAGGAGGTCCGGGCTGCCGACGTACGTCGCCTGGGCGGCGTAGCGACGGGCCCCGGTGCGGAGCGTCTCGAACGCGGCGCGCTCCTCGGGGGTCGTGAGGAGGCGGGCGAACTCGTCCCAGCGCTTCATCCGCTCCTCGAGCGCCTGACGGTACGTCGGGGCGGTACGCCCCACGCGATCACCTCCTCGGCGGCGTCGTCGCCGCCGAACTCCTCCATCCCTCTCTGTCCGCGGGGACGGGGCACGATCGCGAGGCGGGCGTCGTCGCGCAGGGCCCGGAGGCGCAGCGTGCCGGGCCCCCGGACGAACGCGACGAGGTCGCTCCAGCGCGGCCCCTCGTCCGCGAGGCCCGGGAACCGCGCGAGGCCGCCCGGGTCGAGCGTGAGGAGGAGCGGCACGCGCGCGCCGTCCGCGAGCGCTCGCAGCGACCGCGCGACGTGGCGGAGGAGCGCGGCGCGTTCGTCGTCGGGAACCTCGTCGGCCGCAAAGAGGGCGGGAAGGTCGTGGGCGACGAGGAGCGTCGGAGGATGCCGGCGCGCCTCCGCGGCCCAGCCGTCGACCAGGGCGACCATCTGGTACGCTGTGAACGCCCGGGCGAGCCGGATCCGTCGGAGCGTCTCGGTCGCGTCCACCCCGAGCGAGCGGCCGAGCTCCCCGATGCGGTACGGGTGGAACCGGTTCGAGCCCTCGAGGAGGGAGACCCGTCCGCGCGCGCGGGCGCTCCCCGCGTAGAGGAGCTCGAGGATCGGCTCGACCGCGACCCGCGGGCCCGTCCAGAGCGTCACCTCGCCCGGGGCGAACCGGCGGGCGAGCCACGGGAAGAGCGCGGGGTCGGACGGGAGGAGGGGCCCAACGCGGGACCGCGGGGCCCGCGGGGCCAGGCGGATCCGGACGGCGGCGGCCTCCGGCGCTCCCCGAGGAGGGGCCGGCGCCTCGAACGGGAACGGGTCGAACGGTTCCGCCTCGTCCGGGGCGAACGCCGGTTCGATGTCGAACGCGTCGGTCATCGATCGATCCCCACCCGTCGAGGGGCCGGACCGCTCTAAAGCGGCGGCTCGGGGGGCGTTGAAACAGGGCCGGGAACGGAGTGTTCCCGGGGCGTCTACGGCAGGGAGAGCGAGAGGCCTTCCTCGGCGAGCAGGATCTCGCCGGCGAACTCGCGCGCGGCCTCCGCACGCGAGCGCGACCGCTCTTCCCCAGGCCAGAAGTGCGTCAGCATCAGGCGGGCGACGCCGGCCTCGCGCGCGTAGCGCCCCGCCTCGGCCGCGGTGAGCAGGAACCGCTCGCCGCCCTCGCGGGGCGCTTCGAGGTAGGTCGCCTCGCAGACGAACAGGTCGACCCCCCGGGCGAACTCCGCGACGCGCGGGGTCGGGCCAGTGTCCCCGGTGTAGGCGATCGTGAGGCCCTCGACCTCCACGCGGACCCCGAGGTTCGGGATGAAGTGGGGTAGCGCCGCCGTCCGCAAGCGGAACGGTCCGACCTCCCACGTCTCGTCCGGGCCGACCGGATGGACGGCGCATCGCTGTCGCATCCGGTCCGGTCCTTCGGGCCCGTCGAGACCGCCCACCCGGGTCACCACGTCGGGGAGGGCGTAGATCGGGAGCGGCGGAGACGGTGGCTCCGGCAACGACCGGGCCCGGTAGAGACCGTGGAGGTCGACGCAGTGGTCGGAGTGCGCGTGGGTCACGAACACCGCGCTCACCTCCCTGGCCGAACAGTGCTCAAGGAGGCGGGGCAGGGTACCGAAGCCGAGGTCGAGGACGAGCCGCGCGTCGCCCGACTCGAGCAGGAACCCGCTGCAGGCGCGGCCCCGGTCCGGCCAGGCGCCGCAGCTTCCCAGGACCGTCAACCGGACCATGAGGCTCCGGAGTGGGAGGGGGCACCCCCGAAATACCCTGCTACAACGCCCGCCCGGCGGCGGGGAGCGTTATACTCGGTTCGGACGTCCTTCACCCGAGAGGGGTTATGGCGACAGCGCCGCCCAGTGCGGGGGACCCGCGATCAGACCCGCTGGAAATGCCGCCGTCCACCACCCTTCGGTTCGCCGGCCACAGAGTCGCTGGCTCCTGGTCGCGGGGGTCATTGTCGTCGTGGCGGTGGTGCTCGTCGGGCTCACCCTCGTCGGGGCGTTCTCGGGCGGCACGGCGGGACCCGCGGGGATACCCGGGGAGGCCCTCTCCTACTCGGAGGCCCGGTCGCTGGCCGACGCCGCGGCGGCAAATGTGCCGGGGGGTCCGTGGTCGGCGTTCTCGGCCAATGGCATCGATGCGACCCTCGGGGGCGCGTTCTTCTTCGGTATCTCCTGCCTGGCCTTCACCCCTCCCGAATCCCTCCACCACCTGACCGGGGCCCGACCCGAAGTCCCCGCGTTCACCGGTGCGCTCTCCTCCGGCCTCGCCCCGTGGTGGACCTTTCAGTACTCGAACGGAACAGTGGACGCTCGGAACTTCACGAACCTCCTCGTCGTGGCGGTCGTTAACGGGACCGCAACGCCCATCCTGACGATGACCTGCGCCGGCGTCAGCGGAGTCCCGCCGGCCCTTCCGAGTGGAAGGGTCCTCGACAGCCCCGCGATTCTTGCTGCGGCGGTTGGGTCGAACGCATCGTTCTTCCGGGCCCATCCGGACCTCAACGCCAGCTTCGGGCTCACCGGAGCGGACGAGACTCCGTTCGGCGTGGTGTGGATGACCAGTTCTACGTCGTGCGCGCCGTTCGTTCAGAGCCTCTTCGGACCGAGCTTCCCCGGCGTGAGCTGGACCCTGATCGTCAACGACACGACCGGCGCGTTGCCAGGCCTCTCATTCCCGGAGAACGTGGCGTGCTCGAGTCCGGGCTGACCGGGCACCGGAGCCGCTACGCGTCGAGCCGCGAGCTTCCCGGCGGGGGCGGGAGGCCCAGCTGCTCCGAAAGCGTGCGCCCGTTGGTCGCCGCGTCCCCGCGGAAGTGGTTGTTGAAGAAGCCGTAAACGGTGCCCGCGTTCTGGGCGAGCGTCCGGACCCGCGGCATCCACGCCGCGATCTCCTCGGCGGAGTAGGTGTAGTCGTACCACGTCGGGTCCCCGTGGCCGTGCCAGCGGACGTAGGCGAACGAGGCGGTCACGCGGAGGTCGATCGGGAGGTGCGGTCCGTCCACGACGACATAGGCGAGGCCGAACTCCTCCAGGAGCGCATAGGACTCAGCGACGAGCCACGACCGTTCGCGGAACTCGACCGCAACGGGGAGCTCCCGAGGGAGCGACGCGTAGAACGTACGGACTGTCCCGGGATCGAACGGCAGGAACGGTGGCAGCTGCAGGAGCGCCGCGGCGAACTTGCCGGCGTCGCGGATCGGGCGCAGGACAGCAAGGAATCGAGCGAGTTCCTCGTCGGTCCCGACGAGGCGGAGGTCGTGGGTGATCTTCTGCGGGAACTTCGCCGCGAACCGGAACCCGGTGGGGGTACGCCGGACCCAAGACGCCGCGACGGACGGTGCGGGCAGCCGGTAGAACGTTGAGTTGACCTCCACGATCGGAAAGAGCCCCGCGTAGTACCTCAGTCGGTCCGAGGCGCCGCGCGGCGGGTAGACCCGACCCGCCCACTCCGGGTAGTCCCACCCGCTCGTGCCGAGGAGGATCGGTGCCACAGTGCCTCAGGGGCCGATAAGCGGCGGCGCGTTAAGCGATGCCGCCGGCCCGAGGTCACCCGCGTCCGACGGCTCGCCGGAGAAACGTCGAGTGAAACGGTAATAGGGTCGCCGCTCCCCTCCCGGCGCGAGAGAGGGCATGGTCCAGGTCGACATCGACATCGCGAAGTGCACCGGCTGCGCCCACTGCCGGGACGTCTGCCCCGTCAACGTCTTCGAACTGCGACCCCGGGACCAGGTCCCGGACGTCGTCGACGACCCGGTGATCGCGGCGAAGTTCCAGTTCCGCGGCGAGAAGTCGCTCGCGGTCCTCGGCCCGGAGTGCATCGTTTGCGAGGCGTGCCTCTTCGAGTGCGAGGGCGAGTGCATCCTGATCACGGACGACGAGAACCACGTCCACCAATCCACGTACAAGTAGCGCGCTGAGCGCCCCGGTCCGGTCTCGTTCCGGCGGGATTTTCCGACGCTCCGGGGCAGGCGTTAAATAGACCGCGGCCCCGCCGATGGCGCCGTGCCGGAGTCGCCGACCGCCGGAGGACGCACCATCGTACTCGGCGAGCGCGAGCTCGCGATCGGTTTCCGTCTGATCGGGCTCAAGGACGTCGTCGAAGTCACCCCCGCGACGGCGGTCGCCGAGTTCCAGCGCGCGATGAGCGATGGGAGCTATAACCTCGTGATCGCGAGCCAGTCGATCCGCGCCCGGCTCTCCGACACGCAGCGGGCCCAAGCGGACGCGTCGCTCGCCCCGCTGGTCGTCTTCGTTCCGACGCCGACCGGCGAGTTCGAGGTCGAGAGCATCAACGCGCTCGCCAAGCGCGTTCTCGGCGTCACGCTCGCCATGCCGAGCTAGCAGCGGAGGGAGTCATGGGGGTCGTCGGGCGCGTTTCCGGTCCGGTCGTCGTCGCCGAGGGCCTCGAGGGGGCGAAGATGTTCGACGTCGTGCGCGTCGGCCGGCTCGGCCTCGTCGGCGAGATCATCCGCCTCGTCGGCGGCACCGCGACCGTTCAGGTTTACGAGGACACGACCGGGATCCGACCGGGCGACCCGGTCGAGAACACCGGGCAGGCGCTCTCGGTCGAGCTCGGGCCGGGTCTCCTGAAGTCGATCTACGATGGCGTCCAGCGCCCGCTCGATGTGATCCAGAAGAGCCTGGGGGATTTCATCACCCGCGGATTCGTCGCGCCACCGCTCGACGAGAAGGCGAAGTGGGAGTTCACCGCGACCGCCGCAGTCGGAGACGCGGTCGCGGGCGGCGCGGTCCTCGGCACCGTCCCCGAGACGCCGCTCATCCTCCACAAGATCCTGGTGCCTCCCGGGGTCGAGGGGACCCTCGCGAAGATCGCGAGCGGAACGTACACGATTCGCGACCCGATCGGGTCGGTCAAGACCGCGATCGGGAGCCAGCCGCTCTACCTCAGCCAGAAGTGGGTCGTGCGCATCCCACGTCCGGTCCAGCAGAAGCTCGCCCCCGATATCCCGCTGGTCACGGGTCAGCGAGTCGTCGATTCTTTCTTCCCGGTGGCCAAGGGAGGCACGGCGTGTGTCCCGGGACCCTTCGGATCCGGGAAGACGGTCATCCAGCAACAGCTCGCGAAGTGGGCCGACTCCGATGTTGTTGTTTATGTTGGCTGTGGCGAACGCGGCAACGAGATGACCGAGATGCTCGCGGCGTTCCCGGGCCTCGTCGACCCGAAGACCAAACGGCCCCTGATGGAACGGACGATCCTCATCGCTAACACGTCGAACATGCCGGTCGCCGCGCGCGAGGCGAGCGTCTACACCGGCATCACAATCGCGGAGTACTACCGGGACATGGGGTACGACGTCGCGCTCATGGCCGACTCGACCAGCCGATGGGCCGAGGCGATGCGCGAGATCTCCGGCCGTCTCGAGGAGATGCCGGGTGAAGAGGGGTATCCCGCGTACCTCGGCCGACGGATCGCGGAATTCTACGAGCGGGCCGGGCGCGTCGTGACGCTCTCACCGGACGGGCGGACCGGCTCGATCACGGTCGTCGGCGCCGTCTCCCCGGCGGGCGGCGACACGTCGGAGCCGGTGAGCCAGAACACGCTGCGCGTCGCCCGCGTCTTCTGGGCGCTCGACGCCTCGCTCGCCTCCCGCCGCCACTTCCCGTCGATAAACTGGTTGCAGAGCTACTCGCTCTACATCAACGATCTCGAGCCGTGGTTCCGCAAGAATCTGTCGAAGGATTTTGTCCCGCTCCGGCAGAAGGCACTGGAGCTCCTCCAGAAGGAGTCGGAGCTCCAGGAGATCGTCCAGCTCGTCGGCGTCGATGCGCTCCCCGAACGGGAGAAAGCGATCCTTGACGTCGCGCGGATGATCCGCGAGGACTACCTGCAACAGAGCGCGTACGACGACGTCGACACCTACTCCTCGATCCAGAAGCAGTACCGCATGCTGCGTGCGATCCTCTCGTTCTCCGAGAGCGAACAGGAGGCGATCGGCAAGGGCGCGACGGTCGCCCAGCTGCAGAAGCTACCCGTCCGCACGAAGCTCTCCCGGATGAAGTGGATCCCCGAGGCGGAGCTGAAGAACCAGTTCGACCAGCTGGAACTGGAGATGGGCCAGGCGATCGCCGGTGTTGCCACGGGCGGAGGCGCCTGAGCGATGGCGGCGAAGGCAGCGGCCACCCCGAAGGCGACCCCGGACGTTCCGGTGGACTACCGCACCGTCGACCGCGTGACCGGCCCGTTGCTCTTCGTCCGGGATGTGGCGAACGCCGCGTACGGGGAGATCGTCGAGATCCGCCTCCCGAGCGGCGAGCGCCGCCAGGGCCAGGTCCTCGACTCGCGCAAGGGCCTCGCGATCGTCCAGGTCTTCGGCCCGACGATGGGGATGAACGTCGAGGAGACGAGCGTCAAGTTCCTGGGCGAGGTCGCGACGCTCCCCGTCTCCGAGGAGCTGCTCGGCCGCGTCTTCAACGGGCTCGGCGAGCCGCGAGACGGCGGCCCGAAGATCGTCAGCGAGACCCGGCTCGAGATCGTCGGGAACGCGATAAACCCCTACTCGCGCGAGGAGCCGAGCGAGTTCATCCAGACGGGGATCTCGACGATCGACGCGATGAACACGCTCGTCCGGGGGCAGAAACTCCCGATCTTCTCCGGCGCGGGGCTCCCCCACAACCAGATCGCCGCCCAGATCGTCCGCCAGGCGAAGCTGCGGAACTCGACGGAGGGGTTCGCGGTCGTCTTCGCCGCGATGGGGATCACGAGCGAGGAGGCCAACTTCTTCCTCAAGGAGTTCCAGTCGACCGGCGCCCTCGAGCGCGCGGTCGTCTTCCTGAACCTCTCCTCCGACCCGTCGATGGAGCGGGTCGTGACGCCGCGGATGGCGCTCACCGCGGCCGAGTTCCTTGCCTACGAGCGCGACCTCCACGTCCTGGTCGTCCTGACCGACATGACGAACTATTGCGAGGCGCTCCGCGAGATCTCCGCCGCCCGGGACGAGGTGCCGGGTCGACGCGGTTACCCCGGCTACATGTACACCGACCTCGCGACGATCTACGAGCGCGCCGGAAAGATCCACGGTCGCAAGGGCTCAATCACCCAGCTCCCGATCCTCACGATGCCGGCGGACGACGTTACGCACCCGATCCCCGACCTGACCGGCTACATTACCGAGGGTCAGATCTACGTCAGCCGGGAGCTGCAGCGGCGCGGCGTCTACCCGCCGATCGACGTGCTGCCCTCGCTCTCGCGGCTCATGAACCAAGGGATCGGCAAGACGAGGACCCGCGAGGACCACCGCGGGGTCGCCGACCAGCTGTTCGCGACCTACGCGACCGGGAAGGACCAGCGCGCCCTCTCCGCGATCGTCGGTGAGGAGTCGCTCGGCCCAGTTGATCGGCTCTACCTCAAGGCGGCGGACCGCTTCGAGACGGAGTTCGTCAACCAGCGCCCGGACGAGGACCGGACGATCGATCATAGCCTCGGGATCGGGTGGGAGATCCTCTCCGACCTCCCGGACGCCGAGCTGAAGCGGATCAAGCCGGAGTTCATCGAGAAGTACCGCACGCACAAGTCGAGCGTCACCTAGGCAAGGAGGGAGACGGAGCGATGCCCGCCGAAACGATCCGCCCGACGCGGCTCGAGCTCCTGCGGACGCGGCGACGGATCGTCGTCGCCAAGAAGGGGCTCAACCTCCTCAAGCTGAAGCGGACGGCGCTGATCGTCGAGTTCTTCGCGATCTCGAAGGAGGCGATGAAGCTGCGCGGCGACCTCCAGGCTCGGATCGCTCGTGGCTACGAGTCGATCCGCATGGCGGAGATGATGGAGGGCCCGACCCGCCTCGAGAGCATCTCCATGCTTCTCCCCGACGTCCGGCCGGTCCGCGTCGCGACGAAGAACGTCATGGGGGTCCGTACTCCCCGCGTCGACCGCGGGGAGTACACACCGGTCGCCGCGCCGGAGCTCCTCGACCTCTCGACGTCCGTCAACGAGTCGATCCGCCATTTCCAGGGGATCTACTCGGTCGTGCTCGACATCGCCGAGAAGGAGAACGCGCTCCGCCGCCTCTTGAAGGAGATCGAGCGGACGAAGCGGCGCGCCTCCGCGATCGAGAACGTCCTGATCCCCCGCCTCCAGGGGACGGTGCGCTACATCAAGTTCCGTTTCGACGAGCTCGAGCGGGACTCCTTCAGCATGCTCAAGGTCGTCAAGCGGAAGATGGAGGCCGCGGAAACCGATGCCGCCGTCGCCTAACGCCGCCGTTCGGCGGTTCCGCACCGTCCAGTTCGTCTCCCTCGCCGTGAAGGTCGCCGCCGTCCTGGGACTCATGGCGTTCCTCGTCGTTTACTTCGGAGGCCGATAGTGTCCGCGAGCGCCCCGCCCCCCACTGAGCTCGGTTCGATCGACGCGCTCAAGCGAGTCAAGGCGACCGAGGCGGACTGGGAGCTGAGGCTCCGCACCGCCCGCGGCGCGGCGGAGGAGGCGGTCGAGCGACTGCGGGCCGAGAGCGAGGCCGCGGTGCGAACGGCGCAGGCGGAGGCCGACGCCGAACGCGCTCGCACCGTTCAAGCGGCTCGAGACGAGGCCGACCGGGCGGCGGCGGAGATCGTCGCGGAGGGTACGCGCGTCGCCGAGGTTGCGGCCCGCGGTGTGGGAAAACGCCCGGCCGACCGTGCGGACGCGATCGTCGCGGTCGTCCTCACTGGCTTCCAGAAGGACTGACGGAAGGGCCGCACGATGGGACTCCTGCGCCCCGAGCGGATGACCAAGGTCGGCATCCTGGGTCTCAAGGACGACCGGGGGCGGGTCCTCACCGTCCTCCACGACCTGCGGCTCGCCCAGGTCGAACCCCTCTCCCCGGTCGCGCTCGCCGAGCTCGTCCCCGAGCGAGGGAACGAGACCCAGCGGGTGATCGGGGACGAGGCGCTGCGGTTCCGGGGCCTCAAGGCCGCGTTGCCGCCGACGCCGGGCGGGTCGCCCCGACGGTTCGACTCCCTGACCGACATCCTGGCGGCCGCTAAATCGGTCCCGATCGACGCCGAGGTCGGGGAGCTCACGCGCGAGAACGATCGGCTCCTCAGCGAGGGCCAGGCGACCGACGAGACGACCGTGCTCCTGGAGAAGATCGGCTTCTACCCCGACCGGATCGAGTACCTCCGCGCGCAGAGCTTCGTCTCGTTCTTCGGGGAGGGGGAGCCCGAGGGCGGGGCTGCGCTCTGGTCGGCCCTCCCGCCGTCCGCCGACGCTCAGGTCCTCGGGGACCCCGCGGGTTCGGGGCGGTTCCTCGTCAGCCTGCGGCGTGCCTCCGCGGACCTCCTCGCGCGCGCCGCGCCGGCAAACGGGGTCCGCCTTACCGCGCTCCCCGCGCTGTCGGGGACCCCTTCGGAGGAGCTCGTGATCGCGCGCGCGCGGCGGGAGGAGATCGTCCGGCGCCGGGCCGCGATCGCCGCGCGGCTCGCGGCGCTCTCCCGCGAGTGGTTCCCCGGGGTCGCGGCTATCGACGAGGCGCTCCAGATCGAGAACCGCAAGGTCGAGGTCCTCGCGAAACTCGGCGCCGGTCGTTCTACGTTCGCGCTCGAGGCGTGGGTGCCGAGCCGGGACGTCGGTCGCCTCGCGGCCGCCGTCCAATCGGCGAGCGGGGGGCGGGCGTACCTTTACGACGTCCCGACGACCGAGGAGCCGCCGACGCTGATGCGGAACCCGGCGGGGGTCCGCCGCTTCGAGTTCTTCATCCGGTTCTATTCGATGCCCCAGGCGACCGAGTGGGACCCGACGCTCGTCTTCGCGATCGTCTTCCCGATCTTCTTCGGCCTGATGCTGGGGGACTGGGGCTACGGCCTCACGATCCTACTGATCTGCGTCTGGATGATCACGGGATTCCCCGGCGCCCGGTACCTTCCGAAGTTCGGCCGGACCTTCGTGACGCGGATCATGGGGCCCCAGGGGATGCGCCAACTCGCCTACGCGCTGCTCCCGGGCTGCGCGCTCGCGATCGCGCTCGGGCTCTACTGGGACGCGTTCTTCGGCTACCCGCTCCTCGCGCACCTGGTCGGATACGTGGCCCCGGCCGATCCCCTGCGCTCGAACGACGTCGCGCTCCTCCTGATCCTCGCCGGCTTTGTCGGGCTCGGGATGGTGACGCTCGGCTTCCTCTTCGGTCTCCTCAAGGAGTACTTCCACCACCACACCCGCGGGGTCGTCGGGAAGGCGGGCGGGATCCTCTTCGCCTGGGGGGTCGCGTTCGCCGGTCTCTGCCTCATCCAGCTGAAGACGGGCGGGACCCTCACCCGGTCCGCGTCGACGTCGAACCCGTTCTTCGACGCCTACCTCGCGATCCTCGTCGTCGGGCTCGTGCTCATGATCGGCGGGGAGGGGATCCAGACCGGCATCATGTCGCTCATCGAGGTCGTGAGCCACATCCTCTCCTACACGCGGCTCGTCGGGATCCTGCTCGCGAGCGTCGTCCTCGCGCTCATCATCAACTCGATCGGCGGTGGGTTGATCCTCGGGGGGACGATCGTCGGGATCGTCGCGGGCCTGGTCATCATCCTGATCGGGCAGTCGTTCAACGTCATCCTCGGCGTCTTCGAGCCGGGGATCCAAGGAGCGCGGTTGATCTTCGTCGAGTACTTCTCGAAGTTCTATACGGGGAACGGGAGACCGTTCCGTCCGTTCGGGGCGGCGCGGACCCACACGGTCTCGAGCCTCGCGACGGAGCCAGCCGCGGGCGCAATCCTGCGCGCGCCGCCGGAGTGAGCGCTCAGAGCCCGAGCGCGACGAGGAGCGGCTCGATCCGGTCCCCGCCGAGGCCGTACTGCTTGCCGAAGGCGATCCGGCGGAGGTCCTCCCGTTCGACCTCGGCGAGGAGCAGGTACGCGAAGATCACCGCGAGCGAGAGCGGGTACGTCCGCAGGCGGGCGAGCTCGCGGCGCGAGCGGTCACGGCGGAGCGCGGACTCGTAGCCGGTGAGGCTCCCGCCGCTCGCGAACTCGGCCGTTCCCTCCCCGATCGACGGGAATCGCGTCGCGAGGCGCTCCGCGAGCTCGGGGATCCCCCGCGCGCCGAGGAGGTCCGCCGCTTCCGAGACCGGCAGCGCCCCGCCGTCGAACCACCGCGCGACGACCTCGTCCGTCGGGAGGTTCCCGTCCTTCCCCTTGAGGAGGAGGAGCGCGTTCCGCACGTCGATCTCGCTCGCGAGGAACTGGCGGACGACCCACTCGTCGCCCTGGAAAAACCGCGCGGCCTCCCCGGCCCGTCGGAAGTACTCGCGCTCCAGCGCGTGGAGGATCGGGAAGATGTCGTGCGTGCGCTGGAACGCTTCGACGAGCGGCAGGACGGTCGCGCCCCATCCGTACCGTACGAGCGCGGTCGCGGTCGCCTCGACCGTCGGCTGCGTGAGGAGCCCGCGGAAGTCGTCGAGCGTGAGGACGCCGGCGTAGAGGCCGGCGGGGATCTCGCGGCTCGAGACGAGGTGGTCCTCGGTCTCGGTCACGGACCGCCCCTGGGCCCTCGCCGCGAGGATCAGTTCGATGTTCTCGAGGTCCCAGCGGGCGAGGTACGCCGCGACTACCTCCCGGCCCGCGAACGGTGTCGCCTCGAAGGCGCGGCGGTTGCGGCGGACGAATGTTCGGTTGATCGCGATCTCGACGAGCGCGACGCCCTGGTACGCGGCGCGGGCTGCCTGGACGTCGGGGCCGTACGGCGTCCCCTCGAGGAGCTTCGCGACCTCGTTCGGGTCCTTCGCCGCGAGGAGCGGCCCGTACGTCTCCTTCGTGAGGAAGGCGGTGAACTCCGGCTTCAGCCGACCGAGCGCGCTTGCGTACGCGGAGGCGGCCATCGGACCGTCCTACGCGAGCAGCTCGCGGACCTCGTCCTCGCGCAAGCGAAGGAGCTCGTCGAACGAGAGGTTCAGCCGGCGCCGCTGGTCGCTCGTCTCCGCGATCAGGCCACCCCGGATCGGCTGGGGGGTCGGGTCGAACGCCTTCCCCGCGACCTTCGCGAGGACCGCCGCGTCCTCGACGCGCCCCGAGACGTGCATGCCCGGGCCGAGGGCGGTCGTCGCAGCCTCGGTCATCCGCTTCAGGACCGCAGGGTAGGCCGGCGAGCGCGTGTAGTCCGTGAGGAGCGCCCGGGTCTCCTTGAGCCCGTCGATCAAACGGTGCTCGCGCGCCTCGTAGAGCAGCTTGCGCGCCTGGAGCTTGGCGGCCGCGATCCGCTGAGCCCGCTCGCGGCCCGCCTCCGCCTCGGCCGCGCGCGCGGAGGTGGCCCGGATCTCGACGATGCGGCGGTCGCGGTCGGCGACCAGTCGGGTCCCTTCGGCCTTCTGCCGCTCGATCGTCGCAGCGAGCTCGGCCTCGGCGCGCTGCCGGATCTCCTCGACGAGGCTCTCGAGGCTCATCGCTCGGGCGCCCGCCTAAACGTGCAGGATCCCGAGCAGGAGGATGATCCCGAGCACGAATCCGATGATCCAGAGCGTCTCGGGAATGACGAAGAAGAAGAGGACCTGACCGAACTTCTCCGGCTTCTCCGCGATGATCCCCATCCCCGCGGCGCCGATGCCGGACTGGGCCATGCCCGTGCCGATGAGACCCCCGGCGATCGCGATCCCCGCGGCGAGCGCAGCGTAATCGGCATAGTCGGTGGGCAGTGGCGCCATTCCGTAACCCGCGCCGCCGAGAAAGGTGGGGTATATAGCACCACCCACGCCGGCCGTACGAGGCTTCCGTAGGGCGGTGGCGAGAGGGGTCTAAACGCCCAACCGCAACGTCCCGCGACGGCCACGGAGCCTAGGCTTCCGGGCTCGGGTGGCCCCGGTCGTCGGCGGCGTCGTCATCGTCGTCGCGGCCCTCGTCGTCCCTCGGGCTCACGCTGCGCCACGCGAGGGCCATCGCGCCCGCCCAGGCGACCCCGACTAGGACGTAGTCGGTCGCACAGACCGGGCAGAGCGCGTGGATGAGGGCGAGCTCGACGTAGAGAAGCCAGAGCGAGAGGGCGACCCCCAGGCTCGTGACGCCGAGCAGCGCGTAGGTGAGACGTCGGTCGTGGGGGCGGCGTTCGGCGAGCGCGGCGACGACGAGGATCGCGATGAACCCCCCGGTCCCCCACAGGTAGTCCGGAATACCGAGGGTCGCGGTCAGCCCGCTCGAGTCGACCAGGGAGCACGAGAAGAACGACGAGACCGAGCAGACGCCGCGGAGCGCGGCGTCGAAGTACTCCGCGGTGGCGAACAGCGCGACGATCAGGCCGAGGCCGGCGGCGACGTAGACGACCGAGCGCAGGGTGCGGGTACGCATCCGGCTACCCGAGCTGCGCGACGTCGGCGGCGACCGCGGCCTTCGTGGCGGACGACCAGCTGTACTGGGCCGCGAGCGTGGCGACGCTCTCGCCGGTCCCCTTCGTGAGGAACGCCATGGTCCACCACGCCTGAGTCTGCACGACGGACCAGGCGGAACCGTTCTCGGAGTTCACCTGGCTGAGCACCTGGGCGGGGCCGGTCGGGCCGGCCGATCCGTACGACCAGTCCGTGAGGAGCGACGGCTGGATGACCGGCGTCCCGCCGTGGACGTACTGGCCGTTGATCACGACGAACGGGATCGAGTTCGCGGAGTACGCCCCGACGTATGCCTGCTCGTAGCAGTTGCTCGTGGCCGGGAACGTTCCGTCCGGGGCGTCGGTGACCTCGTTCACGACGAACGAGATCGTCGAGCTCGAGTAGCCGATGCCCGCCAGAATGATCTCGGGCGTCTGCGGGTACGAATCGGTCGAGCTCGAGAAACTTAACGCCTGACTGGCGCCGGTCACCGTGCCGAACTCGCTCAACGCCTTGTAGAGCGCCCAGCTGCCGGCGGAGCAGAACGGGCACCAACTGGCCCCGTAGAAGTAGAAGACGGGCTTTCCGTCCTGCTGCCAAGCGCCGACGCCCGCATGCGCCCACCCTTCCTGGAGCCCCCCAAGGGCCGCCGCCGGAGGAAGGTAAGGACAACCGAATGCGACGTACCCCACGAGCCCCGCGGAACCCGCGACGACGAGGCCGAGCACGATCCCCCCGACGACCGTGGTCCGGAAGATGGGGCTCCAGCGGGCTTGGCGGCTCCGCAGCAAGCCGAACAGCAGGATGAAGGCAGCCACCGCGAGGCCGATGCCGAGCCACGGGATCGCCGGGAGGAGGATCCCGACCGGCGACGGCGACAGGTAAGCGAGGGCGGCCCAGATACCGACGAGCGGGGTCAGGAGATACCCCGTCCGGGGAAGGCTCCACCGGTGCTCGCGGGCCTCTTCGTCCCGCTTCGACGGGCGAGGCGGCGCCTGGTCCCGGCCCGTCCGCCCCTCGCGGGACTTCTGTCGGTGGTAGAGGCCCCGGAGTGCCCGGCCCTCGTCGTGGACCGAGGAGTCGGGGTGGAAGCCGACCTTGGGGTCCGCGGCGATGCGGTCCCAGTCCCATCCCTTCGACCGGAGCTCTTCGACCCGGTCCCAATCGACCATCGCCGTTCCCACCCCGTAGCTCCTATTGGAGTTTACCCTCGGAAGGACACCGAGTCCCGCCGGCCCGAACCCGTCCCCCCTCCCGCGTGGCTTTTACCCGAAACAAGGTGGCCCTGGGGATGCGCGTCACCTTCCTCGGCACCGCGGGGTCGTGGCCCACAAAGGATCGGTCGGCGAGTGCGATCGCCCTCGACCTCGAGCGCGAGCTCGTCCTGCTCGATTGCGGCGAGGGGACGCAGCGCCAGTTCTTCCAGTCGTCCCAGTCGTTCATGCGGGTTCGACGGGTCTTCCTGACGCACTTCCACGGCGACCACTTCCTCGGTCTCCCCGGGCTCGTCCAGAGCATGTGCCTCAACAACCGGACCGAGCCGCTCGACATCTACGGCCCCCCGGACGCGAAGGAGATGGTCGAGCGCGCGCTCTCGCTCGGGTATTTCACGCTGCGGTTCCCGATCGAGGTCCACCCGCTCTCGCCGGGGGAGTCGGTCGAGCTCGACGGGTACTCGGTCCGCACCTCGCGCGCGGAGCACCCGGTCCCGTCCCTCGCCTACCGGGTCGACGAGGCGCCGAAACGAGGGCGGTTCGACGCCGAGCGCGCCCGCTCGCTCGGGATCCGGGGACCGGACTTCCGGCGGCTCGAAGCCGGCGAGCCGGTCCGCGTCGGGGAGCGGCTCGTCCACCCGTCCGACGTGATGGGAGAACCCCGCGCCGGCCGCTCGATCGTCTACTCCGGCGACACCGGGCCGTCCGAAGAGGTCCGGCGGCTCGCGCACCGGGCGACCGTCCTCATCCACGAGGCGACGGTCGGCCACGAGATCGAGGGGGAAGCGAACGCGTGGGGCCACTCGTCGGCTCGGCAAGCGGCGGAGCTCGCTCGGGCGGCGGAGGCTCGCGCGCTCTTCCTCACCCACTTCTCTTCGCGGTACAGGGAGCTCGCGCCGCTCGAGGACGAGGCGCGAGCCGTTTTCCCCGGATCCCGGGCGGCTCGGGACCTCCTCGACGAGCTCGTCCATCAGCCATGATCCGCGCCGACCTCCTCGTCACCGATGTGAGCGAGGCCGCGACCCTCTCGCGCGGCCCGGTCCCCCGGACCGGAGCGGCGATGCGGGAGCTCGGCCGGATCCCCGACGCGACGATCGCCGTCGCCGACGGGCGTATCGCTTGGGTCGGGCCGGCTCACCGACGGCCGCGCGCTGTTCGCTTACGATCGGGAGGTCGAGTCATCTCGGCGGACGGCGGGGTCGTCGTCCCCGGTTTCATCGACGCGCACACCCACGTCCTCTTCGCCGGGGACCGCGCCTTCGAGCTGCCACTCAAGTCCGCGGGTCTCGGTTACATCGATATCGCCCGCCGGGGCGGCGGCCTCTACGCCACGGTCCGGGCGACCCGGGCGGCGTCGGACGCTCTCCTGATGAACGAGACCGGGGCCCGCCTCCGCCGGATGGTCGCCCACGGATCGACCTCGGTCGAGGTCAAGAGCGGATACGCGCTCACGGTCGCCGGCGAGCTTCGATTGCTGCGGTTGATCCCCCGCCTCGCTCGGCGGCTCGGGGTCACGCTCGTCCCGACGTTCCTCGGGGCGCACGCGGTCCCCCCCGAGTTCCGCGGCCGCGCGGACGCGTACATCGAGCGGCTGGTCCGGGACGCCCTCCCGACGATCGCGCGCGAGCGGCTCGCCCGCTTCTGTGACGTCTTCTGTGAGCCGGGGTTCTTCACCGTGCGCCAATCGGAGCGGCTCTTGCGTGCCGCGATGCGCCTGGGGCTCGGCGTCAAGGTTCACGCCGAGGAGTTCGTGCTCTCGGGCGGCGCGCGGCTCGCCGCGCGGCTCGGGGCGACCTCGGCCGAACACCTCCTCGCTGCCGGGAGCGGCGACCGGCGCCGGCTGGCCGCAGCGGGGGTCACCGCGGTCCTCCTTCCCGTCACGGCGTTCGCCACCTCCCGCCGGAGGAGGAGCCCCGGACGCGAGATGGTCGACTCGGGAGTGCCGGTCGCGCTCGGCACGGACTGCTCGCCGAACTCCTGGGTCGAGTCGATGCCGGCCGTCCTCGCCCACGCGGTCCACGGCGGTGGGCTCACACCTGCGGAGGCGCTCACCGCCGCGACCGTCAACGCGGCGCACGCGACCGGGCTCGGCGACCGGGGCCGGCTCGTCGCCGGGGCGCCCGCCGACTTCCTCGTCCTGCCGGTCGCATCGGTCGACCAGCTCGGGTACCGTTTCGACGTCCGGCCGACGCAGGTTTATCGTCAGGGAAAACGCATTTCTCCCTCGTAACTCCGTCAGTACATCTAAATAGGACCCCTCTCCTTCTCGCCGACAGAGGTCGCCAAATGGCCGAAAAAGTGGGCAAGGAGCAGATCAAGCGCGAGAAGGGCTACCTGTACTACCTGGGCAAGGACGGGTACCTGTGGAAGACGCCGACCAAGTTGAACAAGTCCGGCCGCAAGGCGCGCGTCGGGACGGAGAAGGTCGTCCGCCAGGACGGCTACATGTACTTCCTCGACAAGAAGGGGTTCATCTCCCGCGCCAAGATGAAGAACGCCTGAACCGGCACCCTTTCCGGGGACCCTCCTTCGGAGGGTTCCCCTCTTCCCCGGTCGAGCGCGTTGTGCGTCTTCGACCGGGTCGACTTATACCGGCACGCGGTCGGCGACGCGGGGGGCAACCGTGAGCTGCCGCAACGACCCGGACGACCCGCGCAAGTGCGAGCGGTGCGGGAACTTTCTCTGGGTCGCCGAGGAAGGCCTCTACTGTGGGGAGTGCGGTAGCGTGATGCCGTGCACGATGCGCGTCCTGCCGATGCCCTCGGCGCCCATTGCGACGGAGCGGCCGACGCGGTCAGGACGAGCGCCCTCGGCATAGCCGAACGCGCGCCCGGCCCGTTTCGTGCGCGGATCCGGGGGAAAAGACGCAACGGTTCTTCCGGAGGAACGGCTTGTGCGCTTCGAGCGACGCGCGTCGGCGCGTTCGCGACGCATTTCCGACCAAGAGGGCTTATACCACATCCGGCTTGGCGCCACCCGGAGGTTCTCGACGGGTGTCCCGAGCGGCACCGGTTGCGTCCGGTTTCCTCGCCGGTCGGTGAGAAACGGCCCCTTCTCGAGGGCGTTTCGCGAGCCGACCGAGGGGAGATAGGCGCCGACGGTGATTCCGACTCGACCGCGGACCGACCCGCCCTCGCCCTCCAGGAGTAAGCCCCAATGGCTGTTGCACGAAAGCGCCCTGCGCCCGCGTCGGAGGAACCGATCGCACGACTGGCTCCCCGGATCGGGCGAGAACCGATTCCCGTCTCGCGCCTCGTCCCCCGAGGAAAGACCGCGTTCGACACCGTCGCGTGGCGCAGCCATGACGCGGTGATCAAGAACGCCGAAGGGTCCGTCATCTTCGAGCAGAAGGGGATCCGCGCCCCCGCCTCCTGGTCGGAGACAAGCGTCAACATCGCCGCATCGAAGTATTTCCGCATCATCCAGGGCCGCCGGGAGTCGTCCGTCGACGGCATGATCCGGCGCGTCTGCCACTGGATCGCGCAGAAGGGCGTCGAACTCGGCTACCTCGACACCGCCGACGAAGCGACGACGCTCGAGGAGAGCCTCTCCTACCTCATGGTTCAACAGATGGCCGCGTTCAACAGCCCCGTCTGGTTCAACGTCGGGGTGCGCGACCCGCCGCAGTGCTCGGCGTGCTTCATCCAGTCGGTCGCCGACGACATGGACTCGATCCTCGCGCTCGCGACGAGCGAGGGCCGCCTCTTCAAGGGCGGCAGCGGGACCGGCTCCAACCTCTCCGCGCTTCGCGGGAGCCGAGAGAAGCTCGCCGGCGGCGGGATCGCCTCGGGCCCGGTGTCGTTCATGCGCGCGTTCGACGCGCTCGCGGGCGTCATCAAGTCCGGCGGCACAACGCGTCGCGCGGCGAAGATGGTCATCCTCAACATGGACCACCCCGACATCGCCGACTTCATCGACTGCAAGGTCCGCGAGGAGGACAAGGCGATGGCGCTCATCCGGGAGGGGTACTCCTCGAACTTCGACGGTACCGACCCCGACTCCGCCTATGCCTCGATCGCCTACCAGAACGCGAACCATTCCGTCCGGATCCCGGACGCGTTCATGGACGCCGTCATCCGCGACGGCGAGTGGAAGACGACCAACCGGACCGACCACTCGGTCGCGGGCACGTTCCCGGCGCGCGAGCTCTGGCGGAAGCTCGCCTTCGCAGCGTGGCGGTGCGGCGACCCCGGCGTGCAGTTCGACGACATCACGAACGACTGGCACACGAGCTCGAACTCGGGTCGGATCAACGCGTCAAACCCGTGCAGCGAGTACCTGTTCCTCGACGACACCGCGTGCAACCTCGCGTCGATCAACCTGATGAAGTTCCTCGACCCGAAGGGCCAGTTCGACGTCGAGCTGTACCGCCAGGCGGTCCGGACGATGATCCTCGCGATGGAGATCGTCGTCGACGCGTCGAGCTACCCGACCCCGCCGATCGCGCAGAACTCGCACGACTTCCGGCCGCTCGGCCTCGGCTATGCGAACCTGGGCTCGCTCCTGATGCACTACGGCCTCGCCTACGACTCCGACGCGGGCCGGACGCTCGCGGCGTCCGTCTCGGCGTTCCTATCGGCAGAGGGGTACCACATGTCGAGCGAGATCGCGAAGCGCATGGGCCCGTTCGCGGGCTTCGAGAAGAACCGCTCCCCGATGCTCCGCGTCATGGGCAAGCACGCGAAGGCGGCGGAGCACATCCCGCCGAACGACCCGCGCCTCGCCGCGCTCGTCCAGGCGGCGGCCGACCGCTGGCACGACACGGTGAAGGCCGGCGAGCTCTGGGGGTACCGGAACGCGCAGATCTCGGTCATCGCGCCGACCGGGACGATCGGCCTCCTCATGGGCTGCGACACCCTCGGCCTCGAGCCCGAGCTCTCGCTCGTCAAGACGAAGAACCTGGTCGGCGGCGGCGTCCTCCGCATGGTCAACCGCACGGTGCCGGACGGCCTCGCGAGCCTCGGTTACACCCCCGAGGAGATCCACGCGGTCACCGCGCACGTCGAGAAGACCGGCTCGATCGAAGGCGCGCCCGGCCTGGACGCGGACGACCTCGCGGTCTTCGACTGCGCGCTCGCCCCGATGGGCAGCTCGCGGACGATCCCACCGATGGGGCACCTGAAGATGCTCGCCGCGGTCCAGCCGTTCCTCTCGGGCGGTGCGTCAAAGACGATCAACCTCCCGAACGACGCGAGCGTCGAGGACATCGAGAAGATCTACCTCGAGGCGTGGCGCCACGGCATCAAGTCGGTCGCGCTCTACCGCGACGGCTGCAAGGCGAGCCAGCCGTTCGAGACGGGAAAGGGACGCGCCGGGGCGCCCGGCGGGCCCCGCGGCCCGACCCGGGAGCGCCTCCCCGACGAGCGAGACGCGCTGACGCACCACTTCTCGGTCGGCGGCCATGACGGCTACGTCACGGTCGGCCTCTATCCGGACGGCCGGCCGGGAGAGATCTTCTTCCGGGTGACGAAGGAAGGGTCGACCGTCAACGGCCTCATGGATTCGCTCGGGATCTCGATGTCGATGGCGCTCCAGCACGGGGTGCCGCTGAAGGACCTCGTGCGAAAGCTCGCGCACCTGCGGTTCGAGCCGGCGGGCGCGACCAACAACCCGAAGATCCGCTTCGCGAAGTCGATCCCTGACTACGTCGCGCGCTGGCTCGCGCTCGAGTTCCTGACCGAGGACGAGCGGCGGGCGATCGGCCTCGAAGGGCCGCCGGACGCGAACGGCAACGGCCACGGGGCCGCGTCCCCGTCGAAGGCGGCGGCCGCGAGCCAGACCGTGAAGTTCGAGACACGGGTCCTTGACACGTTCGCCTCCGAACCGGCGGGCGGCGTCAGCGAGGACTCCCCGTCGTGCGCGGTCTGCGGCGGGATCATGGTCCGCTCGGGGACGTGCTACGCCTGCACGGTCTGCGGGTCGACGAGCGGCTGCTCGTAGCCGCGAAGCCCTCCGCGCGTGGGCGACGCGCCCGGATCAGGGCCGGCTCGCGCTGACCGGTGGGGTGACGGTCGCCGCGGCCGCCGCGCCGGTCGCCGCCTCGCTCGGGTGGCCCGACCGGCTGCCGTCCGCGAGGAAGCGGAAGTTCCGGAGGCCGAACGACAGCGCGAGGCCGACGACGCCGAGCACCGCCGTGAGGGCGAAGACGGCCTGGTAGCCGATGACGTGGTAGTTCTGGAGTGGCCCCACGGGCGTCAGGACCGTGAACGCGTAGCTCGCGAGGATCGACGTGACGAGGACCGGGCCGATCGCGGAGCCGAGGTTGCGGAACGTCTGGTTCATGCCGGTCTGGACGCCCATCGTCTTCGGGTCGACCGAGAGGACGATGATGTTCGACATCGAGATCAGGACCGCGACGTTGCCGACCATCACGGGGACCGCGAGGGCCCCGATCTGGATCAGCGTCTGGTGGAACACGACGAACCCCAGCGAACCCCCGGCCATCAAGGCGAATCCGAGGATCGTCACCGGTTTCGGCCCGAACCGGCTGATCGCCCGCCCGAGGAACGGGCCCGTCGCCATCATGCTGAGCACGGCGGGGATGAAGACGAGCGCGGCCGCGAGCTCCTTGAGGCCGAAGCCGGGCGACGGGTACTCCCCGTAGATGATCAGGACCGTGAAGAGCAGGAACATCACCATGCCGACGAAGATGCCGTTGACGTTCGAGACCCAGATGTTCCGCTCCTTCAACGACTGGAAGGAGACGACGGGGCTCGGCGCGCGAGGCTCCCAGTAGAAGAAGACCGCGAACGCCGCGGCGGCGAGCACGAAGAACTCCGGGACGCCCCACGGGACGCCGCCGATCGAGACGGCGGAAAAGCTCGTCCAGCCCCAGTAGGCACCCTCCGTGATCCCGAGCATCAGGAAGGTGAGGCCGAGCCCGAGGCTCGTGATGCCGGGGAAGTCGATCTTGCGCTGGAGCCGGATCTCCGACTCGCGGATGAAGACGACGGCGAGGACGAAGACGAGGATCGCGATCGGGATCACGGTATGGTAGGTGAGCTGCCAGCCGTACGTCTGGGCGATCCAGCCGCCGCCGACGAGGCCGGCCGCGGCGCCGGTCGCGAACATCCCGGAGAGGAGCCCCTGGGCCTGGCCGACCTGGGCCGGCGGGAAGACCTCGGGGAGCATCGCGAAACCGAGAGGGAACATCGCCATCCCGACTCCCTGGATCGCGCGCACTCCGATCAGGACGTAGATCTGGTCGGGGCGGCTCAGTCCTATCGCCGCCCCGATCTGCGGCGTGAAGCCGGCGATGCTGACCGCGACCGCGTAGACGCCCATCGCGACCAGGAGGATCCGCTTCTTGCCGTAGATGTCGCCGAGCTTGCCGAAGATCGGCGTGACGACCACGCCGACGAGCAGGTAGGCCGAGAGGATCCACGCGATCGTACTCGCGTCGCTGACGCGGAAGAACGTCGCGAAGTTCTCGAAGGCCGGAAGGACCATCGTCTCGACGTACGTGACCATCATCGCCATCCCGGCGAGGATGAGGAGGACCGTCCATGCGTACCGCGAGTTGTACGACCGCGGCGCGGTCGGGTTCGCGGCACTCACAACGACACCCCCGACCCGTCGAGCCGACGGGCAATCTCCCGGAAGACCCGGGTCGCGGTCGCGACGTCGCCGCGCGGGAGCGTGCGGCTCGCTTCCCCGACGAGCTCGCCGAGGCGGGCCCAGACCCGAGCCTCGACGCGACGGCCCTTGAGCGTCAGCGAGAGCTCGACGGCGCGTCGGTCCCGCTCGGAACGGTGCCGCGTCAGGAGCCCCGCCCGCTCGAGCTCGTCGACCTGGACGCAGACGGTCGGGGCCGAGACCGCGAGGTGCCGTGCGACCGTGCTGAGCGACGCGGAGCCGAGGCTCGAGACGTAGTGGAGCGCCCAGAACTGACCCATCGAGATCCCTTCCTTCTCGAGCGCGTCCTGCTTGCGGTGGATCACGGCGCTCATGACGGCATGGACGGCGTCGATGAGCGCCTCCGTCTCGGCGCCGGGCGCGGGGCGGGCCACGGAGACCGAGGGAGCGACCATGAGGACTCCTAAGTATTAGGATGCCTAATAATTAGGGGTTATAACGATGCCGCGCGCTACGCCAGGGCATAGCGCGCGAGCTCGACGAGGTCCGCCACCCGCGGCCGGGAGTCCGTCCGCACGGCGAGGGTCCCCCACGCCGCGACGATCGCTCCGGATGGAAACGCCGGCGCGTGCCCGGCGTCCTGCGCGCCGAGCGTCGTCGGCGGTCCTCGGCGGTCGACCTCGAGGAGGACGACCAGCGCCCCGAGCGGTCCCGAGTCGACCACGAGGCCCGCGCGCCCTCCTCGCCCCCACTCCTCGACCCGGGCCTCCTCGTCGTTCAGGTGGGCGATCCGGGCGCGACGGCCGGCCGCGCGCCGGCCGGTCGTCGGCGCTGGCCGCCAGGCGATGCGGCCCCCGGCCTCGCGATACCGGGCGAGCAGTCCGGGGTCGATCGGGATCGAGCCCGCCGCCGCGCTCATGCGGCGACCTTCCGGCCGCGCCAGAGTCGGCAGTCCGGGCGGACGGAGCACGGGCCGCAGACCGCGAGGTCCCGCTCCTTGGGGCAGTCGCCCGAGACCCCCGTGTGGCAGAGGACGAAATCGTACTTCACGGGGTCGATCGGGTCGATGCGGCGGAGCGCTTCGCTGACCTCCTCCACCGCCGCCCACGACCGGGTACGGCGGGCGGTGAGGCCGAGGTGGTAGGCGATCCAGTAGACGTGCTGGTCGAGCGGGACCCGCAGCTCGCCCGTGGGGACCTGCGTCCAGTACCCGAGGTCGGGGTACCGGCGGCGGACCATCCAGCGAACGAAGAGCGTCAGGCGCTTGCACGGGCTCCCCGAGCGGTCGAGCGGGCTCGGGAAGAGCGCGCGGTACCCGGCGGGCGGGGGCCCGAAGTCGGTGGTGCGGCCCGAGCCACGCAGCACCTGAGCGAGGCGGTCGAGCCCGCCCGAGAAGCCGCCCGCTCCCCACCCCTCGAGGAAAGCGGTCTCGAGCGACGGCGTGCGGGCGTAGTGGTCGCCGAGCACGCGGAAGAGGTAGTCGAGCTGATCACCGCGAATCCACCGGTGGCGGAAGCCGCGCAGCCGTCGTGCCCGCTCGCGGGCGTTCGCCGGCTCGACCAACCAGCCCACGTCACCGCCCGCGACGTCGGCGACGCGCGCGATGGCCCCCCGGATCGCGGTCGTGTTCCCGATCGCGAGCGTCGCCCCGAGGACCGCGGCGACCTCGCCCCTCCGGGGGTCCGTGGCGAGCGGCCGGATCGCGGAGATCGGGTCGTCCCCGAACGAGCGGTCGAACGGGAACCGCTCGTAGAGCTGCGCGAGGTGCTGCGGCAGCTCGGGCGTCGGTCGGTGCGCGCGCATCCGGCGTGTCGACCCCCGGGTGGATTTACCGTCCTCGCCCCGTCCGCGGGCGCCGGGCGCACGGCTAACTACGCGGCCGCGATCGTTCCCGTGTGTCCCGTGCGTCCCCGGAGCTCCGGCCGACGATCGACCGGGTCTGGCTCGAGGCGGCCGCGCGCGCGGACCCGCTCGCGCACGCCTACGCGGTCTGGGACCTCGACCGGTTCCCCGACCGGATCCGGTTCATCTCGGCCGTCCGCGGGGAGTCGACCGAAGGGTACCTCCTGGTCTGGCTCGGGCATCCGGCCGCCCCGATCGTCCACTGGGTCGGTGGGGTCGACGACGCCGGCACCCTGGTCGGGGGGCTCCCCCCTCGACCGCTCGTCGTGATCGGTCCGGAGGAGGTGCGGGCCGTGGTCGAGCGCGCCCGCGGCCCCGCGAAGTCGTTTCCCCTCCTCGCGCTCCTCGCGCGGCCCACCGCGCGCCGGGGGACCGGGGTGTCGGGGCTGGTTCGGCGGTTGACCGGAGCGGACCGACCCGAGCTCGTGCGGCTCGTCTCGGGCGAGACAGAACTTGTGGCCGCTGACTACCCCGGGATCGACCCCGACCACGACTCGGTCTGGGGGGCGTTCGAGGGGGACCGGCTCTCCGGGGTCGCGCGCGCGGTCGTGCGTCGGCCCGAGGTCTGGGTGCTGGGCAACGTCTACGTCCGCCCGTCCGCGCGCGGCCGCGGTCTCGGGCTCGCGCTCGTGCACAGGGTCCTCGACGCCGCCGCCGGCGCGGGGGTCCCGGTCGGTCTCTTCGTACGCGAAGATCGCCCCGCGGCACGGGCGATGTACGCTCGCGCCGGCTTCCGTCCCCAGGGCCGTCGGGTCTGGGTCGACGCGGGCGCCGGCCTCGCCCCGTGAGGCCCCGGCACCCCTAAGCCCCGGACGGGTTCCGGGCCCTCGCTCCGATGCCGACGAACGCCGAGGCCGCCCAGCTGTTCCGAGGGATCGCGAACGTCCTGGACGTGCTCGGCGAGCGGTTCAAGCCCGAGGCGTACCGTCGGGCCGCCCGCTCGATCGAGAGCCTCACCGAGGACCTCGCGACGATCGAGGCCCGCGGCGAGCTCGGGACGATCCCCGGGGTCGGCGCCGCAATCGAGGAGAAGATCCGTGAGTACCTGCGAACCGGCCGCCTCGAGTACCGGGAGCGCCTCAGTCGCGAGGTCCCGCCGGGAATCCTCGCCCTCGTTGAGGTCCCCGGTCTCGGGCCAAAGACGGCGCGCCGGTTCTGGCTCGAACTCGGCGTCGAGGGACCGGCGGAGCTCTCGGACGCGATCGCGGCGGGGCGGCTCGACGGCCTCCAGGGATTCGGGCCGAAGAAGGTCGACCAGATCCGGAAGGCGCTCGCGGGCTCGCCGGGGGCGCGGCCCGCGTCGCGGCGGCCGATCGAGGTCGCGTACCCGACCGCGCGGCGACTCCTCGATGGACTCCGCGCCGTCGGCGGTGTCCAAGAGGCCGAGATCGCCGGGAGCTTCCGGCGCGGTCGGGAGTCGGTCGGCGATCTCGACCTCCTCGTCACGTCGACCGACCCCGAGCGGGTCTTCGACGCGTTCTCCCACGTCCCCGAGGTCCGAGAGGTCCGCCTCCGCGGCCCCACCAAGGAAACGGTCCTCCTCACGGACGGGCTCCAGGTCGACTTGCGTGTGGTCGAGCCGGCGGCGTTCGGGGCGGCGCTGCAGTACTTCACCGGGTCGAAGGACCACAACGTACAGCTCCGCTCGCTCGCGCGCGAACGCGGGCTCAAGATCAACGAGTACGGCGTCTTCCGGGGTGACGAGCGCGTCGGCGGACGGACGGAGGCCGAGGTGTACGCCGCGCTCGAGCTCGCGTGGATCCCCCCCGAACTCCGGGAAGGCCGGGACGAGATCGACCTCGCCACGAAGGGACCGCTTCCCCACCTCGTCGAGCGGTCGCAACTCACCGGCGAGCTCCACGCCCACCTACCGGCCGACGCGGGCGTCGCCGAGGTGGACGGCCTTCTCGCGGCCGCACGGACGCTCGGCCTCTCCTACCTCGGCTGCGTGGTCGCGGGCGTCGCCCCGGACGGCGCCGAGTTCTCCCTTCCCGAGCCCGCGCTCGACCGGCTCCAGCACGCGGGCTCGCCCGAGCTCGCCGTGGGCCGCGCAGTCGAGGTCGACCCGGAGGCGACGACGGACCGCTGGGACGAGCTCCGACCGGATTACGCGATCGTCCGCCCGAGCGCCCGACGCGCGGAACCGACGCCCTCGCCGGACCGCGAGCTCCGAGCGACCCTCGTCGCGCACGTCGGCGGCGAGGTCGCCGGGCGGAGCTGGATCGCGTGGGCACGCTCTCAGAAGGCGGCGGTCGAGGTCGGACCCGGCCCCGATCGCCTCGACTCGACGCTCGCACGGGCCGCCCGGGAGGCCGGCGTGCCGCTCGTCGTTCCGACGGGGGTCGGTCGACCCTCGGACGACCCGACGAGCCCGGTCGCCGTCGGATTCGCGCGTCGGGCAGGAGCGGGCCCGAACGCGGTGCGGAACGCGGCGACGCGCGCCGAGGTCACTCGGGGTTGGCGGTCGCGGCGAGCGGACTGAACCCGGTGCGTCGGGGGGTCGCCCGGGCACCCGAGACCGCGAGTCCCGTCGCGGGGACGGTCGCGAGGCAGCTCGCGCACTGATGCGCGGACGGCGCGAGCCCGTGGCGCCAGTAGCAGTCCACGCACAGCGCGCGGCCGCACCCCCAGCAGCGGGGTGTCGCGGGGGAAGAGGGAACCGGCGTCGCGCAGTTCACACACGCCCGGGGCGACGTCAGCGGGTCCCCCCGCAGCGCCGGTGGCTCGGGGAGCGGGTGGCGGCGTCCGCCCGCGGGCACGCGGGTCGGTAGGCCCGAGGAGGCGGGGCTAGATCGCGGGACCGACTCGGGGCCGGTAGGGCGTCGCGGGGCGTCGCTCACGGTTAGGGGCACGACCGACCTCTCTATATGGCCTTGTCTCGACCCGCCCCCCCTGCCGATGGACCTCGTGGTTCATGTAGGACCGCGGGGAACGGGCCGCCCGTGTCGGTGGCGCGCCCGTACCGCACCCGCCGCGTCCGGGCGGCGGTCGAGCTCGAGTCCCGACGCTCGAACGCGGCGATCCCCGTCGCGGTCGTCCTGGTCGTCCTCGGGCTGTACCTCGGGACCTACTCGATCTTCCTGACCGCGCTCCTCGGACTCGTGCTCCTCTTCTCGGCCGGCGGGTTGCTCTCGACCCGGCTCAACCCGTTGAGCCCGACGTTCTACCTCACGAAGAAGCCGTCGTTCCTCGCGATCGGCGTGGTGTTCCTCGGCGCGCTCGCGCTCTTCGGGGGCGCCTACTTCCTCTGGGTCCACCAGCTCGGCCCGCTCTTCCCTCACTGGTGAGGGACCCGAACGCGTCGGCGGGGGGCGCGCTCGGCTACGCGGCGACCATCCGCTCGAGCACGGTCCGCGCTCGACCGGCGGTCGGCTCGGGGACGTCGATCACGAACTGGTTCTCGGCGAGCGACGCGCGGACGTCGTCGAGGTCGATCTCCTTCATGAACGGACAAATGGTTCCCGCGTCGAGTGGGAGGAACCGGGTCGTCGGATTGAGCCGCCGCATCCGGTGCAGGATCCCGACCTCGGTCGCCACCAGGACCTCCGGGGCGCGCGTCTCCTCGGCGAACCGGACCATTCCGTCGGTCGACAGGACCCGGTCGACGTGCGGCAGTGCCTGGGTCGCGCAGCCGCACTCCGGGTGCGCGACGATCGGGGCCCCCGGGTGCTCGCGGCGCGCGCGCGCCATGTCCTCCGGCCGCATCCGCGCGTGGACCGGGCAGTCGCCGACCCACAGGTGCATCGCGCGGCCGGTCTTCTGACGGACGTAGTCGCCGAGGAACATGTCGGGCAGGAAGAGGATCTCGCGCTCGCGCGGGATCGACTCGACGACGCGGACCGCGTTCGAGCTCGTGCAGCAGTAGTCCGCCTCCGCCTTGACCTCGGCGGTCGTGTTGATGTAGGCGACGACGGCCGCGCCGGGGTGCTCTGCCTTCCAGTCGCGCAGCTGCTCCGCCGTGATCGCGTCGGCGAGCCCGCAGCCCGCCTTCAGGTCCGGCAGGAGGACCGTGCGCGTCGGGTTCAGGATCTTCGCCGTCTCGGCCATGAACCTCACGCCGGCGAAGACGATCACCGGGCGGTCGGCGTCGCGCGCCTTGCGGGAGAGATAGAGCGAGTCGCCCACGTAGTCCGCGACGTCCTGGACCTCGGGGCGCTGGTAGTTGTGCGCGAGGAGAACGGCGTTCCGCGCTTCCTTGAGCCGGACGACCTCGGCCTCGAGCGACATCGCGTGCCTCCGACCTTCTAGGCGCGCCGCGGCCTTAAAAGCGGGCGGGACGGAGCTTGAGGTGGAACGGGAGCGCGGGCGCGGAGTGGGTCAGCGCGCCGAGACTGACGGCGTCGGCGCCCGCTCGGCGGTACGCCCGGACCCGCTCCGGCGTGATACCGCCCGAGAGCTCGACCCAGCGCCCCCGCCGTAGCCCCGCCGCCCGCAGGGCCTCGACGATCTCCCGCGCGCGTCGGGGGCTCGCGTTGTCGATCAGGATCGCCCCGGCCCCGGCGCGGGCGGCGAGGACCGCCTCTCGCGCCGACCGGACCTCGACCTCCACGCGCTCCCCGGGCCGCGCCGCCGCGCGCGCCCGGCGTACCGCTTCGACGAGCGGGACGAGCACGAGGTGGTTGTTCTTCACGAGGAGCCCGTCCGCGAGGTCCCGCCGGTGGGGCCGGCCGCCGCCGTGGACGACCGCCGCCTTCTCGAGCTCGCGCAGCCCGGGAAGGGTCTTGCGGGTCGCCCAGACCTCGAGCCGGGGTGCGTCCCGGCCGGCCGCCCGCACCGCGCGAGCGGTCGCGCTCGCGACGCCGCTTGCGTGCATGAGCACGTTCAGGATCGTCCGCTCGACCGCGAGGATCCGCCGAGCGTCCCCGGTGAGGCGGAGCACGGCGGTTCCCCGCCGAACCGGCGCGCCGTCCCCGCGCGCGGAACGGACCCGGAGCCCGGCGGCGCGGGCGATCGCGCGGGCGGGTCCGATCCCCGAGAGGATGCCGGTCGCCTGCGCGACGATGCGCCCCTCCGCGGGGACCGCGGTCGGGAGAACGGCCCGGGTCGTCCGGTCCCGGTGTGCACGGTCCTCCGCGAGCGCCCGGCGCGCGAACGCCCGCTCCGCACGGGCCCCGCCACCGGGCCCGCTATCCGGACCGGCCGTCACCGGGCGGCTCCTTCGCCGCGAGGGCGTTCTTCAGCCGCTCGAAGTCGACCGCGATGTCCGGCCGCAGCGAGGGGAGCCGCTGCCGCTCCAGCTCGGCGACACGGCGCCGCGCGCTCGTGCGGTCCCCGCGGGCGTAGGAGAGCTGGGCGAGCCGCAGCACGACGTCGACCTCGTCCGCGGGCGCCTTCAGCTCGCGGACGAGCCGGTAGGCGTCGAGGAGGTCCGCCTCCGCGCGGTCGTACTCGCCACGGTCGAGGCCGATCTTCCCCTGGATGATCAGCGACTGGACGAGCCCGAACCGGTCCCCGATCCGCTCGAGGATCTCGCGCGAGCGCTGGTTCCGCTCGGTCGCCTCGTCGAGCCGCCCCGCCATGCGCAGGATGTCGGCGACGTTGAACAGCGACCAGCCGAGGCGCCGGACGTCGTGCGCCTTCTCGGCGAGGCGGATCGCCTCCTGGAACTCCGCGATCGCCTCGGCGTAGCGGGTCGTCGTACCGCCGGAACCGGCGATCAGGACCCCGAGGAAGAGGTGGGCGTGCGCCGCTTCGCGCGCGTCCCCGAGGTGCTCGAGGGTCGCGGCGCCCTCGCGGGCCTGGGCGAACGCCCCCTCTGCGCGGCCCATCATCGCGAGCGAGTTCGCGCGCCAGATGAGCGCGGTCGCCGCGACGCGGTCGTCCCGCGCCTCTTGGGCGAGCCGGAGCAGCTCGTCGTGCTCCCGGAGCGCCTCGTCGTACCGCCCCATGTAGTAGAGCGCCTCGCCGAGCAGGCGCCGGCCGTTCATCTGCGTGCGTTCCTGGCCGGCGAGGTCGACCGAGTCGAGGACGGTGCGGGTCGTCTTCTCCGCCTCCCGCCACTCGCCGCGGTCGGTGAGGATCCGCGCGAGGTAGAGGTCGAGGAGCGCGAGGACGTGCGGGGAGAGGCGCTTCCGCAACCCCCGCCGTGCCCGGTGCTCCTGCAGGAGCGCCTCCGCCCGCTGGAGCTCCCCCTGGTGGTCGACCTGCCGGGCGAGCTCGATGACGATCTCGGTCTCGCCGTCCCAGTCGTCCGGCCGCAGGCGGCGGTGGCTCTCCAGCGCGCGCTCCAAGTGTTCGCGGGCGACCTCGGGGGAGAACGACCGGACGGCGACCTCGGCCGCTTCGCGGTTGTAATGGATCGACTTCTCGTCGACCTTCCCGAGGTAGAAGTGGCGCGCGAGGGCGTAGATCGTGGTCAGGTCGGCCGCGCCGCCCGCCTCGAGCGCCTCCGCGGCCCGGCGGTGGAGGAGCCGACGGCGGCTCTCCGTCAGGTGGTCGTAGACCTCGGTGCGGACGCGGTCGTCGGGGAACGCGAGGAGCTCGCCGGGTCGTTCGAGCAGGAGCCCTCGCCCGACGAGCCGGTCGAGCGTCTCGGTCAGGCGCTCCTCGTCCTCGCCGCTCGCGCGGAGCAGGAGAGAGAAGGGGAACTCCGAGCCGAGGACGGCCGCGACCGAGATGACCCGCTGCTCCTCGTCGTCCAGCGTCGGGATCGTGACGACACCCGCGCGCGAGACCGGGGCCGGGCGGGCGCCCGGTGGCGCGTCCCGAGCGCCGAGGAGCCCGCGCTCGAACTGCTCGAGGAGGAGCGGGTTCCCGCCGGTCTCGGAGTGGCGCCGCGCGACCTCCTCCGAGGTGAAGACGCGGCCGGGTTCGCGTCGACGCAGGAACTCCGCGACCTCGCTGGACGTGAGGGTGCGTAGGACGATCCGGCCGGCGTGCGTCGCCGCCTCGAGCCCTTCCAGGCGGGCCCGGCGCCCCTCCGCGAGTCCCGCGTAGGGCCGGACGGTCGCGAGGATCCAGAGCGAGCGGTTCTGGAGCTGGCGCGCGAGCTGCTCGATCGCTTCGAGCGAGGGCTCGTCGGCCCGATGGAGATCCTCCAGCACGAGGACGGTCGGGCCCCGCTCGGTGAACGCGAGGAACTGCTCGGCGATCCCGGTCCAGAGCGGATCGCGGATCGCGTCGCCGCGGTCATCCGCCTCCCCGAGCGCGTCGAGCAGCCGCTCCTCGATGCGGACCGGGCCGCCGAGCGCGCCGTCGTCCATCCGGGGCGCGAAGCCGATGAGGAACCCCTCGGGCCCCGGGGCGTTCGGGACGAGCGACGCGCTTTCGTCCGCGAACGATCGGCCGCTCTCGAGCGCCGAGCGGATCAGCGCGAACGGCGGCGGGGCGTCGAGCGGCGGGGCGCGCCCTTCCAGCACGCGGAGCCCGCGGGCCCGGATGTCGCGGACGAGCGAGCCAACGAGGGTCGACTTCCCGACCCCCGTCTCCCCGACAAGGAAAGTGACGCCCCCGTGGCCGGCCCGCGCGTCCTCGAACCGGCGATGCAGGGCCTCTACGGCCTCCAACCGCCCGACGAACGGGCGGCCGCTCCCGGCTTCGGCCGCCATGTGGTCGGCTCGTATGGGTCGGACCGACTATTTACGCTCGCGTTCGGGCGGCCGGGACGAACGGGAGCGAGACGACCCGCGCCGGCACCTCCCGGCCTCGGACCTCGAGCACGACCGTCGTGCCGGCCGCGGCGAGTTCGCGGGGCAAGTAGGCGAGCGCGATCCCGTGGCCCAGGTCGGGCGAGAGGCCGCCGCTCGTGACCTCGGCGACCGGCTTCCCGTCGACCCGCACCGGCGTCCCGTGGCGGGGGATCGCGCCCTCCTCCGTGACGACGAGGCCGACGAGCCGGACCGGGGGGCCGTCGGCGACCTCCTTCTCGAGCGGCGGCCGCCCGACGAACGGGTGGTCGAAGGCGACGAACCGTTCCTGGCCGGCCTGGATCGGGCTTCGGTCGCGGTGGAACTCCTGGCCCGAGAGGAGGTACCCCTTCTCGAGGCGGAGCGTGTCCCGCGCGCCGAGTCCGCACGGGGTCGCCCCCCCGCCGACGAGGCGCTCGGCGAGCCGGTCCGCGTCCTCGGCGCGCACGAGGAGCTCGTAGCCGAGCTCGCCCGTGTAGCCGGTCCGGCTGACGAGGATCGACCGGTCGAGGTCGCCGGGGATCGCGAACCCGACGTGGCCGGAGCGCTCGACCTCGCTCCCGTCCGCCGGGTAGCGACGCGCGCGGTAGAAGCCGAGTTCGCCGAGCGACCAGGAGAACGTGCGCTCGAGGAGGGTCCGCGCGCCCGGCCCCTGGACGGCGAAGAGCGCGAGGCGGGGGTTCCAGCGGGTGATCGTCGTGTCGGGGGTCCGGTGCTGGCGGAGGATCTGCTCGATCTCATCGGCGCGCCCCGCGTTCGGGATCGCGAGGAACGAGCGGGCGAGCTCGGTGCCGGTGTCGAGGCGGGTGATGAGGAGGTCGTCGACGATCCCGCCGGTCGCCTCGAGCAGGAACGTGTAGCGCACTTGGGACGGCGTTTCGGTCTCGACGTTCGCGGTCGTCCGACGGGAAAGGAGCGCGGCGGCGCGCGACCCGTCGACCGTGAGGAGGCCCATGTGGGAGACGTCAAACAGCCCGACTCCGGTCCGGATCGCGCGGTGCTCGGCGAGGATGCTCGTGTAGTAGAGCGGCATCTCCCAGCCCGCGAACGGCACGAGGTGGGCGCCGTGGCGGCGGTGGAAGTCGAGGAGCGCGGTGTGGCGGAGCGGGACCGCGCGGGGCGCGGCGGCGGGAACGGGGGTGCTCATGTGACGATCTCCGCGAGGCGGCCGGCCGCGGCGGCGAGGCGGACCTCGCGCGCGATCCGGCGACCCGTGCTCATCGGTCCCCGGTAGAGCGCGTTGCCGTACGGGTGGCCGACCCCGAGGTGGATGTTCGTCCCCCCGCCGATCCGCGCGGCGACGTCGAAGACCGCGAGGTGGCCCTCCGCGTCGACGCACGTCTGCAGGCAGAACGCCCCGAGGATCCCGGGCGGGTAGCGGGCGAGCGCGGCGTCCACGAACTTCTCGCCGACGCGGAAGACCTCGTCGAGCATCGACTCGCGGACCGTGAGTGTCCCATGGCCGACGACCCGGTACTCGGGGATCCGCGTCGCCGCGGGCAGCTCGAGCTGCTGGGCGGCGGGGAGGCGGACCATCCCGTCGAGGTTGCTCTCGCGCCGCTCGTCGACGCCGAGGAGCTCGAGGCCCTCCGCGCGAGGGACGAGCGGGGAGAAGAAGAAATTGAAGTTGAAGACCGGGCCGAGGACGTACTCCTCGATCCGAGCGTGCGCGAGGTCGTCGGCGGCGATCGTGCCCTGGCGGAGGAGCTCCGCGCTCTTCCGGCGGTACTCCTCGGGGCTCGCGGCGGTAAAGAAGCCGCGCTCGAGCCGTCGCTGGGCGTGCGGTAGCTTGACGATCGCGAGGCGGTCGATCGCCTCCGGCGTCGCGATCGCGCGGGGGATCCGGATCCCGGCCGCCTCGAGCAGGGCGTAGTAGTTCTCTCGCTCCGAACGTTCCTCGATTCGTAGCATCGCGCGGGAGCCGACGATCGGCACGCGGAACTCGTCCTCGATCGCGGCGAGCGGAACGTAGGAACTGAACGCCCGGTTCGGCACGAGGAGTACGCCCGCCGCCCGCAGACGGTCCTGGGAATCGGGGGCGGTGACGTCGGCGAACTTCGGATACTCCCAGACCTCGTCCACGCAGCCCCGCCACCGGGTCCCGGCCCCGTCCTTCAGCGTGCGGAAGTACTGCGCGTACGGTGCGTCCCGTCCGCGTTCGGTAAGGACGACGCTCGTCATCCCCTCGGCGACGGCGCCGTCCGCCACGTCGATCGCCGAGTGGGAACCGATCGTGCCGACGCGGGGCACCTTCGGATAGGCCCCGACGACCCGGTCGATCTCGGCGCGGAGGACCGGCATGGTCGGGGGCACCGTCAGAGAAGCTTAAGCGCTCGCGCCACGCGCTCGGCGGAAAGCGGGAGCTCGGTGGCGTGCGCCCCCGACGCGTCGCGGACCGCGAGCGCGACCGCGGCCGCGACCGGGATGATCGGTGGCTCCCCGAGCCCCTTCGCCCCGAACGGCCCCGCGCCGGGGAACCCTTCCACGAACGTCACGTCGGGCGGCGGCACCTCGCCCAGCGTCGGGATCCGATAGTCGAGGAGGTGGGGGTTCTCCAATCGACCGTCTTCGGACCACATCGCCTCCTCGGTGAGCGCGATCCCGAGGCCCATCGCGACTCCGCCTTCGACCTGGGCCTGCGCGGTGGCCGCGTCGACGATCGTCCCCGCGTCGTGGAACGCCGCGTAGCGCACGACCCGCACGGTCCCCGTCTCGCGGTCGACCACCACCTCGGCGAGATGGGCCCCTCCGGTGAAGTCGGTGTACGGGTAGAACGTCCCTTCGACGACCCGGCCGTCATCGATCGCGCCGGACTTCCCGAAGTGGCGGCCGGACGCGACGATCCCGCCCGCGCTGGCCTCTTCCGCAGTGAGGAGCGCCCGCACCGACCGATGGACGGGGCCGGCGGTCGCCACGAGTTCCTCCCCCTCGACCACGACCTCGACCCGGCCCTCGACTCCGAGCCGGGCAGCGAGGGTCGCCCGCAGCGCCCCGATCGCCTCGACGATCGCCCGGCCGAGCGCGCCGACGGTGCGACTCCCGAAGACGCCGGAGTCGAACGGAGCCCGTGAGGTGTCGGCGTAGTCGACGCGGATCCGCTCGCGGGGCAACCCGAGTTCCCGCTCGACGACCGCCGAGAGTCCGCGCAGGACGGAGCCGCTCCCGATCTCGCGCTCCGCCTGGAGGACGCGCAGCTCGGTCGGCCCCAGCTCCAGACGGACCTCTCCACCGGCCTGGGTGTTCGTGGCCCAGAAGCCGACCCCGATCCCGAGCCCGTGGCCCGGCGGCAATTGGAGGCGCCAGCGACCCGCGAGCGCCCGCGCGGCGTCGAGTGCCTTCCCGAGGCCGAACGGGCCGACCGGCTGCCCCATCGGCGTCGTATCGCCTTCGCGCCATAGGTGCGCCGCACGGAACGCGTCGGGGTCCGCCCCGACCGACCGCGCGACCTCCGCGAGGTGAGACTCCACCGCGAACGCGCACTGCGGGGCGAACGGGGCGCGGTGCGGGCCGAAGGGGGGCTTGTTCGTGCGGACCGCGTACCCCTCGACCTCGAACGTCGGGGTCCGGTACGGGCCGAGCAGAAACCCGATCGAATAGCCGGTCGCGAAGTCTCGCCCCGGCAGCGACGAACCGACGTCGAGCAGGAGCCGGACCCGCCGCCCCACGATCCGGCCGTCCGTCACCCCGGTCGTGAGCCGGATCACCGACGGCAGCGTCGTCCGGCCGAGCTGGAACTCGTCGCGGTAGCCGAGCGCGAGCCGCACGGGCCGCCCCGACGCCCGGGAGAGGAGCAGGGCGTACGGCTCGAGGAGGCTCGAACCTTTGCCCCCGAAGCCTCCGCCGACCCACGTCCCGTCGACGACGACCGACTCCTCGGGGAGCCCGAGGAGCGACGCGACGTCCTCGCGAACGCCGAAGGGGGTCTGAGTCGTCGTCTGTACGTACCATCGGTCCCCGGTGACGGTCGCGACGCACGCGTGCGGTTCGATCGCGACCTGGTGGACGCTCGCCGTGCGGTACGTTTCCTCGACGACCCGTTCCGCGCTGCGGAACGCTGCGTCGACGTCGCCGTGGCGGGCGTGGACATGGGCGATCACGTGCGGGGAGTGCGCGGCGTCGGCCCCCGGCCACTCGGGGAACACGGTCTCGAGGTCGACGACCGCGGGCAGCGGTTCAACGTCGACCCGCACCGCCGCGGCGGCCCGCCGCGCCGCGGCGAGCGTCGGCGCGGCGATCGCAGCGAGCGGCTGGTGCCGGTACGCGACCTCCCCGGTCGGGAAAATCGGCCGGTCCGGGTCGCCGCTCCCTCGGGGGAGCAACGACGCGAGGTCGTCCGGTCCGACCGCGATGACCCCGGGGAGCGCGCGAGCTCCGCGAAGGTCGACGCCCCGCAGGCGCCCGCGCGCGATCGGGGCCGGGACGAGCACGGCCCAGAGCATGTCCGGCAGGTCGAGATCGATACCGTAGACGGCGGTTCCCGCAAGCTTCACCGCCGCGTCGGGCCGGTACGGCGCGCTCACGGTCCTCCCTCTCGAGCCAGCGCGACCGCGCGCGCGATCGCCGCGTACCCCGTGCATCGACACAGGTTTCCTTGCAGCCCGTCGAGGAGCTCGTCTACCGGCGCCGCGCGTCCGCGCTCCTTCAGAAGGCCGGCGAGCGCGACCACGAACCCCGGCGTGCAGTAGCCGCACTGGAGCGCCCCCGCGGCCGCGAACGCCGCGCTCGCGCACGCGAGCTCCGGGTCCGCGGCGGTCCCCTCGATCGTGGTGAGCGCCGCCCGCTCGACCTCGCGGGTCAGCGTGAGGCAGGAGAGCGTGCTCTGCCCGTCGACGAGGACGGTGCATGCCCCACAGTCGCCGGTCCGGCACCCCTCCTTCGTTCCCTTGAGACCGAGCCGCCAGCGGAGAGTGTCGAGCAGCCGCTCGTCGTCGGGAAGCTCCTCGACCGTACGCTCGCGCCCGTTCACGAGAAGGGAGCGCGCCGCGGCCGGCGTCACGCCCGGACCTCCCCCGCGGCGACCGCCGCCCGCACCGCGCGCTCCAGCAACGTCCCGACGAGCCGACGGCGGTACTCCTCCGACGCGCGACGGTCGGCGACGATCGCGACCTCCCGGCTGGCGGTGACGGCGGCGTCCCGGAGCGTGGCGTCCACCGGAACGCCGGCCCCAAGTCGGCGGGCCACGTCGGGCAAGAGAACCGGTCGGGGCGGCACTCCGCCGACCGCGACCGACCAGGCCCGGGCCGCGGGAGAGTAGGCCACCGCGACCGCGACCTGCGAGATGTCGTTCGCCGGTCGGACCCGCTGCCACCGGTACGCGGACGGGCGGGACTCGGCGAAGCGGACCGACCGGATCAGCTCGCCGGGCGCGAGGGCCGTGCGGCGCGACGCGCGGACGAACCGGTCGATGGCGAGGCGGCGCTCTCCCGTGGGGCCGACGAGGTCGACCTCGGCGTCGAGCGCGAGCAGCATCGGCACGAGATCGGAGGAAGGCGCGGAGCGCCCGAGATTGCCGCCGAGGGTCGCGCGGTGGCGGAGCGCGACGGAGCCAACCGCGTGGACCGCTTCCCACAGACCGGGGAGGCGTCGCCGCAGCTCGGGGTCGTCCTCGAGCGCGCGGAGCGGTAGCGTGCTGCCGACAGTGAGCGCCCCCCCGACCCAGTCGAGCGTGCGCCACGGCAGGCGCGCGAGCGACACGACGCGCGTCGGCGCGCTCCGGCCGTCGTCGATGTCGAGCAGGAGGTCCGTGCCGCCCGCGATCACCGCCGACCCTCTCCCCGCGGTGACTCGCAGCGCCGCGATCGCCTCGTCCACGGTGGCGGGGATGAGAAGCTCGAACGAGCTCACGGCGCCGAGCATCGCGACATCGACCCATATCATTTCTCGCCCCACTTCGCGCGGTCCGGGACCTCGCGTTTTATCTCATGGGCCGGTTTTGGCACTGCATCGGCATGCCGTTCGAACTTTCGTTGCGTTACAGCACCCCGCTTACCCCAATCGACGACATGGAGGAGGTGCTCCGCGAATTCCTGCGCCTCGTCGGCTATCTCCCCGAGGGGGAGGACGGCCGCGGCTCGGAGGGACCGATCGGCCAGAGCCTCGCGCTGCGCCTCGTGCGGGACTGCCTCTTGCGCGACCCGGGCCGCGCGTGGTACGTCGAGGAACTCACCGCGGTGCTGAAGACGTCGAAGCCGACCGTTTACCGCCACATCAACAAACTCAAGTCACTCGACCTCCTGGAGGAGGTCGGAGGGGTCGCCGACGGCAAGGGTCGCAAGGGCTACCGCCTCCGCTACGGGAACCTCGCCCGTGCCTGGGACTTCACCGAAGCGAACGCGCAGAACGCTCTCCGCCGGTACCGGGAGACCGTGAACCACCTGCAGGGTCTCGTCGAGAAGCGGGCGGAGTCGCCCGCGCCGCCAGCGCCGACCGCGAAGGCGGTCGCGGGCGGGCAGCCGACCCGCGAGCGCGGAGGGCGCCGGTGACCGACACCGCCCCGGCCGGAAAGCGACCGCCCATCGCCCTGACCCCGGGGTCGCGGGTGCGCGTGCGCTCCGCCGGCCCGGACGACACCGCGATCGTCTCTACGGGGACGTTCCGCGGCCTGGTGTCGATCGGGGGCGACAACATCCTCGCGATCGAGCTCGACGGCAGCGACGGGGAGGAGGCCGGCCGGGTCCGCCTCGTCCCGATCCCCGCCCTCCTCGCGATCGACATCATCGAGGTCGCGCGGGCCGAGGAAGAGAAGCGGAGCGAGCCGTCCCCGACGCCCGGCTACTTCCGCTAGTCGGGCCCCGGGACGGGCTTGCTGGGAGTTTCGTCGCCGATCCCGGCGATTTCGAACCCAGGTCGTCGGCTTCGAAGGCCGACAGGATAGTCCAGACTACCCCACAAGCCCGCCCGTCGCTCCACGGTCGCGGGCTATTTGGTCGTTCCGCGGCGGTCGGCGCGCGCGACCGTCAGGTCGAGCTCGAAGTATCGGGCCCCGGGCACGGGGTTTGGCCGGTACGCGGAGATCTCCCGGAACCCCAGCGCGACGTAGAGCGCCTGCGCGCGCCCCATCGCGGGGAGCGTGTCGAGCCGGAGCGCGCGGTAGCCCACCCGCCGGGCGGCTCGGATCGCGGCGAGCGCGAGGGTCCGACCGATACCACTCCCCCGAAAGCGGGGCCGAACGTAGAGTCGCTTCAGCTCGGCCCGGCCGCGCGGGAGCGGGCGAACCGCGACGCACCCCGCGGGCCGGCCGCCGACGCTCGCGAAGAAGAGCGCACCGCGGGGCAGGACGTACTCCCCGGGGAGCTCGCGGAGCTCGCGGTCGAAGCCTTGGAAACAGAGGTCGACGCCCAGCGAGGCCGCGTACTCCTCGAACAGCGACCGGACGACAGCGACCTCTGCCGCCGATCGTGCCGACCGGATCCGGAAACTCGGACCTCCGCAGGACCCGGGCATCTCACGGAGCCCGCGGAGCGGCCGCCGCGGTCGCCGGGAAGGTGTCGAGGGTCGTCTGCTGGGTTGCGGCCGGGAAGAGCGTCGCGACCGAGTCCGCGAGGAGCTGGATCCGCTGGCGAACGTACGGCGTGATCCCATCGATCTCGGCGAGTCGTTGGGAGAGCGGGAGGTACTTGCGCACCGACGCCTCGAAGACGGTCGAGCCGAGCTCGCCGTGGCACTGGCCCCCCGGCCGGGGTGCCGGACACCGGCCGTCGAGCGGCGGGCGCCGGTAGCTCGCCCCGCAGCTCTTGCAGCGGAAGCTCTGGGTCGCGTAGCTCTTCAGGTTCCCCATGACGTCGCGCAGGAAGTGGCCGTTGAGCACGAGCGTCACCGCCTCGGCGACGTCGACCGCACGGATCTGTGAGGTGAGGACGACGGAACGTTCGACCGTGTCCCTCATGCCCCGCTGGCCGCGATACGCGGACCGGACCGGGCCCGCCGAGACGTCCCGGGTGTCGTGGGTGAAGCCGTAGCCGACGAGCGCCCCGTCCGTCCCGAGCCGGTGTCCGATCGTGTCGATGAGACGCTCGACCTCCTTCGGGGAGCGGCGCTCCGCCGCGGCGTGGTAGAGGGCGAGCGGGTACCGGCTCCCGACGTCGAAGTTGTGCGCCTCCTTGTCGACCTCGGTCGGGTCGAGCCGCGTGGTGAGGACGAGCGGCTTGTCCATGAGCGCGCCCCGGCTCTGGGGCAGGTACGCCCGCGAGAAGTTGACGAGCGCGTCCAGGAGGAGCGTGACCGAGTCCTCGTCGCCGTCGCAGTTGCGGCGCTTCGCAGCGTGGAGCACCGGGTGGGCGAAGCACGCCTCCGCGTTCGTGAACCCAAGGAGCCGCGCGGCGACGCCCCCCGACGTGTGGGGAGCGAGCGCCACGACGATCTGACCGACGAGGTCGTGCGGGCGGTCCGCGCGGTAGAACGGCTCGAGGTTGTAGACGCGGACGAGCTCGTCGTCGACGAATTGCGCCAGGTGGACGAGGTACTCCCCGCAGGAGCGGGAGACGATGACGTCCTGCGGGAGGAGCTCGACCAGTTGGTCGGGGTCGGTGAGCTCGGTGCCGCTCCAGTCGGCCGCGTACCCGAGCTCGCGCAGGCGCGCGACCGGCGTGCCGATCTCGCGCGGGCGGAAGTGCGTGAGCGGGAGGTCGGTGAGGTCGAACCGCGCGGTGCCGTCCTGGTAGACCGAGATCCCGTGCGACGCCCGGAGGATCCCCTTCTCGATCGGCTCGGGGCATTTGCCGGGGGAGGCGAGGCCCTTGACCCCTTTCACCGACGGCACCTTCCCCAGGTGGAGTCGCGCGAGCGCGTCGTTCCAGATCCGGGCGATCGGCAGCGGCTGGTTGACGACCCGGCCGGTCGGGGTGGTGTGGGTCCCGCAGGAGCAGCGGGCCCAGACGGTCGTACGACCGCACCCCGGGCAGTCCCGAACGCCTAGGTCGACGTCCGTCCCTTCTCGGACGGTGCGTCGGGCGGCTTCGGTCACGGAGCGGGTCGAGCCCCCGGCGGCTCCAACGGGAAAGAGCCCGTGGACGTTCGGCTGCATGACGCGTTGGTAGGCCTTCTCCGGACGGCCCACCCGCGCGCCGACGCGCGAGGGGGCGCGGGAGCGGATCGGGATCCCGGCGAGTCGGTTCACGTAGCCGAGCGGATCGAGGTCGACCGGATCGAGCGACGTTCGGCGGACGAGCAGCGCGCCGTCGCGCTCCAGGCCGAGACCACCCACCAACGCACCGCTCGAGTCGGGTTCGCCGCGGCGCGAGTCCGGGTCGATCGGCGCGGAGAGAAATCCGAGGCGGAGCAGCGGCTCTCGCCAGGACGGGTCGTCGGGGACCTCGAGCGCGCCGTCGATCCAGCGTCCGCTCCGCTCGACGAACTCCGCGAGCGCGCGGATCTCCGCCGGGGAAAGATCGCCCCAGAACAGCAACCAACGAGGGTGGAGCGGGACGCCCCGCTCGACCGAGAGACGCGCCGCGTCCTCGTACGTCGCGACGTCGAGTCCCTCGCCTTCCGAAACGCCCGCGGCACGGAGCTCGCCCGCGTGCCAGTCGAGGCTGTACGCACCGGGGACGAGGTCCCGGTTGTTCTCGAGGAACTCCCCGAACGAGACGAGCAGCTCTCCGAGGTCGACGATCCGACGGATGTACGGACGCAGCTCGCGCGCCCGCGCGACATCGTGGACCGCGGTCACCGTGCCATCGGTGAGCTCGACGATCGGGCCGTCGATCGTGTCGCAGACCGCCATCGCGGTCGCCTTGCCCGGGTACTCGAGCTTGACCTGCGTTCCGATCGCGACGAACTCTTGGAGCACCACCATCGTCGCGGGGTTCACCGCGCAGCCGGCGAGGCCGGTCGTGCGGGCCCGTCCGTAGACGAGGCGGAACCCTCCCGGCCGGTTCGGGTGGGCGAGGACGGGGCGACCGCCGACCGCATCCTGCAGGTACTTCGGCGTGTGGGCGTCCTCGTCCTCGATCGCGTGGTGCCCGAGCGCGTCCAGGAACCCCCATCCCTCGAGCCCGAGCTTGTCGACGATCTTGCGAAGCTTCGCGGCCTTCTGGCAGAGGCCCTCCGCGACCACGAGGCACGCGCCGCCGCGCAGCCCGTTCGTCGGGACGCGGGGCAGGTTGCGGAACGCGCTGACCTCGACGTCCCCCTCGGTCGACTCTCCCGAGATCGCGACCGGCACGTTTCGTACCACGAGCGCGATCTCCTCAGCGGTCGGCGAGTACTGCAGGTGCTGGTAGCGCTTGTAGAGCGGGATCTCCTCCTGGAACCGGCCGATCTCCTGCGCGTCGGCGTGGTAGGCGGAGAGGCCGAGGTCGCGTCGGACGATGTCGGCGAGCAGCACGCTCAGGGCCTGCGCCGTCCCGCCGGCCGCGCGGATCGGGCCCGCGTAGTACAGCTCGATGTACCCGCTCCCGTCCCGGTCGGGGCGGATGTGGACCGCGGCGAGGCCCTCGAGCGGCGCGACGAGGATCCCCTCGGTCAGGATCGCGAGCCCGACGCGGAGCGCGGCGTCGACCCGGTCGGTGAGGGAACGAGCGCCCCGCGCGTCGCCCGCGAGCCGCCGCGCGATCGCGACCGCGACCTCTTCGCGGGGCATTCGCGCCGCGAGCTCCCGGATCTCGGTCGATATCCCCGCGATGTTGAGGTGGGCGAGGAGCTGCTCCACGCGTGACGCCATGTCCCGCGCGCGCGGGATCTCGGGGACCGTCTCGGGGTCGAGCCCCTCGGACCGGGCCCGCTGGGCGACCCGGTACGCGCGATCTACCTCCGCCTCGACCGCGCGAAAATAACGATCCACGGGCCGCCCAGACGGCCGCCCGAGATAAACTCGCGCCGGACGGATACGCCCTTCCGCGCGGACCGCGCGTTCCGAACGGTCGTCGGTGGTTCCCGGCCGACCCGACGTCACGGAAGCGGGGCGTCGTCCCCGCCCGGGAGTGGCGGTATCCTGCTTGACTGCTTGCAGTCCGGACGGCTGACCCGTAGTCCCTTCCCGAGGATGTGGGGTGAGAGCATCACGGCGCCCAGCCCCTTCTCGAACGCCGTGCCACAGTTCGGTCAGCGGAACCGATACTTCCGAGCCACCGCCTTCTCCCGAGTCGCATACCGATCCCGAGACCTTCAATCTCGAGGGCGAATTGGATCGGGGGCCGATACGGGTGATTCGACTTCCGCTTTCTGTCCGCGGGTGCGCTAACCGCTCGGAACTTCGGGGCGCCCGATACCGGGCCCGGAGTCCCGCGCCCGTCCTTCGTGACGTTGCCGTCCGCCGCGAGCTCTTAAGTAGGCGGTGTTCGCGTTCTGCTATCAGGCGTTCCGTGGCGCCGAGTTGTCGGCGAGAATCGGGCGGCCCAGGGCAGGTCAACGAGCTGTGAGCGTGGTCCAGATCGCCGCGGCACTCCTGTTGCTGGGGGCGATCGCGCTCATCGTAGAGAGCGCCGTACTCTTCGCCCGCGGTTGGGCGAAGGGAACCATTCGCGACTCCCTTGCGTACATGGTCCTGTTACCGGCTCGCCGTAACCGCGCGCTGGCGGCGTTCGCCATCATGACGATCGGCTTCCTCGCTGCGGCGATAGCGAGGATCTCGGCCGTGCTGGGCTACATCAACCTCAGCTCGGCTCAGGTGGCCAGCGGGATCGCCCTGCTCGCCGGTTCCATCGGAATGTCGGTCCTGGTGTTCGTGGGGCTTGACCCGAGACCGCTCGACCGGACCGAGCGGCTGTTCCTCGACCAACCCTCCCACATCCTCTACTCGGTGGGCGTGGTCGACAAACACGAGAGCGGACTCCCGAAGTCGGGAGAATCCAGCTAACGCTGGTTCCGCCGCGCAGGCGACCGAGGGGCCTGTCGTCGAACGGGGCGGGGTCCCGTTCCTCGAGGACCTCACCGAGGCAGTCCACCCCAAGTTGGATACGACTGATTCTTACGGTCGAGTTGCCTATCGACTCGCACGGGCCCGGTCCGAGGGTCGCCGGGCAGCGCATCGAGGCACGAAAATGTGTACCAACTGTTCCGTTCCGCCCGGGGGGCCATCGGTCTGCGAGTGCGGCTACAAGGAGCCGCCGCCGTGTGCCTGCGCCGCAACACCGGCGCTAGTGGGCAAGACGCACTGTGCGGTGTGCGGCCACACACCGGTTGCCAGCGTAACGTGACGCTGCCCTATCGCCGATGAACGCAAACGTTTAAGTATCGACTTTCGAACTGCTCCTCCAGAGCGTATGACGCTCGTCTGACAAACGGGATGGGAGAAATACCGATGAAATCCATCATCCAGGAAGCGATCGCCAAGCACCAGGAGAACCAGAACCTGGTCGAAGAAAAGAAGCCGACCGCGCCGACCTACGGGAGCGCCGACGACGCCGAGCTCGCGAAGTTGGCGGAGACCCTCAAAGTCAACATCCGGATCATCGGATGCGGGGGCGGCGGCACGAACACGATCAATCGGTGCGTCGAGGAAGGGATCCAGGGCGCCGAGATGTGCGCCATCAACACCGACGCGAAGCACCTGTTGACGATCCACGCTCCGCGCAAGATCCTGATCGGTCGCCGCGCGACCAAGGGCCTCGGCGCTGGAGCCCGGCCCGAGATCGGCGAGGAAGCCGCTCGCGAGAACGAGGAGGAGATCCGCGCGTTCCTCACGGGCGCGCACATCGTCTTCATCACCGCGGGGATGGGCGGCGGGACCGGCACCGGCTCCGCGCACCTCGTGGCCCGCCTCGCGAAGGAGGCCGGCGCGCTCACGATGGGCGTCGTCACGCTCCCGTTCGCCGGCGAGGGCGCGACGCGCATGGAGCAGGCCCGCGACGGGCTCGAGCGCCTGCGCCGCGTCTGCGACACGACGATCGTCATCCAGAACGACAAGCTCCTCGAGCTCGTCCCCCGCATGCCGCTCGACTCGGCGTTCAAGCTCGCCGACGCGGTCCTCATGACCGGCATCAAGGGGATCACGGAGATCGTGACCCGGCCCGGGCTCGTCAACCTCGACTACGCCGACATCCTGACCGTCATGAAGGACGGCGGGGTCGCGCTGATCGGGCTCGGCGAGAGCGAGAGCGCCACCGACCGCGTGACGGAGGCCGTCACCGAGGCGCTCACGTCGCCGCTGCTCGGTGCCGTGGAGCTCAAGGACGCGACCGGCGCGCTGGTCCGCGTGATCGGCGGTCCGACGATGACGGTCAGCGAGGCGGAGAAGGCCGCGGCCCTGGTCGGCGGCAAGATCTCGAAGCGCGCCCGCATCATCTGGGGCTGCTCGGTCGAGAACTCTCCCGACATGGAGAACACCATCAAGGTGCTCCTCATCATCACCGGCGTCCGGGCGACGAGCCTCCTCGGCCAGAAGGGAGGCTACGCATCCGGTGAGGCCGAGGAAGTCATCGACCTCGTCCGGTAGGACGGCGACGCTCCGCCCCCGCTACCTCGGCATCGAGGTAGCGGGAGCCCCTGTTTCGAGCCCCTCTCCGCGCTGGTGGGAGGCGACGCTGCGTCGCTGCCTCGAACGGTCGCCGGCCGCGGGGCGGTTCCGGCTGATCCGCGCGGACGGCCCCCGCGCGATCGCGGAGGTGGACCACCGACGCGCCCCCGCAGCACGGGTCGCCTGGACGACCCCGCTCGGCCCGGCCGAGGGCGAGCTCGTTACCCGTCGCACGTGGGGAACGCTCCGAGGCGCGAAGGCGTGGCTCCGTTCGGGCGGCCGCCCGCCTTCTCGGTAAGCGCGCCCCGTGGGTCCGCGGGGCCCCACCTACACGAGCGAGACAGTGAACGTCGCGATCTGGACGTTCAGGGAGGCCAACGCCGACCCAGTGGGGATCGCGAGGCTCACGGTCCCGTGAGGCCCGCCCACGGTGTACGGCCCGGCGCACGCGGTCGTCAGCCCGACACACGTCGCCCCGTACTGGCTGTACGGCTGAGTCGAGGTGAAGAAGTTCTCCCAGGCGGCCGCGAACGGCGAGACGATCGTGAGGGTGACGTCCGCGCCGAGGGCGAAGGTGGTGGCGGTGGTCGTCGTCAGCGCGATCGTGTCGACCGAGAGGAGGCGCGCCGAGAGCTCCGTGGTCGAGAGTCCGGAGACGACCGGGAACGTGCCGATGAAGACCGGGAACCAGATCGAGAGCCCCGTGAGTTGCCCGAGCACCGTCGTCGCGGTGATCGCCGGTGGATCGATCATCGTCGGGATGCCGCCGGTTTGGGCATAGACGACTCCGCCGCTATCGAAGGCGATGTCGGCCGGGGGCAGGTAGGTGTTGGCGAGGTGCACGGTGAAGCCGCCGCCGCTCTCGCCGAGGTCGAGGGGGGTTGAACCCTCCGTGTAGTACGGGCAGTTGGCCGCAGCGGACGCGAGGATGTTGCTCGGGTCCGGGTTGTACTTCGTCCAGAACACCGGCGGGGTCGTGGTCGGGGTGATCGGCGACGAGGTGCCGTTGTACGTCACGTTGTAGTCGCCGTAGGACACGGTAGTGGATCTAGGGTAGATCACTGGAGGAAGGGGCCCGGAGCCCCCGGCTACCGAATCGCTGATCGCAAGGTCGTCGTTCGGGCAGGTCGTCGGGGGGAAGGAATCGCCGACGAAGTACACGGAGGCGACGGTGTTCGAGTTCATGTTCGCGAGTGTGGTCGTGACCGAGACCGAGTCGGCGGTGCCCGTGATAGAACCCACGAAGTTGCTGAGACCCCCTTCATACGGGATCCAAGTCGTGTCGTCCGTACCCAACTCGGTGAGATAGACCGAGCCCGTGCCGGTCTTGTCGGTGATCGTCAGGTTGTCGTAGTTCCCGATGATGGCGATGTTCGCTGTCCCGGTGCCGGTCAGCCTCAGTGGGATCGAGTCGTAGTTCCCGATGACCAGGACGTTCAAGGTACCCGATCCGAGGGAGAGCGTGATCGTCGCTAGGTTCGTGGTGGAGGTGCCACTGTCCTGAATGTTGATGTTGTAGGTGCCGGTCGCGGCCGAGCCCGTGAAGGTGATGGACGTCTTCCCGGCTTCCGAAAGGTTCCAAAGAAGGATGCCCGCCCCGGTACACGTGACCGAAGTCGGGCTGCCCGAAGCGAGACTGCACCCGGCCCCGGGCGTGTACACGCTCCTCGCCACGGTCGGCGGAGTGTACGTCCAGACCCCGTTCCCGATCGGGACCGCGAGCGCGAAGGTCGAGCCGTTCGACGGCCCGAAGGTCCCTCCGTCGGCGGGGGCGAACGGCGGCTGGCCGGCGCCGCCGAGAGTGACCGGCTGGGTGAACTGCTTCCCGACCGCGTTGGCCCCCGACGCCGCCTCGAGGAGCGCCTGGAGGCGCCCGACCTGGTTCTCGACCTGGATCACGTGGTCGAGGTCGTTCGTGCTCATCTGGCCCGGCAACGTCGTGGTGAGGTAGTTCGCGATGAACGTGACGACTAGGAGGAGACCGAGGATCGTCGCGACGGCCGAGACCTGGGCGCGTCGGCCGCGCAATCTCCACTTTCGGGGCGGACGTCGGTTCACTGACACCTCGACGGTGGAGTACAAAATACCCTCGGGCGCGGTATTTAGTCTTATGCCGATGAGCGCCGACCTCGACGGCGGCGGGAACGTTATCGGCTCCACCGGCCGCGACCCTTATCTCTCGCCTTCCCTCCCCATTGGGGGTACGGGGAGTGGCGTCCGAAGACGGGGCTGCGGTGCGGGTCGAGCGCGCGCTGCTCTCCGTAGATGACAAGAGCGCCCTCGCCGACCTCGCGCGGGGCCTCTCTGCGCTCCGCGTCGAGCTCTGGGCGACGGGTGGCACCCGCAAAGCGCTCACCGACGCGGGCGTCCCCGTCGGCGCCGCGGAGGACCTGACCGGGGTCGCCGCGTGGTTCGGCGGCCGCGTCAAGACCCTCCATCCCGCGCTTCTCGGCGGCATCCTCGCCCCGCGGACCGACGCCGGGCGGCGGGAAATGAGCGAGCGGGGCCTCCGCTCGTTCGACCTGGTCGTCGTGAATTTCTACCCGTTCGAGCGGCACCTCGCGGAGCACCCGGACGCCCGGGACCGGGAGGAGTTCATCGACATTGGCGGCGTCACCCTCGCGCGGGCCGCCGCGAAGAACCACGACTGGGTGACGATCGTCACCGACCCTGCCGACTATCCGCCGCTCCTCGCGGAGCTGCGCGAGAACGCTGGGGTCGTGAGCGCGGCGACCCGGTCCCGGCTCGCAACAAAAGCGTTCCGACGCACGACCGCCTACGACGCGGCGATCGCCCGCGCGCTCGGTTCCCCCGAGCCGTCCTTCGAGCCGTTCCCCGAGGAGGTCACGTTCCGTCGGGAGCCGCTCAAGCTGCGCTACGGGGAGAACCCCCACCAGCGGGCGGCGACGTACGGCCTCGTCGAGCCGGCCGCGACCTCCTTCGCGCCGCGGCCGTTCTCGCTCCTCAAGGGCGACGCGCTCTCCTACACCAACCTCCTCGATCTCCACACGGCGCTCGCGATCGTCGCCGAGTTCCCAGTGCCGAGCGTGGCGGTCGTGAAGCACGCGACGCCGTGCGGCGTCGCGTCGGGCGCGACCGTCCGCGAGGCGATCGAGCGGGCGATCGCGACCGACCCGGTCGCGCGGTACGGCTGCGCGGTGGCGGTCAACCGCCCGGTCGGACCGGACGACCCCGCGGCCCTGAAGGGGGTCTTCGTCGACCTCCTCGCCGCGCCCGAGTTCGATGCCGCCGCACTCGGCTCACTCGGCCGGCGCCCGAAGCTCAAGGTCGTGCGGACGGAGCCGCCGCCCCACGGGCGCGTCGGCTGGGAGGCCAAGAGCGCGCTCGGCCACTTCCTCCTGCAGGAGGAGGACCGGCGGGAGCTCGCCCCGGCCGACTTCAAGCTCGTGACGAGCCGCGCCGCCTCCCCCGAGGCGACGTGCGCCCTCGACTTCGCCTGGCGGGTCGTGCGCTACGCGAAGTCGAACGCGATCGTCCTCGCCCAGGGGTCCCGGACCGTCGGGATCGGCTCCGGCCAACCGACGCGCGTCAAGGCCGTGGAGATCGCGTGCGAGGTCGCCGGCGAGCGCGCGCGCGGCGCGGTCCTCGCGTCGGACGCGTTCTTCCCGTTCGCGGACGGCGTCGAGGTCGCGGGGAAGGCCGGGGTCGCGGCGATCCTCCAGCCCGGCGGCAGCGTGCGGGACCCCGAAGTGATCGCGACCGCGGAGCGTTACGGGATCGCGATGTACTTCACCGGGTGGCGGGTCTTCCGCCACTAGAGCCCGCGCCGCGGCTAGGCGAAGTGCCGGCGCAGGATCGCGCGGAAATCGACCGGGTCGACCGGCCCGACCTCGCGTCCCCGTTCGCGACCGCGGCGCACGAACAGGTACGTCGGGATCGAGTGGATGCCGTACGACCGCGTCACCACCGACGCCTCGTCGACGTTCACCTTCGCGAACTTCACGCGGCCCGCGAGCCGCCCGGAGAGGTCCCGAAAGACCGGCTCCGTCACGCGGCACGGGGCGCACCAGTCGGCGTAGAAGTCGACGACGACCGGGAGGGGCGACCGGATCACCTCGAGTTCGAACGTCTCGTCGTTCACACAGACCGGCCCCGCGATCTCGACCACCACGATCCCCGTTTTTTTCGAACTCGACCTCGGCTTTAAACGTGCGCTTCCTTCGGCGCGCCCGGTGGTCGCGGAGGCGCGCGTCGGGTCCCGAAGTCCCCGCCCGACTTCGCCCGGGGTCACCCCCCGGCTCCTCGCGTGGTTCCGCGCCCACCGCCGGGACCTCCCGTGGCGGCGCGACCGGTCACCCTACCGGATCTGGGTCGCGGAGGTCCTCCTGCAGCAGACCCGCGTCGAGCAGGCGGCGCCGTACTTCGAGCGGTTCGTCCGAGCGTTCCCGACGGCGCGCGCGCTCGCCGCCGCACCGCTCGGCGACGTGTTGAAGGCCTGGCAGGGGGCCGGGTACTACGCACGGGCCCGCCACCTCCATCGGGCCGCGCGGGAACTCGTGGCCCATCGGAACGGCGAGCTGCCTCGCACCGTCGCGGAGCTCGAGGAGCTCCCCGGGGTCGGCCCGTACGTCGCGCGGGCGATCGCGAGCCTCGCTTACGGGACGCCGGTCGTGGCAATCGAGGCAAACGGCCTCCGCGTCGCGGCCCGATGGACCCGCGAGGAAGGCGACGTCCGCGCCCGCGCGGTCCGGGCCCGCCTCGCGGCGGGGCTCGAAGCGGCGCTGCCGGCGGACGACGCGGGCGCGTTCAACGAGGCCGTCATGGAGCTCGGTGAGACGGTCTGCCGGCCGGCGGCCCCCCGCTGCGGCGACTGCCCCGTGCGCTCCTTCTGCCGGGCCTACCGGGAGACCGACGACCCGGGCCGGCTACCCCGGCGCCCCGCCCCAAGGGTCCGACCGCACGTCCGGGGCGCGGTCGTCGCCCTGCGCGAGCGCGGTCGCTGGCTCGTGCAACGACGCGCGCCGACCGGCCTCCTCGGCGGGTTGTGGGAGTTCCCCGGCGGCAAGATCGAGGCGGGCGAGCGGCCCCGGGACGCCGCGGTCCGCGAGCTCGCCGAGGAGACCGGCCGCCGGCCGGGGCCGCTCGTCTACCGCGGCGTCGTGCGCCACGGCTACAGCCACTTCACGGTCGAGCTCCACGTCTTCGAGGGGGCGCCGGCCGTTTCCGCACCCCGGAGCCGGCGAACCGGGCAACGATGGGTGACCCTCGGTGAGCTGGGCCGGCTGCCGATCCCGAAGGGGACGGAGAAGATCGCCCGGCTCCTTGCCGAGGCTCGGCCGGGTAGAGCTTCCCGGGGTTCAGGATCCCGTCGGGGTCGCACGCGTGCTTGACCGTGCGCAGCATCCGGACGCCGACGGCGCCGAGCTCGCGCTCGAGGAACGCGGACTTCACGGCGCCGATACCATGCTCCGCGCTGATCGTACCACCGAGGGCGAGCGACGCGCTCAGCACGGCCGCTCGGACGCGGGCGCCGGTCGGGTCGTCCGACGCCACCGCGTAATTCGGATGCAGGCTTCCCTCCCCGAGATGGCCAAAGAGGTAGAGCGGGACGCGCTCGACCGCACCGATCCGCGTCAGCGCGTCGACGAGCCGGTCGACCTCCCCCAGCGGGACCGCGACGTCCTCGCGGATCCGTAGCCCGAGGCGTTCGTCGAGCGAGATGCCGGCCCGGCCGCGCAGCGTCCACAGCGCATCCGCGTCCTCGTAGATCGCCGGTGTCGTGGGAACGTTCGCCCCCCGCAGCACCGACGCGACCCGCGCGAGCCGCGAGCGCGCCTCCGCGCGGCGGTCCGCCTCGATCTCGAGCAAGAGGAGGGCGCCGGTCGGGTGGAGGTCGGAGCCCGGGAGATGCCCCAGCTCGTCGGCGCACGCGCGATCGAGGTACTCGATGGCCGAGAGGCCGGTCCCCGGTGCGCCCGCGAGCCGAGCGGCGAGGACGCCCAGCGGGACCCCCTCGCCCAGCGGGACGACCACGCCGAGCCGGACCGCGGGGACCGGGGCGAGACGGACGGTCACCTCGGTCGCGACCCCGAGCGTCCCCTCGCTCCCGACGAAGAGCGACAGGAGGTCGGGCCCGACCGAGCGCTTCGCGGCCCGGCTCCCCCACCGGACCACCTCGCCGGTCCCGAGGACCGCCTCGACGGCGCGGACCCAGGCACGCGTTGGCCCGTAGCGGAACGAGCGAGGGCCGGACGCGTTCGTGCCGACGTGGCCCCCGATCGTCGACGTCGTCCATGACCCCGGGTTGGGTGGGAAGAACATCCCGTGGGGGGCGAGCGCCCTCTGGAGGTCTCGGTTGACCGTCCCGGGCCCGACGCGCGCCGAGCGCTCCTCGGGTCGGATGTCCGCGATCGAGCTCCACCCCGCCAGGTCGACCACGACCCCGCCCCGGGTCGGGACCGACTCCCCGTCGAGGGACGTGCCGGCCCCCCGCGGCACGAGCGGCACCCGGTGGGCGCGGGCCCAGCGTACGAGCGCCACCACGTCGCCCGTGTCCCGGGGCGCGACCGCCGCGACGGGGCGGCCCCGGAGATGAGAGGCATCCTTCCCAACCCGATCGATCTCGGCGCGGTCGGTCCGCACGACGCCCCGAACCGACCCGGCGAGGGACCGAAGGAGCGGGTCCACGGGACCCCGAGGCCGGGGGGGACTTAGCGGTCGCGAGACCCCGGTTCGGGGCGGGGAGCGGCCCGAGAAGGTCGTCGACCCCCCCATCCCCCACCGTTCGGGGGTCCGGGAAACTATATAGACAGTCGTGGCCTTGCCGTAGTTGGCCTCGGGCATCGGTGGAAGCGGCTCTTGGTGGCACCGTCCAAGAGACCAGGGGTCTCCCCCACCGGTGCCTTCCCTTTTCGATTCCCGTGCGGCGATAGGTTCTTTTGCGGCCAGGGCGCGGTTCGCGCTGATGGCCGCCCTCTTCGGACCCTCCGAGCAGGACCTCGAGCGCCTCCGGACGACCGTGCAGTCGCTCGGCACGACCAGCGTTCCCGGCCTCGCCGCCGCCCTCTCCTGGCGCGAGCGGAAGACCGAGAGGCTCCTCGCCCACGAGCTCGCCCGCCCCGGGACCCCGGTCACCTATGACCCGGGCCGTCGGATGGTGCGCTGGGCCCTCCCCCCGGCGCCCCTCGCGCCGGCCGCCGCCCCCGCCGCGCCCGATACGGGCCGCTCCGCCGCGCTTCGGCCTCCACCGGCCCCGACCCCCGTCTTCAGCCCCATCGGCCTCAAGACGCTCTGCCCTAGCTGCCACGTAGCGCTGCAGACGACCGGTAGCGGCGGGCTCGCGGTCTGCCCGAAGTGCGGGCGCCTCTCGTCCGCCCACTCCGCGGCGCGCGTCGCCGGCGGTGTCTCGTCGGCTCCCGCGGCCCTCACCCCGCCGGCGGCTCCACCCTCCGTACCGTCCGCCCGAGCGAGCCCGCTCTCCGCGGCCTCGAACCCGACCGCCTCGCCGGCCTCGCTCTCGGACCGCCGCCAACAAGAGCTCTTCGCGGCCTGGGTGAACGCGAAGCCGATCCCGTGCCCGAAGTGCCGGACCCCGCTGCGCCATCGCGGCGTCAGCGAGTACGCGTGCCCGTCGTGCGGGCACCGCGTGCAGTTCCCGTCGTCGATCGCCGCGCGGCCCGTGGGGGCGCCGCCCTCGAGCCCCTAGAACGGCGTCTCGGCCCGCACCTCACGGAGGAGCGTACCGTCCTCCAGGTGCGCCGCGACCCCTTCGATCTCGGCCGAGGGGCTGCGATCGTCGGTCCACGGCCGGACGCGCTTTCGTAACGCCCGCAGCGCGGCCTCGCTGCCGTGTCCCCCGGTCTTCGGCCGGCGGAGCTCGAGGGCCTGCCCCGCGACGATCCACTCGACCGCGAGGACCTTGCGGGTGTTCGCGAGGACCCGGCGGAGCTTCACGCCGGCCCACGGCCCCATGCTCACGAAATCCTCCTGGTCCGCCGACGTGGGGAGGCTCGCGGCGCTCGCCGGATGGACGAGCGTCGCGTTCTCGTTGACGAGCGCCGCGGCGAGGTACTGGGGGATCATGAACCCGGAGGTGAGGCCGGGGTTGGGGGCGAGGAACGCGGGCAGCCCGCGGTTCAGCGCCGGGTGCAGGATCCGGGCGATTCGACGCTCGGAGAACGCCGCGAGGTACTGGGCGGCGATCGCGAGGGTGTCGAGCGCGAGCGCGAGCGGCTGGCCATGGAAGTTGCCGCCGTTCAGGAACTCATCCCCCTCGAAGACCACGGGGTTGTCGGTGACCGCGTTCAGCTCGCGGACCGCGATTCCGCTCCCGAAGCCGATCGCGAGGCGGACCGCGGCGAGGACCTGGGGAACGCAGCGGAGCGTGTACGGGTCCTGCCCCGCCCAGGTACGGCGGTGGATCGCGAGGCTGCTCCCCGCGAGGAGGGTGCGGACCGCCGCGGCGGCCTCCCGCTGCTCCGGAGAGTTCCGAACCTCACCGAGACGGTCGTCCAGCGACTCGGGGTCCCCCTCCAGCGCGTCGAACGAGAGCGCGATCCCGACGGAGGCGGCCGCGGTGAGCTCGGAGAGGTCCCGGACCGCGAGCGCGAGGTACGTCGCCATGAGCGCGGTCCCGTTGAGGAGCGCGACCCCCTCCTTCTCGGCGAGCTCGACCGCCGGGATCCCCTCCCGGGCGAGGACTTCCCGCGCCGGTTCGGGGACGGCGGTGCCCCCCGCGACGAACGCCCCTTCCCCCGTCAACGCCAGCGCGAGGTGGGCGAGCGGGGCGAGGTCGCCCGATGCCCCGACCGACCCCTGCTCGGGGATCCAGGGGACGAGGTCGCGGTTCAGGTAGTCGGCGAGGCGTTCGACGAGCTCGACCCGGACGCCCGAGTGGCCGTGCGCGAGCGAGTTCGCTCGCAGGAGCATGAGGCCGCGGACGACCTCGGGGACGAGGGCCGGTCCCGTGCCGCTCGCGTGACTTCGCACGAGGGCGCGCTGGAGCTCCCGTCCCTTCCCGGGCGGGATCGCGCGGTCGGAGAGACCCCCGAAGCCGGTCGTGATCCCGTAGACGGGTCGGTGGGCGGCGACCACGCGGTCGACGGCCGCGCGACTCGCCTCCATCGCGGCGCGCGCGGACGGCGGCAGCGCGACCGACGCCCGGTGCCGCACGACGTCGACGAACGACTCGAGCGTGAGCGACCGACCGTCGAGCGGGACGGTCGAGGTCACGACGGCTTCCTCCCGAGGAGGACCGGCCGCGGGCGCGCCACTCCCGACCCCGTCCTACGGGGGGACCTGGACGACGAGCTCGCCGCCGGACTTCTGCAGCGACGGGATCTTGCGGGTCTTGGCGCCCTTCGTGAGCCAGAAGAGCTCCGAGAACTCCTGGACGAGCGTCACGAGCTCCTGCGCGTCGGCGACCCCGGTGCCCTGGCGAGCCTTGGAGGCCTGCTTCATCAGCTTCCAGACGAGCTCGTGGGCCCCGGGGTGGGCCTTCAGGTGGTCCGGGGTGAAGTAGTCACCCCAGATCACGCGGACCTCGCTCTTGACGCGCTCGGCGTGGGACTCCTTGACGGCCGTGTACCGAGCGAGCTTGCTGACGTAGGTCGCGCGGTCCTCCGGCTTCGTTTCCGCCGCCATCGGGGGGAGCTCGCCGATCAACTGGTCCATCCGCAGGACCGTCAACGCGGAGATCTGGGCCTCGTACGGGTCGTAAATACCGCACGGGATGTCGCAGTGCGCGTAGACCGTGCGGGGGGGATGCACGGCGTCGATCAGTCGGTCCAGCCATCCGGAGAACGGGGGGCTCGCGGGCATGGTCCCGCGAGC
>JBOGRO010000041.1:0-2985 GCA_050749465.1 Thermoplasmata archaeon | reverse complement strand
TGGGCCCGGACGGATTTGAACCGTCGATCAACCGGTTATGAGCCGGACGCTCTCGGCCGGGCTAAGCTACGGGCCCACAGGACGGGAACCGGAGGCGCCGCCGAGCGGAATTTGGGGTCGACGGAGGTTGACCGTCGACCTTTCGAACCGCTGATCTTTCGGTTAACAGCCGATCGCTCTGCCGCTGAGCTACGGCGGCACCGCGCGCGGCGAGCCAGCATCGCTCTAATAGCCTTTCCGACCCGCGGAGGGGCGGGATTCGTGTTCCGCGGCGCGTTCCTTGAGCTGCCGGACGAGGACGGTCATCCGGTCGAGGCTGCGGTCGAGGTTCGCCCAGAACTCCCGCGCCTTGTCCGTGACGACCGCGCCGTCCGCCGACGGCTGGATGACCCCCTCTCGTTCGAGGAGGTGCAATGAGTATCGGGTCTTGTGGATCGGGAGGTGGAGCGCCTCGGAGAGCCGGATGATGCCGGTCGGCGGTCCCTTCGACAGCTTCTCGACGATGTTGACGTTCCGCGCGAGCAGGTCGAGCTCCTCGACGATCCGGTCGACGAGCTGCGCCCCGTCCATCTCCCCGTCCGGCATCGCCCCCTCGTCGCGCTCGGACGTCTTCTCGGCCGGCATGGACGCGCTCCCCCGACCCGCGACCGCTTACTTGAACGTTGAGGGGGCGCCCCGATGCGACCACCGCGACCGGCCGGACCACTCCCCCCGACCCTCGCGCGTACCTCCCACGGCGCGCGGATGCGATCTGTGCTCGAGACCCGCGGTCAGGCAGATAAGGGTCCGGCGACTGACCGGCGGAGACGCCCGACGATGCCGGTCCGAACGAAGCGCGCCTACGAACCCGCGAGCCCCGATGACGGGAAGCGCTACCTCGTGGACCGCCTCTGGCCCCGGGGGGTTTCCGCCGACCGGCTCCACCTGACCGCGTGGCGGAAAGAGCTCGCTCCCAGCGACGTACTGCGACGGTGGTACGGTCATTTGCCCGACCGGTTCCCGGAGTTCCGACGTCGGTACCGCGAGGAGCTCCTCGCCCGGCCCGAGTTCGTGTCGTCCCTGCGGGAAGAAGCGCGCCGCGCCACGGTCACGCTCGTCTTCGGTGCGCGGGACCCGGCGCGCTCGAACGCCGCCGTGCTCGCGGAGCTGGTCGCGGAACCGGCGAAGATCGAGCCGGCTCCGACCCGACCTGCGGACGGACGACGCGGGCGGGGGTAGATCGGGAGCGGCCGGAACCCTTACGTAGGAGGGCTCTCTCGGAGGAGTGGCTTCGGCCGGGGGGTTCCTGGAATGCACGAGAGGGTTCTGTTCGCGTACGCGCCAGGGACCCGGTAGCGCTCCGGACCCGCGGCGCGGCGGCGCGCCTCCGAGAGACCGATTCCCGTGTTCCGCACCCACACCAACACCGATGCCCAACGAGCCGTACCTCGACGCCAGCGTACGCTGGAAACTGAAGTCGGGCGCGATCCCCTTCCGCGAGCTCCGGAGCGAGGAGGTCGTCCGCCAGCTGATCGACACCGGGCTCGTCACGGAGGTCATCCGACCGATCGGCGCCGGCAAGGAGGCGGACGTCTTCCTCGCGCTCGACGGGACGCGCCCGGTGGTCGCCAAGGCGTACCGGCTGTACCGGACCGCGAACCGGACGCACGGCGCGGTGAAGGCCGACGGGATGGCCCACCTCGCGTTGCGGGAATTCGACCTCCTCGGTTATGCGTGCGCCCATGGCGCACCGGTGCCGGAGCCGATCGAGCGGGAGGAGAACGCGTTCACGATGGAGTTCCTCGGGACCGACGGCGATCCCGCTCCCCAGCTCCGGCAGGTGCGTCTGGAGTCCCCCGAGCCGTTCGGCCTCGCGCTGCTCGACGGGATCGCGCGGTTGGCCGACACGGGGATCGTGCATACGGACCTGAGCCCGTTCAACATCCTGGTCCACGACCGCCGGCCGTGGATCATCGACCTGGGCCGGGGTCTGCGAGTCGATCGACTGGGCTCGCCCCCGTGGGTCCGGTTCGAGGCAGCCCGCGCCGCCCTGGTGCACGCCTTGGACACGCTGGCGCGATACTTCGCCCGATACGGGGTCGTGTTGGAGACCGCACCCCTCCTCGCGACGATACTGCGAGAGATCGATCGCTTCGGGGTCGGGGCGTCGGAGGAGTGAGCTCCCTCGGACGGCCCCTCAGGCCGCAGGAGGAGAGCGATTGGTTCGTGGGGGTCACCGCGGGTCCCCGGATCTGCGATGCCCCGACCGACGTGCTCAAGCTCGCCGGGTGTTAGGCCGGCGACGGGCGCGACGATGCCGGGCTGGGACACCCAGCGCTATCTCCAGTTCGCCGAGGAGCGGACCCAACCCTGTCGGGACCTGGTGAGCCGGATCGACCTCGCCCGGCCCCGTCGGATCGTCGACCTCGGCTGCGGCCCGGGGACGAGCACTTCCGTGCTGCTCGGACGGTGGCCCGCCGCAGAGGTGGTGGGTGTCGACAGTTCGGCCGAGATGCTCTCGGTCGCGCGCCGTCTCCCGCTCGCGGTCCGGTGGGTGGAGGAGGACGTGCGCCGGTGGTCGGGCGAAGCGGCGTACGACCTCGTCTTCTCCAATGCGGCGCTCCAATGGGTCCCGGACCATCCCCACGAACTCCTCCGGCTGTGGGAGCGAGTCGCTCCGGGGGGAGCGCTCGCCTTTCAGGTGCCCGCACGCGCGGAACCGCCCCCCGGGTGGATCCGAGCCCTCGCCGACGTGCGGCGGCGTCCCCGCTGGCACGCCACCTTCGGCGAGGGCGAGTCCGATCACTCCATCCTCTCGCTGGAGGGGTACTACGACGTCATCGCCCCGAGGGCCCAACGGATCGACCTGTGGGAGACCAGCACTACTTTGGCGGAATTCGACGCGGCCCTCACCCGCGGCTGATCGGTTCCGCTGGACCTCGGGTCTAAAGGCCGGCCTCTCGACGTCCCGGAGGGCATGGGTCCCCTCCTCCCCTGCGCAAAGAA
>JBOGRO010000040.1:0-111285 GCA_050749465.1 Thermoplasmata archaeon | reverse complement strand
TTATCCCCGTCTCGAGGGCAGATTGTCCGCGTGTTACTGAGCAGTGCGCCGAGGGCTTACCCCTCTCGACTCGCATGGCTTAAGCGAACTCCAATAGCGGTGCCCGCCGGCAGGATCAACCGGATTTGTTGGCACACTTTTCGCTGTGTGCGGGAATACTTTGGTCGTGAACCGATCTTTGCTGACTGGCGGAATTGCTCTTTTGCCTTCCATGAGCTATTTGCGTACTTTTCGCTGACATCTCTCCTCCGTCAGTCCCGAGAGGTCACTCCCCGTCTCCGGGGAGGGGATCTCGGGGCTCCACGCCCCATCGGGCCATCTGTGGCGCTGCCCTGGAAAAGACCGGATCACGGGTCCCCGGCCCGCCGTGGCGGCGTCCTCCCGCCGCGCTTCCAAGGAAGCGGGCGAGGTAAGGGATGGGAGGAGGGGTCGCTATTTAAGCGCCCCGGGGCCGAAGTCCCGCGTCCCGGTTCTCCGGGCCCTGCCGAAGCCACAGGGGCAGCTCGAGCAGGGAAGTGATCTCGGGCGGCTCCACCGACATCCCGGTCCCGGCGCGGTTGAGCCAGACCGCGCCGAGGCCGGCCTCGCGCGCGGCCTGGGCGTCCGAGAACGCGAGGTTGCCCACGTAGAACACCTCGGCCGGAGCGAGCTTCATGCGTGCGAGGGCGCGGTGGAAGATCTCGGGGTTCGGCTTCTCGACGCCTTCGGTCCCGGAGGAGACGACCCGCTCGAAGAACGGCAGGATCCCGTTCTCGTGCAGGATCGAACGGACGTGCGCCTCGCTCGAGCTGTTCGAGATCACCCCGAGGCGGAGGCCCTGGGCTCGGAGGTCCTGGAGGCACCGGCGGGTGTCGGAATAGAGCCGCGCGAACCCCGGCCGCTCCCGCAGGAGCTCGATGAACCGCCCCGCCGCGGCGCTCTCCACCTCGCGGTCGGAGGCCGCGGCGAGGACCTGCCGCCAGAACTCGGTGTAGCTCACCCGCTCGCGCAGGTCGGTCGCGCGCTCGACCTCGAAGAACGCGTGGGCGAGGTCCTCTTCGTCGACGTCGACAAAGCACCGCCGGGCCGTCTCGCACCAGTGGGCGAAGTCGTGGTAGTCGACGAGCGTCCCGCCGAGGTCGAATAGGACCGCGCGGAACGGGCCGTTCCCGGGCATGCCGCGCGCCTCAGTAGCAACGCTCCCTTTCAGGTTTGAGGCGGTCGAGACCTCCGGGACGGTTATTGCGGGCGCCGGCTCGGCGGGAGCGCCGACGGGTCGCGAGCGCGCCACTCCGCTCGGAGGATGAGCCCCCACCCGATGACCCCGACCGCTCCGAAGACCACGATGACGGGAGTCAAGGCCGAACCCTGGCCTGTCGAGTAGTAAGGGCCCCCGAAACGGGACGACTCGAAGAGGGCGAACGCGAGCGGCAACGTCCCGACCGTGGCGAGCATGGTCCCCGCGTAGAGGGGCCACCCCCATCGAGCACGGAACCGGGGGACCGGGTTCGACGACCTGGCACTTGGGGCATCTCCGCGCGGCCGGTTAACCGTTGCTCGAAGCGCCGCGGACCGCCGGGCCGGGCGAGTCGAGCGCACGAAGGAACGCCCGCAGGTAGCGAGTCCGCGACGCTCGGTCACCGGTCGCGTTCGCGTGGACGACCCCGTGAGAGGCGACGAGGCGACGGTAACCGTCCGCCCGCTCGAGAAAGCCGGGGTCGCTCGGGCCGCCGTACGCGCGCAGCATCGCCGGTCCCAGGTACGGTTTCGCGGCCATGACCCCGAAGTCGAACGCGGGGTCGCCAAATTCGAGGTCGCCCCAATCGATCAGTCCCGAGATCCGACCCGAGGCGGAGTTCACGAGGACGTGGGCCGGCCGGAGGTCGTGGTGCGTCGCGACGGGCGAGTAGGTCTGGAGCGCGGACGAGGTGAGGCGCCGGGCGAGCCGGTCGAACCGTTCCCGCGAGGTCGCGTTGAGCCGCGGAGCGACCTCGTTGCGAACCCGGCGGCACCAGCGGGCCACCCCCGCCCGCACGGTCCGCGCGCTTCGGAACGGGAGTCCCCCGCGCACGAGCGGGTCGGAGGGGATGCGATGGAGCGCCCGGACGACACGGCCGAGCTCGGCACCGGCACGCGCGAGAACCTCCGGGGAGAGGCCCGCGCGGTCGACGCGAACGCCGCCCAGCCGGCGGTACCCGCCGATCGAGTGCGGGAAGTCGTGGGTCGGCCCCCGCCGGAGCCGGTAGTCGGGCAGCGGGACGGGGAGGCGCCGGGCGAGGAGCGGCAGGAGGGCGAACTCCCGGGCGAGACGGACCTCGTACCCCGCACGCAGAGGGATCCGGAAGATCCAGCGGCGATCGACCTCGAGCGTCCGGAAATCCCACCCGCCGGCGAGGCGGCGAACGGAGCGTGCGGCGACCCCGGGGAACTCCGAGCGGAGGACGGCGCGGAGGGAACGGAGCGGGGGCGCGGTCACGAGACGCTGACGCTGACGACGTCGGTGTGGCGGAGTAGGATCGCGCGGGCGACCTTGAGATTCTTGCCCGCCTTCCCGATCGCGCGCGCCTTCCACGCCGGGTCGACCGTGACGGTCGCGTGGCGGCCCTTCCCCTTGGGCTGGAAGTCGACGCGCTTCGGGGAGTACCAGTAGAAGATGTTCTTCACGAGCGTCTCGGGGTCGTCCGCGTACTCGACGACCTGGATCTCCTTCTTTAGCATCCCCTTCAGCCGGTCGACGAGGACGCCGCCCGGTCCGACCGCCTTGTGGACCTCGCCGGGGTAGACGAGGTAGACGAGCTTCTCCTCGGCGGAAAGGCAGTCCTTGACGCGCGCGCCCGTCCGCTCCTCGAAGAGCCGGATGTAGCCGAGCGTTTCGGTGTCGAGGGTGATCTCGGTCATCGGAGGGGCACCGAGCTCCGCGGGGCTCGACCGCCTACGTCTCGAGCGTGAGGATCGAGCTGGAGCCCGGGTCGAGGATCGCCATCGCGCTGATCGGGAACGGCCGGCCGCACGCCTGGCCGAGCTCGACCGCGGTGCCGTCGTAGTGGTAGACCGGGATCTTTCCGACCGTCCGCTCCTGGACGAGGGTCGGGTCGGGGCACGTCTTCGCGACGATCAACAGGCGCGCCTTCTTCGACTTCGTCGCGTCGAGCGTCTCGGAGAGGCCGATCCGGACCTTCCCGGTCTCGAGCGCGACCTTGAGGGCGTGAGCGAGGTCCATGCCGTTACGCCTCCCCCTTCGCGGGCTCGTCCGCCGGCTTCGGCACGACCGCGGGCGACGGGGCGAGCGGCTTGTAGACGAGGTTGACCGCACCGGTCCCCAGCGTGATCGGCTGGCCGACGATGATGTTCTCGGCGACGCCCTTCAGCTCGTCGACCTCGCCGGTGATCGCGGCGCGCAGGAGGTGCGCGGCGGTGATCTCGAACGCCGCCCGCGCGAGGACGCTCGTCTTCTTCCCGGAGATCCCGTGGCGCCCGATCGCGCGGATGTCCCCTTCGTTCGTCATCACGTCCGCGACGAGCATCAAGTGGCGGATGTCCACGCCGAGGCCCTGCTCCGCGAGCGTCCGGTTCGCCTCGTGGATGAGCGCGGCGCGGGCCGCCTCGACCCCGTAGACTCGATAGATCTCGAAGACCGAGTTCGTGGTCGTCCGCACGGGGTCGACCCCCTCGATCTCAATGACCCCTTCGAGGTTCGAGCCCTCGGTGTAAACGACGTACTCGTCCTTCTCCTTGCGGATGAGGGCGCGGCGGATCCCGGTGACCCCCTTGATGCGGATCGCCTTCGCCTCCTCGCTCGCGATGAGGAGCTTCTTGAACGGCATCTCCTCGACGAGCTCCTCCTTCTTCGACTTCGTCGCGCCGGGGGCGGACTCCTTGAGGCGGATCTCGATCGACCGCGTCTCGCCGGAGCCGCTCCCCGACGTGAGCTCGAAAAGCCGGCCGTCCAAGTTCTCGGCGAGCGCGGCCTCGAGCTCGGCGCGCTTCACGCCGCGCTCCTCGAGGCGAGCCGCGATCGGCGAGACGACGACCTTCAGGTCCTCGATGACGGTCCCGATCGCCGCGACGTCGGGGACGGTCGTGACCTCGATCTGGAGCGCGATGTGGTGGACCGCCTCGCGGTCGTTGCGGAACTTCTTCTCGACGTGGACCGTCATCATCGGCGTCGACGGGACGCGCCGGGCGTCGACGAGCTCGATCAGGCGAGGAAGCCCGAGCGTGACGTTCATCTCGGCGACCCCCGCGTAGTGGAATGTCCGCAGCGTCATCTGCGTACCGGGTTCCCCGATCGACTGGGCGGCGATGATCCCGACCGACTCGTGGGCGTCGACCTCGGCCCGTCGGAACCGGCGTACGACCTCGCGGACGATCTTCCCGGCGTCGCCGGGGGCGAGCCGCAGGTGCTGGAGCTTCGTCTTGAGTTCCTCCGCGACGAGCGGCGGAAGCTCGACGCCTTCCTTGCGGGCGATCTCGTGGATCCGCGCGATCGTGTCGCGGGGCGTCGAGGCCTTCTTGGTCTCGGGCATCGTCACTCGCCTCCGAACTCGGGACCCTCTTCGGGGGTGCCGAACTCCTCGGTCTCCTCGTCGCTCTCCTCTTCTTCGAGCTGCGCCTCAGCCTGGAGGTCCATCTCTTCCTCGGTGACCGGCGGGGCGCCGGCGGGGCCGTCCGGCTTCCGCTCGTCGGAGGAGCGGACGCGGCGGCCGAGGACCTGGGAGACGACCTCGTCGAGCGAGACCGCCGCGCCCTGGTAGGAGCGCGTCGGGTCGATGCCGTCCTCCCCGTACTCGAACTCGATGACCGTCCCGGCGGTGTTGCGGACCGTGCGGTCCTCGGCGACCTTGAGATCCTCGAGCGCGTTGATCAGGCGGCGCTGCATGTATCCGGACCGGCTCGTCCGGACCGCCGTGTCCACGAGCGACTCGCGGCCGCCCATCGAGTGGAAGAAGTACTCGGTCGGGGAAAGCCCGCGCTTGTAGCTCGAGCTCACGAACCCGCGCGCCCCCGAGCCCAAGTCGCCGCGCTCGAAGTGGGGAAGCGTCCGATTGAAGTAGCCCCGCATCAGCCGCTCGCCACGGACCGACTGCTGGCCGACCGCGCCGGCCATCTGCGTCAGGTTGAGCATCGAGCCGCGCGCCCCCGACTTCGCGAGGATCACGGCGGGGTTCTCGAGGCCGAGGTAGCGGCTGGCGATCTCGCCGGCCTTGTCGCGCGCCTGGCCGAGCTCGCGGCGGACCATGACCTCGAGCGTCTCCTCGACCGAGCGACCGGGCATCTGCTCGAGCTTCCCCTTGCGGTACTGCTCGACGAGATCGTTCACGCGGTCGCGCGCGTCGTCGAGCGCGGTGAGGATCTCGCGGAGCGCGGGCTCGGGGACGTCCTCGTCGTCGATCCCGGTCGAGAGTCCCTTGAGACCGATCGCGGTGATCGCGAGGCGGCTCATCTCGTCGAGGAACTGGCGCGCGCGGGGCATGCCGTCGTTTCGCGCGATCGCGTCCAGGACGGCGCCCTTCTCGTAGGCGATCGCCTTCTTGTCGATCGTCCCGGCCTTCAGGACGCCGTTCTCGATCACGACCCACGCGTCGTGCTTGCAGCCGAGCGGCGGGCAGGTGCAGCCGGCCCAGATGTTCGAGCGGAACTCGAGGGTGAGGTCCTTCGGCAGCGTCAGCGAGAAGAGCTGCTTTCCCGACCAGAACGGCGCGCCGTCCTTGTCCTTCCCCGCGGGCGGCGGGACCGGGTAGTTGAGCTTCGAGAGGAGGTAGGTGACCTCGCTGCGGGAGTACGACGGGTCCTGGTACGTCAGGAGGAACGCCGCTGTGATGTGGTCGTGGAGCATCCCGATGATCGGGCCGCCGTAGCGGGGGGAGAGGATGTGCTCCTCGACCTTCATCAGGACCTTCGCCTCGGCCCGCGCCTCCTGGCTCTGGAGGACGTGCAGGTTCATCTCGTCGCCATCGAAGTCGGCGTTGTACGGCGGGCAGTCGCAGAGGTTGAAGCGGAACGTCTTGTTCGGCAGGATCCGGACGAAGTGGGCCATCATGCTCATCCGGTGGAGGCTCGGCTGCCGGTTGAACAGCACGATGTCGCCGTCGATGAGCTGGCGCTCGACGATCGAGCCGGGCGTGACGAGCTCGGCGCACGCCTCGGCGTTCTTCTCCATGACCTTGATCCGTTGGCCGTCCTCGCGGACGAGGTAGTTGACGCCACACCGGTAGCGGCCCTCCGCGTCGCTCGCCGGGGTCGGCCCTCGCTTGACCAGCTCCTTCGCGACCTCCTGGTTGTGGAGCGTCACCTCGAGCGGGACCGTGAGACCTCGGGCGACTTCCGCCGGGATCCCGACCTCGTTGATCGAGAGGAGCGGGTCGGGGCTGATGACCGTCCGTGCCGAGAAGTTGACGCGCTTACCGGAGAGGTTCGAACGGAACCGGCCGTCCTTCCCCTTGAGGCGCTGGGCGAGCGTCTTCAGCGGACGGCCCGAGCGGTGTCGCGCGGGCGGGATGCCGCTCGTCTGGTTGTCGAAGTAGGTCGTGACGTGGTACTGGAGGAGCTCCCACAAATCCTCGACGACGAGCTGGGGGGCGCCCATGTCGCGGTTCTCGCGCAGGCGCTGGTTGATCCGCAGCACGTCGACCAGTTTGTGGGTGAGGTCGTCCTCGCTGCGCTCCCCGCTCTCGAGCGTGATCGACGGCCGGACCTGGACCGGCGGCACCGGCAGGACGGTGAGGACCATCCACTCCGGTCGGCCGAACTTCGGGTTCAGTCCGAGCGCGCGGACGTCGTCGTCGGGGATCCGCTCGAGGCGGGCCCGTACCTCCTTCGGGGTGATCTTGTGGCTGTTCTCGCGGAACGTAGTGGGTTTGTCGAGCACGATCCGCTGTTGGATCTCGTGGCAGTGCGGGCACGCACGATCCTCCTTCGGCTCGCGGGTCCGGGGAGCCGGCGCGGCGTCCTCGTCGACGATCGCCTCGGCGCGGGGGGTCGGCGCGTCCGGCAGCATGCGGCCGCACGCGCGGCACGTCGAGTGGAGGAGGCGCTTGATCTCCTTCGCGTAGCCGACGTGGATCACCGGCATCGCGAGCTCGATGATCCCGAAGTGGCCGGGGCACTCGTTCACGCGCCCGCCGCACGTGCGGCAGCGCAGGTTCGGCTCGATGACCCCGAGGTGGAGGTCCATGAGCCCCATCTCGATCGGGTAGCCGTCGTCGTCGTAGGTGTCGGCCGTGATGATCTTCACGCCACTCATCCGACGGATCTCGTCGGGGGAGAGGAAGGCGAACTGGAGGCCCTTGATGCGCTTCGAAAGACCCTGCGTCGTCATCGAAGATCCTCCTACCGCATCTCCGCGAGCTGCAGCCGCATGATCACACCGAGGCTGATCAGCTCCTCCAGCAGGAGCTTGAACGAGTAGCTCATCTCGACCGGGTAGATCGACGACGTGTTCCCGCAGCTCGGGCAGCGCAGCGAGTTCGCGCGCGAGTCCGGGATCGCGATGTGACCGCAGTCGGGGTTCCCGCAGACGTACTGGATCGTCCCGTCGGACTCGTCGAGGAGACGGTCCTTGATGACCATCGCGACGCCGTGGCCGATCAGGCAGTCGCGTTCCATCTCCCCGAACCGCAGCCCGCCCTGGCGCGAGCGACCCTCGGTCGGCTGCCGCGTGAGGATCTGGACCGGGCCGCGCGAACGCATGTGCATCTTGCCGGCGACCATGTGGTGGAGTTTCTGGTAGTAGATCACCCCGACGAAGATCTCGGCCTCGAAGCGTCGGCCCGTCAGCCCGTCGTAGAGCGTCTCCCGCCCCGACGGATGGAAGCCGACCGCTTTCAGGCCCTCGCGAAGCGCCTCTTCCCGCGCACCCGAGAACGCGGTGCCGTCGACCGTCTTCCCTTCGAGCGCGCCGACCTTGCCGCCCAGCATCTCGAGGACGTGGGCGACCGTCATGCGCGACGGGATCGCGTGCGGGTTGATCAGCAGGTCCGGCGTCATGCCGTCCCGCGTGAACGGCAGGTTCTCCTGCGGGACGATGAGTCCGATGACCCCCTTCTGGCCGTGGCGGCTCGCGAACTTGTCGCCGAGCTCGGGGATCCGCTGGTTGCGGACCTTGACCTTGACGAGCTTCGAGATGTTCTCGCCCTCGGTCAGGATCACGTTGTCGACCCAGCCCGACTCGCCAAAGCGGACCGTGACGCTCGTCTCCCGCCGCTTCTGCGGCGTCAGGAGGTCGGTCTTCTCCTCGAGGAACCGCGGCGGGCTCGTCTTGCCGACGAGAACGTCTCCCTCGCTGACCTCGAGCTCGGGGAAGATGAGGCCGTCCTCGCCGAGGTTGCGGTAGGCCGTGTCGACGCGCGCGCCGGCGACGTCGGGCCGCGGGATCTCGAAACGGTCCTCCTGACCGCCGGGGTATTTCCGCTCCTCGCCGCGGTACGTCCGGAAGAACGACGAGCGGCCGAGGCCGCGGTCGATCGCGCCCTTCGAGAAGACGAGCGCGTCCTGCATGTTGTACCCCTCGTAGGAGAGGACCGCGACGACGAAGTTCTGGCCCGCGGGTCGCTCGGTGAAGTGGACATAGCGCATCGTCTGCGTCTGCAGGAGCGGCGCCTGCGGGTAGTGGAGGAGGTGGCCGCGCGTGTCGGGCCGCCGACGGTAGTTGACCGACTCGACCCCGAGCGCCTGCTTCGCCATCCCCGATCCCATCGTGTTGCGCGGCGCGGAGTTGTGCTCGGGGTACGGGATGAGGCCGGTGCAGACCCCGAGGATCAGGTTCGGGTCGATCTCGAGATGAGTGTGCCGGTCGGTGATGAAGCTCGGCGTCGGGAACTCCGATTTACAGTAACCGCACTCGACCAGCGCGTCCTCGCGCTTCTCGCCCATCGAGACCCAGCGGATGTCGCCGCGACTCAGCGCGCGCTCGCACTTCGGGCATCGGTCGGGAAGGACGAACGGCTCGATCGCGATGAACGAGTCCTCTTCCTCCTCCGCGTCGAGCCACTCGATCTTCCCTTCCCGGATGAGGTCGGTGAACGAGCGGGTGCCCCGCGCGAGCTCGTCGAGGTCGGCCCGCGTCGCCCGCGGGACGCCGTTCCGCACGACGACGAGCGGCCGCCGCAGGCGGCCCGCGTCACAGTGAACGATCACCTCGTTCATCTCCGCGTCGTACCGGACGTTGATCTCGTAGGTCTTGTCCTCGAGCGTCGAGGAGAGCGTCCGCGTGCGTCGGCGTTCGCGGAGGTCGCGCACGAGGTCGAGCGGCTGGGAGTGGAGCCCGATCAGGTTCCCGTTCACGTAGACGCGCGCCGCGCGCTTTCCCTTCGGCGCCGCCGCCTCCTGGAAGACCTCGGGGCCGATCTCGCGGGTGTTGTTGTCGCGGAGGATGAGCGTGACCTCCTCCTCGTCGGTCCCCTCGGAGACGTCGACGCAGAGGGCGTAGTTCTTCACGAGACCGCAGTTCTGCCCTTCGGGCGTCTCGTTCGGGCAGAGACGACCCCACTGGGTCGGGTGGAGGTCGCGCGCCTCGAAGTGCGGCTGGCTCCGCGTGAGCGGGCTCGTGACGCGCCGCAGATGGCTGATCGTCGACATGTGGCTCGTCCGGTCGAGCACCTGACTGACGCCGGCCCGGCCGCCGACCCAGTTGCCGGTCGCGAGCGCGTGGACGAGCCGCTGCGTGAGGAGGTCCGGCCGGATCGCGCTCGCGATCCGAAGGTCCTTCTTCCGCGCGAACGAGCGCTCGAGCTGGTACTTGAGGTCCTTCAGGAGCAGCGAGAAGGCGACGCGGAAGAGGTCCTCCATGAGGTCGCCCGCGAGCTTGAGCCGTTTGTTCGCGTAGTGGTCCTTGTCGTCCTCGCCCCGCACTTTGAGGTGGAGCTCGAGGACCGTCCGCGCCATGCGAGCAAGGTACAGGGCTTTCTTCAGCCGGTTCTGCTTCGTGTCACCGAGGTGGGGGAGGAGCGAGCGGTCGAGGATGCCGTCGACCTTCCGCTGCCGGTACTCCTTGGCCTGGCCGGTCGCGAACTTCTTCTCGAGGAAGATCAGCGCGTCCTCGGTCGAGAGCACGCCCTCCGGCGGGTAGAGCTTCTTCGAGACGCACTCCTCGAGGTTGACGTTGAGGAGGTGCTTCATCGTCTGGACGAACGGTTCGTCCAGCGGCAGGAGCTCTCCGAGGACCGCCTGAAAGATCTCCTCGTCGTTCTTCATCCCGAGGGCCTTCATCAGGATCACGAGCGGGATCTGGCCGCTCGCCGTCGGGACGGACACCTGGAGGATGCCGTCCTTCTTCTTCTCGACGACGGTGAGCGATCGGTAGCCGCCGCGCTGGCTGAAGACCTTCGCGCTCTCGATCGGCGTGCCGTAGCGCTCGTTGAACTCGGCGAAGATCCGGTTCGGCGCAAGGTCCTCGAGGCTGATGATGACCCGCTCCGTCCCCCCGATGATCGCGTAGCCGCCGGGGTCGAGGGGGTCCTCGCCGTACTCAACGAGCTTCGCACGGTACTCGTCGTCGGAGAGCGCGACCTGACCGTCGGCCTCGATGTTCGACTTCGAAAGGTTGCATTGGCGGCTCTTGACCATGATCGGGAGGTCGCCGATGTGCACGGTCTCGCTCGCGCGCTCGACGCCGTTCTCGACGACCGTGACGTCGAGGTAGATCGGCGCCTGGTAGGTGAGGTTACGGAGACGCGCCTCCATCGGCGTCAGCGTCGGCTTCGAGCCGACCGGTTCCTTCACGAACGGCTTCCCGATCCGGATCGTCGGCTCCGCGGAGGGGCTGACGAACCCGCGCGCGTCGCGCCGACGACCGACGCGGACCTGGATCGAGCTCTTGGTCTTCTGGACGTCGAGGCGGACCATCCCGTGCTCGGTCGAGTCCTCGCTCACGCGGGCCTCGTCCACGATCCGCTGCATCCGGGAGTTGGGGTTGTCCTCCGTCGGCAGGAAGTCGTTGAAGCTCGCCAAGTGGTGGTTGACGATCGACCGCTCGCGGAAGAAGGCGTCTACGATCTCGCGCATGGATTCGTCAGCTCCCCCCGACCGAGGGAACGATCAGGCGATAGGCGATCGCGTCACCGGCGGTCGCGCTGGGACGGTGGATCCGGACGAGACGCCCGACGAAGTTCTCGCCGGCGTCGCGCGCCGAGACGAACTTCGGGTCGGTCTGGAGCCCGGGGTCCCCGGCGAGGATCTTCGGGAGCCGCTCGGCGACGGTCTCGAGCTGCTCGAGGACCTGCTTCGTCTCCTCCTCGGAGAGGATCTCGTGGCGCGGCAGGAGGTGGTGCGCGACGAACGGGCGCGCCGGCTTCGGCGGAGCGGTCGCGGCGGAGCGCTTCTTCGAGCGGCGAGCAGGACTGGGGGTCATTCGTGATCTCCGGGAACGGCACGGGCCCGGGGGGACGCTCGGAGCGACTCCGCGTGCCGTGCGGGGCGGCTCGTTCGAACCCCCGACCAACTGGTTAAAAGCCAGCTGCTCTTTGCAGGGCCGGCGGGAACGCCGCACGGCCAACCTAGCTGAGCTACGGGCCCGAGCCCGTTCTGACCCACGGCGACAGGTTCGCCGTATTTCAGGGTATCCCTGACGAAATTCACTGGATGCTCTCCAAGCTCGAGATGATCGACCAGATCGCGGTGCGGCCGTGCGTAGGAAGGTTCGGGTCGTTGGCCAGATCGTCCAGCAAGTAGACCGCGCTCGCGATGCGCACGTCTCGCGCGACCCCCGCCTTACCGAGCGCGCCCCGCGCCGACTGCGCACCGCGCCGGATGTTGCGCGGCACCGACAGGTCGTCCGCGAGTTCGGTGAGCGACTCGAAGACGCGCTGGATCTCGGGAGCTTCGGGGTGGCCGGAACCGCTCGGCGGCGTGGCGGGCGACGCGCCCGACGCGGCCGTCGGAGTGGGCGTCACGAGTGACGGGCCTCCCCGCCTTCCTTGTAAGCGGTGACGACGAGGAGCGTCTTCGTCTCGCGGATCCCGTGGACGCTCGGGAGTCGGTGCAACACGAAGTCCTTCAGCTCGTCGTAGTGCGGGAAGCGTACCTTGAGGAAGATATCCGTGTCGCCGGTGACGAGGAAAACGTCCTCCACCTCGGTGAACCGCGCGACCTCGCCCGCGACCGTGTCCGCCTCGGCGGTCTCGACCTTCAGCGCGATCAGCGCGACAACGTGGTCGTCGCCCCACACCTTCGCGAAGGCGCTCTCGACGGCTCGGCTGACCGGCGGTTTCGACGACGTCGATTTCTGCGTATCCGTGTCCTCCTTCGATGCGGTATCCTTGACTTCGACTGCGAATGCCCCGTGCGCGTCCGTCTCTACGCCGCTGGGGCGGACTCGAACTCCTCTTGGAGGTCGTTGATGACCTGATCGATCACTGACCCCACCGACGGGTTCCGATACTCTCGAACACCGCCGGCTTCGCTCGACACGCGCGCGACCAATTCGGCCGGGCCGCGGAGGAACTCTACACTACAGATGAACTCCTCCATGATGGCTCGGCCCCCACCGCGCCGACGGGCCGAAAAAGTCCTCCTATAAATGGTTTCCCAAACGGGGGTTCGCGGCCGCGTCCGGCCCCCCTCCACGACCGCGGAGTGGCGTCCCGAGGGGGTGCGCCGGGGCGCCCGTCGCGTCGCCCGGTGTCAGCGTTATGTGTCGCGTCCCGGTGGCGCGCGCGAGGCGGGCGCTGTTGGACCTCCCGAACCGGTCGATTCGTCTCGAGGTACGGGTCGAACTGAAACCGGGGATCCTCGATGCCGAGGGCGAAAGCGTCGAAAAGTCCCTGGGTCTCCTCGGCATCGCGGGGGTCCGCCGCGTGGCGACCGCACGGGTCTACGAGCTCGAGTTCGCGGACGTGACCGCCGCGGAGGCCCACCGGCGGGCGCAGGAGGCGGTGGACCGGCTCCTCGCGAACCCGGTGATCCACCGCGTGACGATTCGCCCGCACCAGGACTGAGGCATGACCGCGCGTCGCCCGGCGCGGACGCCCGGGTGGGCGCCGGGGGTCGCGTCGGTGCCGTTCCGCGCTTCGGCGATCTCGGTGCTGGAGCGGACGGCCCGGGAACGGGGTCTCGGGTTCGACGCTGCCGAGCTTCGCCGGCTCCAGGCGTACTTCCGCCGGGAGCGCCGCGACCCGACCGACGTCGAGCTCGCCGGCATCGCGCAGAGCTGGAGCGAGCACTGCAGCTACAAGAGTTCCCGAGCGTTCCTGCGCCGCGCGTTCTCGACGCTGCACCCGCGCGACCGGGTTCTCGGTACCGGCGATGCGGGGGTTATGCGGTTCGAGAACGGCTACGCGTACGCGTTGCGGATCGAGTCCCACAACCATCCGTCCGCGGTCGAGCCGTACGGCGGGGCGGCGACCGGGGTCGGCGGGATCTTGCGCGACGTCCTCGCCGTGGGGGCAAAGCCGATCGCCCTGAGCGACCCGCTCTTTTTCGGGCCCCTTGACCTCGCGGCCGATCGGCTCCCGAACGGGGTCAAGAGCCCGCGGTACCTCGCGAGCGGGGTCATAGCGGGGATCCGCGATTACGGAAATCGCGTCGGCGTGCCGACGGTCTCGGGGGGAATCTACTTCGACCCGTCGTTCGTCGTGAACCCGCTCATCAACGTCGGCTGCCTCGGTTTCCTGCCCCGCGCGCGCCTGCGACCGAACCGCGCGCACGCTGCTGGGGACTGCTTGGTGCTCGTGGGAGGGCTCACGGGGCGCGACGGGATCGGCGGCGTCGCCTTCGCGTCGAGGGAGCTCACGGACCGCAGCGAATCCAAGTCGCGCGGCGCGGTGCAGATCGGCAACCCGATCATGAAGGAGCCGCTCCTGCACGCGTGCCTCGAGGCGTTCGACCGCGGGCTCGTCCAGGGACTGAAGGACCTGGGCGGCGGAGGGATCGCCTCCGCGGCCGGTGAGCTCGTCCACGCCGGCGGTTTCGGCCTGCGGGTCGACCTCGCGCGCGTGCCGCTCCGCGAGAAGGGCCTACGTCCGTGGGAGGTCTGGGTGTCGGAGTCGCAGGAGCGGATGATGCTCGACGTGCGCCCCCGAGACGTCTCGGCGCTCGAGGAGATCTTCCGACGGTTCGACGTGCCGGTCACCGTCATTGGCGAGGTAACTCGCCCCCCGTTCGAGTCGCTCGAGTGGGACGGGAGGCCGGCCGCGCACCTTCGCGTCGGCTTCCGCGTCTCGCCCCCGTTGCTCCACCGTCCCGTTCGAGTGCGGGCGCGGCGCTTCCGTGCGGCCCCGAGTGTCCCTTCGGAGGACCTTCCGGGGCTCGTGAGCGATCTCGTGCTCGCCCCCGATTCGGTGTCGCGCGAACCGGTGATCCGCGTCTACGACCACGAGGTGCAGGGCCGCACCGTCGTGAAGCCCCTGCACGGCCGGGTCGGTTCCCCTAGTCACGGAGACGCCGCGGTGCTCCAACCCCGCCCCGAAAGCCGTCGCGCCCTGGCGGTCACGACCGCCGCCCAGCCATGGGCATGCCGGGAGGACCCTCGGGCGGGGGCGACCGGGGTCGTCGAGGAGGCGGCGCGGAACCTCTACGCCGTGGGCGCTCGACCGGACGCGTTCACGAACTGCCTCAACTTCGGGAACCCTGAGGACCCCCTGGTCCTGGGCGACTTTCGCGCCGTCACCCTGGGTCTCGCGGACGGCGCTCGAGCGCTCGGCTTCGCGGTCCCCTCCGGCAACGTCAGCCTCTACAACGGCGGGCTCGGTGCCGAGGTCCCTCCGACGCCCGTGCTCATGGCGACGGGGATCGTTGACGACATCGACCACGCCGTGACGTCGGACCTGAAAGCAGAGGGGAACCTCCTCTACCTGGTCGGGCCGTCGCGACCGGAGCTCGGCGGCTCGCTTTGGGCTCGCCGGCACGGCGTCAGCGGAGTCGCGGTCCCCCCGCCGGACCCGGCGGGCCTGCACCGGCTCGGCAAGCGACTGCTCGCGGCCATGCGCGACGGACTGATCGTCTCCGCCCACGACCTTTCCGACGGGGGTCTTGCCGTGACGCTCTCCGAGATGGCGTTCGGTGGGGGACTCGGCTTCGCGGTCGACCTCGCTCGGACCGGTCTTGGGAGCGCCGGGCTCGCGCTCGTCGCGGAGGGGGGCTCGCGGCTCGTCGTCGGGGTCCCGGTCGCCGCGGCGCGTCGTTTCGAGCGAGTGATCGGCCGTCTCCCGTTCGTGCGGTTCGGGTCGGTCGCGGCGCGCGACGGCACCTTCACGTGGGGAGACCGCCCGCTCGGGCGGGTCGAGCTCGGCCCACTCTACGAGCGCTGGCGTACCGGGCTCGGACTTCCGTGAGGGGAGAGGTATGACGGTGACGGCGCTCGTTTCCGGCGGCAAGGACTCTATCTACGCCGCGTACCTGGCCGACACCCAGGGCCGAACGGTCGACGAGCTGGTCGTCCTCCGCCCGAGCGACCCGGAATCCATGATGTTCCACACCCCCAACCTCGAGTTGGTCGCGCTCCAGGCGGAGGCCTGGGGGAAAGCTCACCGGTCCGTGCCGGTCGAAGGCCCGGGCGAGGCGGCGGAGCTCGCGGCGCTGGAACGAGCGCTGGGCGGCGCCTCCGGATGGGTGGTGGCCGGAGCGATCGCGTCGTCGTACCAGTGGGCGCGCCTCCTCCGCGTGGCGGGGAAGGTCGGCCGCCCGGTGTACGTCCCGCTCTGGCGGAAGGAGCCGGGACGCGTCGTGCGCGAAGAGATCTCCGCCGGGCTCGATATCCGACTCGTCCATCTCTCCGCCGAGCCGCTCGACGCCGGGATGCTGGGCCAACGCCTGGACACGGGGACCCTCGGCGAGCTCGAGCATCGCAGCGCGACCGTGCGCGCGACCAATGTCGCGGGAGAGGGCGGAGAGTACGAGACCCTCGTCGTCGACGCGCCGTTCTTCCGGTCCCGGATCGAGTTCGACCGGATCGAACGCCGCGTCGAACCGTCCGCGAGCCGACTCGTCGTCCACGCGGCGCACCTTATGGCCAAGCCGCGGGGTAGGCCGCGGGGTGCCTCGTGAGCGGTTCGCGTTCTCCGAAGGGGACCGGCAAGATCGAGGCGGCCCGTCGAGCGCTCGGGGACCGGCGGGCGACTCCCGACCCGATATGGGTCGCCCGACTCACCGGGGCGTCGCGGAGGGAGGTCGACGAGACGCTCGCCGAAGTCGGCGACCTCGTCGAGATCGAAGCGGAGATCCGCGCCGCCCATCGCGCGGCCGGTCGTCCCGGGTACGCTCAGATCCGCGCCCCGTTCGAGCTCTACGCGCTCGCCCGCCTGCTCCGACCGGACCATGTGGTCGAGCTCGGTGTGAGCAGCGGGGTCTCCTCCGCCCACTTCCTCCTCGCGCTCGCACGGAATCGGCACGGTCGGCTTCACTCGATCGATTGGCCGACGCCCCAGCGGGGCCCCGTTCTCGCCACGAACGAATCTTCCGTCGCGATCCCGCCCGGTCGCTCGAGCGGCTGGGCGATCCCCGAACACCTTCGGGCCGGGTGGGACCTCCGCATCGGCCGCAGCCAGGACCGTCTCCCGCCGTTGATCGACGACCTACCGTCTCTCGGCCTCTTCCTGCACGACGACCTGCACACGCCGGCGCACCTCGCGTGGGAGCTCGAGACCGTCCGACCTCGGATCTCCCCCGGCGCGGTCCTCTTGGCCGACAACACCGCCTGGACCGGCGCCTCCTTCCCTCGCTTCGCGAGGGCGCTGGGGGTCGCCTGGTACCGGCGACGACGCAGCGACCTGGTCGGTCTGAAGGCCCCGGACGACCTGACGGCACCGCGCCCCCGACCGACCCGCGTCCGCCGCTGAGCGCCCCCGGAGTTATCTTCTCGGCACCCCTTCCCGGTCGATGTCCGCGGGCCGCGCGACCTCGACCGCCTCCGCGGGCCGGGCGGGCCACGCCGCCTCGCCGGATCCTGTAGAGGAGCGGCGACGCCGTTGGGAGGCGGAGACGGTCGCCCCGGCGCTCGCAAAGGGTCCGGAGCGGAAGGAGCGGTTCACGACGCTCGGCGGGATCCCCGTCGACCGGCTCTACACGCCCCGGTCGCCGACGTCGACGTTCGAGTCGATCGGATACCCCGGCCAGCCCCCGTTCACGCGCGGCATCCACCCGACGATGTACCGCGGCCGCGTCTGGTCGATGCGGATGTTCTCCGGATTCGGCTCGCCCGAGGACACGAACCGCCGCTTCCACTACCTCCTGAAGCACGGCGAGTCCGGTCTCTCGATCGCGTTCGACGACCCGACCCTCTACGGGATCGACGCGGACGACCCCGAGTCGCTCGGCGAGGTCGGGAAGTGCGGCGTGAACGTCGGTTCGCTCGAGGACATGCGCCGGCTCCTGCGCGGGATCCCGCTCGATCGGGTGACGACGAGCATGACGATCAACGCCCCGGCGAACATCGTCTGGGGGATGTACCTCCTCACGGGAAAGGCGATGGGTGTCTCCGAGGAGCGCCTCGGTGGGACGACGCAGAACGACATCCTGAAGGAGTACATCGCGCAGAAGGAGTTCCTCTACCCGCCGCGACCCGCGCTGCGGCTCGTCACCGACACGATCGAGTACGCGACGCGGCACACGCCGCGCTGGAACCCGGTCTCGGTCTCGGGGTACCACATCCGTGAGGCGGGCTCGACCGCGGTCCAGGAACTCGCGTTCACCCTCGCGGACGGGCGCGCGTACGTCGGCGAGGCGATCCGGCGCGGGATCGACGTCGACGATTTCGCCCCCCGGCTGTCGTTCTTCTTCAACTCGCACAACGACTTCTTCGAGGAGATCGCGAAGTTCCGCGCCGCCCGCCGGCTCTGGGCGCGGGTCATGAAGGAGGAGTTCGGAGCGAAGAAGGAGCGCTCGCTCTGGATGCGTTTCCACACCCAGACCGCGGGCTGCTCGTGCACCGCGCAGCAGCCGGAGCTGAACATCGTCCGTACGACGATCCAGGCGCTCGCGGGGGTCCTCGGCGGCACTCAGTCGCTCCATACGAACTCCTACGACGAGGCGATCCAGCTCCCGAGCGAGGACGCGGTCCGCATTGCGCTGCGCACGCAGCAGGTGCTCGCGTCGGAGTCCGGTGTCACCGATTCCGTCGACCCGTTCGGCGGCAGCTACTACGTCGAGTGGCTCACCGACACGATGGAAGCGGAGGCGCGGAAGTACTTCGACCGGATCGACGAGCTCGGCGGGGTCGTCCCCGCGATCGAGCGCGGATTCTTCCAGCGCGAGATCCAGGAGGCGTCGTTCCGCTACCAGCGGGCGGTCGAGACCGGTACGGAGAAGGTCGTCGGAGTGAACGCCTACACGATCGACGCGCCGGTCAAGGTCCCACGACTCCGGATCTCGGAGGAGGCTCGGCGACGCCAGTCCGCCCGCCTACGACAACTGCGGAGCCGCCGCAACCCCTCGCGGTACACCGACGCGCTCGACCGGTTGCGCCGCGTCGCGGCGACCGAGGACCAGAACACGACGCCGGCGGTTCTGGATGCGCTGCGAGCCCGCGCGACGCTCGGGGAGATCGTACGTGCGTTCCAGGACGTCTACGGTCGGTACCGCGAGCGGTCGACGTACTGAGGGTGCACCGCGGCGCCGCGGTGAACGCTTATGGTTCTCCCACCCTCCCCGGCCCGAATTCCCGTGGACCGCGAGGAGTACCGCGCGACGCTGGACGGCCTCTACCGCCGCCGTCGATTCGGGATCCGGCCGGGGCTCGAGGTCGTCTCCCGGCTCCTCGCCGCGCTCGGCCACCCCGAGCGCCAGTTCCCGTCCGTCCACGTCACCGGCAGCAAGGGGAAGGGGTCGGTCGCGGTCATGACGCAGGCGATCCTCACGGCGCACGGGGTCCGGACCGCGCTGTTCACGTCCCCTCACCTCGAGAGCTACCGGGAGCGTGCCCGCGTCGACGGCCGGTCGATCTCGGCCGAGGAGATCGTCCGCGGGGTCGCGCGCGTCGACGCGACGGCCCAGGAGCTCGAGACGGCGGGGGCGATCGACCGGGCGCCGACCTTCTTCGAAGTGACGACGGTCCTCGCCTTCGACTGGTTCGCCCGCTCCGAGGTCGCCGCCGCGGTCGTCGAGGTGGGGGTGGGGGGACGGCTCGACGCGACGAACGTGCTCGCGAGCAAGGTCGGGGTCATCACGACGATCGAGCTCGAACACACGGAGATCCTCGGGGACACGCTCGGCGCGATCGCGCAGGAGAAGGCCGGGATCCTCCACCCCGGGATGACCGGGGTCCTCGGCGAGCTGCCGCCGGAGGCCCGCGCGGTCGCGGAAGCCCAGGCCCGGGAGCGGGGAGTTCCCCTCTGGCACCTCGGGGCCGAGGTCGGGGTCGAACACCGCGAGCTCTCCGAGGAAGGTCAGACGTTCGACCTGCGTCTCCCGGGTCACCGGCTGGGCGGGGTCGCCCTCCCACTCCACGGACGGTTTCAGCCGGGGAATGCCGCCCTGGCGGTCGCCGCGGCCGTACGGTTCGCCGACGCGACGGGCCTCGCGATCGAGGACGACCGCGTTCGGGCGGCGCTCGCGCACATCGTCTGGCCCGGCCGACTCGAGCGCGTGGCTCGTCGGCCCGAGGTCTTCTACGACGTCGCCCACACCCCCGAGAGCGCGCGCCTGGTCGCGCAGAGCCTCGGGGAGATCTTCCCGCTCGCCGACCCCGCCGAGAACGCGATCGTCTTCGGCTCCCTGCGCGGCAAGAACGTCACGCGCATCCTCGACGCGCTCGCTCCCCTCGCTCGGACGATCGTGCTCGTGCCGGTCCGCTCGGAACGAGGCGTGCCGACCGCAGAGCTGCGAGCGGTCGCCCTGGGTCGCTACCCGCGACTCGTCGTGGCGCGCTCCCCGGCCGAGGGCGTGAAGCTCGCCCGGGCCGCGACCGGCGCGGACGGATTCACGCTCGTGGTGGGCAGCGACTACCTCGTCGGAGAGCTCCTGCGCGACGCGCACGGGGGGAACGACGAGCCGGACCTCTCCGACCCCGGCGTGGGCGCCTATCCGGGGCGACCCGCGGAGTCGGAGCCCGCGCCGGGTCGCGCGGGCGGAGCAGCGCCGTGACCGATGCGCCGCCGTTCGACTGGGAGGTCGTGCTCGACCGGCTCTCTTCCCTCTACGGAACCGGCGACTGGCGCCGGCCGTACCTCCGCGACCACGCGGAAGACCCGTTCCAGGTGCTGATCGGGACGATCCTCTCGCAGCGCACGCGCGACGAGGCGACCGACGTCGCGAGCGCCCGCCTCTTCGCCCGTTACCCGGACGCGACCCGCCTTGCGCGCGCGTCGCCCCGTGCGATCGAGCCGCTGATCCGTGGAACGGGGTTCTACCGGACGAAGGCGCGGGCGATCCGTGCCTGCGCGGCGGAGCTCCTGCGCCGGTTCGGCGGGGAGGTGCCGAGAGAGTTCGACGTGCTCACGACCCTCCCGTCCGTCGGCCCGAAGACCGCCAACTGTGTCCTCGTCTTCGGGTACGGAATCCCCGCGATCCCCGTCGACACGCACGTCCACCGGATCGCGAACCGCCTGGGCGTCGTCCGAACTCGGACGCCCGAGGAGACGGAGGCGCGGCTGCGCGCCGTGGTGCCCCCGCAATACTGGATCCCGTTGAACCCGCTGCTCGTGCAGCACGGGCAGAACCTGTGCCGCCCGATCGGCCCCCGTTGCCCGGTCTGCCCTATCGCGGACGTCTGCGCGACCGGCCGCGCGCTCAGCGGGGGGGCCGCGCCGCCGCGGGCGGCGGACCGGCCCCGGGCTCGGTCGCCGGCAGCGCGACGAGGAAGGCGAGCGTCGCGACGGCGAGCAGCGCGAGGAACTCCCACGCGAAGGCGTACGACCGGACCTCGACCACCCACCCGAACAGGAAGGACACGAGCGCCCCGCCGCTCAGCTGGAGCGAGTTGAACAGCCCGATCGCGACCGGGACGTCCTCGGGGGACACGTTCCGCCAAAAGTGCGGGATCACGTACATGATCGCGTAGACGGCGCCGTACGCAAACGAGAAGAGGATCCCGATCACGATCGCGGCGGCGACGCCCGCCCACGGAACGAGCGCGAGGACTCCGGCCGCCCCGATCGTCGCGACGAGGAACTGCGTCCGGTGGTTGCGGTACCGCTCGGCGATCGACCCGCCCACCGGCCCCCCGAAGACGCTGGGGAAGACGAACGTCATCCCCACGACCCCCGCGAGGAGGATCGACCAGCCGCGGACGCTCTCCCCGAACGGTACGATGAACTGCCCGGTCGCGAACGACGCTCCCTCCAGCCCGACGAACGCGAAGCCGATCGCCCAGACCGCCGGCGACCGCAGCGCGGCCGGCCAGCGGGGCCGGACCGGGCCCGGCGCCGGACGACCGCCCGCCCCCCGGGGGATCGCGACGAGCGCGGCGAGCGCGAGGACCCCAAGCGCGAGGCCCCCCACGAGCAACGCGCCCCGCCACCCGATGAGCGGAACGAGGATCGCGCTCCCGACGAGCCCGAGCGCCGCGCCGCCGCTGAACGCGGAGCTGAAGGTCCCGACGGGCAGCCCGCGCCGTCCGGCGGGATAGAGGCTCGCGACCAGGCCGATCGCGGGCGAGAAGAACAGCGCGGCACCGAACCCGGCCGCGAGTCGCAGCACGACGAGGACGTAGAACGACGGGGCCGCGGCGCTCGCCGCGCCGGCGACGGCGAGGAGCGCGACCCCCCCGATCGAGACCGCTCGGGCCCCGAACCGCCGGGCGAGCATGCCGGCCGGGACCTGCAGGAGACCGGCGCCGACGAGGAACGCGGCCACGAGCGCCCCCAGTTCCGCCGTGCCGACCGAGAACGTGGCGCCGATCGCGGGGAGGGCGGGACCGGTGTCGAACCAGTTGTAGGCGTAGCCGATCCGCAGCGCGATCAGGAGCACCGTTGCTCGGGAGACCGCCCGCGCGTCGAGCGCGGGAGCGCCGGAATTCGACCCTGCCAGACCGTTCACCTCAGGCCCCGAGCCCCCGCGGGTGCGCCGGGGCGGAGGTTCCGGCCGCCATTTCCCCGAACACCTTAAGGACCGGGGGACCTCGAAGGGCGGCATGGACGCCGCCGAGTACGATCTTCCCTTCTTTCACCGGGAAGGGTTCCACCGGCGAGCCTGCGCGGTCTGCGGGGCGGCGTTCTGGTCGCTCGGCGACCACGACCGTTGCCAGGAGGCACCTTGCCGTGAGTACGGGTTCCTGGGCCACCCCGGATTCGCACGACCGTACGAGCTTCGGGCGATGCGCGAGGCGTTCCTCGGGTTCTTCGAGCAGCGGGGCCACACCCGACTGCGTCGGTACCCGACGGTGGCGCGGTGGCGGAACGACGTCTTCTTCACTCAGGCGTCGATCTACGACTTCCAGCCGTGGGTGACGAGCGGCGCGATCCCGCCCCCCGCGAACCCGCTCACGATCAGCCAACCGTCCCTCCGGTTCATCGACCTCGAGGAGGTCGGCCGGAGCGGCCGGCACTTCACGCTGTTCGAGATGATGGCCCACCACGCGTTCAACCGGCCCGACCACGAAGTTTACTTCAAGGAGCGGACGACCGAACTCTGCCACGAACTGCTTACCGAAACGCTGGGCGTCGACCCGAAGGGGATCACGTACAAGGAGGAGGAGTGGGAGGGGGGAGGGAACCTCGGCCCGTCGCTGAGCGTCGGCCTGCTCGGCCTCGAGCTCGCGACGCTCGTTTTCATGGAGTACATCCGGGACGGCGGCGCGGTCCGTCCCATGCCGCTCACGGTGGTGGACACCGGCTACGGGCTCGAGCGGTTCACCTGGATGAGCCAGGGGACGAACACCGCGTACGAGGCCGTCTTCGGCCGGGAGTACGAGGACGTACGCCGCACGTTCCCGCCGCGAGAAGCGGCGATCCTGATCGACCACGCCCGGGCCATCAACTTCCTCCTGACCGACGGGGTCGTGCCGTCGAACAGCAAGGAAGGGTACTTCGCCCGGCTCCTCCTGCGGCGGTCGATCCGGATCCTCCAACGCGTCCCGGAGGCGCCGGACCTCCTCGCGATCCTGGACGAGAGCGCCCGCACCATCGCTCGCGACTTTCCCGAGGTCGGCGCGCACCGCGACGACCTCCACCGCGTCGTCACCGCCGAAGTCGAGCGGTTCGCGGAGTCGATCGAGCGGGCGCGGGGGACGATCCGCCGTTACGACGAGCGCGCGCGCGCCGCGGGCGGTAAGGTCACCGAGGCGGACCTCATCCAATGGTACGACTCGCTCGGCATCCCGCCGGACCTCGCGGTCGAGGAGGTCTCCGACCCGCCGCCGGTGCCGGAGGACTTCTACTCGCGCGTCGCGGCTCGGCACGAGAACGAGGCGCCCACGAACGACTACGCGGTGGCGGAGCTCGACCTCCCCGCGGTGCCGGAATCGGTTCCCCCGACGGAGGTCCTCTACTACCTCGACCCGTACACCCTCGCGTTCGACGCACGCGTCAGCTGGACGGACGGCCCCTACGTCGCGCTCGACCGGACGTACTTCTACCCGACCGGCGGCGGTCAGGAGACGGACCGCGGCCACCTCGGCGACGTAGCGGTCGTCGACGTCGCCCGTCGAGGCCCCTGGGTCCTCCACCACCTCGAACGACCGTCGCCGTTCCGCGTCGGCGAGCGAGTCCACGGCCGGATCGACAAGCCGCGGCGCGTCCAACTGATGCAGCACCACACGGCGACCCACCTCCTCAACGGCACCCTCCGCGAGGTCTTGGGCCCCCACGTCTGGCAGGCCGGCGCGCACAAGGACGTCGACGCGGCGCGGATCGACATCACCCACTACAAGGCACTCTCCCGCGAGGAACTCCACAAGGTCGAGCGGCGCGTCAACGAGGTCGTCCGCGAGGACCGGCCGGTGAAGAGCTACTTCGAGCCGCGGAACGAGGCAGAGCGGCGGTTCGGCTTCACGCTCTACCAGGGTGGGGCGGTGCCGGGCCGAGAGTTGCGGATCGTCGAGGTCGACGGGGTCGACGTCGAGGCGTGCGGCGGGACGCACTGCACCCACACGAGCGAGGTCGGGGCGATCGCGCTCCTCGACGTCGAGCGGATCCAGGACGGGATCGTCCGGCTGACGTACGTGAGCGGCGAACGCGCGCTCGATGTCCGCGACGAGCACGAGGCGATCCTGAAGGAGGCCTCGCGCCGACTCGGCGTCCCGGTCCCTCAGCTGCCGGACGGGATCGACCGGCTGCTCGGCGAGATCGAGGAGACGCGAAAGCGCGAACGGGAGCGGCGAAAGGACGACCTCGGCACGACGGCCGCCCGGCTGCTCGCCGACGCGAGCGTCGTCACGACGATCGGAGGAACGTCGATCGTCGCCGCGGAGGTCGACCTCGGCCGCGCGGAACTGATGGAACTCTCGCGCCTGCTCACGAAGGAGCGCGGCCGGGTCGCGATCCTGGCGAGCTCGCAGGAAGGACGCGGGACCCTTTTCGTCGGGTCGACGTCGCCCGCGGTCGCCGCGAACGAGGTCGCGGCGGCGGCTTCGGACGCCTTCGGCGCGAAGGGTGGAGGGAACCCCGCCTCGGCGACCGCGGTCGGGGAGCCGGGCGCGCCACTATCGACCGCGCTCCAGCTTGCGCGGGACGTAGCGCGTCGAACTGCCGGGCAAACGGCCTCGCGCACAGAAACGAAAGCTTAACATTCCCATCGAGTGCATGATGGCAGCACGACACGGAACGGTTCGTTGGGTTCCGGGGCCCCCGCTCTGACCGTGTGCAGCAAAGGAACATGACTGCAGACGAAGGAAGCACAGTCGGCGGAGTCCCCCCCGAGGTCATCGCGTTTCTGAGCGGCAAGGGCGGCCGATCGTTGATCGTGAAGGGCGGCGCCGGCTCCGGCAAGACGACCTTCGGTCTCGAGCTCCTCGAGCGCGTCGGCCAGCCGAACCGGTCGTACTACCTGTCCACTCGGGTCGGGGACGAAGCGCTCTACCGCCAATTCCCGTGGCTCCGGGCGACCGAGATGCGCACGCGCGTGCTCGACGCCGCGAAGCTGTTCCTCGACGCGATCCAAGCGACCGGCAAGAGCCGCGAGCCCGAGCTCCCCGAGACCGAGCAGCGGAAGGTCCGCGCGGGCCGGGAGGTCCTCGGCAGCTTCGGCCAGGAGCGCGGACCGCCGACGCGCGTCGACCGCGCGCATCTCCAGGCGCTCCTCAAGCGGAGCCCGATGCCCGAGGTCGAGAACGTCTACAACCGGATCGAGAAGGCGCTCCCGGAGAAGTCGCTCCTCGTCATCGACTCCCTCGAGGGTGTGACCCACAAGTACGGACTCGAGATGGAAGAGTTCGTCATGGCGCTGCAGAAGGACCTCGTCGAGGGGTCGAGCACCGACGTCGTGATGATCCTCGAGAAGCCGGAGGCGGGCGGGATCGAGTACCTCGTCGACGGGCTGATCTCGATCCAGCGCGAGGAGATGGACGAGCGACGCATCCGGCACCTCCGCCTCGAGAAGCTGCGCGCGACCAACATCGGCCGCGCCCGGTACGCGGTCACGCTCAGCGGGGGCCGCTTCGAGGCGCTCGGCATCACGGCGAACGCGCACGGCGGCTCGGCGTCCGGGGCGTGGAAGCCCCTCACCGACCCCGAGCGGTACTACTCGACCGGCATCCCCGACTTCGACCAGCTGCTCGGCGGCGGGTTCCGCCGCGGCAGCTTCAACGCGTTCGAGGTCGACGTGAACGTCGGGATCGACGACTACTACATGCTCTTCACGCCGACGTTCCTCAACTTCCTCGCCCAGGGCCGCGGGATCATCGCGGTGCTCGCGGCGGGCGAGTCCCCGGAGAAGCTGCGCGAGACCCTCGTGCGCCACGTGCCGACGAACCAGTTCGACACGCGGGTGCGGATCCCCGACTACACCGCGAACGAGACCGAGGACCCGTACATCCTCCCCATGGCCCGCTTCGGCCGGGACGAGGCGATGCGGGCGATGGTGACCGCGGAGAAGGCGGTCGCCGGGCCGGACCGGAAACCGTTCATCGAGTACACCGCGTTCGACACGTTCGAGAGCCTGATGGGCGACCAGGTCGCGATCCGGATGTACTTCCAGGGCGTCTCGCGCACCAAGCACGTCGGAAACCTCGGGATCGGCCTGTTGAAGCCGGGGCTCCTCGTCTCGAGCGAGATCCTGAACATGATGGACACGTACTTCCGGATCATCAACATCGACAGCGCGCCGTGCATCTACGGGATCCGGCCCCGGACGACCATCTATGCGATCAGTCCGGACCCGGAGAAGGGTCCGCCCCATGCGACGCTCACCCCGGTCGTGTAGGCCGTCCACCGCCTCCCCCGAGTAGCGCGCGCCTTCTAGTGCGCGTACCCCAGCGCCAGCACCCCGATCACGTAGAGGACCACGGCGGGGACGAGCACCATCGCGAAGTCGTCGTCGTACCACCAGACCTTCGGCCGTTCGACCGCCACCGCGATCGCCCCCGCTACGAGGGCCCACGCGATCGAGGGGCCTGCGGGCCACCCGCCGAACCCCACGAGCCCGACGTAGGCGAGCCCCGCGTAGGCACCGAACGGGGCGCCGAGGTCGACGCGCCGGTACTTCGGGTCGCGTCGCAGCTCGCCCGCGAGCGGGTCGACGAGCGCGGTGCCCAGCACCACCGCGCTCGCGATCGCGAGCGGGAAGACGAGGATCGCGATCACGATCGCGAGGCCGAAGACCGCGAAGCTGCCAACACGTCCCTCTTCGTACGGCCGGATCGTCGGGAGCTCGAGGCCGACCGCGTGCCGAAGCCCCTCCAGCACGAGGACCGCGACGAGCACGAGGATGAGAATGTCCTCCTTCGGCGCGATGAGGAAGAAATCGGTGGGGAGGACGTAGTAGAGCAGGGCGGCCGCGCCGAGGGCGTGGAGCAGGCGCCGCCAGGCACGGTCCCCCAGTTCGAAGTCCCCGCCGAGTCGGGCGCCGAGCCACCCCCGGAACTTTCCGCCCCGGTGGAGACGTAACGCCATGCGGGCGGGCAAGCGGCCAAACTATTTGTCTCGCCGTCGCTCGGGCGGGTCGTGAAGGTGACCGTCCTGGTCGGCAGCAAGTCCGACCTCGAGATCGCGGAGAAGGTCCGCGCGCGCCTCGCGGAGTTCCACGTCCCCTGCGAGGTCCACGTCGCCTCCGCGCACCGGAACCCGGAGAAGGTCGACCGCCTCGTTCGCGATCCCGCGACCGACGTCTTCGTCGCGATGGCCGGGCTCTCCGCGGCGCTCCCGGGCGTCGTCGCGGCCCGGACCCTGAAGCCGGTCATTGGGGTGCCGCTCCATCGGGGACTCGGCCTCGACAGCCTGCTCTCGGTCGTCCAGATGCCCCCCGGCATCCCGGTCGCGGCGGTCGGCCTCGACGCCGCCGAGAACGCAGCGCTCCTGGCGACCGCGATCCTCGCGCTCAAGTTCCCCGAGCTCAACTCCGCCCTCGAAGCGTACCGCGCGAAGTGGCGGGAGGAGCCCGCGGCGACGCCCGGGAGCCCCGTGTGAACGACCCCGCGGCGTTCGTCGACGAGGCGATCCGCCGGCTGCGAACGGAGATACCGGGCAAAGCGATCGTCGCGGCGTCCGGAGGGATCGACTCGACGACCGCGGCGCTGCTCGTCGAGCGCGCGCTCGGCGAGCGCGCGCGGGCGATCTTCGTCGACACCGGCCTCTTGCGGGCCGGCGAGGTCGAGCGGGTGGGGGAGTTCTTCCGCTCGAGCGGGGTGCATTTCGAGCTCGCCCGGGCGTCCGACGCGTTCTTCCGCACGCTGGAGGGAGTGACCGACCCCGAAGAGAAGCGACGACGCATCGGGGCGGCGTTCATCCGCCTCTTCGAAGGAGAGGCCGCGGCGTTCGGCACCGACCGCCTCGTTCAGGGGACGATCGCACCCGACTGGATCGAGAGCGGCGGCGCGCTCCGCGACACGATCAAGACCCATCACAACGTCGGGGGCGTGCCGGCGGACAGCCGGCTCGTGCTCGTCGAGCCGCTGCGGGACCTCTACAAGGACGAAGTGCGCGCGGTCGCGCGCCATCTCGGGGTCCCGGCGCCGGACCGGCAGCCGTTCCCCGGCCCCGGCCTCGCCGTCCGAGTGAACGGCCCCGTGACCCCCGATCGGGTCCGCCGCGCGCGGGTCGCGAACGCGATCGTCGAGGAGGAGATCGAGCGCGCGGTCGCGCGGGGCGCGATCTCGCGGCCGTGGCAGTACTTCGCGGTCCTCCTTCCGACCCGGACGGTCGGAGTGACCGGCGACAACCGCGTCTACGGAGAGGCCGTCAGCGTCCGCGTGGTCGAGTCGATCGACGCGATGACCGCGACCGCCATGGAGCTCCCCCGGCCGGTCCTCGCGGCGATCGCCCAACGGATCACGCGCGAGCTGACCGGGGAGGTCGTGCGCGTGCTGTACGACGTCACCGACAAACCCCCCGCGACGATCGAGTGGGAGTAGTCGCCCGTGCCACCGCGAAGACCCTATCCTCCCGGCGGCCTGCCCGCGTTCCGATGACCGAGGCCGGCCCGAACGGCGCCCCCGTGCGCGTGCTCCGCCTGCCCGCGGACGTCGTTCGAGGGCTCGAGGAACGGATCCGCGGATCGTCGTTCGACTCGGTCGACGCGTTCGTCGCGTTCGTCCTCGCCCGCCTCCTCGAATCCGGCGGCGAAACGCCGTTCAGCGCGGAGGACGAGAAGGCGCTGAAGGAGCGGCTCCGGTCGCTCGGGTACATCGACTGAGCCCGGTCCGTCGAACGGCGGGAGAACCCTGCTAAACTATACCCGCTCCCCCGGGCTCCGGGGTCGATCGAATGCGGCGCGGGAGCCTCACGGTGGGGGTGGCGGCCGCCGTGCTGGTCGGGGCCGTGACCGTCGCCGGGGCCGGTGCGGGGTGGACGTTCGCCGTATCGGCGCCGCCGACCGCGTCCCTTTCCTCCGATTTCCCTCACCTCGCGACCTCCGCGGGGATCGGCGGAGCCGTCTCGAGCCTCCGCGCGAACCTCACCGCCGAGCCGGGGTCGGTCGGTCTCGGGCAGGGAACGACCTTCTCCGTCACCACGGCGGGGATGACGACCCCGCCGCTGACGTACGTATACTCCTTGCTCCCGCCGGGGTGCCCGCCGGCGAACGCCCCCGCGCTCTCCTGCTCCCCGACCGCGACCGGCGTTTACCACCCCGGAGTGGAGGTGCATGACTCGGCCGGCCAATTCGCGAACGCGACGACGACCCTCAACGTATCGGCCGCGGCCCCCGGGCTCACCCCCGGCCTCCCCCTCTGGGAGTGGGTCATGGTCGTCCTGGTCGTGCTCGTCGCGGGGACGCTCCTTTTGAACGCGTTCCGGGGCCGGCCCCGGACGCCGTCGCGGGTGCCGCTCTACTCCCCCGCCCCCCCGCCGGAGCCCGACCGCCCCGAGTGAACGGAACGCGCGGGGCGAGGTGCCCGGGCGTCAACGATTAACGGGGGCGGTCGCTGCGACGGTCCGTGCTGGATTGCCCGTTCTGCGGCGCGCCCGAGACCGAGCGCATCGACATCGAGGGAAAGCGGTTCCTCGTCTTTCGCTGCATGTTCACGCCCGAGGTCGAGCCGTCGCTCTCGGATGCGGAGATCCAGCGGCTCCTGACCGACCGGTTCGGCCCGCAGGGCGCGGGGTACTTCCGCGCGACGTGCGACCGATTGCACGTCTACGTGACGCGCGGCGAGGGAGCCCGGGTCCTCGATCCGGCGGGACCCCACCCCCCGGGCTAGGACTTGTAGCCCGCGAAGAACCGCTGCACGACGAAGACGCCGATCCACCTGTACGGGGCCCAGCGGACCCTGACGAACGAGACCCCGATCGACAAGGCGAAGACCGCCGACGGGAGCCAGCCGCGTCGGCGGAAGTATCGGGCGATGTCCGGGTCGAGGTCCTTCGTGCGCAGACGGCGGTGCCGCGAGTAGTCCCAGAGGGTGACGCTCGTGAGGCCGAGCGAGACCTGGATCCCGGCGAAGAGGTCGACCGCGACCGTGGTGGAGCCGTAGCTGGAGTAGACGCTCATCACGAACGGCAGGATCGCGATCTGGAGGAGCATCAACAGGTTCAGCCAGACGCGCGTCGAGTCGTACTTTTCGATGTACCGGAAGGTCCGGTTGTGGATCACCCACCAGACCCCGATCATCACGAACGCGAAGATGTAGCCGAAGAACGCGTTGTAGTCCTCCTGGAGCCGGTGGGCGAGCGTGCTGGAAACCTGGCGGTTGGTGAGGCCGGTGGTGTCGATGACGGGGACCGTCAGCGAGAGCGCGAGCAACGTAAGGGCGAACGCAAAGCCGCCGTCGCTGAGCGCCAAGATCCGGTCGAAGTCGCTGCCGTCCAACCCGAGGAGACGACGGTAGGGACGGGGCGGCACCGGGCGTCGGAGCTCGGCTCCTCGCCCCCGGCCATCTCCGAGGGTACCTGTCTCCGTTCTTCAAACCGTCGGGGAGGCCGCGGATCCCGGCGATCGGCCGCCGTCGTCGGGGAGATCGTCCGCCTCGACCTCGATCTCGACGAGCATCGCCGGGTCGAGGAGACCCCGTACGGCGACCAGCGTCATCGTCGGGCGGATGGGCCGGAACCGCTCGCCCAGGGCGCGCGTGACCTTGTCGACCCGCGCGAGGTCGGTCACGAACGTGCGGACCCGCACGATCGACTCCGGCCGGCTCCCGAGCGCGCGGAGCGCCTTCTCGATGTTGTCGAGCGCCTGGACGGTCTGCCGGTAGGGGTCGTCGCGGCCGACGAGCACGCCGTCGGCGTTCGTCGCGGTCGTCCCCGAGACGTAGACGTGCCCGCCGACCCGGAGCGCGCGACAGTACCCGACGGTCGCCTCCCACGGCGTGCCGCTCGCGTAGCGGACGCGCGCTCCGGGGGTCGGCCCCTTACGCGGGGACCGACGAACCGATCTTGCCAAGCGCGCTCTCCGTCGGCACGAGGTGGCGCGGGAGCCCGAGCTCCTCCGGCGTCGCCCCCAGGGCGAGCCCCACGACCTGGGGCAGATGGAAGACCGGCATGTCGAGACGGTGGCCCACCGCCTTCGCGGCCCGGTTCTGGTAGGCGTCGAGCGAGATGTGGCAGAGCGGGCACGGGGTCGCCATCGCGTCCGCCCCGTGCGCTCTCGCGTCGTCGATCTGGAGCCCCGCGATCTTGCTCGCGGTATCGGGCTTGACGAACTGGATCGGGAAACCGCAGCACATCACGCGGCCCCGGTAGTAGACCGGCGTCGCGCCGAGCGCGGCGAGCAGGTCCTCGAACGAGTGCGGCTCCTCGGCGCTCTCCCACCCGAGCTCGTCGGCCGGGCGCAGCAGGTGGCAGCCGTAGAACGCCCCGACCTTGAGGCCCCCGAGCGGCCGACGGACCTTCGCCCGGATCGCGGGAAGACCGATGTCCTGTACGAGGACCTGGAGGAGGTGCTTCACCTTCGTGGTGCCCTTGTACTCGATGCCCAGCGGCTTCAGCGCCCCGTCGACCCGGCCGCGGATCTTCGGGTCGGTCATCCTCAGGTTCGCGAGCGAGAGCATCCCCTGGCACGTCGAGCAGACCGTGAGGAGGTCGAGGCCGGCGCGCTCGGCGATCGCGAGGTTCCGCGCGTTCAGCGCGACGTTCAGCACCTCGTTCGCCTCGTCCATGAACCCCGACCCGCAGCAGGAGAAGCTGGGGAACTCGACGAGCTCGATGTCGAGCGCGCGGGCCACCCAGCGCGTCGCCATGTCGAGCTCCTTCCCCGACTCCTGGGCGACGCACCCCGGGTAGTAGGCGAGCTTCACGGCGCCTCGTCGTGCTTGTCGAGCGCCTCGTAGATCTTCTGGACCTCGTCCAGACCTTCGATCCGGTGCGGGGATTTCAGGATCTCCGGCTTCTTGCGGTAGATCCGAACGCCTTGTCCGAGCTGACCCAGCATGCCGATCACCCCCGACGTCTGGCGGACCAGCTTCATCTCGGAGAGCACGCCGCGCTCGCGGATGTTCTCCTTGAAGGCGACGGCGTGACGCGACCCGGGCTCGGTCGCGCCCTGGGCGCGGACGGCCATCTCCTTGAGGTCGCGGATCCGCTCGGACGGTCGAACGTCCTTGGGACAGGCCTCGGTGCAGAGATGGCAGCGCAGGCACGTCCACAGGCCCCCCGGCTGGATCGCGAGGAGGCGGTCCTGGCGGGCGGTGTCGCGCGGGTCGACGACGAACCGGTAGAGTTTGGCGAGCGCCATCGGTCCCGGGAATCCCGCGTCGGCGGCGACCGCGGGGCAGGCGGAGTAGCACGCGGCGCAGGCGATGCACCGCGGCGTCTGCTGGAACCGCTCGACCTCTTCCGGGGTCATCGTCGTCGGCTTCCCCTCGGGCATCGGGTGCCGCGGGTCGAGGATCAGATGCGGCTGGATCTCGGAGTAGTGGCGCCAGAACGGCTCCTGGTCGACGACAAGGTCGCGGAGGACCGGCTGGTTGCGCATCGGCTCGACGACGATCCGGCCGCTTCGTTCGATCTCGGGGCCGACCTGCGTCTCGCACGCGAGGCGGCTCTTCGAGTTCACCTGCATCGCGCACGACCCGCAGATCGCGCTCCGGCACGAGTAGCGGAGCGTGAGCGACGGGTCGAGCTCGGCGCGGATCCGCAGGAGCGCGGTCAGGATCGGCGTGTGGGGCGCGACGTCGAGCGTGTAGCGCTGGTAGCGCGGCGCCGAGTCCTTCGCCGGGTCGAACCGATAGACGTCGAACGCGGCCGAGACCGTTTCTTCGGACATCAGTAGACGCGCTCCTTCGGCTCCCACCGAGTGTACGTGACCGGAAGGTAGGAGAGGCTCGGCCCCTGCGGGGTCTTCATCGCGAGGGTGTGACGCATCCAGCGGGCGTCGTCCCGCTTGGGATAGTCCGTCCGTGCGTGGGCACCCCGGCTCTCGGTCCGGGCATACGCGCCCACGATGATCGTCTCGGCGAGCTCGAGCATGTGGCCGGTCTCGAGCGCGTCGGTGAGGTTGACGTTGTAGACCTTCGACTGGTCGACGACCCGGATCCGCTCGAACCGGGCGCGGAGCGCCCGGATCCGGCGCAACCCCTCGAGAAGGTCGCCTTCGTTTCGGTAGATCCCGACGAACTGCTCCATCGTTTGCTGCATCTCGGTCCGGAGCGTCGATGGGTCCTCCCCGTTCGGGCGCGACGACCAGGCGCGCAACGGCGCGACCGCGCGGTCGAGGTCGGCGGCGTGCATCTCGGGCCGGGGACCGGTCGCTGCGTAGGCGGCGGCGGCGATGCCGGCCCGCTTGCCGAAGACCAGGGTCTCGAGGAGCGAGTTTCCGCCGAGTCGGTTCGCGCCGTGGATCGAGACGCACGCCGCCTCCCCCGCGGCGAAGAGCCCCGGGATGTTCGTCTCACCGCGGATGTTCGTGCTGATCCCGCCCATCATGTAGTGCTGTCCCGGGTAGACGGGGATCGGCTGGGTGACGGGGTCGATCCCGGCGAAGTTTCGACTGAAATCGACGATCTCCTGGAGCCGGCTCTCGATCTTCTCGCGGCCGAGGTGCATCAATTCCAAGTGGACGTACGCGCCGTACGGGCCCGGGAAGCCCCGACCCTCCTTCACCTCGGTGACGATCGACCGGGAGACCACGTCCCGGGACGCCAACTCGAGGACGTGCGGGGCGTACCGGCTCATGAACCGCTCGCCCTGCGCGTTCTTCAGGATCCCGCCCTCGCCGCGGGCCCCTTCGGTGATCAGGATGCCGGATTCGAGCAGCGCGGTCGGGTGGAACTGGACGAACTCCATGTCCTTGAGGTAGGCACCGACGTCGTAGGCGGCGGCGACGCCGTCCCCGGTGCAGCTGTGCGCGTTGGTCGTCCGGCCGTAGACCCGTCCGAAGGGCCCGGTCGCGAGTACGACGCTGGGGGCCGCGATCTCCTCGAAATCGCCCGACTTCCGGTCGAAGGCGACGATCCCCTGGGCGCGCCCGTCGCGAACGACGAGGTCGGTGAGGTCCCACTCCTCGTAGAGCGTGAACCGCTCGGTCCCCAGCCGTTCCCACAGGCCCTGGAGGAGCGCGAGGCCGGTCCGGTCCGCCGCGTAGATCGTGCGCGGGAAGGCGCCGCCGCCGAAGGCACGGCGCGCGAGCGACCCGTCCTCCGCGCGGCTGAAGATCGTGCCGAAGTGCTCCATCTCGATGACCGTCGGCCCGGCCTCGGCGCAGAAGAACTCGATCGCGTCCTGGTCGCCGAGGTAGTCCGACCCCTTCACCGTGTCGTAGATGTGGGTGTCGACGGAGTCCTCCTTCCCGATCGCGGCGTTGATCCCGCCCTGGGCCGCGCCCGAGTGGGAGCGGAGGGGGTGGAGCTTCGAGACGACCGCGACGTCGCGCCCGGCCTCGATCGCGGCGAGGGCCGCGCGCTGTCCCGCGAGCCCCGCGCCGACGACCACGACGTCATGCCGTTGCATCGGCTGGGCCCGAGGCTCGCAAGGACTTAACAGGTTTCGACCGGACCCTGCACCCGACGTGGCGACGGAGCCCGAGCAGCGCCGCCCCCACCTCCCCGGGGGTTCCTCGGTGACGCGGGTGTAATCGGCCGGTGAGCCGTTATATAGCGAGCCCGGGTCCGCTCTCCGCTTCCCGAGACGTCGGAGGTCGAACGATGATGCAGCACCCAGTGAGCGACGCGGACGAGAAGCGCCTGCTGACGGGCACGACCACGATCGGCCTCGTGCTCAAGGACGGGGTCGTTCTCGCGACCGAGCGCCGGGCGACCGCCGGCACGATGATCGCCAACAAGCAGACGGTCAAGCTGTTCAAGGTCGACCAGAACATCGGCGTCACGATCGCCGGCATGGTCGGCGACGCCCAGGTCCTCGTCCGGTACCTCAAGGCCGAGGTTTCGCTCTACCGGCTTCGACGGAACGGCCCGGTCTCGGCGGAAGGCGCCGCGACCCTGCTCGCGAACATCCTGAGCGGGAGCCGCTACTACCCGTACTACGCATGGCTCATCCTGGGCGGTGTGGACGGCAAGGGCGGCCACGTCTTCTCGATCGACCCGGCCGGCGGCCTGATCGAGGACCGGTACTGCTCGGTCGGCTCGGGTTCGACCTTCGCTTACGGGGTCCTCGAGGAGGGATACTCCCGCGACCTCTCGACGTCGGAGGGCGTCGACCTCGCGCTGCGCGGTCTCACGGTCGCCATGCGCCGGGACAGCGCGAGCGGCGACGGCTACCTCTGTCACGTCATTTCGGCCAAGGAATACCGCGAACTGTCGGACGACGAAATTAATAAGCGTCTGAAGTCCCTCAAGATACCGTTACCCCCCGTGCTGCCCTAAGACCGCCTACCCGCGGCCGGACGGCGGCCAACCCCTTCGGACCGAACCTTTTCCCAGCAGTCCATGAGTTTCGACTCTCTTATAGAACAGGCCCGGGAGGCGCTCCGCGAGGTGCTCCCCGAGACGATCGAGGTCACCGACATCGAGCTCGAGGGCCCGCAGATCGTCCTTTACACGAAGCAGCTCGACACGTTCCTGTCGGGCGGGGACCTCCTCCGCCAAGTCGCCCAGCGGCTCCACCGACGCGTGGTCGTCCGCAGCGACCCCGCGACCCTGATCGATCCGAAGGAAGCGGAGAAGCTGACCCGCGAGCTGATCCCGCCTGAGGCAGAGATCAACCAGCTGTTCTTCGAGCCCGAGACCGGCGAGGTGACGATCGAGGCCGCGAACCCCGGCGCCGCGATCGGCCGCGGTGGCTCGGTCCTGAACGACCTGAAACGTCGGATCGGATGGGTCCCGACGGTCGTCCGCACGCCGCCGATCCCGTCGAAAACGGTCGAGGAGGTCCGGATCCACCTGCGGAACTCGTTCGACGACCGCCGCTCGTTCCTGAAGAAGGTCGGGATCCGGATCGCGCGCGACCCCCTGCCCGAGAAGCTCTGGGCCCGGAACACCGCGCTCGGCGGCTACCGCGAGGTCGGACGGAGCGCGCACCTCCTCACGACGCAGAACTCGAAGGTCCTGATCGACTGCGGCATCGACCCGGGCTCCGACCGCACGCCGTACTTCAACGCCCCCGAGCTCCTCCCGCTCGACTCCCTCGACGCGGTCGTCGTGACCCACGCGCACCTCGACCACTGCGGCCTCGTGCCGGTCCTGCTCAAGTACGGCTACAAAGGGCCGATCTACTGCACCGCGCCGACGCGCGACCTGATGACCTTGATGCTCCTCGACGCGATCAAGGTCGTCAACCAGGAGGCGCGTCGGGGCCTCTACGACTCCGCGCAGGTCCGCGAGCTCGTCTGGCGGACGATCCCGCTCCGGTGGGGGGAGACGACCGACATCGCCCCCGACATCCGCCTCACGATGCACAATGCCGGCCACATTCTCGGCTCATCGATCTGCCACTTCCACCTCGGGGACGGCGACCACAACCTTGCCTACTCGGGCGACATCAAGTTCGAGCGCAGCTGGCTGTTCAATCCCGCGACCAACCGGTTCCCCCGGCTCGAGACCCTGGTGCTCGAGTCGACGTACGGCGGCTACCGCGACATCCAGCCGAGCCGGCAGCAGGCGACCGAGCAGTTCTCGGCGCTCGCGACCAAGGTCCTCGCGCGGAACGGCCACCTGGTCGTCCCGGTCTTCGCGGTCGGGCGGTCCCAGGAGGTGATGCTCGTCCTCGAGGAGCGGATGCGGGAGGGGAAGATCCCCCGTGTACCGGTCTACCTCGACGGCATGATCTTCGAGGCGACCGCGATCCACACCGCCTACCCCGAGTTCCTGAACAGCCAGCTCCGCACGCAGATCTTCCAGCAGGGTGACAACCCGTTCCTCTCCGACGTCTTCCGTCGGGTCGACTCCTCCCAGATGCGGATGGGGATCGTCGACGGCAAGGAGCCGTGCATCGTCCTCGCGACGTCGGGGATGATGAGCGGCGGGCCGGTGATGGAGTACTTCCGCGGCTGGGCCCCCGACGAGAAGAACGGCCTCTTGTTCGTCGGCTATCAGGCGGAAGGGACGTTCGGGAAGCGTCTCCAGCGCGGCCTCTCCGAGGCGTCGTTCCTCGACGGGACCCGCCAGGCGTCGGTGCCGGTCCGCCTCGAGATCGCGACGATCGAGGGGTTCTCGGGCCACTCCGACCGCGTTCAGCTGATGAACTACGTCGCGTCGCTCGACCCGCGGCCCCGGACGATCATCCTCAACCACGGCGAGGAGTCGAAGTCGGTCGACCTCTCCTCGAGCCTCCATAAGCGGTTCAACCTCGAGTCCCGCGCCCCGTACAATCTCGAGGCGATCCGCGTTCTCTAAGCGGAACGCGCGAAATGCTGGACGAACTCCTTTATACCGGCCCGGCACCGGGCCTTTACCTCCCCGGTGCGTGGAGGGTCCGGTGATCCTAACGACCGCTCCCCGACCTCGCTTCCTCGTGCTCGGCCTCGACGGAGGGACGTTCGACCTGCTCGATCCCCTGATGGACGCGGGCGAGCTGCCCTTCCTCCAGTCGCTCGTCCGTCGCGGGCTCAGGGCGCCCCTCGCCTCGGTCTACCCCGCGAAGACGATCCCGGCCTGGTACTCGTTCGCGACCGGCCAGGACCCGGGGGAGCTCGGCATCTTCGGATTCACCGAACCGGACGGGCGGCCGGGTCGCTCGAAGTTCGTCCAGACCTTCCGACCGGCGGAGGCGTTCTGGGACCGAATCGGCCGCCTCGGCGTGAAGGTCGGCGTCCTGAACCTCCCGCTCCGATCGGGCTACCCGCTCCACGGCTTCGTCGTGCCGGGATTCTTTTCCGAGTCGGTCGAGACGTTCCCCCGCGAGGTTCGCGCCGAGATCGAGCGTGGGCTCGGCTGCCCGTACCCCGGCGAGCTCCCCGTCTACCGGGCCGACGCGCGCGCAGAGTGGGTCGCCGCCGCGACCGACGCGGTCAAGCTCCGCAGCCGCGCGGCCGCGCTCCTCACGGAGTCCCACCGCCCCGACTTCCTCTTCGTCCTCTTCCGGGAGACCGACCGGATCGAGCACCAGCACTGGAACGAGCTGGCCCGACCCGTCCCCGAGATCCCGGCCGACCTGCTCGAGTTCTGGCGGGCGGTCGACCGCGCGTGCGCGGAGGTCGACGCCGCGTTCCGGGCCGCCGGGGGACCCGCGATCACGCTCGTGCTCAGCGACCACGGCCACGGCGCCGTGCGCTCCGACTTCCTCACGAACCGCTGGCTCGCCCAGGAGGGCCTCCTCGTCTTCAAGAACGGAGACGAGCTCGCCGGCCGCAACCTCCTCGCGCGCGCGATCCTGTTCTCCCAGCGCTTCCCGCTGGGGCGCCGCCTCGGCCCGGGGGTCGCCAACTTCCTCGGCGGCCAGAGGCGCAAATCGCTCGCGAAGATCGTCGGCGGCGAGACGTCGTTCGAGCAAATGGCCGACCGCATCGACTGGCGCCGCTCGGTCGCGTACTCCTACCCGGTGCCGGAAGGGATCTACCTCAACCCGTGGAATCCCGACCTGACACCGGAGCGTCACGAGGGGATCCTCACCGACCTCCGACGACGCCTCGAGACGTACTCCGAGGCGAAGATCGAGGTCCTGGACCCGCGCGTGATCTACCGTGGCAAGAACCTCCGCCACGCCCCGTCGCTCCTGATCCGGGTCGACGGGATGACGACCGAGCCGTGGATGGACTTCCGCTACCCACAACCCCTCATCCACGACCGGCCCGAGTTCTTCTACGGTACCGGAACCCACCGGATGAACGGGATCCTCATCGCCGCCGGCGAGGGGGTCCGGCCCGGCCAGGTCGACTCGGCGCTGAGCCTGCTCGACATTGCGCCGACGATCCTCGAGGGGATGGGCGTCCCCGTGCCGGCTCAGATGGCCGGGCACTCGTTCGCCGCCCGGCTCGGCCTCCCGACGTGAGCCGGACCGCGAGCGGAACCCTTTTCGCTCCGCACCCCTAAAAGGTCGGGATGGCGGTCCGGACGGTCGACGTCCTCGCGCCGGGCCCCCCCTCCTCCGACCCGTACGACCCCGCGCAACCCGCGTGGACCCTCGCGGGGGCGCTCGCCGCGCGGGGCGACTCGGTCCGCGTCCTCCATCCTGCGGGAGCGACCGGCGGCGACCCGCCTCCCGGGACGACCGCCGTGCCGGTGGAGCTTCCTCTCCGCCGTCCGGGCGCCGCCGTGGAAGGAGCCGAGTTCGCCGCCGCGGCGGCGCGCCGGATCCATCCCGAAGCGGAGCTCGTCCTCCGCGACCCCGCCGGCCTCGGCCGCCTCGGGCTGCGCCGCGGAGGCCCGCGCGCCCCGGTCCTCGCCGCGTTCGTCCGGTGGATCGAGCTCGACGCGTTCGACCGCGAGCGCGGCGGCCGTGCCGCGAACGGGGTCCGGGACCGGCTCGACGCGTGGCTCGACCGCCGCGCCGTCCGCCGTCTCGAGGAGGCCGCGCTGAAGGAGGCCGACCGACTCTTCTATGACGCCGCGAACCTCCCGAGCGACCTCGTCCAACGGTACGGGATCCCCGAGCGGCGGTTCCGGGCGGCGCTCCCGCCGGTCGGGACATCGGGCCCGGCGCCGACGCGCGAATCCGCGCGACGGAGCTTCCGGATCCCGGCCGACGTGCCGGTCGTCGTTGCCCCCGCCGCGTTCGAGCAGGCCGAGTCCTCTGGGGTCGACGCGGCGCGCGAAGCGTTCCGCCGCGTGCGCTCGTTCTTTCCCGGGGCCCGACTGCTCGTCGCCGGGGCCGCCGCCCCGGCCGAGCCCGGCGTCGTGGTCGCTCCCGAGCGGGACGGCGCGACGTTCGCGCGCGCGTTCGCCGCCGCCGACGTCGCGATCTTTGGCCGACGGACCCCCGGCTTCGACCCCGGGGTGGTCCTCGCCCTGCGGGCCGGCTGCTGCGGGATCGTCGGCCCCGGGGTCCGGCTGCCGGTCGATCCGGCCCAAGCGGTCCGGACGGTCCCGGCGGACGACCCGGGGGAGCTCGCGTCGGTCCTCGCGGAGCTGCTCGCCGATCCGGCGGCCCGTCGGTCCCTCGCCGCGGGCGGCGAGCGATACGCGGCGGCGTTCGAGCCGGCGCGTATCGCCGAGCTGGTGACGGCGGCGACGACCGCGGGCTAGGGTTCGGGCCCGGGCTCGTCCAGCCGCCACTCGGCGAAGCCGCGGCCACCCGAAGCACGACGGACCTCGCGGACCACCCCTTCCCATCGGACCGACGCGGGGAGCTCGCCGGATTCGAGCGCGTCGAGCAGGCGGTGGAACCGCGCGCGGTGGGCGGCAAACGGGTCGGCGTCCTTCTCGACGGGCCACGCGCGCGCCGCGCGCACGACGGACACGCGGCCCTCCCGCACCGACCAGACCCCCACGGGCTCGGCTCGCGTGCCCCGGGTGCGGTCGGCGAGCGCGCGCGCGGAGGGGTCCGACGCCAGCGCGACCGCGACCCAGTTCCCCCAGGCCCGGCGGCGCAGGGCTTGCTGGAGGACCTCGCGGGCCCCGGCGACCTTCGCTTCGACCAGGCCGACCTCCTCGCCGCGGCGGGCGACGAGGTCGAAGTAGCTCCCTCCGTCCGGGTCGACCCAGACTCGATAGCCGGCGGCCTCGAGGTGCGTGCGCGCCGCCTCGACGATCTCGGTCTCGGGCGGACGTCGGCGGCGGCGCGGCCCCGGCGCGCTCACGGCCCCGAGCGCAGGAACCATCGATCGAGCCGGGAGCGGGAGAAGCGGAGCAGGATCGGACGTCCGTGCGGGCAGGAGTACGACGACTCGGGGAGCGCGTACAGCGCGTCGAGCACCCGGCGCATCTCCTCGGGCTCGACCGCGTCTCCCCCTCGGATCGCGGCGTGACAGGCGACCGTCGCCGACGTACGCTCTCGCAGGCCGTCGACGACGGTCGTGCGTCCTCCCTCGGCGAGCTCGTCCAGGAGGCCCCCGAGCGCCTCGGCCCGCGCGCGACGTCCCCGGTACGACGGGACCGATCGGACGAGGACCGTCTCGGGACCGAACGGCTCCGCCTCGAACCCCGAGGACCGCACCGCCTCGGCGTGGGTCCGCAGCGTCTCCCGCTCGGACGCAGTGAGCCGCAGGGGTACCGGTTCGACGAGCGCCTGCCGCGCGAGCGCCCCGTCGCGCAGCAGCGACTCGTAGAGGACCCGCTCGCTCGCTGCGTGCTGGTCGACGAGGACGAGTCCGTCCGAGGACTCCGCGACCCAGTAGAGGGCCTGGATGCAGCCGAGGAGCGTCAGGGGAGGATGGCCGCTCGCCGCCCGGACCTCCGTCGGGGCGGGTGTCGCGTCGTCGGCGTCGAGCCGCGCCGGACCCGCGGCCGGGGGCACCGCCGGGACCGATCGGCGGCCGAAGGACCGGGGCGAGGTCCCGTTTCTCGGGACCGCGGAGCCGGGCGACCGCGCGGCGGACGCCTCGGCGACCGGGGGCGCGGCGAGCAGGCCCTCCCGGACCCGAACGCGCAGGGCCTCGCAGACGGCGCGCTCGTCCGCGAACCGGACCTCCCGTTTCGTCGGATGGACGTTCACGTCGACCCGTTCCGGGTCGACCTCGAGGTGGAGGACCCCGACGGGGAACCGGCCGCGCGGCAGGTAGTCGCCGAACGCGGCGCGCACCGCCTGCGTCGCCGCTCGGGAGGCGATCGACCGGCCGTTGACGGCGAGATGGAGGCCGGTCGCGCTCGACGCCGCGGTCGTCGGGCGGCCGAGCACGCCGTGGACTCGGCCCGCCGGGAGCTCGCCGAGGACGCCGAATCCGTCCGTGAGGAGCGCGGGGTCGAGCACCCGCGCCGCCGCGTCCTCGAGCCGGGCCGCGGGCGGAAGCGCGGCGAGCTCCCGGCCCTCCGACTCGATGCGAAGCGCGATCGACGGCCGGGCGAGGTACAACCGCTCGAGCGTCCGCACGACCTCGAGCTGCTCGGCGGCCGGGCTCCGCAGGAACTTGCGGCGCGCCGGTGTGTTGAAGAAGAGCTCCTCGACCGTGACGGTCGTGCCGAGCGCGCGGGGAGCGGAGAACCGCCCGGCGACCGTCCCTCCAACGACCGAAAGGCCCTCCGCGACCTCGGCCTCCGTCGGCCGGGAGAGGAGGCGGAAGCGGGAGACCGAGGCGATCGACGCGAGGGCCTCCCCCCGGAATCCGAGCGAGTCGATCCGCTCGACCGGGCCGGCGGGGTCGAGCTTGCTGGTCGCGTGCCGCTCCACCGCGAGCTCGAGCTCGTCCGCCGGGATGCCGACGCCGTCGTCCGCGACCTCGATCGCGTCGAGCCCGCCGCCCTCGAGACGAACGGTCACGGTCGTCGCGCCGGCGTCGATCGCGTTCTCGACCAGCTCCTTCGCGACCGACGCGGGCCGTTCGACGACCTCGCCGGCCGCGATCCGCTCGACCGTCGTCGGCGCGAGTCGGCGGATCCGGGCGCGGGAGGGGCCGGTCACGACCCGCTGCCCCCGTCGCCCTTCGCCGCCCGGGCCTTGTCGCGGAGCTCGCCGAGCTTGCGGTGCGCGTCGATCGGGCTCATTCGGTCGAGGTCGAGGGCGCCGAGCTCCTCCCGGAGAGGGTCCGTCGGTGCGGGAGCCCCCTCGAGGAGGACTCCCTGCGTGTACCGAGGCCCTCGGCCGGGCCGGCGACGACCGGCGACCGGCTCGATCCCCTCGGACTCGAGCTGCTTCAGGAGCCGCTCGGCCTCCACGAGCACCCCCTCGGGAAGGCCGGCGAGGCGGGCGACGTGGATCCCGTAACTACGGTCGGTGCTCCCGGGGACAAGGCGGTGGAGGAACGTGACGCCGTCCGGGCCCTCCCGGACCGCGAGGTGGGCGTTCCGCGCGGCGGAGAGGCTCCGGACGAGCTCGGTCAACTGATGGTAATGGGTCGCGAGGATCGCGCGGCCGCGCGTCGCGTCGTGGAGGTGGCGGAGCGTCGCCCACGCGATCGCGAGCCCGTCGAACGTGCTCGTGCCGCGACCGACCTCGTCCAAGAGGACGAGCGAGCGTGCGTCCGCAGCGCGCAAGATCTCGGCGACCTCGGTCATCTCGACCATGAAGCTCGACTTGCCCCGCCCGATCTCGTCGGTGAACCCCATCCGCGTGAACAGCTGGGTGACGACCCCGACGCGCGCGTACTTCGCCGGGACGAACGAGCCCGCCTGCGCGAGCACGACCAGCAGCCCGACCTGGCGCATGTACGTCGACTTGCCCGACATGTTGGGGCCGGTGAGGACAAGGAGGCGGTCCGCCGCCGCGTCGAGCTCGACGTCGTTCGGCACGAACCGCTCGCCGAGGCCCCGGTCGAGCACAGGGTGACGCCCGTCCCGGACGAGCAGGATCGCCGAGTCGTCGACCGTCGGTCGCACGTAGCCGCGGGTCTGGGCAACGTGGGCGAACGTGAGGAGGGCGTCCAGCTCTCCGACGGCGCGCGCGACTCGGTAGACCGCCGAGACGTGGCGGTCCACGTCGGTGAGGAACGCTTCCCACCGGGCCCCCTCCTCGGCGCGGGCCCCTTCGCGCGCTTCCCGGATCCGTAGTTCGAGCCCCTCCAGCGCGTCCGACGTGAACCGCTCCGCCTGGGCGACCGTCTGGCGACGGCGGAAGTGCGAGGGCGTCCGAGCGAGGTTCGGTTTCGTGATCTCGAAGTAGTAGCCGAAGACCTGGTTGTAACCGACTTTGAGCGTCTTGATCCCCGAGCCCTGCTGCTCGGAGCGCTCGAGCTCGGCGAGCGCGGCGAGAACGGCCCGCTCGTCCGCGCGCCACCGGTCCACCTCGGGAGCGTGGCCCCTCCGAAACAGTTCACCGGCGTCCTCGGTCGAAGGGAGCACGTCGGGGAGCGCCCGTGCGAGGAGCTCGACCAGGCCGGTCGGGGGCGCGAGCTCGGCAACGAGTTCGCCCAGCCGCCCGGACGGTGCCGCGGCGGCGATCTGGGTACGCACTTCCGCGACTGCGGCGAGACCATCCCGGAGGGCTCCGAGTTCCGGGGGCCGCACGCGTCGCCCGGCGACCCGCGAGGCGATCCGCGCGAGGTCCGCGACTCGGCCAAGGCCGGTGCGGAGGTCGACGAGCGCCGCCCCGCGACCCACGAGGTCCTCGACCGCGTCCTGCCGGTTGCGGATGGTCGTCGACTCGGCGAGCGGGTTCGTGAGCCAGAACTCGAGGGTACGACGGCCGGCGGCGGTGACGGTCTCGTCCCACGCGTCGAACAGCGTACCTCCCTTCGGGTCATCGGGATTCATCGGCCGCCGGATCTCGAGGTGACGCAGCGTCTTCGAGTCGAGGACGAGCCGACGTCCGCCCGACCCCCGCTCGACGAGGAGCAGGTGGGGAAGGAGGCGCGGCTGCGCGACCCGGAGGTACGCTACGAGACGCCGGTCCGCTTCCGCGACCGCGCCACCGGCGGTCGAGCCGCGAGCGAACGCTTCGGGAAACTCGGCCTCGGAGGCCGGTGGCGGTGCCGCCTCGACGCGCGCGGTGCGGAATTCACGCCGAACCGCCGCTCCGAGCGTCGCGCCGCGCGTTTCTGCGCCCCCCGCGCTGAAGAGGATCTCCCGCGGCTGGAACGGGGCGATCGCCGAGACGAGGCCGTCGGCGCCCGGACCGTCGGCCGGACCGTGGAACCACTCCCCGGTCGTGATGTCGACGGCCGCGAACGCCCCCGGTCCCGTCGTGGGGTCGACCAGGCTCGCGAGGAAGCTGTGGTCCGGTCCGCCGAGGATCCGATCCTCGACCACGGTGCCCGGCGTGACGACCCGCGTGACTTCCCGGCGGACCAGCCCCTTCGCGAACCGCGGGTCCTCGACCTGGTCGCAGAGCGCGACCTTGTAGCCCTTCCGGACGAGTCGGCCGAGGTAGGTCTCGACCGCGTGGTGCGGGACCCCGGCCATCGGGGTCCGCTCCCCCCGCACGTCGGGCGCCCGGGCGGTCAGGACGACGTCGAGCTCCTTCGAGAGGAGGCGCGCGTCGTCCCCGAACGTCTCGTAGAAATCGCCGACCCGAAAGAGCACGAGGTGCCCCGGGTAGCGGGCGCGGACCGCCTCGTACTGCTCGAGGAGCGGGGTCGACGCGCTCGCGCTCGCCATCGGGACGCGGGGGAGCCGGACCCCGCATATAATCCCGGTCGGGCGCCAGCGCTGAGGGGGAGATTTGAACTCCCGCGGCGAGACCGCCACCAGCTTTCAAGGCTGGCGCCTTTCCGGGCTAGGCTACCTCAGCGCGCCGGTCCGACCGGCCCGGCGGGGAATAAACTCTCCTTTGGGGGGGAGACCCGCGGGCGGGGGGGCCGATGCAGGTGCCGGGAGTCCCGCGACGGACCGGTCCGGTCCGCCGATTCGAACCCGGGTGGTCAGCTTGGAGGGCTGACATCCTACCACTAGATTACACCTGCAACGTGCGCGGCCCGCCCTCGGGCACCGGCGCGGACGAGTGCGCGGGGTTAATTCTTTGTCGTCGCGCCGCGCCCCGCCGGCGCGGAGAGCTCGACGAGCGCGACGCGCTCGAGCACGAGCCCCTCCCACGCCGAAGGAGGGACGGCGGCGGCCTCGGCCGCGCCGACCCCAAGTCGCTCGAGCGTCGCCGCGGTGGGGGGCCGTGGGTAGAGCGCGGGGTCGGCGACGAGGCCGAACCGCTCCAGCAACGCAACGGGGTCGTGGGGCTTTTCGGCGACCAGCACGAACTCCTCGGTCGCATCGGAGACTCCCACCTTCTCGAGCGCCCGCGGCAGCTGATCGTCGCCCGCAACGAAGAGTGCGAGCTCCGCCCCACGCTCGCGCAGCCGGCTCTCGCCCCGCCCGCGGGCCCGCCCGAGGTGCGCCCAGGCGGAGAAGAGGTGGCGCTCCCCGGCGACGGCCCGCGCGTCAAAGAGCGCGACCAAGCCGGCCGACTCCTGCGCGACCGCCCTCAGGGTCCGGATGACCTCGGCGACCGGGGGGCTCCCGGGCTGTCGCCGCCGGGCGCCCACAGCGCGGAGGGTGCGTTCCTCAGCGGGCGGGAGCGGGGGCATGGGTCAGGTCACTCCCGCAGGAATCGGACGAATTCCTCGCGCGAGCGGGGTGCGAGGACGTAGTTCTCCTGCTTCTCCCGACCGATCGTCGACGTCGGGGTCGAGCCGTAGTCGTGTCCCGGCAGGACGACGAGCGCATCGTCGAGCGCGACCAGGCGCCGGTGAAGGCTGTCGTACATCGCGTTCGGGTCGCTCTCGGGCAGGTCAGTGCGGCCGCACTCGCCCACGAACAACGTGTCCCCGGTCGCGACGTTCCCCTCGAAGACGTAGAGGACGGAGTCCCTCGTGTGCCCGGGCGTGTGGACGACCTCGAACTTCAGACGACCGGCGGAGATCGCGTCGCCGTCGTCGACCGACACGTCTTGGTGGAGCGGCGCGAGCCGGTGCGCGACGACCTTGGCCCCCGTCCGGTCGCGGACGTCCTGGTTCCCGGCGTAGTGATCTTGATGACTGTGCGTGTTCAGGATATACCGGACCTTCACGCGCTTCGCGTCGATCGCCTCGAGCACGGGGTCGATGCCGAACGACGGGTCGATCACGACCCCTTCGCCGCCCTCCTCGTCCGCGACGAGATAGGTGAAGTTGAGGAGAGGACCGACCTGGTACTGGTCGAGGAGCACAGCGTGAGCGAGCGGGGGAGGATATTTGACGGTGGGGGCGCCGCTCAGTAGTCGCCACCCTCCGGCGCGCTCGCGCGACGGCCGGTGACGGCGTCCAGCACGACCCGGCCCTCGGCGCCCTCGGCGTACCAGAACGGTACATACAGGAGGGCCATCGGGCCGAGGCGCAGGTCGTCGAGCGCCGGCAGCATCCGGCGGGTCTCGATCACGAGCGCACCGCCGTGCTGCTCGGTATGCTCGATGTCGACCGTATGGTGGTGGCGGATCGCGTCGGTCGCGATCGCGGCCGCCTGCGATTCGCCGAGCTGCGGAACGAGACGCTGGTGGGGCTCGTCCACGGCGTCGACGAGCTCGCGCTCGCCGTCCTCCCAGACCTCCGCGTGCCGCGTGATCGCGTTGACCGCGACGAGCCGGTGCAGGACGAGCCCGGGGGCCCCGTGGGGGGCGGCCGGGCGGACCCGGTACGGGGCGACGAAGAACGGCACGAGCCGAAGGGTGTAGCGGGGCGCGTCGACCCCGCTGAGCACCTTCGCTTCGGTGCGGGTGATCCGCGGGCGAACGACCCGCTCGTCTTCCGGCAGGACCGCGAACGGCGGGTCGAGCGAGAGCTCACCCGGACCGCCCCCCTCGGCGGGTCCGGAGGGGGCGGGGAGGAGGAGTTCCGCGAGGGCGGGCCCGAGCGTAGACGGGTCGAGCACTTCGATGCCGCGTTCCGCGGCGAGCTCTCGGGCCATGCTACCGGGGTCATCGTCGTAGACGATCGTGCGGTGCACCGCGTCGCTCGGGAACCAACGGTCCACCTCCACCGGCGATCGCGCCGCGTTGACGACCACGACTGCCCGGTGGTCCTTCGAGCGGACGGCGACCGCCGCGTCCGCACGGGCGTCGAGCCGGTACCCGGCGGCCTCGAGGAGGCGACCGAGCACGGAAGAGGGCGGCGCAATCCGGGCCATGAACGCTCGGACCGGGGACGGAGGATATCTCGGTTCCGCTCCTGCCGCATCGAGGGCCGCCGTCTAGTAGGAAAACTCTCATGCTCTCCGGGGCCGGACTCCATCGAATGGACCGCTACTGGCTCGGCTGCTCGGGGTGGGCCTACGACGATTGGGTCGGACCCTTCTACCCGCCCGGGACCCCGCCGGCCAATTTTCTCGAACGGTACGCCCGCGTCTTTCGGACCGTCGAGGTCGACTCGAGTTTCTACCGGCCGCCGACACCGTATCTCGTCCGTCGGTGGGTCGAGCGAACCCCGGACGCCTTCCGGTTCGCGCTCAAAGTCCCCCGCGACGTGACGCACGCGCCGGACGGCAGCGATCGGGAGAAGGCGCTCGCGGGTTTCCTGACGGGCCTCGGCCCGCTTCGGGCCGCCGGCAAGCTGGCCGCGGCGGTGCTCCAGTTCCCGGCTTCGTTCCGGGCGCCGGGGGGCGTACCGGTCCTCGAGTCGCTGCTCGCCGCGGTCCCCGCCGAGGTTCCGCTCGCGGTCGAGCTGCGGCACGGATCGTGGTGGACGACCGCCACCCAACAACTCCTCGAGGAGCGGAGGGCGGTTCTCGTCTGGTCCGTCGTGCCCGGGACCGAGCCGCCCGCGTGGGTCACGGGCGACTTCCTCTACGCGCGCCTCGTCGGTGACCGCGCCCTGACCACCTTCGACCGGATCCAGCGCGACCGGCAGGTCGACCTCGACCGGATGCGGGCGCGCTTCGAGGACGAAGGGCGTTCGGCGATGACCATCTATGGCTACGCCAACAACCACTTCATGGGCTTTGGGCCCGGGACCGTCCGTGCTCTCGCGGAGACGCTGGGGGCGCCGCTCCCGGACCTCGCGGCATCCGCCCGCGCGCCGGGCCAGCGAACGCTCGCGAACGGGGAGGGCGCCGGGGCCGCGGGACGAGGGGAACGCTTTTAGTCCGTACCCGAGTCCGAGATACTTTGGCGATGGGCGACGCGGTCACGCTCCGAGTCGCCGAGGCGTTTCAGCAGGACATCGGGCTTGGCACCGCGCGCCTGGACGTCCAGACCCGGCAGCGCCTCAAGGTCGGGCTCGGCGACGTCGTCGAGATCCGAGGGCGCAAGACGACGCCGGCGATCGTCAGCCGCGCGCAACCCGATGACGAGGGAAAGGGCCTCGTGCGGATCGAGGCGGTCGTCCGCCGCAACGCCGGCGTCAGCATCGGGGACCGCATTCAGGTCCAGCGCGTCGACTGTCCGAACGCCGACTCGGTAACGATCGCGCCGATCTACGCCGGGAGCGCGAGGATGGACCTCGGGCCCGGGCTCGAGAGCTTCGTCGCGAAAGCGCTCGCCCGACGGCCGTTCGTGCGTGGCGACGTCTTCGTCATTCCCGGGGTGTTCCTGATGGGCGGCTCGCTGCCGTTCATGGTCGTCGCGACGCAGCCGAAGGGGATCGTCCAGGTCGCCCCAGCGACCCTCATCACGATCAAGGAGGAGACCGTCAGCGAGGCGGAGGTCGCCGCGCCGCGCGTCTCCTACGAGGACATCGGAGGCCTCAAGGAGAAGCTCGGCCGCGTCCGCGAGATGATCGAGCTGCCGCTGAAGCACCCCGAGCTGTTCGACCGCCTCGCGATCACACCGCCGAAGGGGGTGCTCCTGTACGGCCCCCCGGGGACCGGCAAGACCCTGATCGCGAAGGCAGTGGCCAACGAGGCCGGCGCGCACTTCATCGGCATCCAGGGCCCCGAGATCATCTCGAAGTACTACGGGGAGAGCGAGAAGGAGCTGCGGGAGAAGTTCGAGGAGGCCGAGAAGAACGCGCCGAGCGTGATCTTCATCGACGAGCTCGACTCGATCGCGCCGCGGCGAGACGAGGTCGTTGGGGAGGTAGAGCGACGCGTCGTGGCACAACTCTTGACCCTCATGGACGGGCTCTCGGGCCGCGGCAACGTGATCGTGATCGCGGCGACGAACCGCGAGGAGGCGATCGACCCGGCGCTCCGCCGGCCCGGTCGGTTCGACCGCGAGATCGAGATCGGCGTCCCGACGCAGGAAGGCCGGCTCGAGATCCTCCAGATCCACACTCGCGGGATGCCGATCGACGGTAGCGAGCGCGACCGAGAGCGCCTTCTGAAAGAGCTCGCCGCCCTCAGCCACGGGTTCGTCGGTGCCGACCTTTCGTCGCTCGGGCGTGAGGCAGCGATGCGCGCCCTGCGTCGGTACCTGCCCGAGATCGACTTCGACCAACCGATCCCGATCTCGCTCCTCGAACGGATGAAGGTCACCGAGACCGACTTCAAGGAGGCGCTGAAGCAGATCGAGCCGTCGAGCCTGCGCGACGTCGCGGTCGAGGTCCCGACCACTCACTGGGACGAGGTCGGCGGGGTGGAGCGCGTGCGCCGCATCCTCGAGGAGTCGGTCGAACTGCCGTTCAAGAACCCCCAGGTCTACCGCCACATCGGCATCGAACCGCCGCGTGGGATCCTGCTCTACGGGCCCCCGGGGGTCGGAAAGACGATGCTTGCGAAGGCCGCCGCGACGGAGAGCCAGGCGAACTTCATCTCGGTCAAAGGCCCCGAAGTGATGAGCAAGTGGGTCGGGGAGAGCGAGAAAGCGATCCGGATGATCTTCAAGAAAGCGCGTCAGGCGTCGCCGTCGATCGTCTTCATCGACGAGCTCGACTCGATCGCCCCTCGCCGGGGGCTCCAGACGTCGAGCGGCGTGACCGAGCGGATCGTCAACCAGCTCCTGACGTCGATCGACGGGCTGGAGACGCTCGAACGCGTCCTCGTGATCGCGGCGACGAACCGACCCGACATCATCGACGAGGCGCTCCTCCGAACGGGCCGGTTCGACCGGATGCTGTACGTGGAGCCGCCCACCGCCGCGGGCCGGGTCGATATCCTCAAGGTCCACACCCGGAAGATGCCGCTCGCCGACGATGTCGACCTCGCGGAGCTCGCCGAGCGGACGGAGGGGTACGTCGGCAGCGACCTCGCGGCGCTCTGTCGCGAGGCGGGCCTCGGCGCGATCCGTGAGAGCCTGAAGGCGTCGAAGGTGACGAAGGCGCACTTCGACGCGGCGTTGAAGCAGGTTCGAGCGTCGTGCGATCCGGAGATCCTCAAGTTCTACGAAGAGTTCGAAAAGCACCTCCTTCGCGAGCGCGTCGCACGCCGCCGCGACGACGCGGGGACAGCCATCTACCGGTGAGGAATTTGGCCGTTCGCCCGGCGTCCGGACCTCGTCCCGGGCAAGCTATATGTAGTAAGGCTTGGTTCGGCGCCCGGCCCTCGATAGAGGGCACCGAACGGGAGACGTGAAACAGTTGGTTAGGCACCTGCCGCGGGTCACCTTCTGGGTCGTGGTCTTGCTGTTGCTGGCGGGTTCGCTGGCAACGATGGCCTCGGGAGCCCAGGGAGCCTCGAGTCCGAACTACACCCTGACCGGCTACGCTCGACAGCCGGGGTCTTCGGGGGCAGTTCCGAACGGTGCTCAGGTCGACCTGGTGTCGCGGACGACCGGCGCGGTCTTCACGACGACCACGTTCGGAGGCGGCGGGCAGTTTAACTTCACGACGGCGAGGACGGGCGGAGCTCTCGTCCCGGGGCACTGGGGCGTTTGGATCCCCGCGCAGGGGAACCTCAGCACGCCGGGCTGCAAGCTCTGTACTCCGTTCGGGGTCTACCCCGCGAGCCAGAACCCGCAGTTCTACGACCTCAACGCATCGGCGCTCACCACGACGAGGTATCCGACCACGCTGTACAACGTGACCGTGGTTTCCTACACCGCGATCCTATCGGGAACCGTCAAGTCCAGCGGGGCGGCGGTGGGCGGCGCCCAGGTGCAGCTGCTCTACCCGGAGTACGCGAACTACGTCCTCGTCAGCAACACGACCGCCGCGAACGGGACATTCTCGATGAAGGTGCCCGCGGGCAGTTGGGTCCTTCGGACGACCTCTTCCGGCGCGACCCCGTTGTACAACCTGACCGCGCTGACGATCGCGGGCTACAGTAAGCCCACCGTGACGATCAGCCTCAACTCCTGGCTCTTCTCGGGATACGTTGACCAAGCGAGTGGCGGCGGCGTGCCGAGCGGCGGTAACGTGACGCTCTGGGACGGGACGAACTCCTACATCTACTCGAACCCGACCCCGCCCGGCGGATTCTATTCGATCGGCGCCTACCCTGCCGGCTTCTCGGGCACCACGGGTCAGTCGTTCGACGTCGTGCTCTCGACCGTGGGCTTCGTGACGACGACGTACACCCACGTGTCGAGCGGGAGCTCGTACTCCCAGAATGTGATCTCCTCGCCAATGACGGCCGCGGAGCGGGGGATCTATACGACGACCCTCAACTTCTCGAGCATCAACATCGATACCGGAGTCGGGACGCTCTCCGTCGAGACGGCGGCCGCGCTCGGTAACGACACGGTCTTCTCGAACCTACCGAACGCGTCGATTGGCCAGATGTGGGGCCAGCTCGGCCTCGACTTCAACCACCAGCCGTCGTTCCCGTCCACGATGCTCTCCTCGCTCTACGCGTGGGAGAACGCTTCCGGTCCGTTTTACTCGGCGAACCAAGGGGCGGTCGCGATCAACGGCACGACGTTCCTGCCCCCCAGCGGCTCGGGGAACCTCCAGAGCCCGTCGTCGACCTGCACCGGGACGTGCGGCCTCACGAGCCCGTACTCGATCAACCTCGGCTGGAGCCAGCAATACACGCTGAACGGCACGCTGTTCCGGAACGCCAGCTCCTACACCCTCAGCTTTGGCTTCGCGCACCCGTTGAGTTCGGACACGTACAACTACACGGTCGTCCTGCCCTCGGGATACGTCCTCGGGGCCTCGAGCTCTCCGCCGGCGCAGACCCGCCTCGTCGCCGCCGGCCCGTCCAACACCTGGAGCTCGTTCACCGTCCAGTCGCTGCCGTCGTCGTCGCCCACGGGCACTGCGTCGTTCACCATCGTGCGGTCGGCGAACCTCACCGTGAATGTCAACGCCTCGGTCCCGAACTTCGCCTTCTCGAACGGGAACGTCCTCAACCGCACTCACAACAACTACACGGTCGTGGTCGGCGTGGGGCAGAACGTCACGTTCACCGGGCTTAACTCGACCTACCCCGCGGGGACGAACGGGACGGGCTTCGCCTGGGCGTTCGGGGACGGCGCGACCAAGACCACGACGACCCCGACGACGAACCACACCTACACGGCCGCGAGCGGCGCGACGCCCTACGCCGGCACGCTCAGCGTGACCGCCTCGGGCGGACAGGTCAATTCGACGACCTTCTTCGTCTGGGTGGGTTCGGGTCCCGTCACGGCCGTCGTCTCGTCGAACGCCTCCGCGAGCCAGAATAGGAGCTCCGGCGGGACGCCGTACGCTTTCGTCAATTGGGGGACCGTGCTGTACTTTAACGCGTCCGCGAGCTCGGCCCAGATCTCCCCGACGGCGCCGATCACGGGTCCACTCTCGGTCGCCTCGTACGCCTTCACGGCGAGGGGATTCCGGGCGACGCAGAACTACTCGGTCGGGCAGGGCGCCTACTTCGGGTCGAACTGGTCGTACCAGTTCCTCGGCGCGGGCGTCTACTACCAGAACCACACGACCATCGGCGGCGCCCCGGTCTATTTCCTCGGATGGCAGTACAACCTCACCCTGACGGTCTGGGATGCCACGGGCCAGTCGGCCACGACGAGCCTGATCGTACTCGTGAACGACACGCAGGCCCCGGCATCGAGGTTCCAGATCCTCAACTCTGCCGGTAAGCCGGTAACGGGGAGCGGCGTCCTCGTTGCGGCGAACCTAACCGCGAAGGTCTACCTCGACGGGGCGAATGCGACCGACCCGAACAACGGCTCGCTGACGCGCTATTACTGGCTCGTCTCGAACTCCGGCAACACCTCCGTCCACATCGGGATCAACCAGACGACCGTGAAGCCGTACCCGACGCTCTGGCTCGCGCCCCAGCAGAGCGCCTACACCGTCAACCTGACCGTCTTCGACCTCAACAACAACAAGGGATGGACCACGCAATCGCTCTCGGTCACCGTCAACTCGACGCTCGCGGTCATCATGGCCGCGAACAACCTCACCGGCCCGGGAACGATCCACGACGGGACGACGTACACCTACTGGGTGAACGTCACTTCGAGCGGCGGGACGCAGTCGGTCGCTCAGAACGTCCGGGTGACGTTCTACCTGACGAGCCCGAGCGGCACGAGCCGGTCGTACATCGCGGGAACCCCGGCGTCGGTCGTCTTCTTCAACTACACGAGCCCGGGCGTCGTGAACAACAACTCGTTCGCTTCGGGGTCGATCGGGACGATGGCGTACAACGTGACCTACCGCGCGGTCATCACGTGGACCCCCGCCCGTACCGGTAACTTTGACCTCTGGGCGAATGTCACTGCGTCGAACGAGTACGCGGGGACGTACCCCACCGGACCCCAGACGAAGACGATCCCGGTCACGATCAATCCCAACCCGACGACCCAGTTGATCGAGTACGCGGTGATCGTCGCCGCGGTCATCATCGTCATCCTGGCGATCGTCATCTTCTACCGCCGCCGCGGACGCCGCGGGGCCCCGAGCGGCCGGACCGCCGGACGGGGTGGTCTCGAGCGCGCGCGGTCGAAGAGCGACGACGAGGACGACGAAGCGTAGTCGTTCCGTCGGCGACCGGTTCGCCGGTCCCTCGCGAACCGTTTCCGAGCTCTACGGACCTGAGGACGTCGGCGCCCGGATCGGGCGAGACCGTCCTACCCGTACGGTCCGACCTCGTCGAGTAGGTCGACGTGGGTGAGGAGCATCCGCCGGCAGCAGTATCGGTGGAGGCCAATGCCGTCCAGGACTTTCCCTGCGGGCTCGCCGCGGGCCGTGCGCTCGCGGTACTCGTCCCAGTGCTGACCGACCACCGCCCCGCAGGTGAAGCAGCGGACCGGCACCATCATCGTCATGGTTCGTTCCTCCCTTCCCTCAGCGGTACGACTTCTGTCGGCGGGCGCGCGCGCCCCGGCCCCCGGGCCGCTTGGGCAGCTTGCGACGGGGGTCGTTGACGATCAGGGAGCGGTCGTACTTCTTGAACATCTCGCGCAGCTCGGGGTCCTTCAGCCAGTTGAGGAGGCCCCGGGCGACCGCGGTCCGCGCGGCGGACGCCTGCCCGACGATCCCGCCGCCGCGGATCTCGACCGAGATGTCGAGGCTCCGGCCCCGGTCGCCCACCATGAGGAGCGGCTCCTGGATCTTCTGGCGAACGACCTCGGGCTCGACGAGCTCGAGGGGCCGGTCGTTGACGCGGACGAGCCCTGCGCCCTTGCGGACGGTCGCGCGGGCGACCGCCGCCTTGCGCTTCCCCGTCGTGAGGACGATCACCGGAGCCTTCATGTGCGGGCCCCCAACAGGATCGTGACCTCGGCGAGCGTCACCGGCGGGCGGAGGGCGGGCCGGGCCCTCGCGTCGTCGATCGACTGGAGCGCGGCGCCGCGATACTCCTCGGGTATCCCGAGGTGGACCTCGAGGCGCCGGAACGCGGTCTTGCCACCGGTCTTCAGGTGCGGCAGCATGCCGCGGACCGTCCGCCGGAAGATCCGGTCGGCGTAGCGCGGGAAGTGGGGTCCCGACCGGACCGAGCCGCGCGCGCGGGCGGCCGTGTAGTGGGCCACGATCTGGGTGCGAGAGCCCGTGACCACCGACTTCTCGGCGTTGACGACGACGATCGACTCGCCCGCCAGGAGGCGCTTCGCGATCCGGCTCGCCGCCCGGCCGAGGACGAGGCCGGTCGCGTCGACGACCGTCGGGGACGTCGCGCTCGCCTCAGGCAAGGAGCCGCACCCCCGCTCCGTCCGGACGGGTCTTCAGGAGCTCCGAGATCGTGAGGGCGGTGCCGCCGGCCGCGCGGACCTTGCTCGCGGCCTCGGCCGAGTAGGAAAGGGCAGCGACCGTGAGCGGCTTCGAGAGCGGTCCGTCCGCGAGGAGCTTCCCCGGCACCACGACCGTCTCTTCGGGTTCGGTCAGCCGCTCGAGGTGGCCGACGTTCAGGGGCGAGCCCGGGTGCCGCGCCCGTTCAAGACGATCCGCGACCGCGCTCCAGAGCGCGACGTGCTGGGCGTGCGCCGTCCGGCGCAGCTCGACCACGACGCGGTGGAGTTCGGGATTCTTCTCGCGAAACGAACGGGGCATGGGCGGGGAGGCCTCGACCGGTGTGCCCGATATAAGCGTTGCCGGACCGAGGACGGCGACGCGAGCGCGCGCGGTCCTCCGGCGGTGGCCGACCGCTCCCGAACGCTGCCGATACCTACCAACGATTAAATACGACACTCCGCCATCGGCGGGCCGAGGCCTCCCTCATGCGCAAGTTCCTCACCGAGCTCCGCGGCAAGACCGTGATGACCAACGACGGCCAGATCCTCGGAGCGATCGACAACTTCGTCGTCGACACCGTCACCGGAGGGATCGCGCACGTCCTCGTCACGCCGAGCGAGGACGTCGAACCGCGCCTCTTCCAGAGCGACGCGTCCGGCCGTCTCGTGCTGCCCTTCAAGAGCATGCGCGCGGTGAAGGACGTCGTCGTGATGGACATTGGGAAGTGACGGTTCTCCCCGCGCCCTGATCTCGGTCGTCGTCACCGTCCGCAACGAGGAGCGCGGCGTCGCGCCGCTCCTCGACAGCTTGGCCGGGCAGGAGTCACCGGTCGAGATCGTACTCGTCGACTCCGAGAGCCGGGACCGCACGGTCGAGATTGCGGAGGGGTACGCGCGCCGCCACCCGGGAGTCGTCCGCGTCGTCGCCCAACCCGGCTCGCGGGGGATGGGCCGGAACCGGGGCGTCCGGGAGGCGCGCGGCGAGCTCGTCGCGTTCACGGACGGCGACTGCATCGCCGACTCGGGCTGGCTGCGGGCGCTGCGCCGCGGCCTCGCGGAAGCGCCGGTCGCCGCCGGGCGGACGGTCGCGGTCGGTAAGCCGGCCTACGGCCACCTCGAACGGGTCGAGCTGTTCCAGAGCGGCTACGACGTCACGTACCCCAGCTGCAACCTCGCCTACCGGCGCGCCCTCTTCGAGCAGCTCGGCGGCTTCGACCCGCGGTTCATCACCGCCGAGGATATCGACCTCAACCTGCGCGCGGTCCGGGCGGGCGCGTCAATCCGCTACCTGCCCGACGCGGTCATCTACCACCGCATGCGCGCCACGCTCCTCCGCTTCCTGTACCAGGCGTACTGGAACGGCTACGGGCGCAAGCAACTGACCGAGAAGCAGGGGACGCTCTGGGACCGGTACCGGATCCGGCGGCTCCTGGCGGGGCAGCGGACGCCGATCGCTTGGGCACGACTGGTCGCCGCGCTCGGCGGGTATGCCACACGGGTCACGACCGGCGGAAACGCGCGGCTGACCCCGGACGTTCCGACGGAATCGGCCCCGAAGTAGCGCGGAGGGACGGCGGCCCTTCGGGCCTAGTTCGCCTTGAGCAGCTCGGCGACCTTCGAGACCTCGCCGAGGACCTTCGTCACGTCCGCGGTCTGGTCGACGACCGCGACCAGGAGCGCCTTCTTGCCGCTCCCGACGATGATCGTCTTCGAGTCGTTCCCCTCGATCACGATCCGCTCGGGGGGAGCGCGGTTCAGCTCCGTGTTGGCGGTCGCGGCGGCGCCGAGGATCGTCGCGCACATGATCGCGAACGTCTCCGTGTAGACCCCGGCCGGCACGTCCGCATAAAGGACGAGTCCGTCCCGGGAAACGAGCGCGGTCGCGATCCCCGAGATGCGGGTCTTGAGGTCTTTGATCACCGCTCCGACGTTTCCGGTCGCCATCATCTAGGAGCCCCCACCTACATTTCCTCGATGCGGAATTTGCATTCGGGGTGACCGGTACTGGCACACATCTCTTCCGTACACTTAACGCGCCCCCCCTTAAAACGTTCGTAGAACTCGCGGAGGATGCCCCGGAGCCGGTGGCACGTCGGGATGTCGCTGGGGGCGACCTCGATCGACCCCTTGACGACGACTTCGGTGTCCGTGAACGTCATCTCTTCGACCCAGCCGCGCTCCTTGAGCACCTGGGCCGCGCGTTCGAAGAACTTCGAACGGTCCTTGAGCGCCTCCTCGGCCATGTCGGTGCCGATGACCGACCCTTCCTTGAAGAACAGACCGTGGCAGGCGTGCGACATCACGCCCTCGTAGAGCTCCTTGATCTGCCGGAGCTCGGTCTGGTCGATCTTCACGTAGCGCATAGCCGGGGCGGCACCGGGAGCCGGCGTATAATAGGTTCGTCGGGGCGCGCGTTACGACTCCGGCGCGTCCGGCATGCCGCCGTCGTCCGCCGGGGCGCCGGGGCCGGCGGCGAGGGCGGCCTCCAGGCCGGCGAGGCTCTCCACGCGGCCGGTCCGCACCTTCGGCCAGGCATCGTGGCGATCGACCAGGACGGCCGCGAGACCCGCCCGCGCGGCCGCCCGGGCGTCGCTCCAAAAGAGGTCCCCCACGAAGACGACGCGCTCGGGCGGGGCGCCCAGCCGCTCCGCCGCCGTTCGGTACGCCGCCCGGTCGGGGAGCGCGGGGGGCGCGTCGCCGGTGACGAGAAGCTTCGCGGGGTCGATCGCGGTCCGCCGCAAAAGCCAGTGCGCCGACTCCGCCGGAAGGGGGGTCGCGATCCCCCACGGGACCGACGCGGCGCGCAGCCGCTCCAGGGCAGGTCCGACGTCCGAGAATCGCTCCACCTCGCCCGCGGGCCGCAGGATGCGATGAATGACCGCCTCGGTCTCGGCTTCGGGGAGCGGATGTCCCGATATCTCGCGCAGGGACGTGCGCAGGTGCTCGAGCAGGGCCGGGACGTCGGCCGGAGGCTCGCGCCCCGTCGCGCCGTGCCATCGCCGTCGGTCCCAGGCCCGGAGCGACCGCCGGACCGCGGCTCGCACGCGCCGCTCTCCGAGGACCGGGCCTTGGGGCCGCCACGCCCATTGCCAGGCGGCCGGCGTCTCGAACGGCACGAGGACGTCGTCGAGATCGAAGAGGACCGCCTCGATGGTGCCGGAACCGTACGCGAGCGTCACGGGCGCTCGCCCTAGGCGCGGCCGCTCTTTTGGAGTTCGAGGAGGTCCTCGGTGGAGACCTTCTCTCCCTTCTTCAGGCGGGCGAGAAAGTCCTCCTCGCGGGGAGGTTGGGCGTCGGCCCAGCTCGGCGGCGCCCGGCCGCCGCGGGCCGCGTAGAGCATTTTCTCGAAGTCACGAACCTCCTCGATCGACGCAATGTGCGCGCGGTGGGCCTCGTCGGCCGCCCCCTTCACCTCGAGGAGCTTCGCCTGGACCTCGTCGGCCTTGCGGCGGAGCTCGTCCACGGATTCGTACAATCGTACCATCGCCTCGTGCTCGGCCTGCGCCTCGACCGCGAGCTGGCCGACCGCGGCGTGGTGCTTCTCGGCCTCGTCGCGCGCCTCGGCGAAGGCCTTCAGCGTCTGCTCGACCGCGGGGTCCTGGCGGAGTTCTGCGTCCTGGTCCCGGATCGCCGCCTCGATCCGCTTCATCTCCTCGATGAGCCGCTTTTCCTGGTCGCCCGTGAGGGCGGTCGTCATGTGGCGGAACTCGAGCTCCTTCAGCTCCTTGCGGAGTCGCCAGACCGGGACCGCTCCCGGCCGGGGGGTGCGGGCGCGCTTCAGCTCCTGGACCTTCTCGCCGAGCTCTTGCAGCGTCCGGTTCCACTCCTCGCGCAGGCGCTTTTCCTCGCGGACGTGGTCGTTGAGCTCGTCACGGTGCCGCCGGTGCTCCTGGGCCTCCGTGCTCCGCCCGTGGAGCTCGTCGACGATGCGCGCCCGCTCGTCGGCCGTCGCGCGGGCCTCGGCGTTCAGCCGGTCCCGCCGCGCGCGTTGCTCGTCCGCGCGCGCGTTCGATTCGGCCCGCTTTTCCTCTAGTTCTTCGGACGCGTCGCTCACTCGGCCACCGCCCCGCCGGATTCGCTCAGGGGTGGGAGGCGTTCGACAGGAACGACCGATATAAAGGCTTCCGAAGGGCGGGCCGACCGCCGTTGCGTCTCCCGCGTCAGCCTCATAAGCGAGCCCCCGGATGAATCGCGCCGTGGAAGAGGTCGGACGGATCTTCGGCGACGTGGGCCTCGGCCAATTCCAGCTCAGCCTGTCGAGTCCGGTCGAGCGCGGCGACTACCTCGCCGTCGTCGACGAGCTGCACGGAAAGGTCCTCTGCCAACTGGACGACCTGAAGCGCAAAAGCGACCTCGGACTCGAGGCCGCGGGGGCGCTCCTACCGAGCGACGAGGCACCGGTCCACGAGAGCCTCCTCGGGGAGGCGCGCATCATCGGCTTCCGCGACGAGCAGGGACTCGTGAAGCTCCCGACGATCCCGTTCCGTCCCGGGGCGCACGTCTTTCGCGCCGAAGAGCCGCTGATCGCCGAGGTGCTCGGCCTGAAGCACCACGCGAACACGGGCGCCTACGTCGGCTTGCTCCGCAACCACAAGCTGCGCGTCGAGCTCGACATCAACCAACTCGTCCAACGCCACGTCAGCGTGCTCGCGAAGACCGGCGGCGGGAAGAGCTACCTGCTCGGCGTGCTGATCGAGGAGCTGCTCCGCCACAAGGTCACGTGCGTCATCATCGACCCGCACGGCGAGTACGGCTCGCTGCGCGTCCCCGCGGAGAAGAACGGCATCCACGCCCGCTTTGCCGTCGAGTCGCAGGGGTTCGGCCGCCAGATCCAGGAGTACTCGCCGGACGTCTCGCTGAACCCGTCGGCGAAGCCGCTCACGTTCTCGCTCCGGCACATCGACCCGCGCGACCTCCTCGTCTTCATGGGACTCACGAACGTGAAGACGTTCCTCGCGCCGCTGAAGCAGATCATCGAGCGGGTCGCGGCGGCGGTGCCGGATTTCTCGGTCCACGACCTCGTTCGAGCCGCCGAGGGGGGCGAGGGGGCGGTCGCGGAGACCCTGCACGAACGGCTCGAGTACGTCGAGGCGACGAAGCTCCTCGGTCCGATCGGGACGAGCCTCAACGACCTCGTGAAGAAGGGCGAGGCGACCCTCATCAATCTACGCGGGGTCGCGCCGGACGTCCAGGAGCTCGTCGTCGCGCGGATCGCGCTCACGCTCTTCGAGAACCGCAAGAAGGAGAAGATCCCCCCTCTCTTCCTCGTGATCGAGGAGGCGCACAACTTCGCGCCCCAGCAAGGGAGCGCGACGTGCTCGCGGATCCTGAAGAACATCGCGAGCGAGGGCCGGAAGTTCGGCCTCGGCCTCTGCGTCGTCACCCAGCGGGCCGCGCGCATCGACAAGAGCGTCCTCTCCCAGTGCAACACCCAGCTGATCCTCCAGGTGACGAATCCGCTCGATCTGAAGGCGATCGCGCAGTCGATCGAGGGGCTCACGGCGGGGATGACCGAGATGATCCAGTCGCTCCCCGTCGGGACCGCGCTGATCACGGGCGGCGGCTACCACACCCCGCTCTTCTGCGAGGTCCGGCCCCGCGCGACCCGCCACGGCGGCGAGAGCGTGCAGATCGTCGCCGCGTGAGCGGGGACCGCGAGGCGGCCGGGGCGAGCGCCGGCCTTACGCCGGTCGCGCGGAATCCATCAGGTAGCGGAGCACGGTCCGCACGCCGAACGCGGTCGCGCCGATCGGCTGGTACGGCGGCTGCCACTTGCGCGTCGTCGGCGTCGTGTAGGAGGCCCCCGCGAAGTCAATGTGGGCCCACGGCGTGCCGTCGACGAAGTTCTCGAGGAACGCCGACGCCGTGAGCATTCCGCCGACCGTGATCTCGGTCGAGTTCCGCACGTCCGCGACATCGCTCTTTACGAGCTCGCGGTGATAGTCGGTGAGCGGCATCCGCCAGAACGGCTCGCCGGTCGCGGCCGAGGCCGCGAGGAGCCCGCCCGCGAGGCGGTCGTCGGTCGAAACGAGGCCGGCGGTGTCGTCGCCGAGCGCGACCACCTGCGCCCCGGTCAGCGTCGCGAGATCGATGATCTCGTCCGGGCGGTACTGCTTCACGGCGTAGGCGAGTGCGTCCGAGAGGACGACCCGACCCTCCGCGTCGGTGTTGAGGACCTCGATCGTCTTGCCGTTGTACGTGCGCACGACGTCGCCGGGCCGGTACGAGGAGCCGCTCGGCACGTTCTCGGCGCACGCCATCACCCCGATGACGCGGGGCGGGACCTTGAGGAGCGCCGACGCGCGGAGGATCCCGAGGACGGCGACCGCGCCGGACTTGTCGAACTTCATGTAGGACATGGCGAGCGCGGGCTTGATCGAGATCCCCCCCGAGTCGAACGTGATCCCCTTCCCGACGACCGCGACCGTTTTGCCGCGCCGCGCGCCTCCCGCGTACTCGATGACGACCATTCGGGGCGGATGCGTGGAGGAGCCGCCGCCGACCGCGAGGATCCCGCCGCAGTGCATCTCGGCGAGCCGTTCCGGCTCGAAGACAGTGACCTTGAGCCCGAGCTCCTTCCCGAGAGCGCGGGCCTCTTCCGCGAGGCGCTCCGGGGACGCGGTGTCCCCCGGCAGGTTCGCGATGTCGCGGGTCCACAGAACCGTCTCGGCGATCGTTCGCTCCTCGTCGACGACCCGGCGGAGGAGCGTCTCGTCCCGCCCGAGCTCGTCGCCGAGCGCGAGCGTGACTTCCTCGACCGTGCCCTCGGTCGTGGACCGGTACTTCAGGAACTCGTAGGCACCGAGGAACGTCCCGTCCACGATCGCCCGCGCGGCGGCCTCGCTCGAGACCGGGTCTTGGGCGAAGGCCGCGAGTCGGAACGCGACCGTCCGGGCCCCCTTGGCCTTCAGCGCGCGGACGACCACGGCCGCCGCCCGTCGCGCGCCCTCGGCGTCGTACCGTCCGCGGGGCCCGAGCCCGACCACGATCAGTCGGCCGCGGGCGTCGGGGTAGTGCAGGACCGTGACCTCGCGCAGCTTGCCCCGGACCTCGCGCCGCTCCCACGCCGCGCGCAAGAGGCCTTTCGACGCGGCGTCCTCCTTCGCGAGGGCGCGGGGGAACGTCGTCTCTTTCTCGGCCCGCTCGAAAACCCCGGTGACGACCGCGTCGACCGCGGTGGCCGTCGCTTCGCGACGGTCAACGATCGCCTTCATGGCTGGTTCGCCGGCCTCAGAACGAGGGGCGAATCTTCTGTCGGTCGATCCGGATGCCCGCCGGCGTGATCGCGAGGAGGTTCTTCGCGATCCCCGCCACGTCGCCCCCGGTGTCTTTGGCGACGTTCTTGAGGTCAATGCTCATCCGTTTCACGGCGATCTGGTCGTTCGCGATCGACGTGTAGTCGAGCAGCACGATGTCGCCTTGGTAGGCCAACTTCGAGATCTGGTGGAGGTCTTCGAACCGGAGGATCTCGGCCGTACGAACGGTCCCGTGCGCCCCCGAGAGCGAGCCGGCCTCGTCCTCGAACTGCATCGTGCCGAGGTCGAGGAACGTTCCCTCTTCTAGATTATCGGACCCGTGATGGCGCCGCAGAATTCCACTCTTCGTCATGCCGAGCGACCTTCTCTCGGGGGCGAAAAGGGGGGGTCGCTTCTTAAGACTATTGCTCGACACCCTCGCGCATCGGCGCCCGCGCCGGCCCGGCAGGTCCGTCGCGCGGGAAGCGCAGGCAGAACGTGACCCGGTAGATCTCCTGGCCGTTCTTTCGGCCGAAGAGGGTCGCCGACTCCTTCACCGTCGCCCGGAACCGCTGCTTCGCGACCCGGGCCACGGAGCGCGCGGCGAGCGTCTCGGTGAAGAAGACGTCGTACCCCTCGGGCAGCTCCTCTTGCCATGACATCGCCTTCCGCCAGTCGGGGCGGCACTCCTGCAGGAGCTGCGCCCACGTCCCCTCGAGGCGAGCGTGCAGCGCGGGGGACTTCTCGGTCGCCCGCTCGAGCCCGCCGCGGAGTTGCAGGACCGCGGTGTAGTACCGGCCGCTCTTCCGGCTGCAGTCGGGACACGTCTGATGCTCGGTGCGGACGGAGAGCGGCACCCGGACCTCGCGCGCCGCCCCCCGGAAGACCACTTCGGCCGTGCCGACGAGCTCGCGGACGGTCGCGGTCGCGGCGGTCTCCTCCCAACGGACGCGGCGCAGTCCGACCTCGGGGTGGACGGCCAGGAAGGGCGCCAGGTCCTCGGCAGTGAGGAGCGGGCTCGCGCCCGCGCGTTCCCACTTCGCGCCGGCCTTCCGCGACCCGCAGTGCGGGCAGATCACGATGACCGCGCGGTCCGGGGCCGAAACGAGCGCCGTTCGGTCGGCGGCGCACTCGGCGCAGACCCCGTCGGTGAGCGGCCGGCCGGTCGCCCCGCAGACGACGCAGAACTCCTCTTCCATCCGACCGCGTCCTCTACCCGTGCATCGCGACGATCTCGGCGTGGGGGACGCCGCCGAGGAAACCGGTGCCGCCGGGCCCGACGAACCCCCCCTCCCGAGCGAGTTGGAGGACGCGCTCCCCGAGGAGGTTCGCGATCGTCGCGCGCTCGAGCGCCCAGAGCAGCTCCTCCTTCGATACCGTCCGCTCCCCGTAGAACTGCCCCGAGACCCGGACCGTCCGCCCGGCCTCGCCGACCGGAAGGTCCCGCCCGAGGAGCTCGGCGTCGCACGCCGCGACCACGAACTCGGCCCGCACGCGGTGCACCCGCATGACCACCCCGGAATCCGCGCCCATCGCGACCTCCCCTTAGCACTCCGGCGCTAGGATAAATCGACCCCGGGCGGGGCGGTGCCCGGACCGCTCAGAACCGGACGAGCTGAAGCCGGTTCGGGCGGGACTCGATGATCTCACCCTGGTTCCGGAGGGTCTGCAAGAGCGCCTCGGCCCGGTTCGCGGGAACGCTCGCCCGCTCCGACGCCGCGAGGTACTCCTCGACCGTGAACGTCCCGCCCGAGCGGTCCTGCAGCTCGCGCATCACGCGCATGACGATGTCGAGCCGCTCGCGCTGACTGTGGCTGACCCCGGACTGGACGAGGTCGACGTCAAGCTTCCCGCCCTCCGTCATCGCGACGCGCTTCAGGAAGTTCTGCATCACCTGGATCGCCCGCTGGGCGTCCTCGACCCCGACCTCGCTCGACAGCCGCGCTCGGGCGGCGGCCTCGCTCAGCCGGACCAGCGCCTCGAGCTGGCGGGCGGTGATCGGGACGGGGGCGTTCGGTTCCTCCCCCTGAGAGCGGACCTTGACGTAATAGTCCGAGATCGCCGCTAGAGCGGGGTCCGAGAGGACGGGGCGGATCGTCCGCTTCGCGTAGGCGATGTACTTCTTCAGAAGCTCCGGCGGGAACGGGGCGCCGCTCGAGTCCCCCCGCTCATTCGGCGCGTAGACCCGCGACTCACCCTCCCGGTGCGAGGTCAGGATCCCGTGCGCGAGCCGGCGATCCCGCTCCTGGTTCGGCTGGTCCTTGATGGAGAAGATCACGTCGAACCTCGACAGCAGCGTCGGCGGGAGGTCGATCTGCTCCGAGATCGTTCGGTCGTTCGTGAACCGTCCCCACTTGGGGTTCGCGGCGGCGAGGACGGGGCAGCGCGCGTTGAGCGTCGAGGTGATCCCGGCCTTGGCGATCGACACGGTCTGCTGCTCCAGCTGTTCGTGCATCGCCGAGCGGTCCTCCGGGCTCATCTTGTCGAGCTCATCGATGACGGCCATCCCTCCGTCCGCGAGGACGAGCATCCCCGCCTCGAGGACCCACCGCCCGCCGGCGAAGTCGTCCTTGACCGCGGCGGCGGTGAGGCCGGCGGCGGTGGCCCCCTTGCCGCTCGTGTAGATGCCGCGGGGCGCGACGTCCGCGACGTAGCGGAGCAGCTGGCTCTTCGCGGTGCCCGGGTCGCCGACGATCAGGGCGTGGATGTCCCCCCGGACCTTGATCCCGTCCGGGTACCGCTTCTCGACGCCGCCGAAGAGCTGGAGGGCGATCGCCTCCTTTTCCTCCTCCATCCCCTTGATCGTCGGGGCGAGCGACATGACGATCTTGTCGACGATCGTCGGGTCGCCCCGGAATCCGAGGAAGAGCCGCTCTTCTTCCGGAGTGATCTCGATCTCGTCGTACTCCTGCTGCTTCCACTCCACCGAGCTTCCCAGCACGAGGAGGTCGAAGGTGGTGTTGCGGACGACCCCGCCCCGGGAGGCACTGACCCGCTGGAAGCTCTTCAGCACGCCGTTGACGACCACGCGGTTGCCGGGAAGTACGTTCCCCGCGAGGTCCTCGGTCAGCATCACCGCGAGGCCCTGCGGGTGGGCGCCGTGCTTCAAGGTCTCGGGGTTCTCCTGGATCTCGATCCGCTGCGCGTCGACGTACGATGACTTCTCGGGGAGGAGTCGGAAGCGCGTTCGACCCTGGGGCTTGCCGCATCCCCCCTGGGACTCGGGGCACTCGAGCGGCTCGCGGAACACCATCGACGCCTCGTCCTGCGGCTCGTGGAACTCCGTCCGGCAGGCGACGCACTGGAAGACCGCGTCCCGGATCTGCGGGCGGACCTCGGTGACCCGGCGTACGATCCCGTCGAGCGCGATCAGGTGGTTGAGGTCGGTCTCCCGGATCTCCCGAATCAGTCGGTGGGCGGTGGGCGGCAGCCCGATGACCCGCAGCCGAAGGCCCTCGGAGAGCACGTCTGCCACCGGTAGGAGGTCGCGCATCGCCCGCTGCCCCGCATCGATCACGTCGTCCGGCCGCTCGAGCAGCGCGTCCGCGAGCGACGTGTCGGCGCGGTCGATGTCCGAGAACGGGACCGTGAGCGAGCGCTCCTCGGGGTACCGCTCGCTCAGCGCGAGGACCTCGGGTCGCCGGCCCGACTCCTCAAGGACCGCCGCCCATCGGCTCTGCAGCTCGGGGGGCGCGGGGAGGGTCCGTTTTACGGCGGCCATGGAAACTGCTCCGTCACGGCTCGAGGCGGTACCGGTCGCGCGGGAAGAGGCGGGCCTCGCGTATATTGGAGAGCCCCGCGAGGGAGCTGACGAGGCGGTCGACCCCGAATCCCCACCCCCCGTGAGGAGGCATCCCGTACCGGAACGCCTCGAGGTACCCCTCGAAGTTCGCGGGGTCGAATCCGGCGGTCGCGATGTTCTCTCGGAGCTGCGCTAGCCGGTGCTCGCGCATCCCCCCGCTCGCGATCTCGAGACCCTGGTACTCGAGGTCGAAGTAGTAGGTGAGCTTCGGATTTGCGTCCTGCCTTGCCGCGTAGAACGTCTGAGATTTCACCGCGGTCGGGAAATCGGTGATGTAGTAGAACGGGGAGCCGTACTCCTTCACCGCGCGGGCGCCGACGAGCTTCTCGTCCTCCGAGCCGAGGTCGCGCTCGGCGCCCGGGCGGCCGAGCCACTCCTCGCACGTCGCGAACGGAATGCGGGGGAACGGGCTCGTCGGGGCCGGGATCCCATCGGCGAGGGGGTTGCCGCGCGCCCCGAGCCGTTCGCGCGCGAAGCGGAGGGCCTCTGCGACCACGCCCTCGAGCGTGGCCCGCAACTCCTCCGGGCCGTCGACGTACGCCATCTCGGCATCGAGGCTCGTGAACTCGGTCGTGTGTCGGACCGTGTCGGACGGCTCGGCGCGGAACGCCGGCGCGATCTCGAAGACCCGCTCGAACCCTGCGCCCATGAGCATCTGCTTGTACAGCTGCGGACTCTGCGCGAGGTAGGCGACGCGGTCGAAGTAGTCGACGCGGAAGAGCGTCGCCCCCCCTTCCGCCCCTTGGCGCAGGAGCTTCGGCGTCTCGACCTCGAGGAACCCGCGCTCGGTGAACGCCCGGCGGATCCCGTCGAGGACCGCCGCGCGGAGCTCGAAGACCGCGCGGACCGACGGTTTCCGAAGGTCGAGCACCCGGTGGTTCAATCGGGTGTCGAGCTCGGCCCCGACCTTGTCGACGACCCCGAGCGGCAGCGGGCCCTCCGCGCGCGAGACGACCCGTACCGCGCTCGGGAACAGCTCGACGCCGCGGTGGGACTTCTCGGACCGGCGCACGGTTCCCTCGACCTCGATGACCGACTCGCGGGGGAGCTCGGCGAGGAGGACGAAGAGGTCCGGGTCGGCGGTCCCCTTCTTGAGCGTCACCTGGGTCGAACCCGAGACGTCCCGTACGAGGGCGAACGCGACGCCGCCCAACGCGCGGTACTCCTCGAGGTGGCCCGCGATCCGGACGGCGGCGCCGTCCAGCTCCCGCAGTTCACGCGAGAGTCGACGGGGCGGCGACAGAGGTCGCGACCTCCTTGCGAGCGAGCGCCGCCCGGATGAGGCCGAGGAAGAGCGGATGCGGCGCCTCCGGGCGCGAGAGGAACTCGGGGTGGTACTGCACACCGAGGAAGTACGGGTGGGACGGCAGTTCGAAGACCTCGGCGCGGCCGTCGACGCTCATCCCCGTGATCTCGAGGCCGGCGGCGCGGAACCGCTCGAAGTACCCCGGGTTGATCTCGTAGCGGTGCCGGTGGCGCTCCCAGATCTCGGTCCGGTCGTAGATCCGCGCGATGCGCGAACCCGCGCTCAGGAGCACCCGCTGGGCGCCGAGCCGCATCGTTCCACCGAGGTCGTTGAGCCCCTGCTGCTCCTCGAGCAGGCAGACGACCGGGTCCGGGGTCGCGGGGTCGACCTCGGTCGTGTTCGCCTGGGGCCGGTCCAGCACGTGGCGGGCGAACTCGACCGCCTGCATCTGGAAGCCGTAGCAGATCCCGAGGTACGGGATATCGCGCGTTCGGGCGATCTCGATCGCCCGGATCTTCCCCTCGATCCCGCGCGCGCCGAAGCCGCCCGGGACGAGCACGGCGTCCGATCGCTCGAGCCGCGAGAGGAGGGTCGGGTTTTTCGGGATGTCCTCCGAGTCGTACCACTGCAGGCGCACCTCGGTGCCGAGGTGCCCCTGGACGTGATGGAATGCCTCGATGTGGGAGAGGTAGGCGTCGCGGAGTTCGGTGTACTTGCCGACGATCGCGACCTCGACCGACCCCTCGTTCCGCCGGTAGCGTCCGAGGAACTCCTTCCACGCGGCATGGTCCGGGGGTCGGTCGGGAAGACCGAGGATCCGCGCGAGGAGCTGCCCGACGCCCTGGGCCTCGAGGACGAGCGGGACCTCGTAGATCACCGACTGGTCCGGGACCGAGATCACGGCCTCGGGAGGCACGTCGCAGAAGAGGGAGATCTTCGCCTTGATGTCGGGTGCGAGCGGCGCCGGTCCGCGCGCGATGATCAGGTTCGGCCGGATCCCGATCGCGCGCAGCTCGCGGACCGAGTGCTGGGTCGGCTTCGTCTTCGCCTCGCCGACCGGCCCGACGACCGGGACGAGCGTCGTGTGGACGAACGCCATATGGCCCTCGCCGAGCTCGTAGGAGAGCTCGCGGAGCGCCTCGAGGAACGGCATCGACTCGATGTCGCCGACCGTTCCGCCGACCTCGACGAGGACGACCTCGGCCCCGGCGGCCTGCGCGACCTCGCGGATCGTCCGCTTGATCTCCCCGGTCACGTGGGGGATGATCTGGACGGTGTTGCCGAGGTAGTCCCCGCGCCGCTCCTTCTCGATGACCGCGCGGTAGATCTTCCCCGTCGTGAGGTTGTGGGTCCCCACCAGGCTCTGGCCGAGGAACCGCTCGTAGTTCCCGAGGTCGAGGTCGGCCTCCGTGCCGTCGTCGAGGACGAAGACCTCGCCGTGCTGGTACGGGTTCATCGTGCCGGCGTCGACGTTGAGGTAGGGGTCGATCTTGAGGATCGTGACCGGGATGCCGCGGGCCTTCAGGAGGCGGCCGAGCGACGACGTGGTGATCCCCTTGCCGAGGCCCGAAATCACCCCTCCGCTCACCGCAATGACCTTCATTCACGAGCTCCGGGAGGGTCGTAGGAGGTCGGCGCCATAAAGTCTGTGGCGAGCGCGTCGGCACCGGCGCGTGCCGGACGATCGACGGACCCTACCGGCCCCCGAACGGCACCCGACGGCCCGAGGGGTCGCGGTGCGCGCGGGAGAACTCCTCGAGCGGGAGCAACTGCTCGGCGGGAAACACCGGACCGTCGACGCAGACGTGATACGGCCCCAGCGCGCAGGCGTCGCACATCCCGAGCGCGCACTTCATGTGCCGTTCGACCGAACAGTAGACCGGCACGCCGCGTTCGCGGGCGGAGACCGCGACCTTCTGCATCATGACCTCGGGACCGCACGTCCAGACCACGTCGAACCCCTCGCTCCCGAGCAGCCGGTCCGCGACCCCGGTCACGAACCCCTTCGTCCCCTCGGAACCGTCGTCGGTCGCGACCTCGACCCGAGCGCCCATCCCCTCGAACCGACGTCGGAAGAGAAGCTCGGCCGACTGGGTCGCCCCGAGCGCGGCCGTGACCTGCGCCCCCGCCGCCGCGGCGAGCTCGGCGGCCGGCGCGAGCACGGCCGAGCCCGAGCCCCCTCCGACCACGAGGATCCGCCGGGCGGCGAGGTCGAACCGGTTGCCGTACGGCCCCCGAACACCGATCCGCTCGCCGGCCCGGAGCGCCTGGACGGCCCGACTCGTGTTTCCCATCGCCTTGATCGTGACGCCCTTCGAACGGCCCTGGGTGTACGAGAGCGACATCGGCAGCTCGTCGTCGCCCGGGAACCAGACCATCACGAACTGTCCGGGGTCGGCCGCGGCGGAATAATCGAACCGCAACGTGACGGTCGAGGGGGTTTCGAGGACCCGCTCCGTCACCGGCGTGACCGCGCGCACGAAGCGTCCTACGAGGCCCGCGATATAGCGCCTCGCTGGCCGGGGGTCTCGCCCGACCTGCCGGTCAGTGCTGAGGCGGATGCGCCGCGCCGACGGCGTCCGCCACCGTCGCGAATCCGAGCTCGTCGAGGCGGTGCGAGAGGGCGCTCGCGAGCCGACCGAAGACCTCCACCCCGCCTCGCGTGACCGCGGTGCCGACCTCGAGGGCACGCGCTCCGGCCATGAGATACTCGAGCGCATCGTCCGCGGTCGAGATCCCCCCGACCCCGATCACCGGTACCGATACCCGCTCGAAGATCTGCCAGACGCACGCGAGCCCGACCGGCTTGATCGCCGGACCGCTCAGTCCGCCGACGCCGTGGGTGAGCACCGGACGACGGAGCGACACGTCGATCGCGAGCGCCCGGAGGGTGTTGATGGCGCTCACCGCCGCGGCGCCGGCCCGCTCCGCCGCGACCGCGAGCGCTGCCGGGTCGGTCGAGTTCGGGGTGATCTTCGCGATCACCGGGATCGAGACTGCCCGCACTACGGCCCGGACGATCTCCTCGACGTCCTCGGGCTCGCTCCCGATCTCGGTGCCGTACCCTTCCGCATGGGGACAGCTCAGGTTGAGCTCGAGCGCCGCGACGCCCGTCGCGGCCATCCGCTCCGCGAGGCGAACGAACTCCGCCGCGTCTCCCCCGAAGACCGACCCGATCACGGTCGCGCCGGACTTGCGGGCCACGGCGATCTCCCGCGGGTACTCCTCGATCCCGGGGTTCGGTAGTCCCATCGCGTTCAGGAGGCCCCAGTCGGAATACTCCTCGACCGTCGGGTTGGCGTACCCGGGTCGCGGACGCTCCCCAATCGACTTCGTGATGACGCCGCCGGCGCCGGCCGTCCACGCCCGCCCGAGGGATTCCCCGCTCTCCCCCCAGATCCCCGACGCGAGGAGGAACGGGTTCCGGAGCGCGAGCGCCCCGACGCGGACCCCGAGGTCGGCCACGACCGCGCCCACGGGTGCTGCCCTTAAATCGGCTCGGTCGGGTGCCCGTGCCCGATGCACCTCGATCGTCTGACCGATGCCGCGCGCACCGCGCTCGAGTCGGCGTTCCAGCGAGCCGCCGAGCTCCGTCACGCGTCGGTGGAGCCGGAGCATCTCCTGGAGGCACTGCTCCGGGCGAAGGACGGCCCCACCGCCGCGCTCCTCGAGAGCCTGCACGTTCCGACCGACCGGCTCGCCGCCCGACTCGGCGAGCGGGTCTCGGGCTTCCCGACCGCCGACCACGTCGCGCCCACCGATCAGTACCTCTCCCGCGGGCTCTCTCAGGTCATCGACGCGGCCGAGGCCGAAGCGGCCCGGCGCAAGGACCGGTACACGACGGCCGACGAGCTCCTTCTCGGCCTCTGCTCGGTCTCCGGACCTGTCCGGGACCTGCTCGATGAGTTCGGCGTGCGCCGGGCCGCTGTCGAACAGGCGCTGACCGACCTACGGGGGTCGGACCGACCGATCGCGAGCCGGGGGGAAGAGGCCCAGTACCAGGCGCTCGAGAAGTACGGGAAGGACCTCACCGCCCTCGCCCGCGAGCGGAAGCTCGACCCGGTCATCGGCCGGGACGACGAGATCCGGCGCGTGATCCAGATCCTTTCCCGCCGGACGAAGAACAACCCGGTCCTCATTGGAGACCCCGGAGTGGGAAAGACCGCGGTCGTCGAGGGACTCGCACTTCGGATCGCGGTCAAGGACGTTCCCGAGGCGCTGCGCGAGAAACGAGTGATCGCGCTCGACCTCGGTTCGCTCCTGGCCGGCGCGAAGTTCCGCGGGGAGTTCGAGGAGCGGATGAAGGCGGTGCTCAAGGAGGTCGAGCGCTCCGAAGGGGCCGTCGTCCTGTTCATCGACGAACTCCACACCCTCGTCCACGCCGGTTCGACCGAGGGGGGAACCCTCGACGCCTCCAACCTGCTCAAGCCCGCACTCGCTCGCGGGACGCTCCACTGCATCGGCGCGACCACGACCACGGAGTACCGCAAGTACATCGAGAAGGACGCTGCGCTCGAGCGGCGGTTCCAGCCGGTGATGATCGGCGAGCCGACCGTCGAGGACACCGTGTCGATCCTGCGGGGGCTGCGCGAGCGCTACGAGCAGCACCACGGGGTGAGGATCCTGGACGCCGCGCTCGTCGCGGCCGCGACCCTATCCGCGCGGTACATCCCGGATCGCCACCTTCCGGACAAGGCGATCGACGCGATCGACGAGGCCGCGTCGATGGTCCGCTTGACCCTCGACTCCCGGCCGCCCGAGCTCGACCAGCTCTCGCGACGGATCCGGCAGCTCGAGATCGAACGGACGGCGCTGACCCGCGAGAAGGACCCCGCGTCGCGGACCCGGCTCGCCGAGCTCGAGAAGGAGCTCGCGAACCTGAAGGAAAAGGAATCCGGCCTCCAGGCGCGATGGAAGAAGGAGAAGGAGCACGTCGAGCAGCTGCGCGCGCTCCGTACGGAGCTCGAGACGGCGAAGGGCGAGGAGGCGCAGGCCGAGCTTGCCGGCGACCTCGAGGCCGCGGCGCGTCTGCGGTACGGGACGGTCCCGGATCTCCAGAAGAAGGTCGAGGCGCTCTCGAAGTCGGTCGAGGGGGACCGGGCGACCGGCCTCCTCCGGGAGGAGGTGACGGAGGAGGACGTTGCCTCCGTCGTCTCGAAGTGGAGCGGGGTCCCGCTGAGCCGACTCCTCGAGGGCGAGACCCGGCGACTCCTCCACATGGACGAGGAGCTGCGCCGCCGCGTCGTCGGGCAGGACGAGGCCGTCGCGGCCGTCTCGAAGGCGGTCCTCCGCTCGCGCTCCGGCCTCGGGGACCCGAATCGCCCGATGGGGACGTTCCTCTTCGTCGGTCCGACCGGCGTCGGGAAGACCGAGCTCGCGAAGGCGCTCGCCGGCTTCCTCTTTCACTCTGAGAAGGCGCTCGTCCGCGTCGACATGACCGAGTACATGGAGAAGCACACGGTCGCGCGCCTGATCGGGGCGCCGCCGGGGTACGTCGGCTACGAGGAAGGCGGGCAGCTCACCGAGCGCGTCCGCAGCCACCCCTACACGGTCGTCCTGTTCGACGAGGTCGAGAAGGCACACCCGGACGTCGTCAACGTGCTCCTGCAGCTCATGGACGACGGACGGCTCACGGACGGGCAGGGGCGCACCGTCGACTTCCGCAACACGCTCGTCATCCTGACGAGCAACCTCGGCTCGGACCTCATCGCCGACGCGAGGACGGACGACGAGCGGCGCCGGCTCCTCGAGCCCGCGCTGCGTGCCCACTTCCGACCCGAGTTCCTGAACCGGCTCGACGAGATCGTCACCTTCCACGCGCTCACCGAGAAGGAGATCGTCGAGATCGTCGACCTCCAGCTCGCCCAGGTCGAGGCTCGCCTCGCCGACCGACGGATCCGCCTGCGGGCGACCGACGGGGCGAAACGGCTCCTCGCGACCGCCGGGTTCGACCCGCAGTTCGGGGCGCGTCCGCTCAAGCGGACGATCCAACGCCTCGTCGTCGATCCGCTGACCGCGAAGCTGCTCGCCGGCGAGGTCCCGGACGGCAGCGAGATCACGGTCGACGCCCCGGACGGGGCCTTCGCGATCTCGGTCGGCCGCGCCCGCACCGCGAGGGCTCGATCGTGACGACCGGCGTCACGGTCGCGGTCGTCGGCTCCGGGGAGGTCGCGAAGGACCTCGGCAAGAGAGGGACGGCCTCCGACCTCACGCTCTTCAACGCGGTCCGGGACGGCCACGCGGTCACGCTGGTCGAGCCGACCCAGTTCCCCGAGAAGTTCCCGCCGCTCGTGGCCGCGCTGGCGATGGCCGACCGGTGCCTGCTCGTGGTCGGCGAGCTGACCCGGCCGGTCGCCGAGACGATCGCGACGGTCGACCTGGTCGACGTCCCGACGACGGTCGTCCGGGGGCCTTCCGTGGGGGCCGCGGAGCTCGAGCGCTCGCTCAAGGGGAGCCGACTCGAGGGCGTCGAGGCGGTCGCGCTCGACCTGCCCGCCCTCCGTGCGCTGCTCGACGGCTGGAGCGCCCCGGTCCTCGACGGCCCGGTGATGGTCCCGCTCGACCACGCGTTTCCCGTGAAGGGGGTCGGCACCGTCGCGCTCGGCGTCGTGCGGCGCGGCACGCTCCGGTCCCACGACGCGCTGCGGATCTGGCCGAGCGCGAGGTCCGTGGAGGTCCGCTCGATCCAGGTCCACGACATCGACCGCAAGGAGGCGGGCTGCGGCGAGCGGGTCGGCGTCGCGCTGCGTGGGGTCGAGGCGGACGAGCTCTCTCGGGGGCAGGTCCTCGCCCCCGACGGGTCGCTCGCAAGCGCGACGACCCTCCGCGGGAGCGCCTTCGTGCGCGGTCGCTACTATCGAGGGGACGCGCGGGTCGGGGCGCAGCTCCCGCTCGCGGTGGGGCTCCAGACCGCGCCGGCCTCGGTCGACGAGCTCACGCCCGAGCGCGTCGTCGTGACGGCGGACCGACCAATCGTCTTCCGGCCCGGGGAACCCGCCTACCTGCTCGATCTATCGGTCCCGACGGGTCCCCGCCTCGTCGGGCGGTGGACCGTCGACTGACGGAGAGTCCGCCCCGCCTAGGCGAACATCGTGACCGACTCCTTGCGGAGTTCTTCTTCGCCGATGACCTTCTCGATCGCCCGGTCGAAGTCCGCGACCGTCACGCTCTCGCGTTCCTCGCGAATCGCCCACATGCCGGCCTCGGTACAGATCGCGCGGATGTCGGCCCCGGTAGCGCCCTCGCAACGGCTCGCGAGCGCTTCAAAGTCGACCGCCTCCCGGATCGCCATCCCGTGGGAGTGGATCCGGAAGATGTCCGCGCGGCCCTGGAAAGTCGGCACGGGGATCTCGATGATCCGGTCGAACCGGCCGGGGCGGAGCAGCGCGTCGTCCAGGATGTCGGGCCGGTTGGTCGCGGCGATGATCTTGACGTTGGAGAGGGGCTCGAAACCGTCCATCTCGGCGAGCAGCTGCATCAGCGTGCGCTGGACCTCGCGGTCGCCGCTGGTCGCGACCTCGAGCCGCTTCGCACCGATCGAGTCGACCTCGTCGATGAAGATGATCGTCGGCGACTTCTCCCGCGCGAGCTGGAAGAGCTCCCGGACGAGGCGCGCGCCTTCCCCGATGTACTTCTGGACGAGCTCGCTGCCCACGAGCCGGACGAACGTCGCGTTGGTGTGGTGCGCGACCGCCTTCGCGATCATCGTCTTGCCGGTGCCGGGCGAGCCGATCAGGAGCACCCCCTTCGGAGGGTCGACGCCGACCTTCTTGTAGAGCTCGGAGCGGAGGAGCGGGTACTCGACCGCCTCTCGGATGTCACGGATCTGGTCGCCCAGACCCCCGATGTCCGAGTACGTGACCGACGGCTTGTCGACGATCTCGCTCGCGGTGACGAGCGGGTCGAGCGAGGCGGGCAGGACCCCCATGACGGCGAGGGTCTGCTTGTTCAGCGCGACGCGGCTCCCGACCGTGATCTTCCCGTGCTCGACCGTCTCGGCGGAGTTGACGACGAAGTCGGGTCCCGTCGACGACTTCACGATGACCCGGCCGTCGGTGAGCACGTCGCGGACACTGCCAACGATGAGCGGCGGGTAGCGCAGGCGGTCGAGCTCGGTCTTCAGCCGCTTGACCTCGCGCTGGAGACGGAGGATCTCGGCCTCCATGTAGTGGCGCTCGCTCTCGACGCGCTTGATCGCCTCGGCGAGCTGGGTGTTCCGCAGCTCGAGGAAGTTCAACCGGTCGAATGCGTCGTGCGGCGCCGCCGGGACGTCCGAATCACTCATGAGTTCCCGCACCGACCTTTCACGGCGGTTACCGGAGATTGACAGAGCGTGCCCCGCTTATAAGCAGTCGTTCTAAACGCACGCCGGTAGGGAGTTCGTGTCCGACCGAGCGTGGCCGCACGGCGATGCGTTCGCTCCCGGTCACGTCACCGGGATTTTCGCGCCGGCCGCCGCGGCCCGCGATCCGCGGGGCCGCGGATCGAAGGGCGCCGGGATTGTGCTCGAGCTCGGCGTCCGCGCCCGGGCGAGCTTTCGCCCCGGCCCGGGGCGGAGCGTCCGCGTCACGAGCGATCTCGCGATCCCGCTCCCCATCTCCCAGGAGGTCGCGCGTCGTCTCGCGCCCGAACGAGCGGGGGCCCTCTCGGTCCGGCTCGTTCACGAGCTCCCTATCGGCCAGGGGTTCGGCATGAGCGCAGCCGGCGCGACCGCGACCGCGCTGGCGGTCGCCGCGCTGTCGGACCGGAGTCGCGGCGAGGCCGTCGAGGTCGCGCACCTCGCCGACCTGTTCGGGAGCGGAGGCCTCGGCGGCGTGGCGGCGATCGAAGGCGGCGGGGGCTTCGAGCTCCGGCGCCGGCCCGGCCTTCCCCCCCGGGGCAACACCGTTCACCGACGTTTTACCGGCACGTTGTTTGTCGGAGTCGTCGGAGGACCGATCCCGACCCCCCGCCTGCTCCGGGAGCGGGGATTCCTCGACCGAGTGGCGGTGGCGAGCAAGGGCCTCGACGGGCTCCTTCGCCGTCCGAGCGCGGCCGCGTTCTTCGGACTCAGCGAACGGTTCACCGACCGACTCGGGCTCGCCCCCCCGCCGCTCACTCGTGTGCTGTCCGGGTTGCGAGCGCGGGGCGCGTGGGCTGCTCAGGCGATGTTCGGCCGCAGCTTCTTCGCGCGACCGCGGAACTCGGCGAGCCGCGCGCGCATCGCGGCGTGGCTCGAGACGGCCGGGGTTCGCGCGGTCGAGCTTTCCGCCGCCGAGCGCGGGGCAACCGTTTTAATGGGCGACCGGTCTCGCGGCGGCCCATGACGCGCAAGCCGGCCCGCATGTACCGCAAGGTCGAGGGCCAGGTCTACACCCGCCGCGAGTACATGGGCGGCGTCCCGACCTGCCGCGTCACGCAGTTCGACACCGGCGACCTCCGCACGGTGTTCCCGCTCGCGCTCTCGCTCGGCACCGAGGAGGCCGCGCAGGTGCGCGACATCGCGCTCGAGGCCGCGCGGATCAGCGCGGTGCGCGTGATGGAGAAGACCGCCGTCAACCAGTACCACCTGAAGGTCCGTCGCTTTCCGCATCAGATACTGCGCGAACACAAGATGGCGATGGGCGCGGGGGCGGACCGTATCTCGGACGGGATGCGCGGCGCGTTCGGCAAGCCGGTCGGTCACGCCGTCCGTGCCGAGATCGGTAGCGAGCTCCTGACTGTCTACACGACCGAGGCGCACTTCGAGGACGCGAAGGAAGCCCTGCGGAAAGCGTCCCACAAGCTGCCGTGCCCGACGCGGGTGATCGTCACCCGGAAGCCTTCGTAACGGTCGGCCGCACGACGAGCACCGGGCACGGTGCGTGGTTGACGACCGCGGTCGACACGCTCCCGAGGAGGAGCCGCTTCGCGGCCGAGAGGCCCCGCGAGCCGATGACGAACAGGTCGGTCGGGTGCTGCTCGAGGTGGGCAAGGAGCTCGTCCACGACGACGCCTTCGTAGGAGACGCCCGTTACCGACGAGACGCCGGCCGCTTCCGAGCGTTGGACCGCCGCCTCGACGACCTGGCGATAGTGACCGAGCTCGCTCGGCGGCACCCCCGCCGGCACGAACGGCTCTGTGGCACTGAGGTAGACCGGCTGGATCGGGGCGACCGCGACGATCGCGAGGTCGCTGCCGTATCGGTGCGCGAGGTCGATCGCGCAGTCGAGGGCGTGCTCGGCGTTCGTCGAGCCATCGATCGCGACCGTGATCCGATGGAACGTAGGAGCGGGCATGTGGTGTGCTCCATCCGGGTCGAGCTACATCCGTCTTGCGTCGCGAATGGCACGGGCCGGGGACTCGGCGCGACCGCGGACCGGCGGGTGGCGCACGCGATGCTTTTTTACCGCATCCGGACTCTCGCCGCCGCGGATAGGTGCTCCTGTGCCACCGGTGTGCAGCAATTGCGGCGCGAGCGACTTCGTGTGGGCAAACGAGCTGAAGACGGGCACCATCGGGGGGGGATCGCTCTCGTTGCGCTCGCGCGGCGAGCTGTCGATGGGGACCCGCATCTGCAAGGGCTGTGGGCACGCGGACCTTTTCCTGAAGGACCCGTCGATCCTCCGTCTCCCCCACACATGGCGGCCCGGGGAGTTCGTCCCGATCCCCGCCGCACCGCCTCCGCCGCCGCACCACGGACATCCGACCGCGCCAGCCGCGCCCGCACCGCCGGAGCCTCCGGCCGTCTCGAACCCCACGGCGTCACCGCCGCCTCCGCCCCCGCCGCCCCCTTCCTCGCCTCCGCTATCCGATCCCGACCCGACCCCGTCGGTGACGGAAAGTGCGCCCGCGGACACTCCGACCACCGCCGACGCTCCGGCCCGTCGGACGACGCGGCGGCGCACCCGCCCGAAGAGCGGCAACGAATAGGTCCGCCCACCGACTGCGGCCGAGCGGTTCAGCGCCGGGTCCACCTCAAGCGGACCGGCGCGGTCGAGGATAGCGGGGCATGGATTTGAACCATGGATCTACGGGTTATGAGCCCGTCGGGATTTCAGGACGGCCGGCGACGCCGGTCGCTTTCCTGACTACCCTACCCCGCTGCGCCCCGGCCCAGCAACGCTCGGTATAAGACGCTTCGACCGGGCGATCTCGATAGGGAACGCGCGACGAGGTCGGTCGGAGCGGTCCCGGGGTGGGGTCAGGCTGAGCGCCGCACCGGGGGGGCGCCCCGGAGCTCCGAGCGGCCGCGTCGAGTCCCACGCGGTATCAACGTTAGTCGGCGAGGACCCGCCGACGCGACCCGGAACCCTCGATGCCGGGGCGATCCCCCGCCGGGCGCGCGGCGCGGAACGGCGCGACGGCCCCGCTCGGCGACAACCGGCGCGGCGGCTCGCCGACTCGGCGCGCTCCCACCGCCCTCGTATGGGTAAATACTTCCGCCGCTTCTCGGCGTATGTCCGGCAGCTCCCCGTCCCGTCGAGAGACCCAGTTCGCCCGCGCCGTGTTGACCCGGAACCTTCAGGTCCGCCCCGGAGAGAACGTCATCATCGAAGGCTGGACCCACACGCTCCCGTGGGCCGTCGCGCTCGCGCGCGAGACCCGACGGCTCAAGGCGCATCCGCTCGTCCTCTTCGAGGACGAGGACGCGTTCTGGGACTCGGTCGAGCATCACGAGGACGCGATCCTCGGTGCCGCCCCCGCCCACGAATGGGCCGCGCTCGGCAAGACCAACGTCTACATCCACATGTGGGGCGCCGGGGACCGGATGCGGATGGCGTCGCTGCCCGGGGGTCGCGGCGAGAAACTCATCGCCTTCAACAACGCGTGGTACAAGGCGGCGGCCAAGTCCGGCCTTCGGGGAAGTCGGCTCGAGATCGGACGACCGTTCCCCAATCTCGCGAGGATGTACAGGGTCGACGAATCGAGCTGGCGGAATCAGCTCATCGACGCGACCCTCGTCGACCCGGAGCGGCTGCGCGCGGTGGGCAAGCCGATCGAGCGGGCGCTCGAGCGGGGCCGCCGACTTCGGATCCAGGACGACCACGGGACCGACCTCACGCTCGGCCTGGCGCACCGCCGGGCGTTCGGCGCCTACGGCCGTATCACGAAGGAGGAAATCCACCTGCCGTTCCGGATGCTGAACCTTCTGCCGGCCGGCGCGATCCGGGTCGCCCTCGATGAAAGCGTGGCCGACGGTACCTTCGTCGCCAACCGCACGTGCTACTTCGACCTCGGGACCGCGACCGGAGGGACCTTTGAGTTCCGGAACGGTCGGCTCGTCCGTCACCACTTCGACTCCGGCGGCAACTTCTTCGACGCAGGGTTCAAGACCGGCGGGAAGGGGCGCGACCGCCCCGGTCTGCTCAGCATCGGCCTCAACCCGAAGCTGCACAACACGCCGCAGGTCGAGGACCTGGAGGCCGGAGCCATCATGGTCTCGGTGGGGATGAATCGCTTCAATCCGGGCGGAAAGAACATGTCCTCGTTCTTCGGTTTCGCGGTGAACGCGGGGGCCCGGGTCGAGGTCGACGGCCACCCCTTGAAGATCCCGAGCTGACCCGCCGGGGCCTCCTACGGGACCGCGGAGCCGCGGGGTAGGGCAGGTGTGCCGCCGCGCGCCGGCTTCCGGTGCCTACCCCATCGTGGTCCGAGGGACCGAATCGGGGAGAGGTGGGCGCGAACCGGGCCGCGAGACGAACCGGTCAGTAGAACTCCCAACGACGAAGAAGTCGGCCCACGCCGAGGACCACGGGAATGGCCGCCCGGGGAAGCTCGCCGGCCCGTTGCTGGGAGAGCACGACGGAGAGTCGAGTGGTTCCTTCGAGAATCACGTACGGCCCGCTCGGTCGCACCGCGACCAGGATCGGGAGTCCGTGCATCCGGGACGGCTCGAACGTCGACCGAAGGCGACGATAGTTCGAACGGCTCCAGACCCGCGGGACCGCGCCACGGTCGAGCGAGGTGACGAACTCGTCCAGCGTTCGCTCGGGGGCCAAGGGCGCAAAGATGCGCAGTTTCATGACCCGGACCCGGGGGAGCGGGTCGGGAGGGAGCGTCGCGAGGTACCATCGCATGCCGAGATCGATCCGCGGCCGGAGGAGGTCGGCGCGGGTGGACAGGACCGCGCTTCCGAGGTCCTCCCAGTCGGCCTTCGAAAGCCGGTTGCGGGCGCCGTGAAGTACCCGTTCACGGAGCAAGTTACGGATGGTCGGTTGCCGATGCCGAGGACCCTGCGCGGGGACCTCGAACTCGGCGCGAGCGAAGTTCCAGAAGAGATCCCGGGGTGAGCCCGTCCTCAATGAGATCATACCCCGACCCGGGCCCCGCGGGCGAGCTCAGCGCATGGCCCGGCGTTCCGCCGGTGTCGGGCGACGACCGATCGTGATCCAGATCCCGTCGGGGTCCGTGACGCTCGCCATCCAACCTTGGGTCGTCGACCGCCGCCACCGGGTGGGCCGAGCGCCGAGCCGCAGCAGGCGACGGTACGTTCGTTCGAGCGACTCCCGGCTTGCGACGCCGATCGTGAAGTCGAGGTGGTCGAGCGCGTCCCCCGCTCGGTACGGGGAGAAGAACAACGATCCCTTCCGGTACCAGTTGAGCTCGAGCAGACGTCGTGTTCGTGGGTCCTGGAGCAGCACCCACTTTCCGCCGCCCCAAGACCTCGTATCCCCTCGTCGAACGACTTTCATGCCCAGGGTTCGGGTGGCGAACGGGAGCGACCGGCTGAGATCGGTAACGCGTATTCCGAGGTTTGAAGGCGGGGAAGATCGGTCGGCAGGGAGAGGTCTACGGCCGGGGGATGCAGCGACGCGAGTTAGGGGTTTCCCCGACTCGCCGAGGTCGGATCCGCTCGGGGTCTCTAAAACGGGTCCGAGCCGGAGCGAAGACGGAAGATCGCCGCCCCGCCCGGGTCCATCGGCGCCGGCCGCGCCGCCTCCGCTCGGGTCTTTATACCGCACGGCGATAGTCGACCTTCGCTCGTTCGGATCATGAGTGCTTCCTCGATCGACGAAGCTCCGTCCGCCACGACCTACCCCGCATCCCGTCTGGGAGGGAGCGGAATCGTCGCCGCGATGGTCCTGTGCGCGGTCGCCGCCGTGCTCATCCTGTTCGAGTCCGAGTACTGGTTCGCGTTCGGCGCCTCGATCCAGACGCCGTGGTGGATCGGGACGACCCTCACCGCCCAGCAGGTCGGTGCATTTGGAGTCGTGGACGGACTCTTCCTAGTCGCCGTCGGCGTACTCCTCCTGCTCGTCCCCCGGCACCACGCGATCCTCGGTGTGGGCATTCTGACCCTCGCCCTGCTGAGCCTGTTCATCGGCGGCGGTTTCTTGGTCGGGGCGTTCCTGGGTTACGCCGCGAGCCTCTTCGCCATCTTCACCCGTCCGCTTCCGGCGCCGCTCCCCCATCCCACTCGTTCCGTCCTGGTGGATATGGACGACCCGGTAGCCGAGGCCGACTTGATTGACTCGGAGCGCTCGGACGCGGGGCCGGGCGGCACCGACGGCTAGGCGAGCGAGCCCTACCCATGGGCCCCCGTCCCGGGAAGTGAGGGCGCGATCCAACGGGAGACCTGCCGAGGGAAGGCTCGGGCCTAAGGATGCGGACACTCCTTCGACGATAGGGCTGGAAAGTGTCCGGGTTAGGCACCGGCGTGCAGGTATGGGAATCGGGTGCCGGGACCCTCCCTGGGTCGGGCCTACTTCCTTCGCCGATGGAGTCAAACGAGTTCGCTCGTTCCGCGTACGAGCCTTACGGATGACCCGTCGGTCCGTCTTCTTCGATTTCGGGGGAACCCTCTGCCACTCGCGAGCCGACATCCTACCCGTATTCCGGGAGGCGGCCCGACGCGCAAAGGTCCAGGTCCGCTGGCCCGAGTATCTGAGGGCTAACGAGGAATGCTGGGACGAGCTCTGGCCCGAAGCGCCGCAGATGGTTGGCAAGTCGCCATCGTTTGCCGACAGGGTTCACGAAATGGCCCTACGAAGGATTGGATTCGACGGACCGATCGAGCTCTTGGTCCAATACATCCGGGAGGAAGCGACCTCCCCACGCTGGCAGGTGCCATTTCCCGAGACGGCGGCAACGCTAGTCCGCCTGCGGGAACACGGAACCTCGATCCACGTCGTGTCGGGCCATGTCGACTATTTGCCGATCATCATCGCGAACCTCGGCTGGTCGAACCTCTTCGACACCGTGACGTTCACGCAGGAAGTAGGATTTCAGAAACCGGACCCTCGCGTCTTCCGGTTCGCTCTCGAACGGGCGAATCAGGAACCGGAGGGTGGGACTTTTGTCGGGGATTCTTGGGAGGCTGATTACCTCGGCGCGAAGAGCGTCGGCATGACGGCGATCTGGCTGAACAGGACCGGGAGGCCGGCTCCTGGGCCTTGCCGACAGATTGGTACGCTGGGAGAAGTTCCTTCCCTTCTGGCCGAACCCGAGGGCCGAACATAGAATCCTGCCGCTTGACCCCGTGCGTGGGCGAGTCCCCCCGGACGGAGCTTCTCGGACGTACCATATCGCTCGTGCTCTGGTCGTTGGACCGTGTAGGCCACCGTCTCCGACCGGGGACCCTAGCGTCCGATCGTGGAAAAATCAGCCGCGGGAGGGATTTGAACCCTCGGCCTGCTCCTTACCAAGGAGCCGCTCTGCCAGCTGAGCCACCGCGGCGCGTCAGTGCGACCCGGACACCTCGGCCTTCTTCCGCTTTCCGGTGGTCCGGTTCGGCGCGGCGTCCTTGGCCCAGGGGAATCCCGCCGAGTCGCGAGCCCAGTCCGACCGGGCCTGGGCCGTCAGGGGGACTTTCGACAGGAACGCGTTCATGCCGTCCTTCTGGCCCTCGGTCCCGAACAGGCGGGCCCAGAGGTCGAGCTCGACGGAAAGGCCGCGGTCGACCTCCGGGTCGAGCGACTGCAGCACGGCGAACTTGGCGGCGGCGAGCGCGACGGCCGGCTTGGTCGAGAGTTCCTGGGCGAGGGCGAGCGCGGTGGCGATCAGCTCCGTGCGCGGAACGACCCGGTCGACGAGTCCCGCTTCCGCGGCCTCCGCCGCGGCCACCGGCCGCCCGGTGAGGATCCAGCGCCGGGCGCGCGCGGCCCCGATCCGGCGCGGCAGTCGCCGGGTCCCGCCCCAGCCCGGCATCACGCCGAGGTTCACCTCGGGTTGTCCGAACTGCGCGTCGGGGCTCGCGATGATGAAGTCGCACGCGAGCGCGATCTCGCATCCTCCGCCGAAGCAGACCCCGTGGACCGCGGCGATGACCGGGAGCGGCAGCCGTTCGATCTTCCGCGTGATCGCCTGACCCCGGCCGCCATGCTCCCGCGCCTCGGCCGGGCCCATCGGCGCCATCTCCCGGATGTCCGCTCCGGCCGCGAACGCCCGTTCGGCGGCGCTCGTCAGCACGACCGTCCGGACCTCGGGGTCGTCTTCGGCCTCGTCGAGGCGGCTCGCGAGGGCGACGAGGACCGATTTCGACAACACGTTCACCGGCGGGTGGTCGATCGTCAGTACCAGCGCGCGCTCGATCCGGGCCGCGCGCACGAGGTCGGGGACCGCCGCCACGGCCGCGCGGACCCGTGCCGTCCTATTTATGCGCCGCGCCTTCCCGCGTCGACGCGGAGCGACGGCAATGCGATCGGTCGTTACGACGGCGTTCGGAACTTTCCTGGTCGACGGAGACCATATCATCCGCTCGGTCGCCGCGCCTCCCTCTGAGGCGGAGCTCGCCGAGCGGGCCCGGACCCGTCGGGCGGGCGGAAAAACGCCCGAGGAGGCCGCGATCCTCGCCAACCGCGGGAGCGAGCGGTGGACGACGCGCGACCGACGGCTCGTGGAGCCCGGCCTCTCGTGGGACCCCCGCGCGCCCGCGCTTCCGCCCACTGACCCCGTCTCCGGCGGGGATCGCGGGCTCTGGCGAGCGGTCCTGCTTTCCGTCGCCGACCGCGCGCTGGCGGAGTCATGGGACCCCTCCGTCCACGTGGAAGAGGCCGTCCGTGCTGCCTCGGACCTGGACCGCGTTCGGAACCTGGTCGGCGAACGCCTCGCGAACTGGGTCTCGCGGGACGCGCCGGGGATCGACCCCAGCGATCCCGCGGGGGCTGCCCGGACCGTGCTCGAAGAGGACGGGCGCTCGCCGCTCGGACCCGCGGACCCGGGCGTGCGGGCTGCCCGACGCCGCCTCGCGGAACTCTACCGGGCGATCGAAGCGACGCAGGCGGAGCTCGCGAAGGCCGTCGAGGTGGCGGTGCCGGCCCGCACTCCCAACCTCACGGCGCTTCTCGGGCCGGAGCTCGCCGCCCGGATCCTCGCCCAAGCGCGCGGGCTGGATCGCCTTGCGCGCCTTCCCTCCAGCACGGTGCAGGTCCTCGGTGCCGAGCGCGCGTTCTTCGAGCACCTGCGGGGAAACGCCCCTCCGCCCCGGCACGGCCTCCTGTTCCTCCATCCGGCGATTCAGTCGGCGTCACGGCACGAGCGCGGGAAACTCGCCCGCACGCTCGCCGGCAAGGTCGCGATCGCGGCGCGGCTCGACCGGGCCGGTCGTCCGGTCGACCCCTCGCTCCTCCGTGCGTTCGAGACCCGACGGGCGAAGGTGCGCGAGGCCCGGAACGCCCGCGCCGCTCGAGGGGGACCGTCACGTCCCCGGAAGCCACTTCACCGTACCGCCCCAAACGGGTAGCTCCGCGGGCTCGGCCTTCCGCCCCGCGAGGGCCGGCTCGAGCGCGTGCTCGAGGTAGCGTTGCGTCACGGCCTCGGGGTGGGAGTGGTCGTTGTCGATCCGCCCCTGGAAGACGAGCTTCCGGCCCCGGTCGAAGAGCATCGGGTGGGGCGTGACGAGGGCACCGTAGGCGTGGGCGACCGACTGGGACGGGTCCTGCAAGTAGGGAAATGGGTAGTCGTGCTCCTTCGCCCGCGCGACCATCGACTCGAGACGGTCCTCGGGGTAGGACCGGGCATCGTTCGAGTTGATGAGGACGAATCCGACGCCCCGCGGGGCATACCGCCGCGCGAGGTCGACCATCCGGCCCTCCCAGGCCCGCACGTAGGGACAGTGGTTGCACCAGAACGTGACGACCCGGAGCGGTTGGCCGGCGAAGTCGGCGAGGCGATGGGTCTTCCCGTCGACCCCCGGGAGCACGAAATCCGGCGCGGGGTCGCCCGGATGGAGGCGGAACGTCGCGAGTTCGGCCATGCTGTCGGGACCGACGCGGCGCTCTTATCCTTTGGAGTCACGACGTCCCCGGTACCGGCATGCCCGACCCCCTGCCCGCCCCCGAGATCCTCTCGGAGGTCCGGTGTGCGGAGGAGTTTGTCGAGGATGAGCGGCGCTTGCGCGCCGGCGTCCCCCATGTGCGGGTCGTGACCCTCGCGGACCTCGCCGTGTCCGTCGGCGTGGGACTTCGCACGCGGGCGCCTTTTATCGCGCGGGCGGAGGCCGCGGGAATCCCGGTCGTCCGTCGCACCTCGGGCGGCTCGGGCGTCCTTCACTTACCGGGCGAGATCGCCTGGTCGGTCGTGCTGCCGCGCTCCGACCCTCGGGTCGGACGGGATTTCGCGCGCGCGTACGCGCGGCTCGGACACGGTGTCGCCCGCTTCCTGGCCGACCTGGGCGTCCCCGTGGATTGGATCCCCTCCCCGGAGGTCGCGCCGGACCTCTGCGTACTCAGCGGCCGCGGCGACGTGCTCTCGACGAACGGTCGGATCCTTGGCGGGGCCGCCCAGCACCTCGCGGGGCGGGCGCTGCTCCACCAGGGGATGATTTCGGTCCGCGTCGACCGCCCCCGGATCGCCGAGCTGTTCGGGCTCCTTCCCGCCCTGCTGGAGGCGTGGCTCACGAGCCTCGAAGAGCTCGGCGTTCGGGAGAGCCCCCCGACCCTGGCGGCCCAACTGGGCCACGCGCTCGTGCGCGACCTCTCCGAACCGTCCTCGTAGGTGGCTACTTCGTCGCCGGGCGAGCGAACCAGAGCGACTCAGCGGCCGCCTCGGCGGCGCGGCGGATTTCCGCCCACTCCCCGCGCACGAGGGCGCGGCCGCGCACCACCGCTTCCCCCTCGACGTAGACGGAGTCGATCGCCTCCTCGCTCGCGGAGTAGGCGAGGTGCGAGACGATCGCCTCGGGCCGCGAGGGCAAGAGGCTCGGATGGTCGAGCCGGACGAGGAGGAAGTCGGCTCGCTTTCCGACCTCGATCGATCCGAGGTCGCCGTACCGACCGAGCGCGCGGGCCCCCTCGACCGTCGCGAGGTCGAGGAGCGTCTGCGCGGAGAACGCCGTTGCGTCCCAGCGGTGGTTCTTCTGGACGAGGCCGGCGACGTGCATCTCGCGGAGCATCGAGAGCGAGTTGTTGCTCGCGACCGAGTCGGTGCCGAGCCCGACCGGCGCGCCCGCCGCGCGGAGCTCCGCGATCGGGGCGACCCCCCCCGAGGCGAGCTTCAGGTTCGAGCTCGCGCAGTGGGCGATGCCGACCTCGGCCCGGCCGAGGAGGTCGATCTCGTGACCCGTGATCCAGACCGCGTGGGCCGCGACCTGGCGAGGGCCGAGGAATCCGATCTCCGCGAGCCACTCCGCGGGCCGGTGGCCGGTCTTCGCCTCGTGCTCGCTGACCTCCCGCCGCGTCTCGGAGAGGTGGTAGTGGCAGAGCGCGCCGTGCCGGTCGGCGAGCGCCTTCGCGCCGAGCCACGTCTCCCGGTTGCAGACGTAGACGCCCTGGGGCGCGACGAGCGGCGACACCCGAGGGTGGCCCGTCCACCGCTCGAGGAAGCCGGCGGCGTTGTCGAGGGGCCGACCCTTCTGCGTCGTGAGCTCCGGGTCGAGGACCGCCCAGCCGAGGAAGCCGCGGATCCCGAGCGACTCGGCGGCCCGCGCGACCGCGTCCTCGAAGTAGTAGAGGTCGAGGAACGACGTCGTGCCGGAGAGCAGCATCTCCGCGATCCCGGCGCGGGCGCCTGCCTCGACGTCGGCTTCGGTCCGTCGTGCGTCGACCGCAAAGAGCGTCTCGAGGAACCCGGCGAGGTCGCGGTCGTCCGCGATCCCCCGCAGCGGGGCCATCGCGACGTGCCCGTGCGCGTTGACGAACCCGGGAACGAGCGCGAAGCCGTGGGCGTCGACGACGCTCGCCCCCTCGCGCGGCGCGTGCGGGCCGATGTGGGAGAACTTCCCTCCGTCCACCCGGACGTCCGCGCGGAGCACGCGGCGCGCGGGGTCCTGGCTCACGACGAGCGCGTCGGCGAGGACGAGCGGAGCGGCGGCCGCCGGAGCCGGCACGGGCCGACTATCGGGCGGGGCGGATAAGGAGTTCGTCGCGGCCGGCGTCCTCGGGCGGGACCTCGGGTAGGTCGGCGATCCCTTCGGCGCTCCGACGCTCGGAAACCGCGAGCGCACCGAGGGTGTGGCGTACCCAGGGTCGGGAGAACACGACCACCAGCGGCACCACCGCCAACACGACCAGGATCACGTCGACCCACAGGCCGGGGACCCAGCCGGCGCTCGGCATGCCGAGGATCGTCGCCGCGGTGTTGGGGATGAGGACGACGACGCTGACGAGCGCGATCGCGAGCGCGATGTACGCGACCCCGAGCATCCGGAGGTTCGACGTGTTCGCGAGGGCCGCGATCCGGTTGGATGCCTCGCCGATCCGGTTCGCGGCCGCAGCGAGGCGGTTCGCCTCGACCGCGTTGCGGATTGCGACGAGGTCGCGGACCGCCTGGGCGAGACCGCTCGATAGTTCGTCGAGGTGATCGACCTCGCTTCGGGCGGTCGCGACGTACGAATCGACCCCCGGGAACTGTCGACCGAGCTCCCCCTCGAGCTCCGCCACGAGGATCTCGAGCCGGACGATGTGCTTCCGCGCTCCCGCGAGGGCGTGGAGCATCGCGCCGAGCTCCGAGAGCGGTGCGGGGTCGGGCTTCCCCTCGAGCGCGTCCAAGCGGCCACCGATCGCCTCGAGCCGCTGGACATAGGCTCGATTCGCCTCCTGGACGAGACTGATGAGCGCGACGGTCGCGGGCGCGGTCGACGTACCGACCAGTGTGCTGGGCGGTACGGGGGCGCCGAGCGCGCGGAACCCCTTCGCGTCGATCCACAGTCCGTGCCAAGTCGGGGCCCCGGTCGCGTCGAGCGTCGCGAGCGTCAGCAGCGTCGCGGACGCGCCGCGCAGGACCGGGCGGCGCGACGAGGAGAGCCCGGGGTGGCCGATCGCCGTCAGCGCGTCGGCCAGGCTCTCTTCTCCGGCCATGCGCGGTGCCCCGAGGCCTCCTTCAGATGTCGAGGTTCGTGACTTCGACGGCGTGTTCCTGGATGTACTGGCGCCGGGGCTCGACTTCCTCTCCCATCAACACCTGGAATAGCATGTTCGCCCGCGCCGCGTCCTCGACCGTGACCCGCAGGAGCGTGCGCGCCCCCGGCCGCATCGTCGTCTCGGCGAGCTGGCCCGCGTTCATCTCGCCGAGCCCCTTGTACCGCTGGAGGACGACCCCTTTCATCCCGCCGAACTCCTTCAGGACCGCGTCGCGCTCGTCGTCCGAGTAGGCCCAGTGGACGCGCGTGCCCTTTTGCAGCCGATAGAGCGGGGCCTGGGCGATGAAGACGTGGCCCTCGGAGATCAGGAGCGGCATCTTGCGGTAGAAGAGCGTCAGCAGCAGCGTCCGGATGTGGGAGCCGTCGACGTCGGCGTCGGTCATCAGGATGATCTTGTAGTAGCGGAGGCGGGAGAGGTCCGTCTCGTCCCCGATGCCGATCCCGATCGCGGTGATCAGCGCGCGGATGTGTTCGTTCTGGAGCATCTTGTCGAGGCGGGCCTTCTCGACGTTCAGGATCTTTCCCCGAAGCGGCAGTACCGCCTGGAACTCCCGGTCCCGACCCTGCTTCGCCGTGCCGCCCGCGCTGTCTCCCTCGACGAGGAACAGCTCACATACCGCGGGGTCGCGCGAGTGGCAGTCGGCGAGCTTTCCGGGGAGTCCACCACCCTCGAGCAGACCCTTCCGCCGCGTGAGCTCGCGGGCCTTGCGCGCCGCCTCGCGTGCCTGCGACGCCTGAACCGCCTTCGAGATCAGCGCCTGCGCGACCGCGGGGTGCTCCTCGAGGAACTCCGAGAGCTTCTCGTTGACCGCGCTCTCGACCTGGCCCTTCACCTCGGAGTTCCCGAGGCGCGCCTTCGTCTGGCCCTCGAACTGGGGCTCGAGGACCTTCACGGAAAGGACCCCCGTGAGGCCCTCCCGGACGTCTTCGCCCGTGAGGCTCTCCTTGTCGCCCTTCACGAAGTTACGCTTGCGGGCGTAGTCGTTGAGCGTCCGGGTGAGGCCCGCGCGAAGGCCGACCACGTGAGTGCCGCCGTCCACGGTGCCGATGTTGTTCACGAAAGCGAGGGTCGTCTCGTTGTAGCCGTCGTTGTACTGCATCGCGAGCTCGATATCGGTCGTGTCCCGCTTCGCGTGCAGGTAGATCGGGGGCCGGAAGAGCGGATTCGTGGATGTGTTGAGGTCCTCGACGAACTCGGCGATCCCGCCCGCGTGGTGGAACGTCATCGAGGTCCCGTCCCGCTCGTCCCGGAACCCGATCGAAACCCCGGCGTTGAGGAACGAGAGCTCCTTGAGACGCCGCTCGATCGTCTCCTTGTCGAAGACGGTCGTCTCGAGCACCGTGCCGTCCGGCTTGAATCGCGACTCCGTCCCCGTCGTCTCGGAGGGGCCGACGACCGCGATGGGCGCCACCGGGGCGCCCCGCTCGTAGCGCTGGAAGTGCTCGTGGCCGTCCCGCCGGACCCGGACCTCGAACCACTCGCTGAGGGCGTTCACGACGTGGACCCCGACGCCGTGGAGCCCGCCCGAGACCTTGTAGGCGTTCCGGTCGAACTTCGAACCTGCGTGGAGGACGGTCATGACGATTTCGAGCGTCGGACGGTGGTACTTCGGGTGCTCCTCGACCGGGATCCCGCGCCCGTTGTCGCGGACGGTGCACGACCCGTCGGTATGCAGCGTTACGTCGATCTGAGTGCATGCGTTCGCGAGGACCTCGTCGATCGAGTTCTCGACGACCTCGTTGACCAGGTGCTGGAGACCCCGGGCGTCGGTCGATCCGATGTACATTCCGGGGCGACGCCGGACCGCGGAGAGCCCCTCCAGCACCTGGATGGAACTGGCGTCGTACGCAGGGGTCGAAACGGTCTGCTGCGCCATCGGAAATACCGCCGGTGGGACCGACGTATTTTACCGAGCCGGGCAGGCGTTATAACGCTTGGGTTCCGCACGCAAAAATCGGTCGGCCGGAGCGTCAAAAAGCCGGTCCCGGAGCGTGCCCGTCGCGTCGGTCTGACCGCGGAGCCGAAGTGTTGGCCGCGGGTCCGGTCCGCTCGGTCCGGACCGCGGGGAAGCGCTAAGTGCCGGGGCCTTCCTTCCGCCGCCCGGTATGCCCGATGACCCGACCCCGGAGCCCGACGTCAGCCGACCCGCGGAGGCTCCGACCGCGGCTTCGACCCCTCCCCCGACGGAGCCCACCGAGGACTGGGCGACCCGCTACAAGTACCTCCTCGCCGACTTTGAGAACTACCGACGTCGCTCCGAGCGCGACCGAGAGACGATCTCTCGGCAGTCCCGGGCGGGGATGTTACGGGAGCTCCTGCCGATCCTCGAAGGGTTCCGGGCCGCGCGGGAGGCAGTCGGCACACTCCCCTCGGACGACTCCGTCCGCCGGGGCATGGAGCTCCTTGAGCGAGAGTGGGCAACCTTCCTCAAGCATGAAGGCGTCGAGCCGATCGCGAAGGTCGGCGCGCCGTTTCGGGCGGATGAGGCCGAGGCCGTGGGGGAGGCGCCGGTCACCGCCCCTGCGCCCGACGGGTCCGTGGTCGAGGTCGTCCAGCAGGGGTACCGCTTCTTCGGCGGGCTCCTCCGGCCGGCGAAAGTGATCGTCGGGCGCCGCGCTCCGGAGTCGGGGGCGGCCGCCGAGCTCCCCGCCCCGACCTCGGCCGAGGGGGGCATCGACTCATGACGCACTCGTCGGAGGTCCCCGGGTTCTATCGCAAGGGGATCGCGGAGCGACGGGCGTTCGTCCAGGAGTGGGCCGGGCTCACGGACGACGAGGTCCGCGCGTTCGAGTTCCCACCGGGGATCGACCCGGGGACGGTCGACCGGATGATCGAGAACGTCATCGGCGTCATGCCGCTTCCGCTCGGAGTGGCGACCAACTTCCGCATCAACGAGAAGGATTACCTCATCCCGATGGCGATCGAGGAGCCGAGCGTCGTGGCGGCGGCGTCGAACGCCGCCAAGGTAGCGCGAGCCGCGGGCGGCTTTTCCGCGCAGTCGACCGCCCCGGTGATGATCGGTCAGGTGCAGATCCTGGACGTACCGGACCCGGTCGCAGCCCGGCTGCGCCTCCTCCACCAGAAGGAGCGGCTCCTTGCCGCGGCGAACGAGGTGGATCCGGTGCTGGTCCGATTCGGGGGCGGCGCGAAGGACCTCGAGGTCCGCATCCTCCCCACGCCCCGCGGGACGATGGTCATCGCGCACCTGCTCGTCGACGCCCGGGACGCGGGCGGCATGAACGCCGTGAACACGATGTGCGAGGCGCTCGCCCCGGAGTTCGCGCGCCTGGCCGGCGGTCGGGTCGTGCTCCGGATCATCTCCAACCTCGCGATCCACCGACTCGCGCGTGCCCACGCGACGTTCCCCGCGGCCCGGCTCGCCACCGACTCCGCCACCGGCCCCGAGGTCGTCGACGCGATCCTCGACGCCTACGCGCTCGCGGTCGCCGACCCGTTCCGCTGCGCGACGCACAACAAGGGGATCATGAACGGGATCTCGAGCGTCGTGATCGCGACCGGCAACGACTTCCGCGCGATCGAGAGCGGCGCGCATACTTTCGCCGCGTGGCGCGCGGGCGAAGCGGACGCCGCGACGGTCGTCCTGCCGCTCACGACCTACGAGAAGGACAAGGACGGCAACCTCGTCGGCTCGATCGAGTTCCCGGCACCGGTCGGCCTCATCGGCGGCGCGACCTCGGTCCACCCGACGGCGAAGGCGAACGTCAAAGTGCTCGGCGTGAAGAGCGCGCGCGAACTCGGCGAGGTACTCGCCGCGGTCGGGCTGGCGCAGAACTTCGCGGCGCTCCGGGCGCTCGCGACCGAGGGGATCCAGCGGGGGCACATGGAGCTGCACGCCCGGAATCTCGCCGTCATGGCGGGCGCGCGTCCGGACGAGGTCGACCGCGTCGTCGAGCGGCTCGTCCGGAATCACGCGGTCCGGTTCGACCGCGCGAAAGCGGCGCTGGAAGAGTTGCGAGGCGGCGGGTCCGGATGAAGGTCGGGGTCCTCGCCCTGCAGGGCGACGTCCCGGAGCACCTGCGGGTCCTCGGCACGCTCGTCCGGGAGCCGATCGCGGTTCGGACGCCGGCGGACCTCGCCGGCGTCGAAGCACTCTTCCTCCCCGGCGGAGAGTCCACGACGATCGCGCGGCTGATCGAGAGTGCGGGGCTCTGGCACCTGCTCCGGAACCGGATCCGGGACGGCTTGCCGGTCCTCGCCACGTGCGCGGGACTGATCGTCCTCGCCCGCGAGCTCGCCCCCAGCGCCTCCGGCCGCGACCCGCCGACCCTCGGCGTGCTCGACGTGACCGTCCGCCGGAACGACTATGGCGCCCAGCGCGAGTCGTGCGAGGCACCGGTCGTCGTCGACGGCCTCGGGAAGCGACCGTTCCCGGGGGTGTTCATCCGGTCCCCGCGGATCCTCTCGGTCGGCCGCGACGCGGCGCCGATCGCGTGGCGTTCGGACGAGGTCGTCGGAGTGCGGGCCGGTAAGGTCTGGGGCCTCACGTTCCACCCTGAGCTTTCGGGGGACCTCCGCGTGCACCGGGTCTTTCTCGCCCTCGCCTCGGGCCGAGCTTAGGCGCCGAGCCACAGCCACGCCAGCACGGCGAGCACGAGCACGGCCCCTCCGACCCCCGCGAGGATCCAACGCGTCCTCGCCGGAACCCCGCGCCAACCGCCCAAGAAGATCGGGACCGGACCGAGGAGAACGACCCCGCCGGAGCCGCCCGATACGGCCGTCTCGGATCCGCTCTCGTCCTCCACGACGAAGCGGGTGCTCGACACGAACGGGAGCGTGAGGAGCCCGGCGACGAGGAGCAGGACGCCGAGCCCGAATTCCAGCGAGCCGCCGTAGACGACGGGGAGGACCACTACGATCGCGAGCCCGGCGTGGCCCTCGATCACGGAGAGCACGACGAACGCTGCCCCCGCGGCCAGGAGGAGGACCGGCACCAGCCCCACGCCGCGCACGACGGGATCGAGCGTCGGCGCCCGCCTTCTCGGTTTCGGTCCGGTTCAGTGGTAGGTGTCGAACCGGTACGGCTCGAGGGGAAGCTCGCCGAGGGCCATCAGGAACTCGGGCGGCGTCAGGATCGGCTTCGCGTAGAGCTCGCCGTCGTCCAGCGCGATGCGAGGGCACGCCGTGTTGACGTAGGCGTCGAGCGCGCGCCCTTCGAGGTCCCTCGGGTCGAGCCGGTCGAACCAGAGGATCTCCGCGTCGCAGCCGCGGTCCCGGGCGCGCTCCTGAAGCGCGAGCGCCGTCGGCAAGCGGTTCTGCCCTGCAAACGACGAGACAAGGATCCCCCAACTACGAGCGTCCCGCGCGCCGGCGACTACGAGCTGGCGACGGCGGATGAGGCCGGCCCGGTCGATCGGCGGCTCGATCTGGTTCTGGAGCGGGTCGAGCGACCAGACGGGCCGGTCGACAGCGAACGCGAGTCCGAGGGGATGGAACCGGCCCGTGCCGAGGAAGAGGAAGGCGTCAACGTCACCGGCCACCGCTTCCGCCCCGGTATAGTTGCAGCCGAGCGCCTGGGCCGGGTAGGCAAGACGGTGGTCGCCGAGACCGACACGGACGCTGCGCCCGGCCCGCTCGAGGGCGGCGGTCAGCGGCGCAACGAGGTCGAGGTGCTGGACGGAGACGACCAGTCCGAGCCGCGAGGGGAGCCCTGCGCGCTCGACCGTCGCGGCCAGCGCCTCCACATCGCCGCCGGGCTCGCGCATCTCGACAAAGTAGGTGGGCCGGACGACCCGCACGTTCGGGATCGGCGAGTGGCCGAGCACGACCGCGACCTCCGACTTCGGGGCCTCGTCGCGCGACGGGAAATCGCACGCGCCGAAGCAGGCACGCGCGGCGACGCCGACCGCCGCGCCCGTCTCCTCGCGCAGGCGCGCTGCGAGTTCGTGCGCGTTCCGCACGAGGCCGGCCGGTACCTGCAGGACGATGCGGCGCGGCCGGGCCGCCCGGAGCGCCGCGAAGAGCTCGGGCCCGAGCGTCGGAAAGACGAACGATGGCGGGACCTCCTCGGCGGCCGCTCGCGCGGGTTCCGGCATACCGACTCGGCTCGAAGAGCGGGCGGTCGCGCTAAACGTTTGGCGTGCCCCGGTCGGGTCGGCGGTCGGCGAGCCGCCGGACTGCCGCCCGGTTGTCCTCGAAGTGAAGGAGGCCGAGCGCCTCCTCTTCGCCCATCCAGCGGGACGCCTCGTGCTCGGCGCTCAACACGGGCTCGAACGAGCGTTCGACCTCGACGCCGTAGGCATGCAGCCGCCAGACCTCGCCGTTGTCCGCCCGGAACTTCACCTGCCAGTCGAGCGGGAAGATCCGGCGGGGACGGAGGAGGCCGGTCTCCTCCACGAGCTCGCGGCGCACCGCCGATTCGAGGTCGGGGTCGGTCGGCTCGACCTTGCCGCTCACCGGTACCCAGATCTGACCCCGCGCGGGGGTCCGGCGGAAGAGGAGGAGCGCGAACGGACCCTCCGCGTAGAGGTACCCCTCGACACACTCCCGGGCGACTGGCCCGGACGGCTCCTCCACTTACCCGCCCCGCGTCAGGATCCGCAGGATCGCCTCGGCGGGCTCCCCGTTCGCCTGGAGGAGGGCCTCGAGCGCTTCCTCGCGGGAGACGTTCGCCTGCTCCATCACGAGGCGGACGTCCTCGTCGGGCGAGCCTGCCGCGGAAGCGCTACCGGGCACGGGGGCCGTCGCGGTCGCGTCGCCCGTCGTGCGCGGCCGTACGAGCGGCTGACCGATGACCTGGTAGGTCCGCACGCCCTGAACGGTGAGGATCGAGACTTCCGGCTGCTGGAAGACGTGTTCCTTCGATCGAGTGCGGACGATGACCTCCTCGACGTCGGGGATCGTTTCGGTCGTCATCCCGAGCCGACGCATCATCTGCTCCATCTGCCGCGCGTTGCGCGGCCCGCCCGGGATCATGAATCCTCCTGGTCGCCCGCGACGTTGCCGGTCGCCGAGCGGATCCGACGCTCGAGGTCCGGGTCGTCGACCGTCGACTCGTCCACCGACGCGGCCGCCGGCCGGCGGCGACCCCGGCCCCGGCGCGCCTCCCGGACCCGTCGAGTCTGGCCGACGAGCTCCTCCAGGAGGTCCGAGACCCCCGCGAGGAGATTCCAGCCGGTGTGCGACGCATAGAAGATCCCGGCCTCGGTGTGGAGCCGAGCTTCGAGGGTCAGGTCGCTCGTCCGGTGCGTCGCGTGGGGCGCGAAGTGCAGGCTCAGGAGGGTCGGTCGCACTTGCCGCGCGATGCGGCGGAGTCCGCTCGCTACCAGGTGGTCGATCTCGGCGAGGAGCTCGGCGTCCCCCGAGCCGCGCAGCCCCGTGATCTCGACGTAAACATCCTCGACGCGGCCCGGGGCGGTGGCGCTCCGTCCGCGTCCGACCACGAGCTGGAGGAGCTGCGACTGGCCGACGACCCGGGGCGCGCGTCGCTCTTGGACAACGAATACGCTCGAGACCTTCTCCCGGGTCATCAGTCGCGCCGCCTCTGCGGCGGAGGTACCGACCGCGACCGTGAGCGGCGGGGAGTGCATGATCGAGCCGACCTGGACGTCGAGGGCGGGTCGGCCCGCGCGCGCGTCGCGCTTCCCGCCGGTGACGGGTCGCCAGAGCACGCCGCCGAGGTCGGCGACGCCGACCGCGCCGACGAGCCGGTCCTTCCGGTCGAGGACCGGGAGGGGATGCTCCTCGAGCAGTCGGATCTGACCGACGAGATGGCGAACCGGGTCGCTCTCGTGCACGAGAAGGTCGGCCGACCGCGCGAGCTCCTCGACCCGGGTGCGGGCCGCCTCGGGGACGTCGGCGATCGCGCGGACGAGGTCGGTCCGGCTCACGATCCCGAGGAGTTCGCCGCGAGGCCCGACGACCGGCGCCGCGCGAAGGCCGGCCGCGAGCAACTGCTCGGCGATCTCGGGCATACGGGAAGTGGGCGTGACGAGCGGAGCGAGGACGAGGATGTGCTCGACCTTAGTGTCGAGCGCGCGGTAGACTCGCCGTGCGATCGACTCGAGCGTCACCATCCCGATCAGCCGGGAGTTGCGGAGGACGGGGACCTCGTGGTACCCCTTACCGCGCATCAGCCCGAGCGCCCGGGCGATCGGGGCGTCGTGGGGGAGGGTGGACGGGTGGGCCGTCATCAACTCCCGCGCCGTTAGCCAGCCGCTTGGCATCGCCGCCCCCGAAGGGCCGGAGGCTTTAGCCCCTGCGCCGGGGCGGTCAGCCGACGTCGCGGGCCATCTGATAGCCGTTCTCGCCGTCCGAGTAGTACGCCCGGAGCAGATCGATCACCGAGAAGCGATAGCGCGTGTAGAACCGGATCGCGGTCGCGTTCGATACCCGGACCTCGAGCGTCGCGCGGCGGAACGAGCGCTCTCGGCACCGCTGCAGGAACGTGTCCATGAGGAGCGTGCCGACGCCGAGCGTGCGGTGGTTCCGGTCGACGGCGAACATGAGGATCCGTGCCTCCCGCTCGACCTGGCTGACGCCGAGCAGGAATCCGACCGGTACGTCGTGGGGGTCAGCGGCGATGAGGAACCCATCCGGCCACTCCGCGCTCAGCGACGGATAGAGGGACGGGTCGTAGTGCTCGTGGAGAGCGTCCGCGACAATCGCGGCGACGAACGGGACGTCCGTCGGCCGAAAGCCGCGCAGGCTGACGGGGGGACGGTCGTCGGGCAGCCGGACGACCGGTGCGCCCGGGGCCGTGTCAGCGATACATCTCACCCGGCCCTTCACTCTCGGCGGTCTGCATGCTCGAGATCGATTCCCGCGTCTGCCGGAGCGTCTTGCGGACCTCGGACTCGATCTCGCGCGCCTTCTCGCGCAGCGGTTTCGTATCGAGGACCATCAGTGGAACGAGCGGGTTGACGGTCTCGATGACCTTCGCTGCCGCCCGGGCGTCGGGGTAGTCCTTGTGCGCCTGAGCGACGAGGCAGAGCACCGGCGTCGTCCGGCCGATCGCCCCAAGGAGGAGGCCCCCCGCGAGGCCGGTAACGACACCGTTCGCCGCCGGGAAACGGTACTTCTCGAGCAGCGGCGCGGCGGCCCGGTTCGCCATCGCGACGACCCGCGCGTCCCCGCGCGCCTCGTCCTCGATCGGCTGACCCTCCACCGCGACCACGAGTTGGACCCCTTTGTCCGACGCCCAATCGAGCAGCGCGCGGCCCATCCGGTTCAGCATTCCGACCGGAGGCTGGATGTCCGCGATCACGACGACGAGCTGGTCGCAGGAGCGGTCGACCCCGCAGACCAGCTTGCTCGCGTAGAAGCGGACCGGCGCGCCGACGACCCCTTCCTCCATGATGACGGTCGGCGGGAACTCCTCGCTGACCATGTAGGCGACCAGGCTCATGTCGAGCGTGTGAACCAGGTACGACGCCGCGACCGAGCCGACGAGGCCGTGGGTCGGGAAGCCGACGACCATCATCGCCCCCTTCAGGGACTCGTCGCGCGTGTCGACGATTCGTACTTCGTGTGACTCCATCCCGTCCTCGGCGCATCCCTCGGGGGAGAGGAGGAGCCGACGGCTTAATCCCTTTGGCAGGAAGCCTCCTGGCCTCGACGTCCCCACGGCCGAGCTCCCCGGGCGCGCGCGCTCGGCCGAGGCAACGATTAAGACGCTTTGGGCGATTCCCAACCGCTGACCGTCCGCGGGCGAGCGTACCGAACGGCGAGAGGGTTCCGATCCGATGAAACGCCAGATGGTCGACATGCTCGCCGAGTTGATCAAGATCCCGAGCGACCCGTTCTCCGACAAGCAGGAGGTGCTCGACTACGTCCAGTCGTTCACCGACCAGATCCACATGCGCAACACGCTCTTCGGCGACCCCCAGACCCCGTCGCTCCTCGCGGAGTACGGCCAGGGCGGCGTGGTCCTTTCCGGCCACCTCGACACACCGCCGGTCGGCGACTACTGGAGCTTCTCGCAGAGCCAGCTCGCCTCGGGTCGGATGTACGGCCGGGGCGCGGCGGACATGAAGGGGACCGTGATCGCGATGCTCGAGGCAGCCCAAGACCTCGTCGCGCGGAAGATCCCGGTGGTGCTCGCGTTCACGACCGACGAGGAGACGACGATGCAGGGCGCGACCGCCCTCGCGAAAACGCTCCCGCTCCGTCGCGCGAAGGCGGTCGTCGTCGGTGAGCCGACCGGCCTCCGCGTCGCGTACGCGGAGAAGGGGGTCCTTGACCTCGCCATCGAGACTCGGGGGAAGGCGGCCCACGGCGCGATGCCGCACCTCGGGGAGAACGCGATCGGGAAGATGATGCGGATCCTCCGCGGCCTCGAGTCGTTCAAGGGCCGCATCGCCCACCCCGAGCTCGGCACCGTTACGCTCAACATCGGGACCTTCAACGGCGGGACGCGCCTCAACGTCGTGCCGAACAAGTGCACGGCGGAGGTCGACATCCGCTTCCCACCGCCGTACTCCCCCGATCAGCTCTACCACGAGATCGAGGAGCACCTGCGCCGGATCAAGACCCCGTTCACGCTGCGGCGGATCGTCTCGATGCCGGCGGTCCAGATCGACCCGAACTCCGAGCACGTGAAGGTGTTGCGCGACGTCGCCCAGGCCGAGAGCGCGGTCCTCGTTCACGCCTCCGAGGCCGTCCATTACTCCCAGGTGAACCCGCGGGTCGTGATCTTCGGCGCCGGCGAAGAGGAGCTCTCTCACCAGGCGAACGAGTACGTCAAGATCGAATCGGTCGCGCGGGCGACCGAGGTCTACAAGAAGTACGCCCAGCGCCTCGCCGGGATGCGGACGCTCTCCTGAGCGGCTCGGCCCCCTGAATCAAGTATTCGGAGCGGTACCTCGCGGGCCGTGAAGGTCGCTCAACTGTCGACCCGGTACCAGCCCGGACCGGGCGGGGTCGAGCGGCACGTTGCCGAGATCTCGGCCCGTCTCGGCGCGCGGGGCCACTCGACCGACGTTTACACGAGCGATCTCTTTCGCGAGTTCCCGATGGAACGGCTCGGGGCCGACGTCCCCCGCGAGGAACGAACGCCGTTCGGGGCCGTCCACCGCCTCCGGGTCTGGTCCCTCCCCGGCGAGCTCCACTACCCGTTCTTCCGCGGTCTCGGCGCGGCGCTCGCCCGCGACCGACCTGAGGTCGTCCACGCGCACACCTTCGGAACGAACCAGGTCGCGGTCGCACGGCGCTATCGGGCCCGCACCGGTACTCCCTACGTCCTGACCGCCCACTTCCACCCGATCTGGTCGATCCACGGAGGCTGGCTCCGCCACCGGATCCGGGGATTCTACGATCGCCGGCTCGCCGGCCGGGACCTCGCGGCCGCCGCGCGCGTGATCGTCCAGACGCGAGAGGAGGAACGGCTCCTCCGAACGCTCGACCGGCCCCTGCCACCGGTCGAGATCGTTCCGCCGGGATACTCGCCATTGCCGGAGCCTCCGGACGGCGACGCGCCGTTCCGGGACCGGTTCGCCGTCGCCGGACCGTTCGTCCTGTTCGTCGGCCGGCTCGCGTCGAACAAGGGGCTCACCGACCTCCTCGGCGCGTTCGCGCTTCTCGCGCGCGACGACGGGGAGGCTCACCTCGTCCTCGTCGGAGCGGACGGGGGGATGCGCGCGACCCTCGAGGCACGGGTGCGCGGCTTCGGCCTCGAGGCTCGGGTCCACTTCGTTGGCCACGTCCCGGACGATCGGCTCCTCGCCGCGGCGTACCGCGAAGCGATCGTCACGGTCCTCCCGAGCCAGTACGAGGCCTTCGGTCTCGTACTCCTCGAGTCGCTCGCGCAGGGGACACCGGTCATCGCCACGCGCGTCGGGGGGATCCCCGAGTTCATCGAGGACGACCGGTCGGGCCTCCTGGTGCCGCCGGGGGAGATGGGGCCGCTGGCCGACGCGCTCCGTCGGCTCTGGGGCGACCGCGCGCTCGCCCATCGCCTCGGCCGGCACGGGCGGACCGAAATCGTCCCCCGGTACACGTGGGACCGGGTCGTCGACCGGCTCGAGGCAGTGTACACGGCGGTGCTGGCCCGATGAGGATCGTTCACGTCACCCTCCGTTTCGACGCCCCGGGGGGCGTCGAGACGAACGTCCACGAGATCACGCGCCGGCTCGCGGCGGACGGCGAGGACGTGCGCGTCTACGCAAGCGACCTCTACGACGAGGGTCGCTGGGAGCGACGCTCGAGCTACCGGCCGGTCGTCGACGGGGTGCCGGTCCGCCGGTTCCCGGTTCGCAAGCGGCTCATCCCCGGAGTGACGATGCCGACGATGATCGGCCTCATCGACGCGCTCGCGGAGAGCGGCGCCGACGTGATCCACGCCCACTCCCACCGCTACGGGCACGTCCTCGAGGCCGCGATCGTCGCCTCCCGCTGCCGGATCCCACTCGTCGTCTCGACCCACTACCACCCGGCCGACCTCCGCGAGTCACCGGTCCGTCGGGGACTCCTTCGGCTCCAGGACGCGGGGTTCGGGGCGAGCGCCTATCGCGTCGCCCGAGCGCTCGTCGTCGAGACTTCGCACGAGGCCGACCTCATCCGCGAGTTCGCGCCCGACCGCGGGATACGGGTCATCCCGCCGGGGATCGACCTTTCGGCCTGGTCAGCACCGGCGGCGGACCCGCCCCGCCCGAGCGGCCTCCCGCCGGAGTACTTCCTGTTCGTCGGCCGGATCGCCTCGAACAAGGGCCTCCCGACCTTCCTCGACGCGATCGCCCGCCTCCCGCCGGGGGAGCGGCGGCCGGTCGTCCTCATGGGACCGGATTGGGGCCAGCGCCCTGGGCTCGAGGCCCGGGCTCAGACGCTCGGGATCGCGGGCGACGTACGGTTCCTCGGTCACGTGGACGGCGCGGGCGAGTACCGCCGGGTCGTGCGCGGAGCGACCGCTCTCGTGCTCCCGAGCGAGTACGAGGCGTTCGGGCTCGTTCTCCTCGAGGCGATGGCCGCCGGCACACCGATCGTCGCGAGCGCGGTCGGCGGCGTGCCCGAGGTCGTCGACGGGGGTCGCGCAGGACGGCTCGTCCCCCACGGGGACGCGGCCGCGCTCGCGGAGGCGCTGCGGTCGGTCACGGCCGACCCGGCGGCGACCCGGGCGATGGTTACGGTGGGCGCCGGGCGCGTACGAGAGTATGATTGGTCGGTCGCGACGGCGCGCCACCGGTCGCTCTACGAAGAGCTGCGGGTCGGTTGATCGGACGTCGGCCCAACCGGATCAGCTCGGCACCCACCCGGTCGAGGTCCCGACCCGGCTCGGGCGGTCGAAGGTGGGCGAGCGCGCGGCACCAGAGACCGACGAACTCCGTGATCACATCGCCTCCCGTTCGAGGGCGTAATCCCGAAGAAGTCCGATCCCTTTCTCGAGGTCGGCGCGCGACGCAGCGAACGAGAGCCGCAGATGGGACGCTCCGAGGGCGCCGAACGCGTCGCCCGGTGTCATGATCACCCCACGGCGGAGGAGCGCGGTGGCCACCTCGGCCGATGAGCTCGACCACCGGAAACGGGGGAACGCATAAAACGCACCGGCCGGGGGGACGAGGTCGATACCCGGAATGCGGCGGAGCAGGCGAACGACCAGGTCGCGCCGCGCCCGGAACTCCCGTACCATCGTGCGCACCGCCGCCCCACTGTGTGTGAGGCCGGCGAGGACGGCGACCTGGGCCGGGGTCGGCGGGCACGCCATGACGTGGTAGTGCATCTTGTTCAGGTCGAGGGCGAGGGCGCGGGGGGCGACGAGGAACCCGATCCGCCACCCCGTCATCGCGAGCGTCTTCGAGAACGAGTTCACGATGACGACCCGGTCCGTGCGACCCCAGAACGAAGCGAACGCCCCGTCGTAGACCATCTCCTCGTAGACCTCGTCGGAGACGATCGTAAGGTCATGGCGGTCGGCGAACGCGACGATCCGGTCGACGACCGCGGCCGGGAACACCCCGCCGGTCGGGTTCGACGGGCTGTTGACGACGATCGCCCGCGTTCGGCGGGTGACGAGCTTCTCGAGCTCGTCGAGGTCGGGGAGGTACCGGCGGTCGCCGGGAAGGGAGTACGGCACCGGTGTCGCGCCCATGAGCCGAGCGTCCGGTCCGTAGAGGACGAATCCCGGATTCGGCACGAGCACCTCGTCGCCGGGGTCGTAAAGAGTGAGGGCGGTCGTCATCAACGCCTCGGAGCCGCTGCCGGTGATGATGACGTTCTCCCGCCCCGTCCGAGGCTCGCGGTCGCGGTACCGCTCGGCGACCTTGTCGCGGAGCGTTGCGAGTCCGGCCGACGGTCCGTAGTGGTTCCATCCGTCGCGGATGGCGGTGCAGATCGCCTCGACAACCTCGGCGGGGGGCTCGAAGTCGGGCTCACCGAGCCCGAGGTTGATGGAGTCCGGGCCCGCCGCGTCGAACATCTTGCGGATCCCGGATATCTCGACCGTGCGGACCCGGCGAGCGACCATTCCGCCGCCGACCAAGGCATGGCTCTTTACCGTTGTGGCCCCGAACGGTGGGGGCCGCGCGTCGCGCGCGGGCACAAGGGCCTTCTATCCGTTCGACTCCGGGGAACGCGGGGTTCGCGCGTGTCGGTCCGCATCGTGGTCGGGGCCCAGTTCGGGGACGAGGCGAAGGGCAAGATCGCGGACTTCATGGCCGCCTCCGCCCGCTACGTCGTCCGCAGCGCGGGCGGTCCGAACACCGGCCACACCGTCACGCTCCCCGAGGGGACCGTCATCCTCCACCAGATCGCGTGCGGGATCCTCCGTCACGGGGTGCGCGCGGTCAGCGGGCCGGGCATGGTGATCCAGCCGTTCAAGCTCGAGGAGGAACTCGCGGGCCTCGAGCGGATGGGGTTGCGGCGGGGGGAGCTCGTCCTCTCGGACCGCGCGCACGTCCTCCTGCCGCTCCACGAGATCGAGGACGCCTGGGAGGACGAGCTGCGCGCGAAGCACCGGCCGGGAGCCACCCTCGGAACGACCCGATCCGGGATCGGCCCGGCGTACTCGGACCGCGCCGCTCGCTTCGGGATACGGTTCGCCGAACTGAGCCGACCCGCCGTCCTTCGCGAGAGGCTCGACCTCCTCTACGCGACCAAGACCCATCTCCCGAACCTCCCTCCGATCGACGGCCTGTTCTCTCGGCTTTCCGGGGTGGGCGAGCGGCTCGCCCCGTACATCCGGTCCACGGAGCCGATGCTGTGGGACGCTCTGGCCCGCGGCGAGAACGTCCTCCTCGAGGGGGCCCAGAGCGCGCTGCTCGACGTCGACTTCGGAACCTACCCGTACGTAACGAGCTCCCACCCGACGAGCGCGGGGGCGCTCGTCGGCAGCGGGATCCCCCCGACGGAGCTCGACAGCGTGGTCGGCGTCGCGAAGGCGTACTCGACGCGCGTGGGCACGGGGCCGTACCCGACCGAGGAGACGGGGGAGCAGGGCGAGTTCCTGCGGCGCGTCGGCGGCGAGCGGGGCGCGACGACGGGTCGCGCGCGCCGGTGCGGCTGGCTCGACCTGGTCCTCCTGCGCTACGCGGCGCGGCTGAACGGGCTCACGTCGCTCGCGATCACCAAGCTCGACGTCCTCGGAGGGCTCGAGGAGGTGCCGGTCTGCACGCACTACCGGATGCCGGACGGCTCGACCGTCCGCGACGGGCCACCGAGCGACGCCGACGACCTCGCCCGCGCGGAGGCGGTCTACGCGTCGATGCCGGGCTGGCCCGAGTTCCACGAGCGGCTGAAGGAGCGCCTGCGCCGCGAAGGAGCGCGGGCCCTGCCGACCCCCGTCCGGCGCTATCTCGACTTCATCACCGAGGCGACCGGCGTCCCGGTGGAGTACGTGGGCTTCGGCCCACGGCGCGACGAGACCGTTTGGCTCGGTCCACCGTCGGCGCGCCGGCGGCCGCCCGAGCTCGCGGCCTGGAACGGTTAGGCGCCCCGTGGCGTTCGACCCGTTCCTCTACATCGCGTTCGGGCTCGGGTTCCTCGCGGGACGGGTCGTTGCCCGGCGCCCGAGCGGCGTCGCGGTCGCCACGCTCCTCACCGTGGTCGTCCTCGTCGGACTCCTCGGCGCCTCGCTCCGCTCGGTGCCCTGGACCTCTCTCGTCGCGGCGGTCCCCGTCGCCGCCGCGTTCGCGCTCCTGATCCTCGGCCTCACCGCGGGGGCGTACCTCGGGCTCGTGTGGCTGCGGCCGGCCCCGGCCGCTCAAGGCCCGGCCCCCGCCCACCCCGAGCGGGTCCCGCGGAGCCTTGTTTTCGTCGCCGCCCTCGTGGTGGGGGTTGCCCTGGGCCGACTCGTGGCCGTCCCGGCGGACGCCGCGATCCCGTGCGTGCTCTATGTCCTGCTGGCGCTCGTCGGGTTCGACATCCCGCTTCGGCTGTCGGCGCTCAAGGACGTCTGGCTACCTCTTACGGCCGCGACCGCCGGGGCGCTCATCGCCGCCGTCGCCTTCGCGCTCGTCGACCGTATCCCGCTCCCGGTCGCGCTCGCGACCTCGTTCGGGTTCGGTTTCTACACGCTCGCGGGCCCGCTCGTCGTCGCGCGGGCCGGCGCAATCCTCGGCCTGCTCGCCTTCCTCACGAACTTCCTCCGCGAGGACTTCACCATGGTCCTCTCGCCGTACCTCGGCCGTCGACTGCGCGGCGGCGGCCTCGCCGCGCTCGGCGGTGCGACGTCGATGGACACGACCCTCTACTTCGTCACGCGCTACGGCGACGCGGATGCCGGGAGCCTCGCGCTCGCGAGCGGCCTCATCCTCACCATCGCGGCGACGCTCGTCCTCCCGGCCGTACTCGCATTGCCGATGTAGCATCCTTAAGTGAGCCCGCCTCTCGACGTTTCCCATCGGGCTCGTGGTCCAGCGGTTACGACGTCGCTCTCACACAGCGAAGACCGCCGGTTCGAATCCGGCCGAGCCCATCCGACAGAGATTCCGCCCTTTGGGGCCCCCTCATCGCTCCGGCGGCGTGCTCCGGCGACCACTCGGACCTCGACCGGCTCGATCGGCTCTTCGCTCTACGTCTCGTTTCGGAACCTCTCCCCACCCCCGAACCAAGACACGAATGACTGCGGTCAACTCTTTCCCGCGGGTCGGGCCACACCGACCCGCACTTTCTCTTTCGCTCTCGGACCGCCAAAGGGCCGCTTCGGACCCGCAGGAAGGGCGAGACGAAGCGAGGCGATCGCTCGAGTAGTCAAGCCGTTACCGGTGAACGGGATAGTCAACTCCTGTCGGGACAGGTGGGCCGTCGGCTACCGTTCGGGTGTCCCTCGGCTCCCCGGACCTCCGCCGGCGGGGCCGCGAACCCGGCCGCTCGGACTCCCTCGAAGGGGGGAGACCCATACTCCTGGAAACGTTCCGGAACGGGTCCAGTCCCCTACGGGTGGGGTGGTGGTCCCCCTACCGGTGGTGCGGCCGTCGTGCGGGAGGGACGTCGACAACCAGTAAAGCCCCGTCAGGCACCGGAGAAAATGCACATCGCGACCAGCCGTAGTTCAAACTCTCCCGCACGGGCCTCGTCAACCGACAGGCCCAGGTGGCGGAGGCGAAAAGGGCCGGCTGCTCGGTCTGTCCCGAAAGCAGGGGGAAACCCCCGCCAGCGGAAACGTTCCGGAACGGGCGGAGTACCGCCCTGTGTGTGTGGAAAGTGCGAATACCCGGGGCGACCGAAGGCCGGAGTCGCCGGTCACTGCCAGAATTTCGGGCCCTACAAGCGGGGCACGGAGCCGGAGGCACAAAGCCAGTCAGTGCGGGGAAATTCGGACGGAGGTGCCCAGCTTAAGCCCGCGGGCGGTCGAGGACATTGATATCTCGAACGGATCACCTCGAGCCCCGTGCCTGATCACATTCAAACCCATTCTGGGTACTCGACCCCTGTCCGCTTGATACACCCTCAGCGGGAGGAAACCCTGTCGTGGAAAAGGGTAGAGTCGACTGCCGGGACTTGGGACTCGTGGCCAACGCGCCCGTTTCGAGCGAATTGTCGCTTCGGATCGGATCCCCCTCCTGGCCGGAGCGGCCGAGTGAACGACGGGCGAAACCTAGGAACGGGGCCACCCTGAAGCTTCAGTCGTGGACCCGGACGTTGGGCTGCCCTTGGACAGTTGATCCTCGGCCCATCACCAGTGAGTCTCGAAGACCCGAAACGGACCCACCGACTGAAAGCCGTGTCGTTTCAGAATCGGGCCCGATGTGTCGACTCGTGCCGTCAACAAGGCGATCTCGGCACCGCGACGAGCTGCCGATTCGCACCGGGCTCGGACTAGCGCACCGTAGGCTCCCCTTCGACGGTGCTCGACGAGTACCCCGGTCCCCCAGAGCCGGGCGACGGCCCCAACTAGTTCAAGTCCGGCTCGACCGATCGGAACCGTCCTGTCCCACACCAGAAAGCGGTCCGAATGGCTCTCATCTCGCACCTTCCTCTGGAACTCGGAGAGGAACCCGGCCCGGGTCTCGTCCGACAGGGGGGGATCCCCGAAGATCGTGGAGTCGAGCCGAAGAAAGACGTCGAACTCGGGTTCGCTCAAGACCTCGCGCACGGTGAGGCTCGGAGGGGACGTGAAGTTGGGAATCCTGATGATTCCGTCCGCGTCGCGAAGCTCCCACACAAGCGCTTCGGCGTCCTCAGTGATGTGGTAGCCGTGCCGCTGGAGCCGCTGCTCTAGATCGGGTGGACGAGAGCGAGGGGTGACTTGGAGGCACGCACCCGTCCCACCATGACTTTTGATTCGCTCGTGCAACTCATCGAGCCGTTCGTCGACCTGCTGAGGATCGTCGACGCTGAATCCGTAGACGAACGTCAGGGCGTAGGACCCAGAGGTAACCGCGAGATCATAATCCGGGGTCGTCACCCTCGTCGAAGAGGGAGGAATCCAGCGCCAAGCGTCGATGAAATCCCAGATCTGCTCAGCCGTCCAGCGCGTCACACGAGGCTCGGCCCCCGAGTCGAGTCACCCGGGACAGATTCAAAAGGTGGGGGTCGCGCAGAAGGCACGCGTTGATGCCGTGACCGAACCGTGCCGTCGACTTCCGCGAGTCGTATGGCGGAGGAACCCGTCGGGCTGTGCTCGATAGGCTCGCTTGAGGCGCAGGCTGCCTATTTGATGTAGACCTTGACGCCTCGATCTGAGAGCGTGGCTGCCGAGTCGTTGAACGCCTGCGTCTCGCGCAGACCCCCCGAGCATAGGACCACAACCACTCGATTCGCAAACAGTCGTTGATAGTCCTCAACCTGCCCAACCAGGGTCTGCAACGGTTGTCGAGTCTTCGGGTACTTGATCTCGATCACAGCGCCAAGTGCGACGATGTCGGCCTTGGTCCCCCCAACGGCCATTTGATGCACGACCTTCTGACCTCGAAAGTGGCCCGAGATCGCACCTCCGAGTTCGGCCTCGTAGAGGTCTTCGCTATCCCAACGCTTTGTGAAGTTGTAACCGTCGAGAAAGCGACAAAGCTCGTCGAACTGGGAGGCGTCGTTCCCGCCGACCAGTGCGGGGGCCGGACTGGCATGGGCTTTGGGAGGCGACGGGGAATCTAGCCCCTTCGAGCCCGTGCTTAGCGGAGGCGAGGCAATCGGAGTACCCTCGCTCGTAGTAAGAGCCGGGACGCTCTTCGCGTCAGGAGGGCGATCGCGTGACTCCGACGACGGCGGGCTCCGCTCGTATTGCGTTGCCGAGAGGGTGGTCCCCGCTGCCACGATTTTTTGCTTGGGAGACCGTTGTTTCGAGGCCGCAACCTCGATCCGCTTCTTGAGGCTCGCCTTCTCGTCACCGAAGAACGAACCGAGAAGTTGCCCGGGCGTGGCCGGCTTTGAAGGCTCGGGCACGTCGAATCTACGGACAATGAGACGAAGGTCATCGAGAGAGAGGTCAGCAATCGCATCGGCTACCTTGAGACCGCGAATCCCGAGGACTTTCTCGGCAAGATCGACTTTCGAGCCCTGCCTTGGGCCACCGAGAGAGGCAGATAGTTCGACAATGCGCTCCTTGGAGAGTAGCTCCCGAAGGACGTACTCCAGAATCGTCTCATCGTCGTCTGTCAAGGTTCAGCCCTCCAAGATCATCGGCGGCGAGAGAGAGTCGAATGCCTTGAACTTTCCTGACTCGTGAGGAACCCTCGATTGGCGGGGCCTTCGGAGGGGCGCCCCAGAGATTGTGTCCGAAGCGCTGAACTTCTGCTCGCCGCGCGCTAATCAATCGGGGAAAATGGGCAGTTCGAGATACGTCGCCACAAGAGCCGAGACCGGGGGAGCGAGCTGTACAGTGTTCGCTTCGCTCGAACCTTCCCCGGGTTGCTCGATGACCTTATGCCGAGGTTCTGTTCCGGGAGGAGAGGATTCATGATTCGAAGGATTCGATTGAATCCATACAAGCTCCACTCGGACATCTCGCTCACCGGACTGCCACGGGTCGTCGTTATGGTCGGCCGCAACAACACGGGCAAGAGCTCGATTGTACAGGCCGTTGCGCTCCCTAAATATGGACACTCATGGAGTCCCTCCTTTCCCACCGCTCCGACCACGGACCTCGGACTCACGGTCTCCCCGTTGTCGAGGATTGAGTTGGAGTACGATGGGCCGAACTCCACACTGGAGGTTGTCACTGCCGCTAATGGTGATGGCAGCCTCGACACCCGGGTCACTTGGCGAGGCGCCACCGTCGCATCAAGCAGGAGCATTCCTCGTCCGACCGATTCAACCACTTCGGAGGGACCCTTGTTAGGGGCTCCCGACGATTCGAAGCGCGTCTTCGTCCTCGGTGCGTTTCGTGAGGCGCCGCCGCGGGCGTTCGCGTACGCTCAATTCACCAGGGATATCGGCACCAACGGGGAGAACTGCTGGAACGCAATCCACCAACTCAAGGCGGACGATAGCCCCGTCTTCAAGGACATACAGGACACCTTGGGCGGATTGGGCTTCGGCTCGGGCGGAATCAGGACCCCTACGACGGGCGCAGGGAGCGGCCTGACCAGACTCGAGAACTACGGTCGGGTCGACGAGCTGGGGTTCGTCGGCTCCGGTACGTCGTCGGTCCTCCCGATCGTCACTCAGGGAGCGCTGTGCCTACCGGGGGAGACCTTGATCGTCGAGGAGCCAGAACTCCACCTTCACCGCCAGACAATTAACTCTCTCTGGCAGTTCTTCGGTAAGCTCGCCGAGCGAAACGTCCAAGTGATACTGACGACCCACTCGACCGACCTTGTTGCGTCTCTCCGAACGCAGACGGACGAAGGAAAGGTGCCGAACGACTATAGGGTCTATGTCGTGAAGCGCGAAGCCACGGGGCTGACTTCCGTCGAGTCCCAGCCGCTTGACTACTTTAGGAAGGCCATCGACGCAATCAAGGACGAACTCCGAGGGCTTCCGTAGGCTCGGATCACAAGAACACGGCTTGTGCTGGCTACCGTTGGAGCTTCAAGGGAAGCTCGGTCCACTGGTTCGACTCGAGTGGGACGGTGACCTCGCCAGTCGAGTAGACGTGATTCGTCTCGTCCCTCGTCTCCACGACGAGGAGGAGCACAGAGCTGCCTGCCGCCTGCCGGATGTCCCCAAGGTCGTACTCCCAGGTCTCCTGCGGACTTAGCGAAAATGCTGGCTCGATGCGAATCGGGTTCATCTGCTGGTGGTAGCGGTAGTTCAGGACAACCGTTTGTGCGCGACCCCCGACGTTCCCGAGGAGCAGCCAGTTGTGCCTCCAGAAAAGCCAAGCCGACCTTACGACGGTTTGCGCGTGAACACTCGGCTTGGCTCGCTCCTCTTGGGCAATCTGGGTCTGGCGAAGCTTCTCGAACGATGCACGGACCTGCTCGGCGGCGAGCCTAGAAGCGGCCTCAGCCTGAAGCTCAGCCTCCCTCGTCTTCGCGACCTCCGAGGAGAGCGATTGAATTGCCGCCATCGTACCCTCGAGCCCCTTCACGATGCGGTCGGTGTTCTCCGATGCGCGAGCAGCCGCCTGCTCGAGCGCCGCCAGGAGAGCCACGGTCTGCTCGGAGGTGGACTCTCGGTATTCTCTCCTCAACTCGGCGAGGCCCAGCCCTAGGAGTTGACTCCGCTCCTTGGCGGACTGCCTTACTTCCGCTACGACCATCTGCGTGGAGATTCGCCCGGCCCAGACTGCGAGTATCGGGAGGAAGACCGCCGCGAGGATGACCGCGACTAAGCCGCCCGTAGTGATGGGCCTGAGGAAATAGGCTGTCAACCCGACGACCACGAGTACCCCCACGAGCGAGGCTGATAGCCCTAGCCACTGAAGGCGAGGCTCGCCCCAGAACGAGACGGCAACTTCGGGGTCGGGTGAGGGCATGTTCGGCGCCAAGAGCGCCGACCTGCTCAAAATGCCTTCCCCACGGGGCGCGGCCCAACAGCTTGTGCCGACAAGTTCGCTCCCAATCATCGGCGATGGGGCCGCTGAGAAGGCCGAAGTTAGCCGCTCGAGGCCCGGGGTGCGGGTCGATTGATCAGTGAAGACATTTCCCCTAAGCCGCCTTCACTCGTGGAAGGTGAGTCCATCTCGAGCGACGGGGATTGAATGCGCCGGTCGTGATTCGCACGTCCGCTGACAGGAGGAGCG
>JBOGRO010000039.1:0-38566 GCA_050749465.1 Thermoplasmata archaeon | reverse complement strand
TCACCGAGACCCGGGCGGGGATGGAGCGGATCCGCCACCAACCCGAGCTGTTCCCGGCCTTCTTCGAACACGCAGGACTATCGCTATCGCCGACCGAGCGTTGATTTCACTCGACCAGTGTCATTAGACCCCTCATCGGTCAGCTCGCCTAGTTCGGAGGTCACGGTTCTGACTGGGTTCGGGGGAGACTTCCGTCATCGCCCTCTCTCACTTCTTGGGAAAGTGAGAGATCTCCCAAAGGTTGCCTTCCGGGTCTTCGAAGAACGCGAACCGTTGACCCCCCGGTCGAGTCGTCGGGGGCGTGACGAAGTGAACGCCGTTTTGCCGCAGCCTCTCGTACTCGGCATCCGCGTTTTCTAAGAAGACGGCAAAGTAGTTCGAGGAAATCCGGTGCTTCCGGCGTACCCTCTCTTCCTCTGGAATCTCTGCGGAATGGCCCTTCCACGAGATCAGCGCCAAGACGAGCCCGCCCTTTTCCCCGATCTGGAGGTAGGCGTCGTCTTCCTGTTGGTTCAGCAGCTTGAAGCCCACCTTGTCGCGATAGAACTCGGCACACTTCTTGACGTCGTCGACGACAAGCGCGTACGCGTTGAGATGGTCGATCATTGCCCTCGATATGTTTTGGCGGATTAAAGCCCTCTCGTGTTCCTTTCCCCACTGAGTAGCACGAGGGCCGATAGGGCTCTTGCCACCGCGGTCTTGCGCTCATCAGGGTGTCGTCATCGAACGTGAGGCTCCGTGTGGGGCGTCCTTGAACCCACCGAGTACAACGGGCGTGTTGGCCACAAGTGAGAAGCGCCGGGGGTTGCGTCTATCCCTTTCCGCGATAGGACTTCCTCGCGCAGAGGGTGAGCCAAGCGTACGAGGTCCGACTCCTTGAGTGGGTTTGAATGTGATTGCACCCGCGGTGGATTCGCCTCGCTCCCGCGCGCCTGGTAGGCGCGCAGCAGGACCCGGGACTTTCGACTCTCTTCGCATTTGCGGCGATCTGGTGTTGCACGGATGTACCCCATACCGCGTTGCAGACTTTTTCAGAAGGCCGGCGAAGGGGCTCATTGCTCGAGAAGCTTCGCCCGTGGGTCAACTCGTTCGGCGATCGGTGCGGGAGATGTAGCCACCGCCTCGCTTCAGTGGACTTGCCGGTCAATCACGCTTGGAGGTTGAAGAGCCCAACGAGTGCTCCTTCTTCCAACGATCAATCTTCTCGAGCACCGCCTGCCGGACGAAGTCCCCCAGACGATTGAAGTGGGCGTCCGCGTCGATGATCCGGACCAGGTCCTCGTAGCAGCCCCTCTCGATCCGGGCGGCTACCGACACCTTAGGCATCACCTTCTTCTTAGGCCTCGGCAACGGTGCGGACGTCACAATTGTAACGAGAGATGAGACGAGGCTAATAGATTGTGTGTGTTCGTTACGTTCGGTAACTAATGCATGCGAAATGTTCTTCTTTGACCGCCCGCATGAGACAGATGTGGGACGAGCAATGTCCGAAGCGGGGACAGGCACTGTAGCATCTCGTCTTCGAGGAGACGGCGGGTGGCCTCGGATGACTCCAAATAGCTCATGATGGCTGAGGCGGCTCCGAGGGAGGAACCCGCCTTGCCCACAGCGGCAAGGGGGTGGGGAGAACTCGTAGAACGATATGTGGAGAAGAGGAGTCGAGAGAGCCTGTCAGCCCACCACCTGCAGGAGCTACGCCGGGTTCTCAAGAAGGCCGGTCGGGAGCTCGATAGAGCTGGTCTCGCTTGTCTGCCCGCGAAGTTCGGAGACGCGCAACTGGACTTCCTGCTGAACGGCCCATGGAGACCAGCTACCGAGAACCAGACCGGACTGGCGCCCGTAAGCCGTCGGTACCTCGTGTGCATCCTGAACGGCTTTCTGAAGGAGTCGGGCAACCTATCCATCGAGCGGCGACGCCTCCGGTTCCCACGTTCTGGCGTTCGCCCGTTGCTCGCCTTGACACCGGAGGAAGCGATCCGCCTGCTAGACGTGGCAGCGGCGTCCGGGATCGTCACCCACGCCGTGGTCGCCTTCGAGCTGCTGATGGGTCTAAGGCGCAGCGAGGTTCGACGGATAACCCAGGGCGACCTTGGAGAGCGGTTTCTGCGCGTGCATGGGAAGGGACGAGCGGGCGGCAAGGTCCGGATGGTTCCCTACCACCCCGAGATCCTGCGGATCCTGCCCTCCCTACTCGAGCACCGACGGCAAGTCGTGCAGGGTTACCGAGGCCCCGACGCGGGGTATCTCTTCGTCCGTCGAGGCTCGCAAGGTCTCGTAGTGTGGTCTCGCAGCTGGCTGGACGAACGGATCATGCAGCCCGCCTTCGAGGCCGCATCCGTGCGCCGGGCGTGGAACTTGCACCACGCACTTCGGCGGACCTGCGGTCGGACGATGTGGAAGAACGGCGTGCCAATCGAGACGGTCAGCAAGATCCTCGGCCACGCCGACGTCCGGATGACGATGCGGTACCTCGCCATCGACCAGGACGACATGGCTCAGGCGATGGAGGTCCTCGGACGGGTTCTGCCGGGGGCTCGGGCTGCGTAGGCGACCACGATGACCGGGCCAAAACGGGCACTTTCTCTGACGACGCGGCCTCGAATCCGGCCGAGCCCACTCCCTCTCCAGTGGCGACGGTCGTTCCCCCGCGGCGGCTCCATCAGCTTTAGTGGACGAGGCGTTCTCGCCGAGTCGCCTCGATGACCACCAGCGGCTCCTTGCTCATCTCCCTCGTCTGCCGCAGTTGCTGCGCGCAGGTCGAGCCGGACCAACCGGTGGGGACGTGCCCGACGTGCGGGCATGCGCTGCTCGCGGAGTACGATCTTCCGAAGCTCGATGGCCGCGCCTGGCGAGCCAGCTGGTCCGATCGACCGACGAACCTGTGGCGCTACCGCGAGCTCTTGCCCGTCCGGTCGACCGAGCAGATCGTGACCCTCGGAGAGGGTCTCTCCCCGATCTTGCCCCTCGCCGAGGTGGACGCTGCGCCGGGGGTCCACGTGCGACTGAAGGACGACGCCGGCCTCCCGACCGGTTCGTTCAAGGCACGTGGGATGGCGGTGGCCGTCTCCCGCGCCCGGGAGCTCGGGCTGCGACGCCTCTTCGTACCCAGCGCAGGAAACGCGGGAGTCGCGCTCTCCGCCTACGGGGCCCGGGCCGGGTTGGGGGTGCGGGTCTACTTACCCGAGCGGACGCCCGCCCCGATGAAGGAGGGCTGCCGTGCCTACGGTGCGGAGGTCGTCGAGGTACCGGGAACGCTGCGCGAGGCAGGGGCGGCCGCGCGTTCCGCGGAAGCCCATACCGGGGCGTTCGACCTGTCGACCCTGCGCGAACCTTACCGCGCCGAGGGCAAGAAGACCATGGGGTTCGAGATCTTCGAGCAAGCGCGCGACGAGGACCTACCGGACGCCATCCTGTATCCCACGGGGGGCGGCACCGGCCTCGTGGGGATGTACAAGGCGTTCCAGGAGCTTCGCGCCCTCGGCCTTCTGGAGCGGTTCCCTCGCCTTTACGCGGTCCAGCCGGAGGGCTGCGCCCCGGTCGTGCGCGCCCTGGCTGCCGGGGCCTCGGCGGTGACCCCGTGGGAGGGCCCCCACACGATCGCCCCCGGGCTCCTCGTCCCGGCTCCGTTCGCGTCCGAGCGGGTGCTCGAGGCGGTCCGCGAGACCCGAGGCGGCGGGGTCACCGTCTCGGACCGCGAGATCGTCGCCGCAATGCCGGAGCTCTCCCGCCGGCACGGGCTCCGGGTCTCTCCCGAGGGGGCGGCTCCCTATGCGGCGCTCGGCGCCCTCGCCCGAAACGGACAGGTCCGGTCCGGCGAGTCGGTGCTGCTCTACAACACCGGCTCGGGGCTCCCGTTCGCCGTCTCCGAGTTGGAGCATGCGCTCGCGGCCGAGGACGCGCGTCGCTGACGGAGGAACTCACGCGTCTTCTGCGCGTGGCACGTTCGGCAGACGGTCTGGAGGTTCGAGTACTCGAGCGCGGCCCCGCCCCGCGCGATCTCGACGATGTGGTCGACGTCGAGCTCCCGCGCGCGACGTCGCTGCCCGCAGACCCGACAGGTGTACCGGTCCCGGAGCATCACGTAGGAGCGCGCGGAGTCCCAGAAGTAGTGGCCGTGGAAGCGCCAGCGGCACTTCCGTGAGCAGTAGGGCGTCCGGCGGGTCGCGAGCGGACCCTGGCACTCGACGCACCGGGCGTCGCGGCGGGCGTCCGCGCGGCGTCGAGCCCCGTCGCCGAACCAAGCGGCCGAAAGCGCCAGGATGCGCCCGTTCGGCCCAACCTGTACCGACGCGGGCCGGTGCACTCGCAGCGCCATCCTCCGGCGTGTTCGCCGCTCGCTTCAAGAGCGTTCGGGTCGACCGGCATCGTCCGCCCGCGCCTATGTAGTTCCCCGCGTTCGGTTGACCCGGGTGGTGGCACCCCCACGAACCCTCTCGCCGCGGTCGTCCTCGTCGCCGTCTTCGTCGCGGTCATCGTGCGCCAGCTCTCGGGCCGCGGCCCGCCGGTCTGGATTCTCTTCGTGGCGGGCGGCTTCGCGACCGCGGCGCTCGGCATCCTCTCGCTCGGTGCGGCCGAGGCCGCGGTGGCCGCCGCGGCGCCGACGCTCGTCTTCCTGTTCGCGCTCTTCGTCTTCGCGTCCGCGCTCCAGGCCGCGGGCGCGCTCGACCATGTCGCCCGCTGGATGGTCGGGCTCGCGAAGAACCCGCGCGACCTGCCGCTCGTGCTCTTCTGCGGGATCGGCCTCGCCTCGGCGTTCCTTGTCAACGATGCGCTGGTCCTGATCGGGGTCCCGGTCCTGGTCGGGGTCGCGGTCCGGCTCCGTACCGACCCGAAGCCGCTCCTGCTCGTCCTCGGCTTCGCCGTGACGGTGGGCAGCACGCTGACGCCATTCGGGAATCCCCAGAACCTCCTCATCGCTGTGGAGAGCGGGATGCGGGCGCCGGTCGCGACGTTCCTGCGGTACCTCGCGCTCCCCACGGCGGTCAACCTCCTCCTCGGGGGCTGGTTCCTTCGCACCGTCTACGGTCGGTCGATGCCGCCCGCGGATGCGGAGTACGCGCGGGCCCGCGCCGCCGCGCCGGCGCTCTTCCCCGAGGGTGGCTGGGGCCGCCGCCTCCTCGAGCGGCCGGTCCTCTGGGCGTTCCCGGGTACCATGGTCGTGCTCGTGACGCTCGACGTCACCTCGGCGCTCACGAACGGACCCGTCGTGCCGGTCTGGGAGACCGCGCTCGCGGGGGCGGTCGTCCTCCTGGTCGCCACGCCCGACCGCACGAGGATCCTCGAGGGGGTCAATTGGTCGATCCTGCTCTTGTTCGTCGGCTTGTTCGTCGTCGTGGCCGGCGCGGTGGAGGGCGGGGTGATCTCTGCCGTGGCGGGACTGCTACCGATCCCCGGTCCCGGGCACCCGACCGAAGCGCTGCTCGCCGTCGTCGGAGCCTCCCTCGGCGGCGTCCAAGTGGTGAGCAACGTGCCGTGGGTCGCGCTGGAGATCCCCACGCTCTCTGCCCTCGGCTACGGCAGCGGGAGCGGGGTCATCTGGGTGGCGCTCGCGGCCGGCAGCACGCTGGCCGGGAACCTCTCCCTGCTCGGGGCAGTGAGCAACCTCATTCTCGTCGACACCGCCGAGAAGCACGGCGTCTCGATCCGCCTCGGCGACTTCGTTCGATACGGGCTGCCGATCACCGCGATCACCATCACCGTCCTCCTGGGGTGCCTCTTCTTCCGGCTCTAGTCCCGCGCCTCGCCACCGCTTTAGCCGCGACGACGCCTAGCGCGGACCGTGCGGTTTCCGCTCGGCGACTGGATCGACGATCACTCGGAGTGCCGCCACCATCTCGGCAGCAGCGGGATGGCCGGCACGGTCCGTCATCCGACCCCGACTCCCGCCGCCGTGCGTTCCGCGCGCGACGTGGATCTCCTCCGTGCGTTCGCGGACCTCGTGGAGGTCGACCGATCCCGGGTCTTTCTCACCCACGGGGCGACCGAGGCGAACGCATGGGCGGTGACGTACCTGGCCCGGCGTCGACGCGGACGCGTCCCCCGCTGTCGCGTGGAGCTCCCGGAGTACCCTCCGCTCTTCGACGTCGCCGCGTCCGCGGGGTTCCGGGTCGTCCCGCACGGGGGGCCGAGCGACCTCGCCATCCTCTCGCAACCCCGGAACCCCGTCGGTGACCGATGGTCGGGGTCTCGACTCGCGGAGTGGGCCGACTCCGCGCGGGCGACCGTGGTCGACGAGACGTTCCGCGAGTTCACCCCCGCGCGATCCGTACAGCACCTCGATCTCCCCGGGCTCTGGACGACCGGGTCCCTCACGAAGGCGTACGGAGGCGACGACCTCCGCGTGGGGTACATCGTCGCGCCGGAAGAGGAGCAGGCGGAGTTCGCTCGGTTCCACGGACTGGTCACCGACGAGCTCGCGAACTACTCCGTCGCCGGCGCGCTGGCCACCCTCGCTGCGCGCGCGCGGATCCTCCGGGAGGTCCGTTCGGTGGTCGGGCGGAACGCGGCGCTCTGGCGCCGCGCGAACCCCGAGGCTCCGGCGCTCGCAGGACCGGTCACGTTCGACGATCCGGTGCCCCCGGACGGCGACCGGTTCGCCCGGCGGTGTCTCCGCGCGTCGGTGCTCGTCTGCCCCGGCTCGCTCTTCGGGCGGGCGAGCGGGGTTCGCGTGGGGCTCACGCGGCGGTCCTTCCCGCGCGACCTGTCCGTCTACCTCCGCGTCCGTGACGCGGCGCGGAACGACCGGTCGGGAGCCTCACCGCGAGGGGGGGAACGTCGACGGCTCGACCGCGCCGCGCGGTGAGCGACCGAGGCGCAGTCGGGCGTAGGTGACGGGCCGCGTCGTCTCGATGCGGCTCGGGGCGAGCGCCTCGGCCTGCTCGCGGAGGAACGTTTCGGCGAACCGCACCGCCCGGTCGGGGTTCGACTCGTGCATGAGGAGAAACCCCCGTGCGAGCTCCGTGAGGACGACCCGCGCCGGCACGACCTCGCGGAGGTGTTCGAGATTCGGGTCGGGCGGATCCCCGACCTCCTCCGCCGGTCCCATGTCGCGGCTTCGACCCGACCTCGCGGCATAAAAGGAGACGTTCCACGCGGCGTCGGCGGTGGCGTCGGGCGTCCGCAAGCCTTTACCTGCCCCGCGCCCGTGGAGCGACCGGTGGCTCCATGAGCCAGAGCATTCCTCCCGCGACGTCACCCCCGCCGTCCGAGCCGGTCCCGGCGCCGAAGCGAGGCGTCGTACTGAAGACCGCCGTCCCCGGCCCGAAAGCGCAGGCGATCATCGCCCGCGACCACGCGATCATGATGACGACGACGAAGACCGCCCCGATCGTCGCGGAGTCGGGGAGCGGGGTCTGGATCACGGACGTCGACGGGAACCGCCTGCTCGACTTCGCGTCGGGGGTCGCCGTCAACAACGTCGGCTACGCGCACCCCGAGATCGTCCGGGCCGTCCGCGACCAGGTCGGCCGCCTGAGCCACTTCGCCGGCACCGACTACTACTACGAGAACCAGGTCCGGCTCGCCGAGCGGATCGCCGGGATCGTCCCGGGCGACTTCGCGAAGCGGGTCTTCTTCACCAACAGCGGGACGGAGAGCGCCGAGGCGGCGCTGAAGATCGCCCGGTGGCAGCGCCAGAAGCCGATCGTGATCGGGCTCCTCGGCGCCTTCCACGGCCGCACGATGGGGGCGCTCTCGATGACGACCTCGAAGCCGGTCCAGCGGGCCCGCTACGCGCCGTTCGTGACCGGCGGGCACCACATCCCGGCGCCGAACTGCTACCGGTGCCCGTACAAGCTCGAGTACCCGAGCTGCGACCTCTACTGCGCGAAGATCCTGAAGGAGCTCTACTTCCAGACGTCGATCCCGCCGGAGGACGTCGCCGCGATGATCGTCGAGCCCGTGATGGGCGAGGGCGGCTACATCGTCCCGCCGAAGGGCTGGCACGCGACCGTGAAGTCGATCCTCGACGAGCACGGGATCCTGTTCATCGACGACGAGGTCCAAGCCGGGATCGGACGGACGGGCCACTGGTTCGCGGTCGAGCACCACGGGATCGTTCCGGATATCGTCACGATGGCGAAGGCGATCGGCGGCGGGGTGCCGATGGGCGCGGTCGCGTTCCGGGCTGACCTCGACTTCACCGTGAACGGGGCGCACTCGAACACCTTCGGCGGTAACCTCCTCGCCTGCGCGGCGTCGCTCGCGACGCTCGACATCATCGAGAAGGAGCACCTGCTCGACAACGCGCGGACGCAGGGCGCGTACCTGATGGATCGCCTGCGCGAGCTCGCCGGGCGGCACGCGGAGATCGGCGACGTCCGGGGCCTCGGCCTCATGACCGCGACCGAGTTCGTCCGCGACCGGCGCACCAAGGAGCCCGCGGTCCTCTTCCGCGACCACGTCCTCGAGGAGGCGTACCGCCGCGGGCTGATCCTGCTGCCGTGCGGCCGTTCGACCCTCCGCTACATCCCCCCGCTCGTCGTCCGGCGGGAGGAGATCGACGAGGCGATCGAGATCCTGGACGCCGCGATCGTGGCGGCCCGCGCGCGGGAATGAAGTTCGGCCGACTCTCCGCGGACGGGAAGCTCGAGGTCGTTGACCGGCCGACCCCCCGCGCCGGGGCGGGCGAGGTCGTCGTCGAGCTCGCGGAGTGCGGCGTCTGCGGCACCGACCTCGAGAAGGTGCGCGGCAACTACCGCAGCGCCGGGATCCTCGGCCACGAGCCGGTCGGCCGCATCGCGGAGTTGGGTCCCGGCGTCAAGGACCTCGCGGTCGGCGACCGCGTCTTCGTCCACCACCACGTGCCCTGCTACGCGTGCCCCGTCTGCGCGCGCGGTGACTACACCTTCTGCCCGACGTATTCGCGCACCAACCTCGACCCGGGCGGGTTCGCCGAAGCGTTCCGGGTCCCTGAGGAGAACGTGCGCCGCGGCGCCGTCCTCCGCCTGGACGCCGGAGTCGGTTGGGACGTCGGGGCGCTCCTCGAGCCCGCCGGGTGCGCGTGGACCGCCCTCCGCCGGGTCGGCCTTCCCCCGAACGGCTCGGTCTTCGTCCTCGGGCTCGGTCCGGTCGGTCTCCTCTACGCCCGCCTCGCCCGCGCGCTCGGGGCAGCGTGGGTGGGCGGGAGCGAGGTCGCTCCCTTGCGGCGCGATGTGGCCGAGCGTGGCGGCGCGAATGCGGCGGTCGACCCGCGGGAGCCGGGCGCGGTCCGCGCGGCGGTCGATCGCGCGACCGACGGACGCGGGGTCGACCTCGCGGTCGTCGCCACCGGCCAACCCGCGGTGATCGCCGAGGCGACAGGACTCGTCCGCCGCGGCGGGACGGTGAACCTCTTCGGACTACCCGAGGCCGGTGGCCGGCTCGACGTCGACCTGCAGGGCCTCTACCTCCGCGGCGTCCGGATCGTCCCGTCGTACGCGACGACCGAGCCCGACATCGCGGAAGTGCACCGCCGCATCGTCGCGGGCGAGCTTGCGCTCGCCGACCTCGTGACGCACCGGGTCCCCCTCGCCCAGTTCGAGGAGGCGTTCCGACTCGCGGGCCGACCGGCGGAGGCCGTGAAGGTCGTGGTCACCGGCCCGGCGGCGTAGTCCCCCCGTCCCCGCCTGCCGCGAGCACCCGCCCGACGACCCGCTCCCCCGCCGGGACGCGCACCCCGGGTCCGAGCACGGACCGCTCGACGCGCGCTCCGCCCCCCACCTCGACCCCCTCCATCAGGATCGAGTCCTCGACGTGCGCGCCGCGCTCCACGACCACGCCGTTGTCGAGGGTGACGTACGCGCCGAAGGTCGCCCCTCGCGCGCGGACGGAACCGTTCGCAGCGGCCGGACCGACGCCCTCGGCGCCCGCCGGGAGCGTACCCGGACCCCCCCGCCCCGCGTCGAAGAGGAGCCGTTGAGCGTGGAGGAGGCGCGCCGGCGTGCCGGCGTCCTCCCAGTACTCGTGGAGGCGGAACCCGTAGACGCCCTTCGCGAGCAGTCCGGGCACGACCTCGCGCTCGAAGCTCATCGCGCGGCCGGGTGGGATCGGGTCGAGGACCTCCCGTCGCCAGACCGCGATGCCGGCGTTGATCCACCGCGAGGGGGCGTCCTTCGGTTCGGGCTTCTCGACGAACGCGGAGATCCGGTCGTTCGGCCCCAGCGCGGCGACGCCGTACGGCCGAGGGTCCTCGACCTCGTAGAGCGCCATCACGCCGAGTCCCCCGCGGTCGGCCTGGAGCGCGCGGAGCCCGCCGAGGTCGGCGGCCGCGATGACGTCCGAGTTGAGGAGGAAGAACGGGTCGGAGAGCCCGCCACTCGCGTTCTTCATCCCACCGCCGGTGCCGAGCGGCTCCGCTTCCCGGACGGTCCGGACGGGCCAGCGGAGCGGATGGCCGCGGACGTAGGCGTCGATCGCGTCCGCCCTGTAGCCGGTCGCGAGGACGACCTCCTCCACGTCGTCCGGCAGGAGGTCGAGGACATGGTAGAGCATCGGCTTCCCGGCGAGTGGGATTAGCTGCTTCGGTACGGTGTACGTGATGGGACGCAGGCGCGTCCCAAAGCCGCCGATGAGGACGAGCGCCTTCATCCGGATCGACCGCGCGACCGGTTCGGGGGATATCCGCCTTGCTCCGAGCGATCCTAGATGAGCTTAGGCGTCTCGCCCCGCTCGACCGACCCGGCGTAGTCCCGCTGGACGATCCGCTTCAGCAGCGCTGCCGGACTGCCCCAGATCGGCACCCGGCGGACCGAGCCAGCCGCTTGGCCGGTCCCGAGCGCGACGACGACGCCCCGTTCCCGGTATCGGAACGGGAGGAGCGGCCGACCTCTCCCCCGCGCGACGAGGTTCCGGGCGGCGACCCGCGCGCCCGCGAGCGCCGCCTGGGCCGTGGCCGGCACCGTGGCCCCCGAGACCGGGTCGTGGACCTCGGCCGAATCCCCGACCGCGAAGACACCGGGGTGGCCCGGAACTTCGAGGGTCGGCTCGACCGCGATCCGGCCCGCCCTCCCATGGGGCACCGGGAGTTGACGCACGACCGGCGGCGATTCGAGACCCGCGCACCAGACCGCCGCGTCGCACGCGAGGACGGAGCCATCCTCGAGCGACACCCGCCCCGGGTCGACCCGGGTGACGTTGAGGCCCGTGACGATCGTCACGCCCCGGCGGGCAAGGACCGCGCGGCCCCGGGCCACGACGCTCGCCGGGAAACCGTCGAGGAAAGGCAGTGCTCCCGTCACGAGGAAGACGTGGGGCGCCCGCGCTCCCGGCCCCGCGATCGTCGTCCAATCGGTCGACGCGATCTCCGCGGAGAGCTCCGTGCCCGTCGAGCCACCGCCGACCACGACGATCCGTGGCCGACGGTCTCCCGGGAGCGTGACCGACCCCTTCTCGATGTCGCGGATCGTCGCCGCGAGGCGCTTCGCACCCGAGAGCCGATAGACCTGGTGGGTGTGCTCGGCGGCGCCGGGAACGCCGTAGTACGCGGCGACGTTGCCGAGGCAGATCGCGAGCGAGCGGAACGGGACCGCTCCCTGGTCGGTCGTGACCGTCCTTCCGGCGAGGTCGATCCCCTCGACCGAGCCCTGTCGGAGCGTCACGGAGGTCCGGTCGAAGACCTGGGCGAGCGGGACGACCCACGGGTCGGTATCGTCGCCGGTCTCGGCGAGCTTCCCGATCTCGTAGAGCTGCGTCCGGAGGATGTGCACCGGGTTCCGGTCGACCAGGACCACAGGGACCCCGCCCTTCGAGCGGCGATGGACCTCTTCGGCGAGGGTCAGCCCGGCGTAGCCGGCGCCGAGCACGACCGCCGGGTGGTCCCCCGCATCGGGCATCGACCGTACGGGGGGCCGGGAGTCTTAGGGTTGGCGGGGAGCCCGGTCGCGCTCAGGCGGAGTTCGGGCGTCCGGTCGCGGCGAGTCGCGGGAGGCGGGCGAGATGGACTGCCGCGACAAAGCCCCAAATGAGGATCGGGGCGACGATGAACCGCTCGATGAGGCCGGCGTTCCAGATCGTCGCGTTGGCGTCCGTGGGGACGTAGTAGAGGAGGGAGACGATCGTAATCAGTCCGAGGACCGCCGACGCCTCGCGGAACCAGTGCCAGCTCGTGCCGCGGCGCATGCCCGCGGCGAGAACGACGAGCGCAACCCCTCCCGGCCCGAAGACGGTGAGCGACGCGAGGCTGTGCACGGTCGGATCCACGTTCTCGGGGAAGAGCCCGACCCCGATCGCCCCGATGCTCGCGACGAGCAAGAGCCCCAACCCGACGACCCGCGTGGCGCCCCGCGGAAATCCGCTCCACGCGATCAGGATCCCGACGAACGCGAGGAGGCCGAGGACGATGATCGATACGTTGAAGACGACGTGCCATGGGGACGCGGTCGTGTTCCCGAGGTCGCTGATGTAGTTGGTCAGGTCGGAGTAGCCGGGGTAGGTGGCCTGGACGACGACCATCGCCGCGGTGAACTGGATGACCCCGAGGGCGATCAGCACGGCGCCGACCCGCACGGAGCGGGAGACCAGCGGCGAGGAGACCGACATCGGCGGCGCCACCCGGTCGCGGGAGACCCGCCGACCGAAATGGACCTTTCGGAGGGACAGGCCGGAGCGAGCGCGGTCCGCCCCCGGGGCCTCCTCACGCTGGAAACTACATAAATCGAGGACCGTTCGTTCGACGGTGCCCCGCGGGGTTCGGTTCGTCTACTCCGGCATCCGTGTGCGGAACCTCGCTCGGTCGGTCCGCTTCTACCAGCGCCTCGGTTTCCGCGTACTGAAACGAGGCTGGTTCTCCCACGGGGGAAAGTGGGTCCACCTCGTGTTCCCGGGCTCATCCCACCGCCTCGAGTTGAACTACTACCCCCCGGGGACCGCGTTCTACCGGCCGTACCGGGCCGGCGAGGAGTTCGACCACTTCGGCTTCTACGTCAAGAACGGGCGGCGATGGGTCCGTTCGGTCGTGAAGGCGGGCGCGACGCCCGTCATTGGGTTCGTCGACGGGCCGGCGCTGCTTCTCTTCGTCAAGGACCCGAACGGGGTCTGGCTGGGCGCCTGCGCCCCGTCCGAGCCGGGCAGCCTCCCGGGCCTCTTCCCCCGGAAGCGCCGTCCTCGACGGCGCGCGTGGGCTGCTCCCGGCGCGCGTCGACCGACACGTCCTCCGGCGCGGCGGGCGGACTAAACGACGGTCGGCCCGCGTCGGTCCGACGCCGCTTGCCGCCGAGCCGAGTCCCAGAGCACCAAGCCGACGCCCGCGAGCACGATCCCGACCCCAAGGACCTCCCCGGCGGTGACCGGTTCGCCGAACGCGCCGGAGCCGATCGCGACGCCGACCAGGGGCGCAAGGTACGTGACCAGGTTCGCCCGGACGGGTCCGACCCGGTGATGGAGCGCGAAGTAGGCGAAGTACCCCACGAGCGAGGAGAGTCCGACGAGGAACGCGAGCGCTCCCAGCACGCCGGTGGTCAAGGGGAGCGACTTGGATATCGGCAGCGCGAGCGTCGCGACTCCGAGGAGAGTGCCCGCCACGGCGAACTGGGCGCCGATCTGCCAGAGACCCTGACGGCCTACGGCCGCCCGGCGGAGCAGCACGGTGCCGAGCGCCGTGCTGACCATCGCCCCGAGAAGGAAGACGGGTCCCTGCCAGCTCCCGAGGGAACTCCCCTCGAGCTGCGGGAGGACGATCACCGCCGCGCCCGCGAACCCGACCACCATGCCGACGAGACCGCGCGGACCGAGCCGCTCGGCGGCGAGGAGGGAGAATCCGAAAGCTACCGTGAGCAACGGCACGGTGGAGGCCACGACCGCCGCGTACCCGCCCGTCGTGAACTGCTCGCCCCAATACAGGAAGCCTCCGTAGAGACCGATGATCAACGTCCCGCCGATCCCAGCGGAGAGGAGGAGCGTCCGCCGAGTCGGGAACGGCTCCCGGCGGCCGGCCGCGAGCGCGACGAACGCGACGGCGGAGAGGGCGTAACGGACCGCCGCGAACGCGAGCGGCGACGCGCCGAGGACGATCCCCTGCCGGATGAAGACAAAGGCCGCCCCCCAGACGACACTCACGACCACGAGGAGGGCGACCTCCGCTGGTCCGAAACGGCCCGGCCCGCCCGCTCCCGCCACACGGGCCCCGACCCCCGCCGCTATATGGCCACCGCGATACATTCGATTCTCTAGATATGTCGCGGTCCTCCTCTCGGTCCGTCCTCCCATCGGTCGGCGCGGCCCCGCGGATCGCGGCGTTGTCCGCGGCGCTCTCGGACGAGCGGCGCGTGCGCGCGTTGCTCCTACTTCGGTCAGCCCCCGCGACGGTGAGCGAGCTCTCGGTCTCGCTCGGACTCCGACCGGCCGAGACCTCGCTCCAACTCGCTCGGCTCCGGCGCGAGGGCCTCGTGCGGGCGCTCCGCCGTGGCCGCCACCGGATCTACTCCGCAGACCCCGACCTCATCGCCCGGCTGCTCGAGGTCCTGGGGGACGCCGCGCTCGCGGTACCTAGCCGAGGGTACCGACCCGGATCCCGTGCCCCGCGACGACGGCCCGATTCGGTAGCCCTGCGCCGGGCCCGAACGTGCTACGACCACCTGGCGGGCGCCGCCGGGGTTGACCTCGCGACCCGGATGGAGCGCCGGGGTTGGCTCCTCGTCAGCGCTACGGACTTCCTGCTGACCCGGCGGGGAGAGGAAGCGCTCCTTCGACGCGGCGTCGACGTCGCGGCGTGTCGGGAAACCCGGAGAAAACTCGCCCCCGGATGCCTCGACTGGACCGAGCGGCGCCCCCACATCGGGGGGGCCCTTGGCGCCGCCATCCTGCGCTCGCTACGCTCTTCGGGCTATCTCGTCGCGGGAGCCGGTCGATCCGTCCGGCTGCGGCGACCCGTCGAAGATTGGGTCACGAACTGAGCTAGAGGGCGCAGCACCGATCGATCGTTCTACCCGCGAGGGCACCGACGGAGGGCTCGACCGATGGGTCCGATTCCCACACGGGCTTACGGAAGAGCGGGCGGCGGCGAGTCTCAAAGGCGAACGAAGAGCACAGAAAGTGCGTCTCGGGAGGAGGGTCTGGGCTCGCCGTACGATTTCCCGATCTCACGACCCAGCGACCCGTCCCACCGCTTCCTGACCCGGTGCGCGAGTCCCGAGTGTGCGCGCACCGGGAGCGCCTCGAACGCCGCAGGAGCGGCCGGCTCGCTCCGAGCCGCCTCCCTCTCCGCATCTCTCAAGACTCCTTGCTCCCTGACCGCTCCTCGAGATGCCCGCCCCGGCGCGACGCGGAGCCATCGTGGGCGGGGTCGTCGCGCTCACGCTCGGTGTGCCGACCGCGGTGGGTGCCTCCGATCAACTCGTTCAGCACGCGGAGTGCGAGACCGCCACGGTCGTTGCGCAAGCCATGCTCTGGACCCCCATCTATATCGTCGACTCGGCCCCCGACGGTTGGGCCAACGCGACGGCCTACGCACCGCAGGAACCAATCCGCTTCTCGAACGGGACCTCAGTCGGCATCTTTTCCCTCGACGCCTGGACCCTCTACAGCGAAGCGCTTCGTTGGCTCCCCGGTCCGGGCGCGGTGCCGAGCTGTCCCGCTTACAGCGCCGTCGACCAGTCACGCACTCCGGGAGGTCCGCCGAGCCTGGCGGTCGAGTCCGTCACCCTGCTGCCGGAAGGGTCGACGAACGACTCAGCCGTGCCGGAGGCCATCAACGAGTCACTCAACGGGACGATGTTCGGCTCCGTCATATTCTTCGCCGGGCTCTCTCCAACGAACGAAACGAGCGGGTTCACGGTCTGTGGACAGGGATCCCTCACATGGACGACCGTGACCGCGACTCCCCTTGAGATTGTGCTGGTACCCTTCTCTCGAAGCAGCGGACCGCCCGTGGTCGGGCTGGTTCAGCTCGCCGGGGATGAATCGCTCGCATACTATCTACCCGGGAGCGGGTCGTGGCTCATCAGCTGGGACGATGAACCGAGCCCGTTCGGAACCGGGCTCTCCTTCGCCTGGGACCCGCTCGGAGAGAGCGTCTGCACTTCCTTTTAGGGTAACGCCGGCGGTCGTCCCCAGTCTCTTCCGTCGTGGCGGCTCGGCGGGGGGGTTCGCTTTCGGCCCACGACCAGGCCCACCCAGACCCCGAGCGCGAGCGAGAGACCTCCGATCAGAACGATCGTCGGAAAATTGGACGTCGGCGCCCCGGGATTCGGGAGGAAGGCCACCCCGAAGGCGGAGCCTTCCGGCGCGGCGATGAAGCTTTGGACCGACGTCGGATCCGGAGTCAGGTTTTCGGACGAACTGTAAGTCGAACGGACTCCACTCGCAGCGATCAAGGCGATACCCCTCAGTAACTAACGGCAGGCTGGACTAGAGTCTGTCTAAGGGCTCGTACCGTCGTCTCCAGCGGGTGAGGAAGTCGTCAGATCGGGCGGGGAGGGCCCGAAACCGAGGTCCTCGTAATGCTTCAGACGGTAGACGGCGATCGACACGAGCCAAGATACGACGAACAAGACAACGATGACGATACCGGCCCAACCCCAGAGATCGATGTGGTCGGGACCGTTGGAGTTGTTGAGCCAATTCATCGTGTTCCAGAACCCGAATGCGCCCCCGCTGAGGTTGAGCTCCGAGGCCGTGACTCCGAGAAGCTCGACGGTACCAATGACCACGGCGACCATGACCGAAATGACCGTCATGGTGAGGTTGTAGTACACCTTCCGTATGGGCCGGAGGAAGGCCCACCCGTAGGCAAAGCGCATTCCGAAGCCGTCGGTGGTATCGACGAGGACCATGCCACAGGTGAACAGGAACGGTAGGATCATCACCATCCAGAGCGGGAAAAGGGCGACCGAAGTGACGGTGATGGCGATGAGGGCCACCTCCGACGCCGTATCAAAGCCGAGCCCGAAGAGGACACCGATCGGGTAAATTTGCCAGGGCTCGTTGACGAACTTGAAAAGGAAGCCGAAGTACCGGTTCATGAAGCCGCGCTTGAGCATGGCCTCGTCCAGCTTGTTCTGATCGAGTTTTCCCGAACGAAGCTCCTTGAAGATCAGGTAGACCTCCAAGAAAATGAGGAAGTTGATGAGAGCGATGACATAGAGAAAGGCACCCGAGATGAAGGTGCCCAGAATAACTCCATCCGCTTCGAACACCGGCAGATTGGCCCGGATGAAGTCGGTGGCCAACACAAGGAGGAGGAGCATCAGTATGACGATCGTAGAATGGCCGAGGGAAAACCAGGTACCGACGGTGGTCGGCTTCTTGTCCTGTTGGAGGAGTTTTCGCGTCGTGTTATCGATAGCGCAGATGTGGTCCGCGTCCAATCCATGACGCAACCCGAGTGTGTAGGATAGGATGCCGAGGCCCCAGAAAAGGCCGTACAGGAGCCCGACTCGAAAAGTTGCGTAAATCCCGAGAATCGTGGCGACGAAAATCACGGCGTAGATGAGGATCACTTTGATCCATTCACGCCGCGATAGCACGACCGGGTTAGCCACGTCTAGCGTGGGGAGCGCCATGCTTCGCTCCCCACGGAGGGAGAGAGTATAAAACGGTATGTCGTAAACCAGGAACGTAGCACCGTTGTCAGGACTCGGCTCGAGGTTCGACGGAGTCCCTAACATTATGGGGGCCGTGGCCCATCGACGAGTCTGGCGTGAGGTCATGGGGGAGAAGGAGAATCGGGCCCCGAGTCGGAACGGGCGCCGTCGGGCCCGTGGGATGTCGGAAAAGAGCGAGGAGAAGGAGCACGTCGTGCGCCTCGGGGTCTCCCTCGAGCCGAGCCTGCTCGGGCTCCTGGACACCTGGGTTCGTCAACGAAACTCACCGAGTCGTTCCGACGCGATCCGGGCCTTGATTCGGAAGGAGCTCTCGGAGGAAGTACTCGACGACCCCGATTCGGACACGGTCGCCTGCCTCATGCTGCTGTACCGGCACGATGCGCCGAACGTCCTGAAGCGGGTCACGGCGGCCGAACACCGATGGGGCACGCACATCCGCTCGTCCTCGCATGTCCACCTGGAAGGCGGGTCGTGCATGCAAATCCTCGGGCTGGCGGGCAAGCGCGGGGAGGTTGTCGCGGCCGCCGAAGACCTGCGGGGGATCCGAGGGATCGCGTTTGGGAGGTTCGCGCTCGGCTCGCCGGCGGTCGCCGGGGGGGCGACCGGACACCGTCATCCTCACGGATAGCCCGAGCGCTAGTCGCGCCGGATCCTCGCCCCTACGGATCGACGGGAAGGTCGAGCCGGCCCCCGTTTAGTGGGGCATGCTTCCCCATCGGGGTTCACTCCCAGGACAACCCGAGTCCGATTCGCCGCCTCCAATGTGGGCCGTTTCCGACGTCGATGGACCACGGTTGACCAGCGCGTTTTTCTCGGCCGTGACCTAGGCGAGACAGCGACCGTTTCGCACGCACGACCCCCTACTCAGTGGCGTTCCACCGGATCTTGAGCCGACGGTCCGAGGCGACGCATCCGGGGCGCGGCCCCTAGCCCGTGATTGAAAAAGCGAGCCGAGGGAGGGAATCGAACCCCCAGGAAACGGATCTGCAGTCCGTCGCATTAACCATTCTGCCACCTCGGCGCGGCGGAGGGCAGGGGGGCCTCCTTTAAAGGCGTAGGGCCGCGCGTCGGTTAGATCGGACGGAACCCACGACGCGCGAGGAGAATGCCAGTGCGGAGGGCGAGACGGACTCGACCCCCGAGCGGCATCGACCTTCCCTCGGCCGACGTCGCGCGCGTGCGCAGCCCGTCAAGGAGGTCGCCGACCGTAGCGACCGCCGGGTCGAAGACGGTGTACGCCCGGCCGAGGTCGGAGAGATGATGGGCGTCGCTCCCCCCGGTCGTTCCGATATTCCGGCGCGCCGCGACGTCCTCCGCCCGGAGGTTCGCGATCTCCGAGTTGTGTCCGTTGCGGATCTCGACGGCCGGTGCTGGCACCGACTCCACGACCTTCCGGCCCACCCCGTGCGACCAGCGGAACGGGTGCGCGAACGCCGCCGCTCCGCCGTGCGCGGCCACCCATTCCAGCGTCTCCGCGACCGGTCGGCGCGGCGGCGGAGCCTCGGACAGGCCGTAGGCGAGCAGGTGCCCCTCGGCCGTCGAGACCTCGACCCCGGGCAGGAAGAGATACTCCGGGTGTTTCGATTGGAGCTCGGCCAGGGCCGGGTGACCGCGCACCGAGTTGTGATCGGTCAGCGCGAACCCCTTGAGTCCGGCATAGGAGAGTCGCTCGACGATCGCCTCGAGCGCGAGGCGGGAGTCCGGCGAGTACACGGAATGCACGTGCAGGTCGAACCGTGGCCCGTCGCTCATCGCACCCTCGTTCCCGCCGGGACGGGCTCGGACGGCACCACGGCCAGGCCGGGACCGAACGCCACGACCTCTCCCTCGCTCGCTTCGACGCGCCGGAGGCGGATCACCGCGCTCGTGCCGAACGGCCACTCTCCCTCGACGTCCACCGTGCGCCCTCCCACATCGAATCGCGCGAAGCCCGCCGCGCCGCCCGCGACCGCGTGGCCGACGACGAGCGGCGTGCTCGAGAACTCCTCGTAGGAGATCGTCCGGCTCGCCTCGGTCGTGCCGGCGACGAACGCTCCCGGGGGTGTGCCGTCCGGGGGAACGATGAGGACCGCTCGCCCGTCGATATCGCCGGCAAGTACCATCCCTTGAGAAGTGATCCGTCGGATCGTCCGGGGCTCGAGATTCGAGAGGAATACGACCGGTCGGTCCTTCAACTGCTCGGGCGTGAACGACGGGCGCAGGCCGGCCACGATCGTCCGGGGCTTCGGCTCCCCGACGTCGACCTCGAGGACGTAGAGTTTGTCCGCCGACGGGTGGTTCGCCGCGTTCCGGATGACGCCGGCGCGGGCAGCGAGCGGGGGGGCAGCGGCCCCCGCGGCGGCCGGGCCCGGGGTCGATCCTACGGGCAGCTCCGCCCGGGGGAACAACGGCTCGACTCCCCCGAGGCGCTGACCGACCGGCGGCGTGTCGAGGGCCCGATCCCAGTCGCCGGGACCGGGTGGGTCGGCGAACCCGAGCATCCGGAACACCCTCTCGGCGGAGAACGGGAGCACCGGAGCGAGCCAGGTCGCGAGCGCGCGGACGGTCCAAAGTGACTCGTAGACCACGCGGTCCCGATCGGCCCCGTCGAGCGCCCACGGCTTCGCCTCCTGGAACCAGCGGTTCGCCTCCCGGACCTCTTCGAGGGTGCGATCGAGCGCCTCCTTGAGGCGCACGCGCTCGTACTCCGCCGAGATCAGAGCGTGGGCCTCGCGGAGGCGGTGCCCCGGGCCGCCGGGGCGCTCGGGTCGCCAGTCGCCCGGCGGGGCCGGAATGCGCCCGTCGTACCGGTCCCGGGCGAAGATGAGCGCTCGCTGAACGAGGTTCCCGAGCTGGTTCGCGAGTACCTCCTCCCGGAGGTGGTGGAACTCATCCCAATCCAGCTCGGTGTCGTGGTTTTGGGGCGCGAGCAGCGCGGCGTAGAACCGGATCTGGTCGGGTGGGTACCGTTCGAGCAGGGAGGGGAGGAATGCCTCCTGCTCCTGGGTCCGCGACTTCGATACCTTCTGCCCGCCGAGCGTCATCCACTCGTTCGCCGGGACGTCGTAGGGCAGATGGAGGCCCCCCACGCCGAGGAGCATCGCGGGCCAGACGATCGTGTGGTGGAACTTGTTGTCCTTCCCCACGAAGTAGTAGTGGCGCGCCGGCTCCCGCTCCTCCCAGTACCGCCGCCACGCCTCCGGTCGGCCGGACCGGACCGCCCACTCCTGCGCCGCGGAGAGGTATCCGATCAGCGCCTCGACCCAGACGTAGATCCGTTTCGTGTCGTACCCGTCGAGGGGGATCGGTACTCCCCAGTCGAGGTCGCGCGTGATCGGGGTCGGATGCAAGCCCTCGGTGAGGAAGTTCTCCGCCACGCGCCACACCCCGGGACGCCAGTGGTCCTCCTGACGGGCGACGTACTCGGCGAGCTTCGGCTGCAGGCGGTCGAGCTCGAGGTAGAAGTGTTCCGACGGCCGGAACTCGGCGGGCGTGCCGTCGAGAGCGCAGTGCGGCTGGCCCAACTGGTGCGGCTCGAGCGGGCGTCCGCAGTGGTCGCACTCGTCGCCCCGTGCCTTGTCGAAGCCGCAGTGCGGGCACGTGCCCTCGAGGTAGCGGTCGGCGAGGAACCGCCGGTGGGTGGGGCAGTAGGCGGCGTCGGCGGTGCGGCGCTGCAGGTACCCCGCCTGGAGGAGCGCGAGGAAGAGACTGTGAACCGTCCGCTCGTGCTGCACCGTGTGGGTCGTCGTGAACAGGTCGAACGAGATCCCGAGGCGGATCAGCGCCTCCCGATTGGTGGCGTGAAAGCGGTTCGCCAGCTCCTCCGGGGAAGTGCCGGCCTTCTCCGCGGCGACGAGGATCGGCGTACCGTGCATGTCCGAGCCCGACACCATGAGGACCTCGTCGCCCCGGAGCCGGTGGAACCGCGCGAAGATGTCGGCCGGGACGTAGGTACTCGCAAGGTGACCCAGGTGCTGGGGGCCGTTCGCGTACGGCCAGGAAACGCCGATGAAGATCCGGGCCACCGCGCTTCCCTCCGTGCGCATCGAGCGGGCGGGGGTCCTTAGGTTTTTGCCGCGGCGTTCCGCCGCCCCGCCCGGCGCCTTTTATCTCTCGGTCCCGCTCCCCACGCCGTGGCCGACGAGTCCGCCCCGATGCGCCGCGTCAGCGTCCCCGCGGCGGACGCCGAGGTCGGCGTCCGGCACCCGGTCCTGAGCCACGGCTTCGTCGCGCTCGTCGACTACATGGGGGACGACGCCGCGATCGTCCAGGCGGCTCGGGTCTCCTACGGGCAGGGGACGAAGTCGGTCCGCGACGACCGCGGACTCGTTCGGTATCTGATGCGCCACCACCACACGACGCCGTTCGAGATGGTCGAGTTCAAGTTTCTCGTCCGCCTTCCGATCTTCGTCGCCCGGCAGTGGATCCGCCACCGAACCGCCTCCGTGAACGAGTACTCGGCGCGATACTCGGTCGTCCCGGACGAGTACGAGGTCCCGGCGGCCGAGGAGGTCCGCCACCAGTCGACGCGGAACCGCCAGGGCCGCGGCGACCCGCTCCCCGCGAACGCGGTCGAGCGGTTCCGCACGGACCTCGACGCGGTCGCGAAAGAGGCGTACGCCGCCTACTCGCGCGCGCTCGACGCCGGGGTCGCGCGCGAGACCGCCCGCCTCCTCCTTCCGGTCGCCTACTACACGCAGTGGTACTGGAAGACCAATCTCTACAACCTGTTCCACTTCCTCTCGCTCCGTCTCGACCCCCACGCCCAGGAGGAGATCCGGCTCTACGCCGCCGAGGTCGCGAAGCTCGCCCGGCTCGTGGCGCCCATCGCGACCGAGGCGTTCGAGGAGTTCCAGCTCGCCGGGATCTCCCTGGGCCGTCGCGAGCAGCGCGCGTTGCGCGCCCTCCTGGACGGGAAGAGCGCGCCCGAGGCGTGCGCGATCGCGGGCCTGCCGCTCACCCGGGAGGACGGGAAGCCGATGACGACCGGCGAGGGCGTCGAGTTCCTCGAGAAGCTCGAACGGGTCCATCAGCTGGATGGACGTGCCTAGCGGACGGGGCGGTCAGAAACGGGGATCGTCCCCGTCGTCCAGGGTGAACCCCGGTCGCGGTAGGAACGACCGAACCCGACCCGGGAATCGATCGGGCCGTGCCGGTGCGAGGCGTTCGAGCTCTCGCTTCCCCTCCCCGTTCGTCGCGATCAGCTCGGCGACGCGCCGCGCGACCCCGCCGGCGCGCATTACCCCGAACCCGTTGAACCCGGTGACCGCGTAGAGACCGCTCGCGCCGGGGACCCGTCCGACGAGCGGCCGTCGGTCGGGGGTCGAGGTACAGACCCCCGCCCACGCGCGGACGAGCTCGGCATCGGCCCAGCCGGGGAGCCGCCGTTGGAACGTCTCGGCCAGGTGGGCGACGAACGACTCGTCCGCCCCCGAGCGGAACGTCTCGGGGTCGACTTCGACGAGCTCGGTCCCATCGCCGGCGAGGATTCGCCCGTTCGCTTCGGGCCGCGCGTAGACGTCCGTGTCGATGTCATGGACGGAGGCGAAGAGGGCAGGGCCGGAGGGCGGTCGGAGGACCGCGGCCTGCGTGCGGTACGGCACGAGCGGCAACGGATGGCCGACGTCGCTCAGGATCCGCTTCGACCACGCGCCGGCCGCGACGACCGCGACCTGCGCGCGCACGACGCGACCCGGCGTGCGGAGCTCCCACCCGTTCCCGACGGGACCGAACCCTTCGAGCGGGGTCCCGAGCAGGAACTCGACGCCCGCTTGCCGCGCGCCCTCGGCGAAGATCTCCCCCATCGTGCTCGGGGTCACGACCGCGTCGCCGGGACTCCAGACCGCCCGCGGCGCGTCGTCGAACCGTCCCCACGGGACCCGTTCCGCGAGTCCCGCAGCATCGATCTCGCGTACGTCGACCCCCCAACCGCGCAGCCGCCCGACCGCCCCGGAGAGGACTGCCTTCGCCTCGTCGCCTCGGGCCCAGCGCACGAAGCCGTTGACCGCATAGGCCGACGGGTCCCACCGAGCGCTCAGGGTCGCGTACTGCTCTTTCGACTCCCGCGTGACGTCGACGTCCCAGCGATTCCACAACTGCTCGGTGACGATCCCGGCCGCGCGGCCGGTCGCGCCGGCGCCCGGCGTACGGGGATCGTAGACGACGACCGGACCGACGTGCCGGTCGGCGAGGTGGTAGGCGAGCGCGCAACCGACGATCCCCGCGCCGAGGACCACGACCTCCGCCGGCGCGGGCGTCACGGAACGCCCGAGGGCGACCGACTGTTAATACTCCGGCTTCGCCCGCTGGTAGGCGTTGCGCAGCGCTTGCGTGTCGACATGGGTGTAGATCTGGGTCGTCGCGACCGACGCGTGCCCGAGGAGCTTCTGGATGTAGCGGATGTCGCAGCCGCGAGAGAGCAGAGCGGTCGCGAGCGTGTGGCGCAGCATGTGGGGCGTGACCCGGCGTGGGATGGTCGCCGTGGCCGCGGCCCGCCGAACGATCCGCTCGACCGTGACCGGGCCGACCGGGAAGAGTCGACGGGTCGATTCCCCCGCGAGGGTACGGTCGGTGAGATACCGGTCGATCGCGGCGCGGCTCCGGTCCTCGAGGATGACCTCCCGGTCCTTGTCGCCCTTCCCGGAGCGGACATGGAGGATGTTCCGCTCGAACTCGATGTCCTCGAGCTCGAGGTGGCACACCTCGCTCACCCGAAGGCCGGCGAACGCGAGCACGTGCACGATCGCGCTGTCGCGCGGGGAGTCGCGGACGGCCTCGAACAGGCGGTGCATCTCCTCCTCGGAGAGGTAGCGCGGCAGTCGTTCGGGGCGGCGCGGCGGCTCGAGCTGGTCGGCGACCGCGAGGCCGAAGTTCCGGAAGAGGCAGGTGAGCCCGCGCACGGTCGTGTAGACCGAGTTCTTCGAGTAGTGGCGCTGGAGGACGAGGTATTCCCGGAACGACTCGAGATCGCGGAGCGTGACCTCCTCGAGAGGCTTCTGGGCGAAGGCGAGGAACGTCCGCGCGATGTGACCGTACTGCTTGACCGTGCACGGGCTCCGCTCCTGGGACTGGAGCATGCGCTGGAAGCGTCCGACCAGCTCGAGCGCATCGAATCCGGAGGACGGGGCGCCGCCGTCCACGTCGCCGCCCGCGGGACGGGGTGCGCCGGGGCTCCGCGGAATGCGTGTGGAGGCCATCGCGGTCCTTTCGCGGAGGTTCAGCTAATAATCGTATCCGCGCAGAGGAACCGTGGGGCGCGCTCCCTGCTCAAATAGCGAGGCGCGGTCCCGGTCCCCGTGCGCTGCTCCGACTGCGACGCGCCCGCGGTGGTCGACCAGCCGTACCGGGGTCGACATCCCTGCGCCCGGCACTTCACCGCCTCGGTCGAGGAACGGGTCCGCCGAGAGTTCCACCGCCAGCTCCCCCGTTTCTCGGGGGGGACGGTCGCCGTCGCCCTCTCGGGCGGCAAGGACTCCGCGGTCGTACTGGCGCTCGCCCACGCCCACTTCCGGCGCCGCTCCACCGTCCGCCTCGTCGCCGTGAGCGTGGACGAAGGGATCGCGGGGTACCGACCCCCCACGCTTCGGGCCGCCGAGGCGCTCACGCAGCGTCTCGGGGTCGAGCACCGGGTCGTTCGGGCGTCGGACGAGCTCGGGACGACGACCGACCGGGCCGTCGCGCGCCTTCCGGGGACGGTTCCGTGCTCGTTCTGCGGCGTCTGGCGACGGGGCCTCCTCAACCGTGCCGCCCGCGCCGCCGGCGCGGACGTGCTCGTCCTCGGTTTCAACCTCGACGACCTCGCGCAGACGGTGCTGATGAACCTGGTCCGGGGGGACCTCGACCGGCTCGTCCGCATGGCCCCGCACCGGGTCCCCCAGGCGGGGCTCGTCCCCCGGATCGCTCCGCTCGCGCTCGTTCCCGAGCGCGAGGTCTACCTCTACGCGCGCCTGCTCCACCTCCCGTTCGACCACGGGGAGTGTCCCCATGCGGGCCGCGCCTCTCGCAACCTCTTCCGGCAGGTGGTCTGGCAGCTCGAGGAGGCGCAGCCGGGCACCCGCCAGTCGCTCCTGAGGACGCACGCGCTGCTCGTCGAGCGCTGGCTCCGGGACGAGGGACTCCGCGCGCCCGCGCGCTGCCGGGTCTGCGGAGAGCCGAGCACCGGGCCGCTCTGCCGCGCGTGCGAGTACCTCGAAGTCGTCCGGGCCGCGGTAGCGCCGGTCGGAGGCCCGTGAGCGCCGAACCCGCGCCGATTGACTCCGGCAGCGACCCCCGCGCCTCGGTCCGCCGGCGGGTCTTCGTGGTCGGCGCGGGGATCATGGGTAGCGGCATCGCGGCCCAATGCGCCCTCGCCGGATATCCCGTGACGCTCGAGGACGTGAGCGAGGAGTTCGTCCGCCGCGGGATCGCGAGCGCGGACCGCGCGCTCGAGCATGCCGTTCGGAAAGGTTCGCTCGGCGCGGGAGAGAAGCAGGCCGCGCTAGGCCGGATCGACGTCGCGATCGGGCTTCGCCGGGCCGATTCGGCCGAGGTCGTCATCGAGGCCGCGCCCGAGGACCTCGCGCTGAAGCGCGCGATCTTCCACGAGATCGAAGGAGCGGCGCGGCCCCACGCGCTCCTCGCGTCGAACACGTCGAGCCTTCCGATCACGTCGATCGCCCAGGACCTGGAGGACCCGAGCCGGCTCGTCGGGATCCACTTCTTCAATCCAGTCCTTCAGATGCCGCTCGTGGAGTTGATCCCGGGCCACACGACACGACCGGAGCTCGTTCAGGAGGCGCGCGCGTTCGCGGAAAGCCTCGGGAAGGCGGTCGTGACGTCGCGCGACACGCCCGGCTTCGTCACGACCCGCGCGCTCGCGGTGCTGGTCAACGAGGCGGCGTGGATGCTCTTCGAGGGGGTCGCGACCAAGGAGGACATCGACACCGCCTACCGACTCGGATTCCACCACCCGATGGGGCCGTTCGAGCTCGCGGACCTCGTCGGGATCGACACCGCGCTCGCGATCCTGGACGTCCTCTGGGACGGCTTCCGTGACCCGCGCTACCGGGCGTGCCCGCTCTTCCGGACGATGGTCGCGGCGAAGAAGCTCGGGCGAAAGACCGGCGAGGGGTTCTACCTGTACCCCGTTCCGGAGGCGGCGCGATGAGCGGGCTCGACCCCGTCCTCGATCTCGTCCTCCTCGTCCTGGTCTCGCTCGTCCCGGCGCTCCTCTACCTCACCTGGGTGCGACGGACCGAGCGGTTCCAGTCGAGCCCGTGGGGACCGGTCCTGGGCGCGTTCGTCTATGGGGCGGTTTTCGCGACGATCGTCGCCGCGATCCTCGAGGCGCTCGTCGTCGCCCTCGGCACCCGCGTGAGCCTGCACTACCCCGGCCCCGAGTTCCTCTTCCTCAACGGGAACTCGACCGCCGGGACGTTCTTCCTCGTCCTCGTCATCGCGCCGTTCATCGAGGAGGCGCTCAAGGGCTCCGGCGTCTACGCCTACCGGGCCCATCTGCGCTCGGTCGCGGACGGCCCGGTCTTCGGGGCGTCCGTCGGGCTCGGTTTCGGGTTCTTCGAGACGTTCCTCTACGGCCTCTCCGCGTACCTGGTCGGCGGCCTCGAGGCCGGGATCGCGCTCATCCTCGTGCGCAGCGTCTCGAGCGTCCTCCTCCACGGCAGCTCCACCGGGATGTTCGGCTACGGCTACGCTCGCAGTCGCTTCGGCGTGTCGGGGGCCGGCACCGGGTCGTACTACATGCTCGCGGTCGCGATGCACGCGTCGTTCAACGCGCTCGCCTCACTCGCTGTCCTCGTCGCGCTCGTCGGGGTATCGGGCTTCGCGGCATCGCTCGCGTCCCTGATCGCGCTCCTCGCCGCGATCGCGTTCGCCCTCGGCGCGATCGAGCACGTGCGTCACGTGATCGCGACCGCGGACTACCCCGCGCTGCAGCCGGGGGCGCGTCCCGACCGCCCGGGCCGCGGTCGTTGAACCCGCCGCGGATCTACGAACCCGGCGGCGGCTCCGCCCGATGCTTCCAGTCGGACTCGCCGATGTCGCGGTAGACCGTGGCGGCGTCGTCCGGCGTCGGCGTGTCACCGGCCTGGCCGACGTCCCGGATCCGGGCCTTCTTCAGGAGCCAGTAGTGGATCCGCCACGTCTTTCCGCGGGAGACGGTCGCGTCCTCCTCCTCGCTCGTCAGGAGCCCCTCCTCCTCGAGCTGGTAGAACCGGTCCCGGTCCTCGCTCGACAGCTTGTTGTCGAGCACCGCGTCGTCGAGCCCGAAGTAGCCGAGCACCATCCGGGCGGTCGACCGGGCCTCGGGCGGCGCCATCTTTCCCCGCGCGACGAGCGTGCCCTCGATCGCCCGCGTCAGCTCCGCCTCGGTGATCGACGCCATGAGGGTAGAGCCGCCATCCCTCGGCCGACTAAATAGTCACGCGGCGGGGGCGCCATGAAGCTTAACCGCGCCGCGGGGTGGCCGGACCGTGCCCGGTCCGGTGCCCTTCGCGCCGAGCGATGCCGCGATCGCGGTCGCGCGCCACGCCAGCGGGCGCGGGCTCTGCCCCGAGTGCTTCGGCCGGCTCTTCGGGCGCTACGGCCACGGGCTCACGAACCCGGAGCGCGCGGCGCAGTTCGAGGCGATCCTCGGACCCGCCGCTCCCGCGACCCCAGCGCCCTGCCCCGTCTGCGGCGGGGCGTTCGAGCGGTTCGACGTGTGGGTCGAACGAGCGGTCCGCGCGGCCGACGGCTACGAGTGGCACCGATTCACGTGCGGCTCCCGCTGGGAGCCCGAGACGCTCGCCCGCGAGGAGGCGCTCTGGTCGGAGGTCGGCACCGAGTGGGGCGAGAGCCTTCGTTCCGCGTTCAACCGCGAGCTCGGAAAGCGGATCGAGGCTCGTACCGGCGCCTCGGGTGGCAGCAGCGGGGCAGACATCGTCTTTCTCGCCGACGTTCCCGTCGGGCGGGTCGAGACGACCGTCCTTCCCGTCTACTTCCAGGGGCGGTATCGCAAGCTGGACCGTACCCTCCCGCAGACGCGCTGGCCGTGCCGGCGATGCGGCGGGCGCGGCTGCGACTCGTGCCGAGGGACCGGGAAGACCTACCCGGAGAGCGTGGAGGAGCTTGTCGCCGCGCCGCTCGTCGCGGCGACCGGCGCCGAGGGCAGCCGGTTCCACGGAATGGGCCGGGAGGACATCGATGCTCGGATGCTAGGCCGCGGCCGGCCGTTCGTCCTCGAACTGCTCCGGCCGCACCGGCGCAGCGTCGACCTCGCCCGGGCGTCCGCGGAACTCGGCCAGAGCGCCGCCGGCCGCGTCGAGGTCGTCGACCTCGCGTCGGCCGAGGCGCCGGACGTCGTGCGCGTGAAGGAGGCGGCGCCCGACAAGAGCTACCGCGTCACGGTGCTGGGCGAGGTCGCGGTGGCAAAGGTTAATGAGGCCTTGGACCTCGCGCTGGCCCGAGCGATCGCCCAGCGAACGCCCACCCGCGTCGCGCACCGCCGATCCGACCGCGTTCGAACGCGGCGGATCGTCGCCGCCCGTCTCGTGGACGCCGCGGACGGGCGGTTCACGCTCGAGCTGAGGACCGAGGCCGGTACGTACGTCAAGGAGTGGGTGGAAGGAGATGGCGGACGCACCGAACCGAGCCTCGCGGGCCTTGTGGGGCTTCCGCTGCGCGTCGAGTCCCTGGACGTGATGGAGATCCACGACACGGAGGCCGGTTAGATGGTCAAGAGTTCGAAGGGGTTCCGCTCCCGTTCCCGCGGCGTCTTCACGAAGAAGGTCCGCGAACGCGGGCTCCCGCCCGTGACCCGCTTCCTCCGCGAGTTCGCGGTCGGCGACCGGGTGATGGTCCGGATCGAGCCGTCCGACCCCCATGGGCAGCCGCACCCTCGCTACCAGGGGCGGGTCTGCACGGTCGTCGCCCGGTCGGGCCGGGCGTACCGCATCCAGTTCCTGGACGGCGGCAAGCGCAAGGAGCTCATCGCGACCCCGATCCACCTGCTGCCCTTCGTGGCGGCCCGAGGCGCCGATGCCTGAACCCGTCCCGCTTTCGCGCGTGAAGGACCTCCTCACGGACGAGGCGACGCACCGGACGCTTCCCCGCGAGGCCGGCCTCGCGCTCCAGCACGCCGAGCTGTTCGCGCGCCTCCCGAGCGAGGCGACCGAACGGTTGATCGCGGAGCTGCGCACGCTGCCCTACGTCGACGCGACCGTCGCGGTCAAGGTCGCCGACACCCTGCCGCAATACCCCGAGGAAATCCGACTCCTGTTCTCGAAGGAGCGGGTCGTGCTCGACGAGACGCAGATCACGCGCCTCCTCGAGATCGTGGCCCAGCACCGATGATCGGGGGTCCGGCCCGTGGAGAGCTACGCGTACATCCTGGATTACCTGCCGAACGGCCGCCAGACTGAGCGGGGATTCCACCGCGAGCCGCTCGCCCTCGCGATCGGCGAGGACGAGCTGAAGTTGTTCGAGCTCGTCCCGCGCCCGAACGCGAAGCTCGTCGCGGGGAACCGGATCCCGCTCGTCCCCGCCCCGGGGACGGTCCCCCCGATCGACCACGTCCGCCGGCGGATCGGCTACGACGAGCTGACGGTCGCCGGGCGCTCGGAGCTCCCGCTCACGCTGGAGAAGATCGTGAAGGGGAACGAGGCGCGGTACCTGCGGTTCTTCAACGAGTCGCCGGCGGTCTCGCGCCGGTTCCACCTCCTCGAGCTTCTTCCCGGGATCGGCAAGAAGACGATGCAGCAGATCGTCGACGAGCGAAAACGCGCGCCGTTCGCGAGCTTCGCCGAGCTCGAGGCTCGGCTCCGACTGAAGAGCCCGGAAAAGCTCGTGGTCGGTCGCATCGAGCAGGAACTGAGCGGTGTCGAGGACAAGTACCGCCTCTTCGTCGCGCCGTAGTCCGGACCAACGCCCGGTCTCCGGGGTTCCGGAAAGCCCGGAAGCGGTGCGCCGCACCCTCGAGGCGCTCGGCGTCCGACCCGCCCGGCGGTGGGGACAGTCGTTCCTCACCGACCCGTTCGTCGCGGACGCGGAAGCAGCGCTCGTCGGGCTTCCGCCCGGGCGGCCGGTGGTGGAGATCGGAGGAGGGCTCGGCGTCCTGACCGCGGCGCTCCTACGGCGCGGGCTCGGCCCTCTCACCGTCATCGAGCGGGACCGCCGCCTCGCGGCGTTCCTCGATTCGGTCTTTGGGGAGCGGATCCGCGTCGTCCCGGGGGACGCGCTCGAGATCGACCTTCCTTCCACCGAGTGCGTGGTCGGGAACCTCCCTTACTCGGCCGCGACGCCGATCCTCGTCCGTCTCCTCGAGCGACGGACCCCGCGGGTCGTCTTCCTCATCCAACGTGAGGTCGCCGAGCGGCTCGCGGCAGCGCCCGGCTCGAAGCGATACGGCCGTCTCGCGCTCCTGGGTCGACTCTACGGCGACGTCGAGCTCTTCCGGACCGTCCCCGCGGCGTCGTTCGCCCCGGTCCCCGAGGTCGACGGGCGCCTCGGCGTCCACGTCGCCCGGCCGGGCCCGCTCCCCGTGCCCTCCGTGGCCACGTTCGAGCGGGCGGTCCGGCTCCTCTTCGCCTCCCGCCGTAAACAGCTCGGGAACCTGCTGCCCCGCCTCGCCGGCGGCGCCACCGCGGCGGCGGAGCTCGCCCGCCGCGCGGGGTGGCCCTCCGAATGGGCCACTCGGCGACCCGAGTCGCTCCCTGCCGAGGCGTTCTTCGCGCTCGCCCGGGCGCTGGACGCCCCGGACTAGTCCGAGTGCGGCGCCGAGGGGTCGCTGACCGTCACGAGCGGGGCCCCGGTCGCGAACTCCCGAGGGAGCCTCTGGACCTCTCTCCAGGTGTAGATCATGATCGGGACCGCCATGACGATGAGGATCACGATGACGATGAACGACCCGGCGTCGAACGCGACGTGGTTGTTGTACCATCCCGACCAGTAGAGCGGGCCGAACGCGATGAACGCGAGCCCCCCGGCGACGAGCGTCCGGGCCCCGACGAGGCGCCCGAAGTGGGCGATCCGGTTCGGACCGACCCGCTTCGCGATCTGGAGGGTCTCCCCGAAGAAAAATCCGATGAACATCAGGACGAGGAACGTCCCGAGACCGAAGAGCGCCCCCGGGAGCCAGCCGATCTGCCAGAGCCCGGCGCTGACGAGGACGGGCAGGGTGTAGACGTAGATCCAGATCGAGAGGATCCCCGAATCGGTCCCGAAACCGGAGATGAAGCCGTGGATGATGCACCAGTGGGTCGGCACGTTGCCGGTCGGGCTCGCCGGGCTCCCGTCGGCGTTCGTGTGCTTCGCGAGGTCCTTCTCGGAAAGACGCATCAGGGGATGGAAGTGGCCGACTCGATTCGTGAGAATCAGCCAACCCGCTATCGCCATCGCGGCGCCGACGGCGATGTAGACGGGCCCGTTGACGTAGGTGTCCCCGGTCGCGAGGTTCAGCCCCCAGTACCCGACGACCGCCGCGATCGCGAGATAGACGATCATGCTCATCATCGCGCGCTGGGCGGTGAACGCCGCGGCGAAGAACGCGCCAGAACGGATGCCGCCCCGACCCGTGGTCGTCCCGACCGAGTAGGCGAACGTGATCGGCCAGGTGTGCTCGTCGGGGATCACCCCATGGAGCATCCCGAGCGCGAAGCAGCCGGCGAGCAGGTAGAGGATCGTGGAGGAGTCCGCGATCATCGGCGCGCCCCTTCGGTCGCGTCGCACGGCGGGATCGGCTCGCCGTGGGGGCAGACCCGGGGATGGCGCTCCGCCCGGCAGACCGTCTCGACCGTGCGGTGCGAGAGCGCGAGGTCGACCTCCCGGGCAGCTCGGCAGGATGCGTCGGGGGAGAAACCGGCATCCGCGAAGAGCGTCTCCGCGACCCGGTGGTGCCGTTGGTACTCGACGAGGCATCGACGGCCCGTGGAGGTCAGGTGCGTCTTTCCCGAGCGCCGCGCAACGAGACCGAGCGACTCGAGCGCGGCGACGTGGGGGAGTGCGCTGGGGGGCCGGACTCCGAGCGAGCGGGCGACGGCCTTGAGCGCGGCCCCGCGCTCGGACGACTCCTCCCGCGCGACCGCCATCAGGGTGTCGACCTGACGGCGCGTCAGACGCTGGAGGGGCTCCACGGGGGAGTCATCGGTGGGTAGAATATAAGGGGGACCCTAATAATTAGGGCATAACGAATAAAGTGGATCTTCGGTCGTGCGGCGGGGACCCCTCGAGCCGATGACGGTATGCGACTCGGCCGCATGCCACCGAGACCAAGCACGATGATCGCTCACGAGCGACGGGTCGAATTGCCGGGGAGCGAGCGGCCGGCCCTACCGGGAGCCCGGCGGACCGGACCCTGGGACCCGTCGACGTCCGGCGACGTGACCCTTCTCCTGCGCCGCGGAGGAACGGCGACGCGGTTTCCGTCGCTCGCCGAGCTCGGCGCGCGCCGCGGGGCCGGAAAGTCGCCTCCCAGCCGGGAGGCGTACGCCGCGGAGCGCGGGGCACGAGCGGACGATCTCGAGGCCGTTCGGCGCTTTGCCCGGACTCACGGCCTCCGGGTCGGAGAGGTCAGCGCCGCTCGGAGGACGGTCCATCTCGAGGGGACGGTCGGCGCCCTCGCCGAGGCGTTCGGGGTCGAACTGTCACGATGGGAGTACGCCGGAGGTGCGTACCGGGGCTCGGTGGGACCGCTGCGCCTACCCGCCGATCTCGCGCGGGGTACCCTAGCGGTCCTCGGGCTGGACAACCGACCGCAGGCGAAGACGCACTTTCGCCAACGCCCCCCGAACGCGGCGGCCGCGCCCGCGTACACGCCCCTCGAGGTCGCGGCCGCGTACACGTTCCCCCCGGGCTCGAACGGGGCCGGCCAGTGCATTGCCCTCCTCGAGCTCGGTGGCGGGTATCGGCCCGCCGACCTCACCCAGTACTTCGCGACGCTCGGCGTCCCCGAGCCATCGATCACGGCGGTCTCGGTCGACGGCGCCTCGAACACGCCCACCGGCGACCCGAACGGACCCGACGGCGAAGTGGAGCTCGACGTCGAGGTCGCGGGCGCGATCGCGCCCGGCGCGACGATCGTCGTCTACTTCGCGCCGAACACCGACCAGGGGTTCCTGGACGCCCTCTCGACCGCCGTCCACGACACCACGCACCGGCCGACGATCCTGTCGGTCAGCTGGGGGGGTCCCGAGTCGAGCTGGACGGCCGCGGCCCGGAGCGCGTTCGAGTCGATCTTCGAGGACGCGGCAACGCTCGGCGTCACCGTGCTCGCGGCGGCGGGCGACGACGGCGCGGACGACGGCGGGCCGGGCACCGGTCTCTCGGTCGATTTCCCGGCGTCGAGTCCCGCGGTGATCGCCTGCGGCGGCACTCGACTCGTGCTCTCCGGGACCTCGATCGAGAGCGAGACGGTCTGGAACGAACTCGCGGCCGGTGAGGGTGCCACCGGGGGAGGGGTCAGTGAGGATTTCGCGCTCCCCTCTTACCAGACGGGAGCGCGCGTCCCCGCCGCCCCCAACGCGTTCGTCGGCCGAGGCGTCCCGGATGTCGCTGGGGACGCGGACCCGACGACGGGATACCAGGTCCTGGTGGACGGAACGTCCACCGCGATCGGCGGAACGAGTGCCGTCGCTCCGCTCTGGGCAGCGCTCGTGGCGCGGTTGAACCAGGCGATGGGCGCCCCGCTGGGATACCTCAACCCGACGCTCTACGCTGCCGGGCCGGCCGCGACGTTCCACGAGATCACCTCCGGCAACAACGACGGGTACTCCGCCGGCCCCGGCTGGAACCCGTGCGCCGGTCTCGGTTCTCCGAACGGGGTGGCGCTGCTGCAGGCCCTGCGGGGAGTGTAATCTAAGAAGCCCTCTCGCCATCGCGGCCGACGGGGGGCAGGGATGACCGCGGTGCCGCCGGGCGGATTCCTCACTCTCGGAGAGCTCGAGGCGGCGGCCGCCTCGAAAGTCTCGCCCGACGTCTGGGCTCTCGTCCAGGGCGGGGCGGCGGAGGAGACGACGCTCCGGGCGAACCGCGATGCGTTCCACCGACAGACGCTCCGACCGCGCGTCCTGACAGGGGTCGACACGTTCGACCTGACGAGCCAACTCCTCGACGCCCGCGTCACCGCGCCGTTCTACCTTTCGCCGACCGCCTACCAGGGGCTCCTCCACCGGGACGGCGAGGTTGCCACCGCTCGGGCGGCCCGCGACGCGGGGCTCCTCGCGATCTTCAGTACCCTCTCCTCCCGCTCGCTCGAGGAGATCGCGGTCGCCGCCCCGTCGGCGCCGCGCTGGTTCCAGCTCTACCTGCAACCCGAGTACGACGCGAGCCGCCGCCTGGTCGAGCGAGCCGAGAAGGCGGGCTACCGCGCGATCGTGCTGACGGTCGACATGCCGGTCCTCTCCAACCGCGACCGCCAGGTACGCGGCGGCGTCGCCGTCGACACCCCCGTCTTGGTGGGGAACGGGCCGGACGCGCGGGCGCCGCCCCGCGCCCCCGACCGCGACGGCGCCCGGTTTGTCCTCCGGCCTTCGGCCTCGGCGACGTGGGAGATCCTCGACCGGCTACGGGCGGCGACGTCTCTGCCGGTCGTTGTAAAGGGGATCCTGACGGCGGAGGACGCGCGCCTCGCGGTCGAGCACGGAGCCCGAGCGGTGATCGTATCGAACCACGGCGGGCGTCAGCTGGACGGGGCCTCCGCCGCCCTGGAAGTTCTGCCGGAGGTCGTCCGGGAGGTCGGCGGGAAAACCGAGGTCTACTTCGACAGCGGCGTCCGGCGGGGAAGCGACATCGCGATGGCCCTCGCGCTCGGCGCTCGGGGCGTCGGGATCGGCCGCCCGGCGCTCTGGGCCCTCGCGGTCGGGGGCGAGGCGGGCGTCGCGCAGCTCCTCTCGCTCCTGAAACTCGACCTCGCCCTGATCATGGCGCTCACCGGCCGTCCGAACATCCCGGCGATCGACGGCACCCTCCTCGGAGCGCCCCGGTGGTGACGATGCGCACTCCGTCGACCGCGGCTACCGTAGGACGAGTCCGGGTCGTCGATTCCCATACGGAAGGTGAGGGGACGCGGGTCGTGGTCGCGGGCGGGCCGGACCTCGGCACGGGCCCCCTCTCCGAGCGACGGGATCGGTTCCGCGCGTCGCACGATGCGTTCCGACGGGCGCTTGTGTCCGAGCCCCGCGGGTCGGACTCCGTCGTCGGGGCGCTCCTCGGCCTCCCGGAGGACCCCGCCCACACCGCCGGAGTGGTGTTCTTCAACAACGTCGGGTACCTCGGAATGTGCGGGCACGGCACGATCGGACTGATCGTGACGCTCCACCATCTCGGGCGTCTCGACCCGGGGCGGGCCATGATCGATACGCCGGTGGGGCCGGTGGAGACCGAGCTCGGTGGGGACGGCCGCGTCACGGTCGCGAACGTGCCGAGCTTCCGCACGCGCGCCGGCGCTGCGGTGGACGTCCCGGGGTTCGGCGCCGTCGTCGGGGACGTCGCCTGGGGAGGGAATTGGTTCTTCCTCACCGAGACCGCGCCCGCGGAACTTCGGTTGAAGAACGTCGGTGTGCTCACCGACTTCTGCCGGGCGGTCGCGGCCTCCCTCGTTCGGAACGGGGTCACGGGCGAGGACGGGACCCGAATCGACCACATCGAGCTCACCGGTCCGCCCGAACGGACCGAGAACGACGGGCGAAACTTCGTCCTCTGTCCGGGCGGCGCCTACGATCGCTCCCCTTGCGGCACGGGGACGAGCGCGAAGCTCGCGTGCCTGGTCGCCGATGGACGGTTGAAACCGGGAGCGGTCTGGCGACAGGAGGGCATCCTCGGCGGGGTCTTCGAGGCCCGGGCGGATCCGCTCCCGCGGGGGATCCGCCCGCACATCACCGGGACCGCGTACATCACGGGGGAGGCAGAGCTCCTGCTCGACGAGCGGGACCCGTTCTGTTACGGGGTGCCGACATGAGCGCCGCGCCGCGGTCGCTCTGGCGGGGAGTCCTCGTCGCGATCACGACCCCGTTCCGACCGGACGGCGAGATCGACCGGGCGGCGTTCGTCCGCCACGCTCGCTGGCTCGCGGGGAGGAGGGTCGACGCGATCGTCACCGCCGGCTCGCTCGGGGAAGGCTCTACGCTCTCCGCGGAGGAGCGCGTCGCGCTCATCACGGACCTGGTCGCTGCGCTGCCCGCCGACGTGCCGGTGATCGCCGCGGTCGCCGCCGCCCGTACCGACGAGGCGGTCGCTCAGGCCCGCCGTGCCAAGCGTGCGGGAGCGCGCGGACTGTTGGTCCTGCCCCCGTACGTCTACCGCGGCGACCGGGCGGAGACCCGGGCGCACTTTGGCGCGGTCTTCTCTGCCACCGATCTCCCGTGCATGCTCTACAACAACCCGCCCGCGTACGGCACCGACGTGGAACCGGACGACGTGGAGGAGCTCGCGCGGACGCATCCCACCCTGGCCGCGGCGAAGGAGTCGAGCGGGGACGCCCGGAGGATCGCCGCACTGACCGCACGGCTCGGCCCGCGGGTCGAGGTCGCGGTGGGTCTCGACGACTGCGTACTGGATGGGGTGAGGGCGGGGGCGGTCGGGTGGGTCGCGGGGCTCGCGAACGCGCTCCCGGACGAGTCGGTCGCCCTCTTCTCGGCGGCCGTGCGCGCGGACGTACGCACCGCCGGTGCACTCTACCGCTGGTTCCGGCCTCTCCTCCAGATGGACACCGGGCCGAAGTTCGTGCAGCGGATCAAGCTCGTCCAGGCCGAGCTGGGCTGGGGGAACCCCCGGGTCCGCATGCCGCGCCTCGAGCTCGGGGGGGCGGAGCGCGAGGAGACCGAGGCGACCCTCCGTGCCTGCCTCGCCCGCCGACCGAGGCTTCCGAGCCCCGTCGGACCGGAGGGCGCCGACGCCTCGCCGCCGCGGACCCGACAGCGAGCCGGAGCGTCCCGGTCCGCTTAGGGAGGATGTCCCCCGAGCAGCCGCGCGAGTCCGTCGGCGAGGAATCGGTACGCTTCCTCGCCCCGCGCGGTGATCTCGACCCACCCTCCGTCGTTCTCGGCCCCGACCGCCACGAAACCGCGTTGGACGAGGAAGTCGAGGTACCGCGCGAACAGCGTGTAGTTGATCCCGGCTCGCTGCTGGAGCTGCGTTCGGCGCAGGCGCTGCGGGCTCGCGTGGAGCACGTCCAGGAGACGGACGACCACGTAGACGTCCGGCCGCGCGAGGGACTGCTCCGCGGGCATCGCGGCTTAGAACCGGCTCCAGAGCTGGTCTTCCAGCTGGGCGAGCCCGCTCGTCAGCGCCCGGACGCGGTTCTCCATCGCGTTCGCCCGGTGGACGATCGCGGTCCAGTACAGGATGGCCCAGACGATCGCAACCCCGCCGAGGGCCCCGCCACTCAGCAGGAGGGCGTCGCCAAAGGGAAGCCCCGGATCGAGCACCTGAACGAGACTCGCCGCGAAGCCGCCGGTAAAGATCAACGCCAGGGCGACCAGGAGCACCGTGTCGGACGCCCGACGCCGCATCTGGTCGACCTCGAGCCGCATCCGGACGAGCTGATCGATCACCCGACCGAGGCCCCCCGGCGCGGGCGACGGGGCCGCCGTACGGCGCCGCGACCAGGGAGGAGCGAACGCCACGACCAGGATCACGGCCACCGCGCCGCACAGGACCCCGCCGCCGACGAACGCGAACAGCTGGATGCCTGCGCCGAACGGCGTCGGCGCGGTCACGAACCCGATCGCGAGGAACTCGATCCCCACGGACCCGAGCGGAACCGAGAGGAACGTGGCCCACGCGACCCGGTTCAGACGACGCACCGCATCGAGGTCTCCGGACGTCGCCTCCTCGAACTCGTCGATCGCGTGCTCAAACTCAGAGAGCGGCTCGCCCGGCCTCGAACCGACACCGGAGAAAGGGCGGCTCGGCTCGCGAAGTGGCGCGCTCGGCCCGGCCATTCCCTCTCTCCGACCCCAGTTTGGAGGTTTGAGCCGATTCACCTCGGAGAGTCGTTGGGGGTAATTTATTGAATGGGGTATGGCGACTATATTCTATCGGGTACTGTAACGACATGTTCATTAGGTTGGGGGCATTACCCAGCCTGTGCAGTTCCGCTTCCG
>JBOGRO010000038.1:0-17154 GCA_050749465.1 Thermoplasmata archaeon | reverse complement strand
GGCTCGCGGGCATGGTCCCGCGAGCCCCGGGGGTCGGATAAGGATGCCGGAACCGCCCGCCGGCGCGCCCGAGTCGGCCCGCGCGAGCCCGGCCGCCCGCGTTCGCCGTGCGGACCGTCGCCGGGTCCGCGTCGAGGACGAGAGCATGCGACCGACCCTCGTCCCCGGGGACCGCCTCCTCGTCGACGCCGGGGCGTACCGGGACCGTCCGCCCCGGCCCGGGGAGGTCGTCGTCCTCGTTGACCCCGAGGCGCCGGAGCGCTGGCTCGTGAAGCGCGTCCACGCGGTCGACCCCGATGCCGGCACGGTCGACGTGCGGGGCGACGCGACCGAGCACGCCCGGGACAGCCGGCGCTTCGGCCCCGTCCCGCTCGCCGCCCTGGTCGGGCGGGCCTACCGACGCTACTTTCCCCCCGAACGGCGGCGCGAGCTCTGAAAGAATCCCCGACTCAGGAGACGGGTTCGCAAGGCTTATCCGATGTGTTATTTACACACATCGATGGTCGCGGCCACGCCCGTCTGGATCGTCGTCGTGATCGTCGTCGCCGCCGGCGTGGGCGCTCTGGGGTTCTACGCCGGGTACGCCTACCACCCCCCCCCGTCGTCGAGCCCGAAGGCGGTCGAGAACTCGACGCTCTCGGTCCTCGGGGCCGGCACCCTGACCGTCACCTTCCCCGAGATCGCGAGCGAGCTCGTCAACGAGACCCCCGGGATCTCCGCACCGGCCGCCGCCCAGGACTACGAGGGCTCGCTCGACGTCGCGACCGCGATCACGTCGCTCGGTGCGACCGCGGACGTCGCGGCGCTCGCCGACTTCCGGCTCGCCCCGCAGCTCCTCGACCCGAAGTACGCCGACTACGAGGTCGTCTTCGCCCAGACGCAGGAGGTCCTGATCTACAACGCGAGCCTCCCCGCGTTCCACGGCGTGAACGCGTCGAACTGGGGCGCGGACCTCGTCACCGACGTCACGACGTCCGGGAACGCCCCGTTCGGCGTCTGGAACGCCTCGACCGACCCGAACGGCTACAACGAGATCTTCACCCTGATGCTCCAGGGCGAACTCTACGGGAGCGGGCTCACCGACTACTACAGCCACCTCTACCACGGCGCGCCCGGCGCCTACGCGAACCCGAGCCCCACGACGACCGTCAACGAACACGAGTCGCAGGCCGCTTCGCTCGTCGAGACCGGCGTCGTCTCCGCGGTGATCACGTACAAGGCGGTCGCGATCCAGAACGGACTGCCGTATGTCCCGATCGACCCGATCGTCGGTCTCCTCGCGAACAACACGACCGCGCTCGCCGACTACGCGACGCTCTCGACCGAGATCATCTCGTCGACGGGCTCGCTGACACCGGTCTACCCGGCGCCGATCCTGTTCACGGCGACCGTCCCGCGGAACGCGCCGAACCCGGCGCTCGGAGCGGCGTTCCTCCACCTCCTCCTCTCCCCGCAGGGTAGCGCGATCCTCGCCCAGGGCGGAGCGTGGATCCCGGTCTTCCCCGGGTGGACGGACTCCCCGAGCGCGGTCCCGTCGGTGCTGGCGCCGGACGTGACGACGCTACCGGGCTGGGCGAGCGCGTTCCTCGGATGAGCGCGGTACGCGAGCGCGCGCCCCGGCGACGGTTCCGGCTGCGCGGCGGAGGATGGCTCGCGCTCCAGCTCGTCCTCTCGGGCTCGCTGCTGCTGCTCTTCCTGCTCCCGATCTACGCGCTCTTCACCTACGCCGCACCCGAACAGATCGTCGACGCGGCGAAGAACCCGGTCGTGCTCGAAGCGATCTGGCTGACGTTCTACGCCTCGGGGATCAGCGTTCTCGTGGCGGTCGTCTTCGCGATCCCGCTCGGCTACGTTCTCGCCCGCCGTGCCTTCCGCGGGCGGGCGGTCGTCGAGTCGGTCGTCGCGCTGCCGGTCGTCGTCCCGCATCTCCTCGTCGGCCTCGGGCTCTTCTTCCTCTTCATCCCGGGAACGCCGCTCTACCGGTTCACGAACGAGATCGGATTCCCGGTCTACGACACGATCTGGGGCGTCGTGCTCGTGATGGTCTTCGTGAGCGCGCCCTACACGGTCCTCGCGTCGGACCTCGCCTTCCGCGCGGTCGACGCGCGCGTGCTCGAGGCGGCACGCTCCCTCGGGGCCGGGCCGGCGACCGCGTTCCTCACCGTCTCCTTCCCGCTCGCGCTGCGCGGGATCGTCGCCGGCCTCCTCCTCACGTGGGCACGCGCGGTCAGCGAGATCGGCGGAATCCTGATCCTCGCCTTCACCGTCTACCCCGGCGGGCCGTACCACGGCCCCGTCACGTCGACGATCTCGGTCCTCGTCTACGACCTCTTCCAGAGCGGCAACCTCGCCGGCGCGGCGGCGGTCAGCTCGGTCTTCCTCCTGATCGCCTTCGTCCTCTTCCTGCTCGTCCGGCTCGGCGAACGCTCCGGCTGGGTACCGTGGCGCCGGGGGGAGCTTACGCCATGACCGCGTGGTCGGCCGAGGGGATCGAGTCGGACCTCGACCGGTTCCACCTCGGTCCGGTCGACCTCTCGCTCGCGCCGGGGCGCGTCGTCGCGGTCCTCGGGAACTCGGGGGCGGGCAAGACGACGCTCCTGCGCACGCTCGCCGGCTTCCTGCCGGTCCGCCGCGGGCGGCTCTTGCGCGACGGCGTCGACCTCACCGACCGGCCCCCCGAGGCGCGCCGCCTCGGCTACGTGCCGCAGGGGCTCGGCCTCTTCGCGCACCGGACGGTCGAGCGGAACGTCAGCTACCCGCTCGAGATGCAGGGCCGCCTCGACGCCCGCGCCCGGAGCCGGGAGCTCCTCGAGCGGTTCGGGCTCACGGCGCTCGCCGACCGCCGGCCGGCGCGGCTCAGTGGTGGCGAGCTCGAGCGGGTCGCGCTCGCCCGCGCCCTCGCTGCCGACCCCGAGCTCGTCCTCTGGGACGAGCCGTGGCAGGCGCTCGACGTCGAGGCGCGGCACGCCCTCGGCCTCGTCTTCGAGGAGCTGCGCGAGACCGAGCGGGTGCCGGTCGTCGTCGTGACCCACGACCCGGGGCTCGCCTTCTCGGTCGCGGACACGTTCGTCGTGCTCCGCGAGGGGCGCGTGCGGTTCGCGGGCGACGCCGCGACGCTCCTCGCGCACCCCTCCGACCCGTTCACCGCGCGGTTCGTCGGCTTCGAGAACGTCTACGACGCCCCGGCGCTCGCCGTCGGCGCATCGGGCTCGTTCGCCGCGTGGCTCGCCGAGCGCGCCGGGCCGGCCGGGGTCGCGTTCGCGCGGCCGGTCGTGCCGGCCAGCGGCCGCGGCTCGGGACGGTGGCCCGGGACCGTGCGGAGCGTCCGGCCGGACCCGGAGGGGCTCGCGCTCACGGTCCGCTCGGCGGCGCTCCTCGTGGCGCTCCGCGTCCCGCTCCCGCTCGCGAGCCCCGCGCCGGCGGTGGGGAGCGCGGTCGCGTTCGACGTCGAGGAGAAGAGCATCGTCCCTCTCGGGTGAGGTGGCCCGCGTCCGAACCGTACGACCATGCCGCGCACGAACCTCGTCACGGACACGGACGTCGCCCTCCTGCGAACGCTCGCGCGCGAGCGTTCGCTGGTCGCCGCGAGCCGCCGCGTCGGGATCTCGCGCGACCGCGCGGTCTACCGTATCGCCCGCCTCGCGCGGGCGTTCGGCGGGCCGGTCGTCCAGGGCGCGCGCGGCGGCGCGACCCACGGCGGCTCCCTCCTTACCGCGCTCGGGGACCGCATCGTGCGGGGGGGCTTCGACTCGCTCGAACTGCTGGACGCACACCCTCTCGCGCCCTCGACGCCCCCGAACCTCCTACACGGCGTCTATCGCCGTACGCCGCACCCCGAGGTCCGGGTCGGGCGCTCGCTCCGCCTACGGGTCGCGTTCGCCGCCGAGGACGGCGAGCGGGTCGCGATGCTCCTCGACCCCGAATCGGTCGTCGTGGCGCGACGGACGTTCCCGTCGAGCGCCCGCAACGCGCTCCGCGGAGCGGTCACGGCGGTCCGCCGCGGCCCCGGCTCGGAGGTCGCGCTGGTCGTCCGGTGTTCCGGGACGGTGCTTCGGGTCGCGATCACCGAGGAGCCGGTCCAGCAGCTGGGGCTGCGGCGGGGCGCGACGGTCGTCCTCTATGTGAAGGCGACCGCGTTGCGACGAGTGGGGCCAGCCGGTTCGGCGCCTACTCGCGGATCCCCTCGGTCGTGAGCGAGAAGACCGCCTCGCCCTCGGGGAGGTTCGGCGAGTCGATGAGTCGGGCGATACGTCGCGGCGGCTTCGATTTCCTCAGGTAGACGCGGTACGTCGCCGCGTGGGCGACGATGTTGCCGCCGATCGGTCGCGTCGGGTCGCCGAAGAGGACGTCCGGCCGGGCGGAGACCTGGTTCGTGACGACGATCGCCGCGTTGTAGGCGTCGCCGAACCGCAGGAGCTCGTGGAGGTGCTTATTCAGGAGCTGCTGGCGCGGCGCGAGCTCGCCACGACCGAGGTACTCGGCGCGGAAGTGGGCGGTCAGGGAGTCGACGACGAGGAGCCGGATCGGCTTCTCGCGAGCGAGCTCCTGCGCCTTCTGGACGAGGAGCATCTGGTGGTTGGAGTTGAAGGCGCGCGCCACGTGGATCCGCGCGAGGGCCTCGGCCGGGTCGAGGCCGACCCCCTTCGCCATGTCGATGATCCGCTCGGGGCGGAACGTGCTCTCCGTGTCGATGTAGACCGCCTCGGCGGCGAGGCCGCCCTGCTCGACGGGCAGCTGGATGTCGACCGCGATCTGGTGCGCGAGCTGGGTCTTCCCCGAGCCGAACTCCCCCGAGAACTCGGTGATCGCCTGGGTCTCGGCCCCGCCGCCGAGGAGCTCGTCCAGCGCCTTCGCGTTGGTCGTGATCCGCCCGAGCTTCTTCCGCCGCTCGAGGAGCGTCGTCCCGCTCTCGAACTGGCCGACGTCCGCGCGGCGGCGCGCCTCGCCGATGATCTTCTGCGCGGCCGCGGACCCGATCTCCGCCGCCTCGGCGACGTCGCCCGGCGACGCGACCGCGAGCTCCATCAGGTCGGTGTAGCCGGCCTCGCGCAGCTTGTCCGCGGTCGTCGAGCCCACGCCGGCAAGGTCCTCGAGGGAGATCTCGGGCTTGACCTCGGGGGGACTCTCGACCCCGCCCGACGCGCGGATGGGGTTCTTCGGCGGCACGGGCGGACGACCGGGGCCGGGAGAGATAAGCGTGCGGGAGAGGTGCCGAAACACCGAACGATGCTCCCCGGACGACGCGGAGGGGCGCTAGGGGGACGAACGGGGGTCGGCACTCGGGGTCGAGCGCTCGCAGAGCAGGGCGTAGTGGGAGGGACCGGGCGCCCACTGCCGGACGGTCGTGAAGCCGTGCGCGGCCAACGCCCGTCTCGCGGCCGCGCGAGAGAGCCGGTGGCCCACGGGAGGCCCCCGCGGCGTCGCCCGCTTCTGCCAATCGACCACGACGAGCTGCCCTCCCGCGGCGAGAAGACGAGCCGCCTCACGCACGGTCGCCGGGGGGATGCCGTGGAGGACGTTCGCGAGGAGCACCCGGTCCGCGCTTCCGTCCGGGAGCGGGATGCGGCCCGGCCGCGCGAGGACCGGCCGCACGTTCGTCCGACCCCGGGCGCGCGCCCGACGGCGCAGCAACGCGACGAGCTCCCGTGCGACGTCGATCGCGTAGACGCGACCCGTCGGCCCGACGAGCCGGCCAGCGGGGAACGTGTAGAACCCTGACCCCGCTCCGACGTCCGCCACCCGCATCCCGCGCGCGAGACCCACCCGTCGCCACAGCGCGAGGGGGTCCTCGCCCGCGCGCCGCGCAGGGTCGTCGAGGAGCGCGCGCGCCCGCGCCGCGGTCCAGACGGCCTCGTGCATGGTCCGGTGGTCGGCCGGGGGTGCGGCCCGGCGGTGGGGACGGGTCACGGCGTTGCGGCTCCTCCGACGCCTAGCCCGGGGTTCCCGTCGCCGCGAAAGGCTCGCCGGTGAGCCGCTGGTAGACCGTCGTGTAGAGGCGGCTCACCTCGTCGACGAGCAGCGGCGGGAGGGGCGGGATCGGCGGTTCCTCGGCGTGGGTGGCCCGGGCCGCCTGGAGCTGATCGTAGTAGCCGGAGGTGCGGTAGTGCTGCCGGACGAACTCCTTCGAGAAGTCGACCTGCCGGCCCCGCTCGTAGGCATCCTGGTCCCAGAACCGGTCCTCGTCGGCGGTCCCGAACGTGTCGACGACCATCAGGGCGCCGGCGTCGTCGACGCCGAACTCTTTCTTGCCGTCGACGTGGAGGAGGCCCCGCGGCCCGATCTCCTTCTCCATCGCGGCGTCGACCTTGAGGATCGTCTCACGGATCGCGTCAAGCTGCCGCTGGTCGAGGCAGGAGAGTTCGAGCGCCTCGGCGGTCGGCAGGAGCCGGTCGACCGGCTCGAGCTTGGTCGTCACCTCGAAGTGGGGCTCGGGCAGGCGGACCCCGTATTCGAGGGTCTTCCCGGCGGAGAAGCCGAGATCCTTCGCGGTCACGACGCCGGATTTCACGCGATCCCACATCGACCCCGCGAGGTAGTATCGGACGATCAGCTCGAGCGGGACGAGGTAGCTCGTCGGGTGAGGGCCGAGGGTCTTCGGCTGGGGGACGACCCGGACCCGCTTGACGCGCATCGCCGTCGGGCCGGCGAGCCGGAGGTAGTGATGAGGTACCTTGAGGCGCCGGCAGAGTTCGAACCAGTGCGCCGCGGTCCGCGCGAGCGTCTCGCCCTTGTTCGGGATCTCGCTCGGGACGTGCTTGTCGAAGACGGAGATGTCGTTCGTGAACCGGAACTCGAGCTCGGTCGGCGAGACCTCGTAGACCTCTTTGACCTTCCCGCGGCGGAGGAACTTCGCGCTTGTCGGGACCGGGGCAGTCGGCGTCTTCGGCATGCCGTCCGAGGGGTCCGGGGCCGCTTAACGTTCGCGGCCGAGCGGTTAGAGCGAGCGCGCGTGCAGCGACTGGATCGCGCGGAACCCGCGCTTCGCGTAGAACCGGCTCGCGATCTCGTTCTGGGCCGGGAACTCCGCCGTGACGACGCCCGCGCCCTTCGCCTTCAGCGCGCTCGATGTCTCGCGCAGGAGATACTCGCCGACCCCGCGGCGCCGGTAGAGGGGCAGAAGGTAGATGTCGACGATCACGCCCTCCCACTCGGGCGTGTAGAACGGCCGCTCGCGGACGAGGGCCCGCACGAACCCGACGACCTTGTCCTTGTCCGGACCGACCCCCTCCGCCGCGAGGATCACCGCTTTCGGGTCGGCAAGCTGGGCGCGGAGGATCTCCGCCGCCTGTGCTTCCGCGTCGTCGCGCACTTTGAGGAGCGGGTCGAACTCCTCGTTGAGGCGTTTCAGCCGCAGCAAGAGCGGCACGAGCGACGGGACGTCCGCCGGGCGGGCCGGCCGCAGGTGGACCGGCAGGGTCGGCGTCTCGCTCGGTCCGCTGGCGTTCAGGTCGGTGGTTGCGTTCATCGTTCGTTCCGCGGTTCGAGCGCTTTCGCGCTCGGCATCGAAGGGGTGAGGCGGGCGCGAGAGAGGGCGCGCACGAGGCGCGCCGACCGGCCCATCCGGGAGCGCGCGCCCTCCAGGAACTCGTCGTGGGAAAGGGGGCGGCGCGCGATCCCGAGACGGACCGCGGCGTCCCCCACGGCCGCCGCGACGTGGGGAAAGACCTCCGTCTCCTCCATCGTCGGGAGCAGGTGCGTCGCGGAGAGGCCACGGTCGCGGGCGTGGTGGGCGAGCTCGCGCGCGGCGGCGAGGACGATCTCGTCGGGGATCGAGCCCGCGCGCGCGTCGAGGACGCCGCGGAAGACCGCGGGAAAGATCAGCGAGTTGTTGACCTGGTTCGGGAAGTCGCTGCGCCCGGTCGCGACGATCGCGGCCCCGGCGGCCGACGCGACGGCCGGCCAGACCTCGGGGACCGGATTCGCGAGGGCGAAGACGATCGGATCGGGGGCCATCGACCGGATCTGTTCCGGTCGCACCGTGTTCGGGTCCGGGGTCGACGCCGCGAGCAGGACGTCCGCCCCCTCGAGCGCGTGGGAGAGGTCGCCGCTCCGCCCGCCCCCGTCCGTCTGGAGCGCGACGCGGTACTTCCACGGGTTGCGCAGCATCAGCTCGTCGACGTCCTCCCGCTCGGCGTGCAGGACGCCCCGTTGGTCGACGACCGAGAGCCGGTGCGGGTCGTGCCCGAGCGCGAGGAGGAGCCGGGCGGTGACGAGGTTCGCGGCGCCGGCGCCGAGGAGCACGGTCCGGATCTTCCCGACCGAGCGGTGCGTCAGCTCGAGCGCGTTGAGCAGCCCCGCGATCGTCGACGCCGCGGTCCCGAGCTGATCGTCGTGCCAGACCGGGATCGGCAGGCTCTTCTGCAGGGTCTCGAGGATCCCGAAGCACTTCGGGGAGGCGATGTCCTCGAGGTTGATGCCCCCGAACGCCGGCGCGAGGCTCTCGACCGTGGCGATGAACGCTTCGGGGGTCTTCGCGACGATCGGGAGCGGCACGGCGTCGACGCCGCCGAGCCACTTGAACAGGAGCGCTTTCCCCTCCATCACGGGGAGCGCGGCGCGGGGGCCGATGTCCCCGAGACCGAGCACGCGGGAGCCGTCGGTCACGATCGCGATCGTGTTCCAGCGACCCGTGAGGTCGAAAGAGAGGTCCGGGTCTGCCTGGATCGCGCGCGAGACGTCGGCGACCCCGGGCGTATACCAGAGGGCAAAGTCGTTGAGAGAGCGCACCGGCACCTTCGGCACGGTCTCCACCTTCCCTCCGTAGAAACGGGAGAGGGAGACCGCGCGCCGCCCCAGCGCCTCGGTCTTCCGCTTGTCGCGCGCGGCGGTCGCCCGGTCGGAGCGGGGCCGGCGTCGGCTCTCCCGGCCCTCGACGACCGGCGCCGTCGTGCTCTCCGCCATGAACGGCGCATTCACCGGATCGGCGGATATTAACGCTTTGGCGGAGACGTTCGGGGGGTTCGGCGATTGCCGCATCCGGCGCGCCCGACCCTCGGGTGGCCAAAACCGCGCCGGGGTCGCTTCATAAATAGCCCTGGCCGCCGTAGCGGCTCCGATGTCGATCGCGGTCGGTGAGGCCCCGCTGCCGCACCCATTTTTCCGCCCTCCGCGCGCCGGCGCGGTGCCGCTCGTCGCCCCCCGGCAACTGCGAGAGCTGCTCGAGGGGTCGGAGCCGCCGTACCTCCTCGACGTGCGGCCCGCGGCCGAGCGGGCGTTCAGCCGGCTGCCGGGGGACCACCACGTCCCGCTCCCCGCCCTCGCGGGCGCCCTCGCGACGCTCCCGCGCGACCGGCCGATCGTCGCCTACGACCGTATGGGATTCCTCGCACGGCAAGCGGTCGGGCTCCTACAGGACCACGGCTTCCCGTTCTCCGCGGCCCTCGAGGGGGGACTCGACGAGTACGCACGGGTCGCCGACCCGACGATCGCGCGGTATGCGTTCGCGCCGAACGACGCCGACCTCGTCGTGCGCCAGATCCCCCGCCCCGCTTCGGGATGCCTCGCGTACTTCGTCGGCGACCCCGATGCGAGGGTCGGCGTCATGATCGACCCCGGGCGGGAGGTCGAACCGTACCTCGCGTTCCTGCGCGCGGAGGACTGGCGTCTCGCGGCGATCGTCGAGACCCACACCCACGCGGACCACCTGGCGGGGCACGCCGCCCTGCACGCCGTCACCGACGCGCCGATCTACCTCAGCCATCGCGCGCCGGCCGAGTACCCGCACCGGCGGCTCACGGACGGCGAAGCGATCCCGTTCGGACGAGACGAGATCCGCGTCCTCGAGACCCCGGGCCATACCCGCGACCACTTGACGCTCAAGGTCCGCGAGCAGATCTTCACCGGCGACACGCTCCTCCTCGGCTCGTGCGGCCGCACCGACCTCGGCGACGGCTCGCCGGACCTGTTGTGGGAGAGCCTCACCGACAAGCTCCTGCGGCTCCCCGATACGACGGAGGTCTACCCGGCGCACTACGGACCGGCCCACGCGCTCGCCGACCGGTACGTCTCGTCGCTCGGCTTCGAGAAGGCGACCAACGAGGCGCTACGGCAGCCGACGCACGATGCGTTCCGTGTCTACATGACCGAGGGCTGGCCGCCGAAGCCGCGCGACTTCGACGCGATCGTCCGGACGAACCTCGAGGGGTAACCGGCGTCGTTTGCCCCCGACGCAACCGCGTTTCTTCCCTCGCATCGCGCCAGAGTTAAGGCGGTCGACCGCTCGCGCGGGCGATGCAAGTCCACACCGGGCTGACCGGCCCGTTTCCCCGTTCGGAGGCGCTCGTCGCCGCAACGCGGGACCTCGACCGGGGCCGCGCCACGCCCGAGGTCGTGGAGGAGCTCTACGCCCGGACCGAAGGCGAGGTGGTCGCGCTCGAACGGCGGCTCGGGTTCGACACGATCACGGGCGGCTACCTCCGCTGGGCCGACCTCTTCCGGCCGTTCGCGGAGACGTGGGAGGGGTTCAGCGTCGGTCCGCTCACGCGCTGGTTCGAGACGAACACCTTCTACCGTCAGCCGATCCTCCACGCCCCGCCGGGACGCGCCGCCGGCGCGATCGCCGCCCGGCTCCCTCCCGCCGCGCGCGCGGAGCCCGCTCGCGCGGGCGTGATCCTCCCCGGCCCGTACACGTTCTCCGGGCTGCTCGACAACCGCTCGGGAGAGACCGACGAGGCGCTCGTTCACCGGCTCGGCCGGCTCCTCGGCGAGGAGGCGGCCGAGCTCGCGGGGCTGGGGTGCACGAACTTCCAGTTCTCGGAACCGCTCCTGGTCGACCGGCCGCCCGAGCGCGCGCTCGCGGAGGCGGTCGTCGCGGCGTACCGCGTCATCCGGACCGGCGCCGGTTCTGCGGCGACGACGCTCGTCTGGACGTACGGGGGCGACGCGAACCCGGTCTTCCCGCTCCTCGACCGGCTGCCGGTCACCGCGGTCGGCATCGACCTCGCGGAGACCGACTGGGAGGCGATCCCCGCCACGTCGGAGCGACGCGGGCTCGGGCTCGGTGTCGTCGACCCCCGTACGACGCTCGTCGAGGACGCCTCCGAGGTCGTCCGCATCGTCCACCGGGTGCGGGAGCGGCGGAGGCCGACCGCGGTCTGGCTCGGGCCGGGCGGTCCGCTCGACCTCGTTCCGTGGGAGCCCGCGACGCGCAAGCTCCACGTGCTGCCCGCCGCGCGCCAGGCGCTCGCACGGGAGTCGGGGGGTCGGCCGTGACGCGGACGCTGTTCCCCGCCCAGGAGATCGGGAGCCTGATGAAGCCGCGCTGGCAGATCCTCGGCCAGCGGGGAGCGGCGCTCGACGAGCGAGCGCGCGAGGAGTTCCGGACCGGGAACGCGGCGACCCACTTCGCGGACGGCGCCCCCGGGGCGGAAGCGCTGTTCGCCGGGCGCTCGCGGGACGCCGGTGCGGAGGCGGTCCGCGACCTGGGGGCGCTCTACGCGCTCCGCCTGTTCGAGACCGTGGGACTCGAGCGTGTCTACGACGGCGAGGCGCGCCGCATCGAGATGTACGAGTACCCGATCCGCCAGATGCGCGGCTTCCAGTTCCAGGGGCACGTCCGCTCCTTCGACAACAAGTACTACCTCAAGGCGGCCGTGACGGACGAGGTCCGCCTCGAGCGCCCGTACCACGTCGAGGAGTTCGATTTCGTTCGCCGCCACGCCCGCGCGGAGCCTAAGCTGCCGATCACCGGGCCGTACACGCTCGCCGACTGGTCGTACAACGAGCACTACCTCGCCCGCCACCCCGGCTGGAAGGGACCCACTGCGCGCCGCGCCGCCCAACGGGAGTTCGTCGTCGACCTCGCGAAGCGGGCGATCCGCCCGACGCTCGCCGCGCTGATCGAGCACGGCTGCCGGGTGATCCAGATCGACGAGCCGGCGGCAGGAACCCACCCGGACGAGGCCGACCTTGTCGTCGAGGGGTTCAACGCGGCGACCGAAGGGCTCGACGCCGAGTTCACGATGCATGTGTGCTACTCCGACTACCGCGCGCTCCTCCCCGAGCTCCTCGAGGCGAAGCGGTGCCGGCAGTGGGCGTGGGAGTTCGCGAACCGGGACCGGGACGGCCGCGACGGCTACGAGGTCCTGAACGCGCTGCGCGAGTACGGCGACACCCGCGAGGTCGGCCTCGGGGTCACGGACGTGCACCGGGACGAGATCGAGCCACCGGAGCTCGTCGCCGACCGGATCCGGCGCGCGGTGAAGTACCTCGGCGACCCGTCGCGCATCTGGGTCAATCCGGACTGCGGCCTCCGCACGCGCCAGCTCGGCGTCGCGACGCGCAAGCTCGAGTCGGTCGTCCGGGGGGCGGCGCTCGCGCGCGCCGACTTCGAGAACCCGCGGGTCTAACTCGACCTTCCCCAGTGACGCGAGTTCGGGTCACTCGCCCGGCTCGACGTACGACATTTCGAGAGGTGCCAGTACCGAGAGTTGGGCCGTGGCGGGTGCACTGCTCCAGAACACCAGGGTCTCTCCCGAACTCAAGTGGAGCGGCCCCACCACTCCCGGACCGATGTTCGTGGCTATCCGCGAAGCCCCGCAAGCGTTCGTCGATCCCCATTCGACCAGGGTCGTCCCTGCCGCGTTGATCGCACCCCGGTCGGTCTCGAACGTCCGATACACCGCAGGAGGTGGTATGGCCATCGCATAGCTGCACGACGTGGTGCTGAGGGATCCGTCTAGTAAGATATTCGAGGCCCCTTCGGGGATCAAAACCGTCCAGGACGAGTAGTGGTTCGCGGGAACCATGACCGCCTCGGGAGCTTGCAAAACATCCAGACCACGGTTAAACTCGGCGGTGATCGGACTCGTTGCGACGAGCGACACGTTCGATGAGGACAGTATGACGTACGAGCCCGGAAACAGCGTGTAGTTGAGATACCCGCTGCTCGGTGGGTAACACTCGGGGCACGGTGGTTGCGGCCACCCGTACTGAAACGAGTCTCCTCGCGTGGAATTGAAGATCGCGAGGCTGGTCGGAGCCGACGCCGCCCAATCTCCTCGCAACTCCGCGGGTAACGTTAGGGAAAAGGTGACGCCAGATCCGAGACCGATGTCAACTTCGGTACACAGCGGGAGCAGAACCGGAGCCTGAGGGGACAGTCGAGTGGGTGGCGTAACCGGGGATGTCGGTGCGGGACAAATCGCGTTGGTCGAGGGTCCCGTCAGAGTGTGCGCCGAAACTATCTCGCCGCTGAGCGCTATCGATGCGGCCACGATGACCACGATGGTCACGAGGAACGGTTCGCGCTGCCCAAGTGACGTCACATCCTTTCCCGCGAGGTCGCGAGCTCAACGGGAGTACCGCACGAGCCTTTCATGACGATTAGCGCCGGCGAAGCGTTTTCGAGATCACGGCTCACGGGATCAACCGTCCCGCGCGCGTTCACTCGACGGGGGCCGACAGGATCTCGGCCCCGGTCGGCCCGACCAGGATCGTGTGCTCGGCCTGCGCGACCAGCCCGTGCGCTCGCTCGACAAAGACCGGGTACGCCTGCAGCGACCGACGCGCGCGACGGAGTGCCTCCCGCTCATCGGGTGCGTCCGCCCACCGCGTCGCGAACGGCAACGTGCGGAACCGACCGTAGAGCCGCGCGAGCGTGGGATCGCTCCCGCCCGGGTCACGGCGGAAGCGCAGGATGTTGCCGAACGGTCCGTTCTCGATCGAGCCGATCCCGTTGGTCGCGAACGGCTCGACCGCGATGATCTCGCCCTCGGCGAGGGTCTCGTCGCTCTGACCGGGCACGTTCGGGATCGACTTGCCCGCGTGCAAGAGATAGCGCTCGATCGAGTGGCCGGTGAGGTCGACGACCGGCTTCAATCCCCGGCGGTGGATCGCCTCCGCGATCGCGCGGCTGACGTCGTCGACGCGGACGCCGGGACGGACGCGCGCGATCCCCTCTCGGACTGCATCCCGGGCCGCCCGCACGAGGTTCTCGTACTGGCGCGTCCCCCCGACCTCGACCGTGTCGGCCGTATCCGCGATCGCGCCGTCGAGGTGCGCGCCGACGTCGACCTTGACGAGGTCGCCGGCCTCGAAGACCGCGTCGTCGTCGGGGGAGGGCGTGTAGTGCGCCGCCTCGTCGTTCCGCGAGAGGTTCGCGGGGAACGCGGGCTCGGCACCCTGCGTCCGCACGAACGACTCGATCGCGTCGGCGACGTCGCGTCGGCGCGCCCCGGGGACGGTCAGCCGGAGCCCCAGGTCGCGCGCCCGGGAGGCGATCCGCGCCGCCTTTCGCCAGCGCGGGAGGTCGTCCGGATACGCCGCCGTGCCGCTCACCTCCGCGCGACGGCGCGGGGAGATCCCTGCGAGACGTCGATCAAGGTCGATGGGCGCCCGGAGGGTGCCGGCCCGCCTCCGAGGTAGACGGCCACATCATGACCGAAGGCGCGCCGCGCCTCGGCGAGCGTCCGGCACGGCGGCGAACCGTGACGGTTCGCCGAGGTCGCGGTGAGGGGTCCGGCTCGGCGGGCGAGTTCGCGCGCGAGCGGATGGTCGGGGACCCGAAAGCCGACCCTACCGGTGGCTCCCACGGCTCCGGCCGCGAGCGTGCGTCGTGCGAGCGGGGACCCTTTCGCGAGCAGCGTGAACGGCCCGGGGAGGTGAAGCCGCGCGAATCGTCGCCCCGCGGCCGCCATCGTCGCGAGCGGCTCGAGCTCTTCGGTCGAGCTCAGCGCAACCGATACGGGGAGGCCGGGCGGACGACCCTTCGCGGCCGCGAGACGCGCGAGCGCCTCCGGATCGCCCGAGGCCGCGCCGAGCCCCCAGAGCGTGTCGGTCGGATAGACGACGAGCCGCCCGGCGGCGAGCGCGCGGACCGCCTCCGCGAGGGGGGAGCCCATCGCCCTAGCTGTACTCCTCGCCGGTCCGCGAGTACGGGAGGTACTCCTCGGGAGGGAAGTAGAGCGCGAGCTCGCGCGCCGCCGACTCCGGGGAGTCCGACGCGTGGACGAGGTTCGGGGTGATCCCGAGCCCGAGGTCGCCGCGGACGGTCCCCGGCGCCGCGACCTGGGGGTTCGTCGCGCCGATCAGGAGGCGAACGACCGCGATCGCCGACCGACCCTCGAGCGCGACCGCGAAGACCGGCCCCGACGTGATGTGCTGGACGAGGGACGGGTAGAATGGCTTGCCCTGGTGCTCCGCGTAGTGGCGATTGGCGAGCTCGGGGGTCACGTGCAGGGTCTTCGCGGCGATGATCTTGAGCCCCTTGCGCTCGAACCGACCCAGGATCTCGCCGACGAGGCCGCGCTTCACGCCGTCCGGCTTAACGAGAACGAGGGTCCGCTCGAGGTTGCCTTCCGCCATCGGCGGCACGAACCCTCCGAAAGGGTAAGGCTTTCGCGCCGGAGAAGGGGGTTTAACCCCGGTCGGTTGGCGGCCGCCGAGGAGTCTTGCCCGAGCCCGTTCGCCGCCTCCACCCCGCGGTCCACGGCTTCGACCGCGCGGCCGGGACGTACGAGCGCGCGCGCCCGGACTACCCCGTCGCCGCGGTCCGGTTCCTGGGCCGGGCCCTCTCGCTCGGCCCGGGACGGGTCGTCGTGGAACTCGGCAGTGGAACCGGAAAGTTTACGCGCGCCCTCGCCTCGCTCGGGGTGAGTCGCGTCGCGATCGAGCCGACGGCGGGGATGCGGCGAGTCTTCGCGCGGGAGGTTCCCGACGTCGCGGTGCTCGACGGCACCGCCGAGGCGATCCCGCTCCCGGACCCCTTCGCGGACGCGGTCGTCTCCCCCAGGCGTTCCAGTGGTTCCGTCCGGGACCCACGCTCCGCGAGCTCCGACGGGTCCTCCGCCCGGGCGGCGGCGTCGGGCTGATCTGGAACACGCGCGACGACCGCGTCGGCTGGTCACGACGTCTGACCGAGGTCATGACCCCGTACCGCCGCCGTGTCCCCGCGTCGCGCGACCGGGGTTGGCGGAAGACGTTCGCGGACCCGCGCTCGGGCTTCACCCCGATGCGCGAGCGCGTCTTCCGTCACTCCCAAGTCGGGAGCCCCTCGCTGTTCGCCGACCGCGTCCTCTCGGTCCGCTCGATCGCCGCCCTTCCCGCGGCCGACCGCCGGCGGGTCGCCGCCGAGGTCCGAGGACTCCTCGCGACCGACCCGTCGACCCGGGGGCGGCGGCGTCTCCGCCTGCCGTATCGTACCGAGCTCTTCTGGTGCCGCCGGCGGTAGCGTCGGCCCGCCTCAGGTCGCTCGCACGTCGCAGACCGGTCGCCACGGACAGCGCGCGCACTTCGCCCGGGACGGGGTGGCGTGCCCGTCGTACGGACGGTCGAGCGCGTCGCGCAGGGCGAGGAGCTCCGCCCGTGCCCGTCGGTCCCACGGGATGCGGAACTCGCCGCCGTCGGAGTACCGGAGCACGCCGAACGGCGGCGGCACGCCGCTCGCCTCCTCCAGAAGAAGGCAGTACGCCGCGAGCTGCGCGCGATGGGATGGGGACGGCCCCCCGGACGGCGTCGGTCGGCTCTTGAGCTCGACCGGCACGACACGACCGTCGGGCAATCGACGCACGGCGTCCGGCCGCCCCGAGAGGCGGAAGCGCGGCGCGCGGAGCAGGACGGCCGCTCCGGCGTCGACCGCCACCAGCGTCCCGATCCCGAGGTCCCGATGGCGCGCGAGCAGGGCCCGGGCCGCGAGCACGGCGACCCCGACGCCGATCGCGACCGCGACCGGCGCGACCGCGAGGAGGTTCAGGGGTGGAAGATCCACGCGAGACCTCCGACGACAAGGAAGAGCCCGAGTATGAGGGCCACCCAGTACGCCCCGCCGTGCTCGGCGCGACGCCGCTCGGCGCCGAGAGCGTACTGGTGGTAGCGCGTCCCGGCCGCGGCCCGTCGTTGCGCGACGGCGCTCGGCCCGCCCGCGGGCGGATGCTCGTGATACCAGTGCGCCCGAGGGCAGTACGCGTAGTCGGCGAGGTCGCTCGCGCTGACCCAGGAGCCCTCACTCCCCATCGCTCGCGCGACGCGCGCGGGCGAGGCTTACCGATTTCTCTCCACGCGCAACGCGTGCTGCCGGCGCGGCCGCGCGTTCACTCGGAGGGGGTCGCGGGGGCGGGCGGCTCCGACTTTCCCGTCGCCTTCGCGCGGGGCTTCGCGGGCTTCTTCGACGCGGTCGGTGTCGGGGTGGCGGGGGTCGCGGCGGGGGCCGTCGACGCG
>JBOGRO010000037.1:0-29706 GCA_050749465.1 Thermoplasmata archaeon | reverse complement strand
GAGCTCGCCGACGACGACCGCGCGGCGGTGGACCCGGGGCTTGCGACCGACGTCCCGCTGCCGGCTCACGCCCCGGGCCTCCGCGGCGGAGCCCCCGCCGCGAGGTGGGCGAGCACCGCCTCGAGCTGCACGCGCTCGCCGGCACCCTGGGCCAGTCGGAAGTCGACCTCGGCGAGGTACTCCACGAGCCGGATCTTCTCGCGCGCGGGAAGCACCCCCTCCGCGATCTCGGGCAGGTAGCTGTGGATCGCACGCAGGATCTCCTCCCCCGCCGCGCCGCGGTCGGTGAAGAGGGCGAAGAGGCGCCCGCGGGCTTCGAGGAAGTTCCCGTCGAGCGCCGCCGAGAGCATCCCTTCGACCTCCCGCCGGAGCGGGATCGTCGCGGTCTCCTGGACGGTCTTCACGGTCACGTGGTCCGCGTGCGTCGCGGTCAGCTGGAGGAGGTTGATCGCCCGGCGCATGTCGCCCGCGCTCGCGGCGAGCATCGCGTCGATCGCCTCGGCGTCGATCCGCTTCCCCTCGGCCTTCGCGATCCGCTCGAGCTGCTCGCGGACCGCCGCGGTCGAGTACGAGCGAAAGCGGAAGACGGCGCAGCGCGACTGGATCGGCTCGATGACCCGCGACGAGTAGTTGCACGAGAGGATGAATCGGCACGAGCCCGAGTATCGCTCCATCAGGCGGCGCAGCGACGCCTGGGCCTCCGCGGTGAGGTTGTCGGCCTCGTCCAGGAGGAGGAGCTTGAACGGCACCCCCCCGAGCGGCGACGTCCGCGCGTACTGCTTGATCGTCGTGCGGACCGTCTCGATCCCCCGCTCGTCGCTGCTGTTCAGCTCGAGGAAGTTCTGCCGCCACTCGGCGCCGTAGAGGTCTCGGGCGAGCGCGAGGGCGGCGGTCGTCTTGCCGGTGCCGGGCGGGCCCGCGAACATGAGGTGCGGCATCGACCGTTTCTCGGCATACGACTTCAGGAGCGGGAGGATCGTCTCCTGCCCGGACATCTCCCGGAGGCTCGTCGGTCGGTACTTCTCGACCCAGACCGCCTCGGTGACTCGGTCGGCCATCGGCGCCCCGCCCCGGCCTCCCGCCGGCGGCTCTTTAGGGTTTCCCGCTCGAGGTCACGCCCGCCGCCCGGCGGACCCGGTCCCGGACGGCCCGAGGTAGGCGCGCTCGTCGGACCGGTGGCGGCGCAGCGCCTCCGCGAAGACCCGGCCGTACTGGCCCAGTGCCTGACGGTGGCCGCCGTGGTCGTCGCGCTCGACGATCTCGAAGAACCACTCCAGCTGCTCGATCGAGATCGAGAACCAGGCGTGGTCGGCCCGCAGGATCGCCCGCGCGTCCGCGAGGGTGCCGGGCGGCACTCCCCCTTCGGTCAACCGCGCGTCGAAGCTCGCGACGTGCTCGCGCACCCCCCGTTCGAGACGGTCGATCGCCCGACGGATCGCGGGCCGCGGGTACTCCTCGAGGAGCACGAGGTTCGTACTGACCCGGTCGAACCAGTCGATGAGGTCATCGAGATCGGCCGGCGGGGCGCGGATGTCCACCGACGGCCGGGGGAATGTCACCGGGTCGGCCGAGTGCTGCCGAGCCAAATCGGTTTCGAACGCACCACTCACTAGGTGTGAGGTCCGTCCGTGTGCGCGCGTCGTGCGCTGGCCGCTTGGTCGAGGAGACGCTCCCGGGTCTCGATGAACGCCATCAGCGTCCGAAACGCCGTAGAGCAAGCGACCCTCGCCGCCCGAACGACCCCGACCCCCACGGAACCGAACGCGCCCGAGCCCCGATTCCGGCCGCGGGGCTGGCTCGCGCGCTTCCGGGGTGCTCACGCCCCGGTGCCCGGGGCCAAATAGACGACCGACCTCGGCCGGGGGTGTCCGACGCGACGCCGGCGGTCCGCGAGGGACTCGTCCCGGTTCACGGATACCGACTCTACTGGAAGAGCGTGGGCGAGCCCGGCCCTCTCGGCACGGTCGTCACCCTCCATGGCGGCCCCGGGGCGACGCACGACTACCTGCTCTGCTTCGCCGACCTCGCCGCGCGCGGATACCGGGTCGTCTTCTACGACCAGCTCGGCTGCGGCCGCTCCGAGCTCCCCCGGGACGAGGGCGAGTACTCGGTCGAGCGCGACGTCGAGGACCTCGAGGAGCTGCGCCGCGCTCTCGGGATCGAGCGGATGCACCTGCTCGGGTCGAGCTACGGGGGCCTGCTCGCGATCGCGTACGCGCTCGCGCACCCGGCACCGATCCGGACGCTCACGATCGCGAGCGGCCTCGCGAGCGTCCCACTGACCGTTCGTGAGATGGCCCGGCTCCTGCGCGAGCTGCCGCCGCCGTTCCCGGCGTGGATCGCGCGGCACGACGCGCGAGGGGAGTTCGATCACCCGGAGTACCTCGCCGCCACCGACTCGTTCTACCGCCGGCACCTGTGTCGGCTCGAGCCGTGGCCCGCCGAGGTCACCTACACCCTCGAGCACGGGCTCTCCCGGAAGTACCGGGTCATGAACGGCCCGAACGAGTTCACCATCACGGGGACGATCCGCGACTGGGACCAGACCGGGCGGTTGGGGGAGATCCGAGTCCCGACCCTCGTCACGGTCGGACGCTACGACGAGGTGACGCCGGTGGTCGCGGAGTCGATCCACCGTGGGATCCCCGGTTCGGAAGAGGTCGTCTTCGCCGCGAGCTCCCACACGGCGTTCTGGGAGGAGCGCGCGGGGTACATGGACATCCTGTCGGAGTTCCTCGGCCGACACCCCGAGCCGTAGCGACTCCGTCGGGGACCCGAGCTACGGGGCGTGCCCGCCGGGGACTCCCAGGGGAACGGAACGGCGGGCCCGCGCGTCGAGGAGCCGGTCGAGGTGGTAGAGGAGGAGCGCGATCGCGACGCTCACGGCGAGGATGCCGGGAACGGAGAACTCGACGACCACATCCCACCCGAACAGGACCCCGAGCATCCCGACCGCGAAGCGGAGTTTCGAGCGGTCGAGGCCGTCGCGCCCGACCCACCGAAGGATGACGAAGAGCGCGACGAGCGACATCGCTACGAGGAGGGCACCGGCGGCGACCGCGGGGACGCGCCCGCGCGACCCCGAGAGCGCCAGGACGAGCGTCCACGCCGTGAAGAAGAGGGCGCCCGCCCCCCCGAGCCCCCACCGCCCGACCCTCGGGGGCCCGGGACGCACCGCGAGGAGGTCCGGCGGCACCCGGAACGCGACGTAGACGAGGACCGCTTCGATCGCGAGGAAGAGCGCGAGCAACGGGACCGAAGGCCCGTGGCCGACGACCGTGGCGAAGAGCGCTACCACGAAGACGTAGACCACCGCGACGAGCGTCGTGGACCCCCGGTCGAGCCATCGGGCTTCCCTCGCCTCAGGGAACCAGAGCTGGACGAGGAGGATCGGGAGCGCGATCGAGTAGACGGCATGGAACGCGGTCAGGCCGAGCGCCCACAGCCAGTTCACGCCGAAGGCGTGGCCGTACGCGCCGAGCGCGCCGACCGGCGAGAGACCGGCGGGCTCGAAGAAGGTGTGGACGGCGAGTCCCTCTTCGGCGATCCCGTACGCGGCCCCGAGGAGGAGGATCGACGCCCACCCTTTCCGGAACTTGACCGCGAACTCCCGGATCAGCAGCGCGCCGGTGCCGTAGAGCCCGACGATCCCCGCGAACGCGACCGCGAAACCGCCGGGGTTGAGGACGAGTTCGGAGATCGGCGTCGAGCCGGTGAGGAGCTCGGGGATCGTCGGCGCGAGCAGGAGGAGGGCGAGCACCGGCCATCGGGGCCGGAGGAGGATCCGCATCGACCCGGCTCCGAGCGCCCGCTACTTGAACCGTTCGACCTCCGGGCCGACGCGGGGATTATATCCGCTTCCGCGCTCGGCGCCGCGGGCGGTGCCGATGCGCGAGCAACTGGCGTACGTCTCCTTCCGCGGCACGATCCGGGAGCGGACGGTCGAACCGTACCTGCGACTCCTGCGCGCGGTCCGGGAGCGACGACGGATCAAGGGCGTCCTCCTCGACATCTCGAGCGGGGGCGGGGAGTCGATCGCGTCGACCGATTTCTACCTCGCCGTGAAGCGCCTCGACGCGACGAAACCGGTCGTCGCCTCGATCGGGTCGGTCGGGGCCTCGGGCGCGTACATGGCCGCGCTCGGCGCGCGTCGGATCCTTGCTTACCCGGAGTCGGCGGTCGGCTCGATCGGCGTCATCTTCCCGCACGTCGCGGTCCGCGACCTCCTGCGGCGGCTCGGGATCTCGGTCGAGCTCCTGCACGTGGGAGTCCACAAGGACGCGTACCAGGGGTACCGTCCCCTGACCGAAGAGGAGCGCTCCAAGCTCCAGGGGATCGCGCAGGAGAGCTACGACAGCTTCGTCGACCTCGTCGCGCGGGAGCGGAGGCGCCCGCTCGAGGAGATCCGGACGCTCGCGACCGGTGAGTTCTGGTCCGGGACCCGCGCGATGCAGCTGGGGCTCGTGGACGCGCTCGGGGACCACGAGGCGGCGCTCGAGGAGCTCGCGCGGATGACCGGGGTGGCCGCGGGCAAGACGGTCCGCGTCGCGCCACCGCGGGCGTGGCTCGAGCGGATCCTCTCGAGGGGCGCGAGCGCGGCCGCGAGCGGCCTCTCCACCCGGCTTCAGGAGTCGCTCGAGGACGCCGCGCTGGATGCCGGCGGCTTCGGCGTGCGCCGATAGCCCCGCGCGGACGCCCGTTTATATATTTCCCGCGGGGTTCCTCCGACCGCGATGCCCGATAGCAAGCGGTCCGGCTTCTCCAGCGCGGCCGGCCTCATCCAGTACTACGACATGGAGGAGACCCGCGCGCTGAAGATCAACCCGTATCTCGTGATCGCCTTCGGTGTCGTGTCCGCCGTTCTGGTCGAGGTCCTGAACTGGCGGCTCGTCTAGCTCAGGCCGTCGCGTCCGCGGTAGGCCCGGGCACTTCGGCCGGGGCACGTCCGGGCAGGTAACGGCCTTCCGCGCGGAGGCCGAGCAGGTAGACCTTCGACTCGGGCGACTCGTCGAGCGCGAGGTAGCCCGTCCGTGCGGCGAGACGGCCCGCGAACTCCCCGATCTCCTCATGGCTCGGTACGTGGTCGCGGCCGAGTCGCTGGCGAGACTTCCCCATGTAGACGTACCCCTTCGGCTCGATGAAGTCCGGGCGCGCGAGGAGGTCGAGCTCCGCGTAGGCGTCGACCCACCCGAGGTTCCAGCCGCGTACGAGGGTGTGGCGCACGACCCGCCGGGTCCTCAGGTCGCGGACGATCTCGAGGGACTCGCGGAGGCGTTCCCACGCGTCCTCGTACGCCGGCAGCGTCAGCCGCCGGAACACCTCCCGGTTCGGCGCGGTCACCGAGACGTAGAGCTGCGTCGGCAGTGGGTCGAGGGCGCGGAGCGCGGCCGGGTTCGTGCCGTTCGTGACGAGGAACGTCGTGATGCCCCGCTCGTGGCAGATCTCGAGGAAGCGGTTCATCTTCGGGTAGAGGGTCGGCTCGCCGGTCAGCGAGATCGCGATGTGGCGCGGCGACTGCGACTCGTCCCAGCGCTCCACCCGTACGGCCGGGTCGCCCTTGAACCCCGAGAGGATCCGACGCTGGGCGTCGACGGAGAGGTCGAGGAGGCGCTCGGGGTCGTCGTACTCGGGCATGACCGCGTCGTTCTCCCACCCCTGGTTCCGCCAGCAGAACCGGCAGTGGAGGTTGCACGAGTCGATCGCGGGCGACATCTGGAGGCACCGGTGGCTCTCGATGCCGTAGAAGCGGCCCTTGTAGCAGTCCCGGCCCCGGACGAGCGACTCGCGCGTCCAGTAGCAGATCTTGACCGCGCTGTGCTTCCCGACGAGCTGGTAGCCCTGGCCCGCGAGCTCGGTGGAGAGGTCCTGGTCGCCCATCGGACCGACCGCTCGACGAGGCTCGCACCCATAAGGCTTTGCGAGGGCCGACGGCCCGGCTTCGCCGCCGCGGAGCGGTCCCGGGAGGGATCTGCGGGCCCTACGTGAACTCTTCCCGTTCGAACAGCGCGAGCCCGGCCACGGTCGTGCCGACAAAGTAGCCGAGCATGACGGCGACCCCCTGGGCGTACGTCGGGATGAGGGCGATACTGTGGACGATGCTCACGGCCGGGGCCCCCGTGATCGGGTAGGAGATCGCGGCGTTCGCCCAGGTAATGATGAACCAGGGGGTGATCCCGACCAGGCCCTCGACGAGCCCCTCGAGCAGCGAGAACCCGAACAGGAACATGATCGCGACGATGATCACGCCGTACATGCTGGTCTTGAACAGCGAGCTGAACAGGAAGGTCGTCCCGAGGACGGCGCCGAGGTACAGCGCGGCGAGGACGAACGACCCGAACACGCCCGCCGAGATCGACCCGACCCCGACGAAATAGCCGCCGGCCAGGACGACGACGATCAGGTACACGAAGATCGTGACGAGGGACGCCGCAAAGGCGGCGAGGTACTTGCCCGCGTAGACCGTCCAGCGTTTGATCGGGAGCCCCATCAGGAAGTAGCCGGTCCGGTTCTGGAACTCGCCCGCGATCGCGTCGCCGCCGTAGATGATCGCAGCGAAGATGATCAGGATCTCGACCCCTCCGACGAAGAGCGAGCCGTAGAACGCCTGGCCGGTCGCGATGAGGGAGGCGGGCCGGTAGTACGCGATCAACGAGATGAAGATCGCACAGATCGCGGCGACGATGCTCATCATCAGCACGAAGCGCCGCGAACGCAGGTAGTCGCGGAACTGGTACCGGGACATCAGCAGCACCTGGGTCCAGGACCCGGGCAATTGCCCCAGGGCGCCGCCGGAGCGGGTCGGCGCCGGGGGGATGCCGGTCGGCGTCGCGACGCTCATGACTCCCCCGTCTGGATCTCACGGAGGTAAACGTCCTCGAGCGCGCTCCGCGTCTCGTGGAAGCCGACCAGCCCCCACGAAGTCCCGACCAACGATGCGAGCACCCTCGCCCGTGCCTCCGGTCCGCCCTGGATCCCGAGGGTCAGGCGGCGCGCGTCGAGCCGCGTCGTCGCCACGACGTCCGGCAGGGAGCGGATCCGCGAGGCGACCTCGTCGTCGCTCATCGGGCGGAGGAACTCGGCGTCGACGTTGGTCGCGCCGCCCGAGAGGTTGGCCGTGACGTTGTCCAGAGTATCGTAGAACAGGAGCTTGCCGCGGTTGAGGAGCGCGACCTCGTCACAGACGTCGACGACCTCGCTCAGGATGTGGCTCGAGAAGAAGATCAGGCGACCCTCCCCCTTGAGGTCCCGGATGATCGAGCGGACCTCCGCCATGCCGCGCGGATCCAGGCCGGTGCTCGGCTCGTCCAGCAGGACCACCTCCGGATCGGAGAGCAGGGTGGCCGCGACGTTCACCCGCTGCTTCATCCCCTTGGAGAATCGCCCGACCTTCTGGTCGGCCCACTCCGTCATCTTGACTTTCTCCAGCACCTCGTTGGTCCGGGCCCGGATGTCCTGGGCGGACATTCCCCGCAGCGCGCCCGAGAGCTCGAGCGCCTCTCGGGGAGTGAGGGAGCCGTAGATCTCGGGCGTCTCGATGAGATCGCCGCACGCGGCGAGGGCCCGCTTGCGGTCCTTCTGGACCGAGACTCCGTTGATGAGGGCCTCCCCTTCCGTCGGGAAGATCAGGTTCGTGAACATCTTCAGCGTGGTCGTCTTCCCCGCGCCGTTCGGGCCGAGGAAGCCGACGCACTTCGCGCCGGTCACGTTGAGATTGAGGTGATCGACGGCGACGAACGAGCCGAACCGCCGGGTCAGTGCTCGAGCCTCCAGAGTCGGCGACATGGACCTCTAGGCGTCCTGGGGCCCTGTCGCGGCCATTGAAAAGGAGGAGGGCGGCCCTGCTAGAGGCTCACACCGGGCCGCTCGCGCATCGCCCGCCGGCGCGGACCGAACCCCGGGACCCCGGTCGGAAGGCCGAGGGCGCGCGGAGCGAGCGGTCACCAGGTCGGCCGGACGCGTCGGCGCCGGTCCCAGGAGGCGAAGTACGATCTCCGCCCGGGGCAAGTGGGCCGGCGAGCTGCCGGCGTCGTCGCGAGTGCTGCGGCGCCAGACCCCCTCGAGACAGCCGAGCAGTGCCGTCACGATCTCGTCCGGATCGTCCGGGCCGAGCTCGCCCGCCCGCTGGGCGGCGACCACGAGACCCCGAATCCTCCGCTGGATCTCCGCGGCTCTCGCCAACATCGCACGGCGGAGCGCGCCCGGCAGGCGTCGCTCGGACGTCACGCGGATCACGAACCGGTAGAACTCGGGGTTCTGGCGTCGCCGCTCGAGCAGTCGCTCGACGAGCCACGTCAGCCGCTCCCGGGGACCTCCCGGCCGGAGGTCGATCCGATCGGCGAGAAGCGGGCTCGAGCGCACGGCCTCCTCGAGGAGCGTTCGGAAGAGCGCGACCTTGCTCGGAAAGTATCGGTACGCGAGGCCCTGACTGACCCCGGCTTCCTTGGCCAAGGCTTCCATGGTCAGCGGCGAGTCACCCGCCAGGAAGAGGCGGCGAGCGGCCCCCAGCAGATTCGCCCGCTGCCGCTCCTTGGCCTCCCGACTCGCACGCAGCGACCGTGGCATCGGACTCGCTCCATGGAATGAATGAATCGTTCATTCATAATGTCATGCACCGATCGACGGTACCGGCCGGGCCGCGATCGCGATCGACCGGAGCGAGAGCGAGTTCGCGACCACGAGCGTCGACGAGGCCGCCATGGCCACCGCCCCGACGACCGGGAGCACGGCGTACTGTCCCAATCCGAAGATGGGGACGAGCGCCCCGGCGGCGACCGGCAGGAGCACGGCGTTGTAGCCGAGCGCCCAGAGGAGGTTCCCGCGGACCTTCGCGACGGTCCGACGCGCGATGCGCAGCGCGAGTGGGACGCCGCCGAAGTCGGACCGCACCAGGACCACCGCGCCCGCCTCCCGCGCGATGTCCGACCCGGAGCCGACGGCGATGCCGAGGTCGGCCGCGGCGAGGGCCGGCGCGTCGTTCACGCCGTCGCCCACGAACGCGACCGTCTCGCCACGCTGACGGAGGTCCTTCAGCAGCTGGAGCTTCGCATTCGGGTCGAGGCGAGAGTGCACCTCCTCGATCCCGACCGCGGTGGCCACCCGAGCGGCCGCACCGGGTCCGTCCCCGGTCGCCATCACCGTCGCTACCCCCTCTTCCCGCAGGGCGCGGACCGCCTCCCGGACCCCGGACCGAACGGGGTCCGAGAAACCGAGCACCCCGATCGGCCGGCCCTTTCGGAGCACCACGGAGACGGTACGACCTCCCGTCTCCAGCTCCTCGAGCGCGCGGGGGTCGAGCCCCTCCGCGCCGGCCAGGTCGGGATCGCCGGAGGGGACGATGGCGATCGCCTCCGTGTCGACCGCACCGAAGACCCCACGTCCCGGATCGACCCGGATCCCGCTCGCCGTTCGACTCGGGGCCCCGCGCGCGCGCGCCGCCTCGATCACCGCCTGGGCGAGTGGGTGCTCGGAACCGGATTCTACGGCCGCTGCGAGCGCGAGCACGTCGAGCGCGCTCGCTCCGCCGAGCGGTCGCACGTCGGTCAGGGTCGCCCGGCCCTCCGTGAGCGTTCCGGTCTTGTCCGCGACGACGAGGCTCACTCGCGACGCCCGCTCGATCGCGTCCTCGCCCCGGAAGAGTACGCCCCCCTGCGCGGCGCGCCCGGTCCCGACGACGATCGCCGCGGGCGTTGCGATCCCGAACGCGCACGGGCACGCGGTGATGACCACGCTCACGAACACGAGGAGCCCGATGGTGGGATCGGCGTGGCCGACGATCACCCAACCGAGCCCGGCGGCGGCCCCTACCGCGAGGACGAACGGAACGAAGACGGCCGCGATCCGGTCGGCGAGCCGCTGGATCGGGACTCGGGACATCTCCGCGTCGGTCAGGAGACGCCCGATCTGGGCCACGAACGTGTCCGCTCCCACTGCGGTCGCCTCCACCTCGAGCAGTCCGGGGCCGTTCACCGAGGCAGCGATCACGCGATCCCCCCGCTCCTTCGTCACGGGCATCGACTCGCCGGTGAGGAGGGCCTCGTTGATCGCCGAGGACCCGGTCCGCACCACGCCGTCGGTGGGGACGCGTCCCCCCGGTCGCACGCGAACGAGGTCGCCGACCTTAACTTCGGAGACGGGGACCGTCACCTCCCGGTCTCCGCGGACGAGCGTGGCGGTCGACGGCAGGAGCTCGCCGAGACGCCGCAAGGCCGATCCCGCGCGCGCCCGGGTCAGTCGCTCGAGGTAGTGGCCGGTCAAGATCAGGGTGATGATCAGGGACGACGCGTCGAAGTAGAAGCTGGCGGGGAGGCGCCCGGGGACGAGCAAGGCGGCGAGGCTGTAGAGGTAGGCGGCGGTCGAGCCCACCGCGATGAGCAAGTCCATATTCCAGGACCGGTCCACGATCGCGTCTCGGGCGCCGGAGTAGAACGCCCACCCTGCGTAGAACTGCACCACGGTCGCGAGCGCCGCCGCGAGGAGGATCGCATCGCGGCTTCCGACCGCGTAGGTGAGGACGACAACCCCGACCGCGAGCGGCCAGGCGACCACGATGCGCCGAGCGAGCTGGCGCTGGGACCGCTCGGGGTCGGCGAATTCGCGGAGGCACGTCTCCGAGCAGAAGTAGTAGATCCGGTTGTCGCGCGCGAGGCGCAGCGTGGAGGATCGCTCATCGACCCACATCCCGCAGACCGGGTCGGTCGCCATCGGCAGCTCACCGCGCGGGCCGGATGCCGGGCCCGATCACGAGGGACGCGGATGGGTCTTCTCGTAGCTCTTCTGGCAGCCGAGAGAGCAGAAGTAGACGGTCTCCGTCCCGTAGACGCCGTGCGCGACCGCGGTCGCGCTCTCGATGACCATCCCGCAGACCGGGTCTTTGACCTTCATCGCGCTGGCCCACGACGACCCGGTTTATAGGCTGGACGACCCGCTTCGGTCCGACAGCGAAAGGGGTAAGTTCCGGTCCGCCTCCGGCCCGACCGTGGCGACGGAACTGAGCCCCGAACGGCTCGCCGAGAAGCTGCGGGGGACCGACGACCCGGTCTTCCTGCTCGACGTCCGCGAGCCGGACGAGCGCGAGCTCGCCCACATCGAGCCGTCGCACCACATCCCGATGCGCGAGGTCCCGCAGCGCCTCATCGAGATCCCCCGGGACCGGGAGGTCGTCGTCTACTGTCACGCGGGCGGTCGCTCGGCCACGATCGTGGCGTACCTCGAGAGTCGGGGCTACTCGCAGGTCGCGAATCTGCACGGCGGGATCGACGCCTGGTCGATCCGGGTCGACCCGAACGTTCCCCGCTATGGCTGACGGCCCGCCCCTACCCGCGTCGAGGGGAGAGCCGGTCGTCGGGGTTCGCTTCGAGCACTTCGATGTACGCTCGCATTTTCCAGTAGGTCGTCAAGAACTCCTGGCCCCGGGGCGTGATGTCGTACGCCGGCCGCCCGTCGACCTCCTCGGCCTGCAGGAGACCCAGGGAGACGAGGCGGTCGACCAGCGTCCGGAGCCGGTCGACCGGCATGCCGGCCCCGTACGATACGCGCGTGATCCGGGCCGCCCCGTGGTAGCGCTTGACGACCTCGAGGACGGTCGCGAACAGGTCGGTCGCTTCGCGCCGACGCGCGCCGCCTCGGCCGTCCTCTCGATCGTTGAGCATGCGCGTCCCTCCGTCGCTAGAGCGGGAACGGCGGCAGCGAGTCGACCTTTCGGGGAGCGGTGGCGACGCGGGCGCCGGGGTCGATCGCGACCGACCGGGTGTAGGTGACCTCGTCGGCCGAGGCGCCGTCTCGCAAGATTACCTCCGCGCCGAAGACGCGGCGCGCCCCGGCTTTCTCCTCCAGCTCGATCGTCTCCCCGTACACGTCCTCCCCCCGCGCGTGTCGTTCGAGGGAGACCGCCCCGCCGACCAGCGGGCCCCGGGCCCGCGACTTCGGACGCAGTCGGATGCGACTCGCCTTGAGCCCGTCCTGCGTGGCGATCGAGCCGCCGACCTCGGCGAGTCCCGTGAAAACGGCGCGGCGAGTCTCGAGCTTCCCGCCGATCTCGAGCGCCTCGCCGGAGAGCGCCTCGCCCACGCCGATCGACCCTCCGACCTCGAGCCGACCGGTGAGGTCGAGAGAGCCGCGGACCTCGAACTTCCCGCCGACCTCGACGCTCCCGCCGTGTCCGTTCCCGGCGATCCGTCCCACGCCGCCCACCTCGAGCTTCTCGAACGTGAGATCCTTCGCGGCCGAGAGCAGTCCACCGACCTCCAGGGTCTTCCCCCGGGCGTCGTCCCGGAACTCGGCCATCCCACCGACCTCGAGCGAACCGAACGACAGAGGAGCCTGAGCGACGAACTGTCCCCCGACCTCGATCGACCGGCGGATCTCGCCGCGGCCGACCCGCACGGTGCCGCCGACCTCCAGCGCGTCGATCGAGACTTCGCCGAGTTCGACGGACCCGCCCGCCTCGACGGTCTCGGCCCGGAGGAGGCCGACGAGGCGGAATTTTCCCCCGACCGAAACCGACCGCGCGGTCAGCGTCTGGGCGCCTTCGAGCACGCCGCCGACGTCGAACTTCTCGGCTTCGGCAGTCCCGCCGACCCGGAGCCGCCGGTCGACGTCGACGCGCCGCGCTCGGACCGACCCGTCGACCTCGACCGCGCCGTCGTGGGCTTCGAGCTCGCCCCGGACGATGAGGTCTCCCCGGACCGTGACCGTCCCGTCGCTCGAGCCGAACCGTTCGCACTCGAAGCTCCCCTCGATCTCGGCGGAGCCGTCGAACCGGGCCCGCCCCGATACCGTGACCTTCGGGTCGCCCTGGATCCGGGCGTTCTCCTCGACGCGCAGGTCGCCGTCGATCGCGCCAAGGCGCATCGTGGAGTTCCGGGGCACGCGGGTCTCCGCCATGGCCGGGCCAGGGGCACCGCCCTCTATACGGCTACGTCACGTCGGGTGACCACGACCGGAGTGGCGGCTGGACGAACTCCATAACCCCGAACCGTCTCCCGTTCCTTCGTGACCGATTCGCTCGCCCGCATTCGCGACGAGGTCGTCGTCTGCGCTCGCTGCCCCCGCCTCGTCCGCTATCGCGAGCGCGTCGCCCGCGAAAAGAAGCGCGAGTTCGCGAGCGAGACGTACTGGGGTCGACCGGTGCCCGGGTTCGGCGACCCGAACGCGCGCTTGGTCGCGGTCGGCCTCGCGCCGGCGGCCCACGGGTCGAACCGCACGGGTCGGGTCTTCACCGGCGATCGCTCCGCGGCGTTCCTCGTGCGCGCGTTCCACTCGGCCGGCTTCGCCAACCAACCCACCTCGGTTCATCGCGGGGACGGTCTCCGGTACCGGGACCTCTACCTCACCGCGGCGGTCCGCTGCGCCCCGCCCGACAACCGACCGACCCCGCCCGAGCGCGCGAACTGCGCGCCGTTCCTCGAGCGGGAGCTTCGGTGCCTCCCCGAGACCCGAGCGATCCTCGCGCTCGGTGGGTTCGCGTGGGATGCGATGCGCGACCTGGTACCGAGCGTCTACGGCGGGACCCGACCCGCGACCCCGTTCGCCCACGGAGCGTGCGCGTCGCTCGGCCCCGGTCGCCCGCTGCTCTGGGGCTCCTACCATCCGAGCCCCCAGAACACCAACACGGGGAAGCTCACCTTTCCGATGCTCGTCGAGCTCTTGCGACGGGTCCGGGGCTCGTTCGAGGGCGCCCCCGATCGCGAGCCACGGCAGCCTTAACGCCGCCGACGGGTGGCGGGGGCCGATGGTCGTCTTCGAAGTCGTCGAGCGGGACGGTCTCGCCCGTCGCGGTCGCTTCGACACGCCCCATGGTACGATCGAGACGCCCGCCCTACTCCCGGTGGTCCACCCGGATCCGGAGCGCCAGCCGGTCCCTCCGTCCGAGATGCGGGCGCGGCTCGGTCTGCGCGCGGTGATCACGTCGGCGTACATCACCTGGCGAACTCCGCCCCTGCGCGCCCTCGCGGAGCGGGAGGGGATCCACGGCCTGCTCCGGTTCGACGGACCGGTGATGACCGATTCCGGCGCGTTCCAGCAGCACGCGTACGGCTCGGTCGAGGTCGGCCCGGAGGAGATCCTCTCCTTCCAGCGCACGATCGGCTCCGACATCGCGACCGTTCTCGACCGGTTCACGGAGCCCGACGCGAGCCCGGAGGAGGCGGAGGCGGCGCTGACCACGACGCTCGAGCGCGCGGCGACGGCCCGCGCGTACCACTCGGGGCTGCTCGCCGTCCCCGTGCAGGGGGGGATGCACGACGCGTTGCGAGCGCGCTCGGCGGCCGGAGCGTCCGCCTTGGCGGACGTGTTGGCGGTCGGGGGCGTGGTGCCGCTCTTCGAGCAGTACCGCTTCCGCGACCTGGCACGCGTGCTCGCGGCGGCTCGGCCCCACCTCGACCCGGGGCGGCCCCTCCATCTCTTCGGAACCGGCCACCCGATGACGTTCGCGTTCGCTGCCCTCTGGGGGGTCGACCTCCTCGACTCGTCCGCGTACCTCAAGTTCGCCCGCCGGGGGAGCCTCCTCTTTCCTGAGGGGACCGTCGCGCTCGACGACCTTCGCGAGGACGTCTGCCGCTGTTTCCTCTGTGCGGAGCACCCGCTGACGGAGGTCGCCCGGCTGCCGGCGGGGGAGCGCGAGCGCCGTGTCGCCTACCACAACCTCCTCGTCTCGGCGGAGGAGATCGGCCGGGTCCGCCAGGCGATCCGGGACGGGGTCCTGTGGGAGCTCGCCGAGCGCCGCGCCAGCGGGCACCCCGCCCTTCGCGCGGGCCTCGACGAAGCGAAGCGCCATCCCGATGTTTTCCTGCCGACCGAGCCCGCGAGCCGCCGGGCGTTCCGGGAGATCGGTCCCGAGAGCCGGGACCGGCCGGCGGTGGTCCGGTTTCGGCGACGCGCGGAGGAGTTCGGACGGGACCGTCCGCTGCCCGAGCCGATCTCGCGGGTCCCGTTGCGCCCGGACTATCTCGCCCGAGTCCCGACCCACGACCGCTCGGGCCGGGAGATCGCCTGGCACTGTGCGACCCCGCTCGGTCTCGTGCCCCTCGAGCTCACGGACCTCTACCCGGTCGGCCCGTACCTCGGGATCGACGAGTTCGCGCGCGACGCGCGCCACCGCCCGCCTTCGGACATCCGGCGGGAACTCGGGGAACGGAGCGGGCTCGACGTCGATCTCGACCGCGACTGGTCCCGAGAGTGGACCCGACGCCAGGTCCGGGCGCTGCTGAGCTGGCAGTACGGTCCGGTCGTCGCGGGCGCGATCGCGCCCGAGCTGGTGGGCGAGCGCTCGCGCCGGACCGGACGACTTCGTGGGATCGGCGCGGAGGGGAAGCCCCTCTTCGTGGTCGGTACCGACGGACTTCCGCGTCCGACGTTCTTTGGAGCGCGGTTTCTGCTGCCGCATCTCGCGGAGGGACGAGCCCAGGTCGTGGTCGCGGATGACGCGTCCCCGTTCGTTGCCCGCGGCCGGAGCCTCTTTACGCGCTTCGTGGCCCGCGCCGACCCCGCGCTCGCACCCGACGAGAGCGCGGTCCTCGTCAACCGGGCCGAGGAGCTCCTCGGCGTCGGGCGGCTCGTCCTCGCCCCGCACGAGATGGCGCGCGTCGCGCGGGGGGTCGCGGTCCGCGTGACGGCGCACGCGGCAGCGCCGGTCCCAGAGGAGGGGCTCGGGGAGCCCGGCGGGACCGACGGACCCGCCGGACCTACCGTGGACCGGTGAGCGTTAAGAGGGGCGGCCGGGTGGTGCGGCCCGTCGGACCGACGGGGACGGGGCATGACCAAGACGTTCCTTCTTCTTCAATTGGACAGCGAGGGCGCTCGCTACTCCGAGGTCGCCGAACTGCTCGAGGACATGGGCTTCCGGCCGGAAACGGAGGGGTACGATTTCGTCTACGAGTGGGGTCGCGCGGCGTCGGTCCACGAGACCCTCGAGTTCGCCGACCGGATCCAGGAGACCCTCCGCGGCAAGCGGGTCGGATTCCGGATCGAGTCGACGGACGAGTGAGCCGTATCCGCTCCGAGTCCCGACCGTTATTACCTTCCCGCCGGTCCCCGCGCTCGATGCTCGTTCTCGGTATCGAGTCGACCGCCCATACGGCCTCGGTCGGGATCGTCTCCGACCGCGCCGAGGTGCTCGGGCTCGCGTCCGACATGTACCGGCCGCCGAGCGGCGGGATCCACCCCCGGGAGGCGGCGAACCACCACGTGGAGCTCCTGCCCGAGCTCGTCCGACGTGCGATGGACGCCGCGCACGTTGGACCGGCGGAGCTCGACGCCGTGGCCTTCGCCCAGGGCCCCGGCCTCGGGCCGTGCCTGCGCGCGGGGGCGACGGTCGCGCGGATGCTGTCGCTCGTCTGGGAAAAGCCGCTCGTTCCGGTGAACCATTGCGTCGCGCACGTCGAGATCGCGCGGGTGCTGAGCGGGCTCGATGACCCGCTCCTCCTGTACGCGAGCGGCGGGAACACCCAGGTGATCGCGTACGCGCGGGGACGCTACCGCGTCCTCGGGGAGACGCTCGACATCGGAATCGGGAACTTCCTCGACAAACTGTGGATCGGGCTCGGCGGTACGTTCCCGGGCGGTCCCGCGCTCGAGCTCGAGGCCCGGCAGAGCAGCGAGCTTTACGAACTGCCGTACTCGGTCCACGGGATGGACGTCGCGTTCTCCGGGATGCTGACCGCCGCGCTCGCCCTCCACGAGAAGGGGGTAGCGCGCCCCTCGCTCGCCTACTCGGTCGAGTCGACCGCCTACGCGATGCTCACCGAGATCACCGAACGCGCGCTCGCCCACCGCCAGCGCTCGAGCGTCGTGCTCGGTGGAGGCGTCGCGTGCAACGAGCGCCTGCGCTCGATGGTACGGACGATGGTCGAGAGCCGCGGCGGAACGATGTTCGCCCCGCCCCGCGCGATGTGCGTCGACAACGGGGCGATGATCGCGTGGACCGGCAGCCTGGCCTGGGGCGCCGGGGTCTCCGCGCCGGTGGAGGCGTCGGGCGTCGAACCCCGGCAGCGCACCGACCTGGTCGCGACACCGTGGCGCTCCGGCGACGGGGCCGGACCCGGCTTATAGTCCGCTCCCGTCTGGGACCGCCGTGGAGGAGGTCGACGTCCTCGTCGTCGGCGGCGGCCCGGCCGGCTCGACCGCCGCGTTCCGGCTCGCGGGGCGCGGCCACCGCGTGCTCGTCGTCGAGGAGCACGCCCGGATCGGGCTGCCCGTCCAGTGCGCGGGGTTGGTCTCCCCGCGGGTCCTCGACCTCGCGGGCTCCCGCACGTTCGTCCGGACGTCGGTCCAGGGCGCCAGGGTCTTCGGCCCGAGCCTCGGCTCGGTCGCGTTCCGCGCGCCCGAGCCCCGGGCGTTCGTCATCGACCGGAGCGGGCTCGACATCTACCTCGCGGACCGCGCGGCACGCGCGGGGGCGGAGTTCCGGACCGCGACCCGGTTCGACGGAGCGCGCGGCGGAGAAGGGGGCCGCACGGTCGTCCGGCTCACCGGAGTGGGGACGGGCCCGACCGAGGTCGCCGCGCGACTTGTCGTGGGGGCGGACGGGGTCACGAGCGCGGTCGCCCGCGCCTTCCGGCTTCGGCGGCCGGTCGAGATCCTGCCCGCCTTCGAGGCGGAATTCCCGAAGAGTCCGGGGGCGTCCGACCTCGTCGAGGTCTACCTCGGCCGCTCTTTCGCCCCCGGGCTCTTCGGCTGGTGGATCCCGGACGGGGTCGGCGGCGCGCGCGTCGGGATCGCGGCGGATGCCGACGGCACGAGCGCGCGGGCCTACTTCGACCGCCTCCTCGACTACCTGGCCCACCGGTTCGGCGAGCGATTGGCGAACCCGACCGCCTACCTCGTCTCCGGGATCCCGATCGGTACGGTGCCGAAGACATCGGGACCGGGCGTCCTCCTCGTCGGCGACGCGGCCGCCCAGGTGAAGCCCCTCTCGGGCGGCGGGATCTATACCGGGATGCGCTGCGCGGAGATCCTCGCCGACATCGCGGACGGGGCGCTGCGCGCGAACGACCTCTCGGCGACGGCGCTGGCCGCCTACGACCGCGCGTGGAACGCCGAGCTCGGCGAGGAGTTCCGGCAGGCGCTCTACCTGCGCCGGATCTTCGCGCGCCTCAGCGATGCCGACCTCGACGGCATCGTGGCCGCGCTCGCGGGCGCCGGCCTCACGGAGACGATCGTCGCCTTCGGGGACCTCGATTTCCCGACCCACGTCGCTCGGCGGTTGCTCCGTCAATCCCCGTCGCTCGTGCGACTGTTGCCGAAGGCGCTCGAGGCCTGGTGGTCCTCGGCCGCCTTGCGCGCTCCCGAGCTCGAGACCGAATCCCGTCGGAAGTAGAGCGCGGCGCCGGCCGCGATCAACAGCCCCGCGCCGACGAGGACGAGCAGGATCGCGATCGGGAACGACGACGCCGACACGAGCACGGCCGTCTCGGGGAGGACGCCCGAGACCCCGAGCACGGTGAGGTTGACGGTCGCGCTGCCGTTCGGGCCCGACGTCGCGGCCGCCCAGGCGGGGGCCGTGAACCAGCCCCGTGACTCAAAGAGGTAATCGGTCCCGTTCGCGGTGAAGGAGAGGGCGGTGCGGACGGCGAACGTGCCGGTCGGGGTAGTACCCGAGCTGACGACGTTCACGAACCCGTGGTAAACCCCCAAGCTCCGGAGCGCACCGACCGAGACCCCGACGGACGCCCCGGAGCTCGTCGCGTTCGAGAGCACCGGCGCGCTCGCGACCGAGATCGTACTGGTCGCGTTCCCCGGGAACGCGTTGAACGCGTACAGTTGCAGCGTGAGCTCGACGGCCGTCATCTCGACGGCGAGAGGGTTCCCGACCGTGAAATCGATCGATCCGATCCCGCTCGGCGCGAGGGTCGGGCCCGAGAGATTCCCGAGCAGGCCCCGGTCGTCCGCGAGAGGAAGCGTCGGGTAGCCGGCCGCGCTCGCGCCCGCCGCCAGGCCGAGGACGACGAGCAGGCCGGCGAGCGCCGCCGCGACCGCGGCCCGCACGAAGGCCCCTCGGCCGGGCCTACGCACCGGGTTCCTCCGGGAACCGCCCGCTCTCCGCGAGCGCGACGAGTCGCCGGATTCGTTCGACCGCCTGGTGCCGCCCGCGGCGACCCCCCGGGCCAAGGAGGCCCCCGGCGGCGCGCGGCCCCGAGGCGTCCGACCGGATCGCCTTGAAGAGCGCGCGGGCGAGGGTCCGCGGCCGGCGCGTGAGCTCGACGGCGTCGAGGTCGGCCCGCAGTTCCTCCCGCTCGGTGAGGCGGTCCGCGAGGAAGGCGAGGATCGGGTCCCAGCGCATCATCCGCGCGAGGGTCCGGAAGAAGGTGAGATAGCGGCCGTCCAGCTCGCGGACGTGGCCGAGCTCGTGCGCCACCACCGCCTCCAGCTCCTCGGGGGTGACCCGGGCGATCAGTCCGTCGGAAAGGAGGATGACGTCCCGGCGGCGGACGAGGCGAGGGCCGCCGGTCTCGAGCAGCGTGAAGGTGAACGCCTCGAACGCGGTCGAGGGAAAAGCGCACAGGTCGGTCGGGGTCGACGGTCGGGGGATCGCGCGGGGCCAGTCGAGGTCGCGGGGCTTCAGGACCGCGAGGAACCCGCGTCCGACGACCTGACTGACGAGGAAGGCAGCGAGGAAGATCGCGAACGCCCCGACCCCGCCCGCGAGCCAGAGGAAGAGGAAGCGCGGCTCGACGAGCATCGCGGGTGCGGAGGCGAGCCGCACGAACGCAGCCCCCCCACCGTTCGCGACCACCCAGGCGAGCCCGGTCGTCGCGAAAACCGCCCAAAAGCCAAGGAAGACCGCCGCGAGCCGGAAGACGACGGTCGAGGTCGAGTGACGGTAGGCGATCAGGAGCCCGACGCCGACGGCGACCCACGCGAGGATCGGGAGGTACAGGAGGCCGACGAGGGGAGCCGACACGACCGTCTTCCCCGTTCACTCTAGCCCGAGACGTCGCCGCAGCTCCCGCTCCTCGGACGGGTTCAGCTTGGCGATCTCCTCGTTCAAGTGGACGACCCCGGTGGGCCCGAACATGGCCACGACCCCCTTAAGGAGGTTGAGCAGATATTTTTGCTCGACGTCCGCCGGCCGGTAGACGTAGCGCTCCCCGCCGCGGCACGTCTCGCGCCGTCGGCGAACGAGTCCCTTGTCGTGGAGGCGGGAGAGGATCGTCGCGACCGTCGTGTAGGCGACGCGCGTGCCGTTCTTCCCGAGGGTCGCGCGTACGTCGCGGGCGGGCGCCTCCCCCAGCTGACGGAGCGAGGTGAGGACTTCGGTCTCGAGCGTGCCGATCATCCGCCTCCCCCGCCCGAAACAGGGCCGGAACCGCCTTAATATGTGGGGCGCAGGCGAACGAACGAGTACATACAACCCCAACTATCGGTCCGCCCCCAGGGGGAACAGTTTACGTAATGGCCGACTTCGCGACGCCGATGTCCGCGGAAGAGGCGGGACCGACCTCGATCCTCGACCTGGTGGGCCACACTCCGCTCGTCCCCCTGCACCGAGTGACGCACGGCTTACCGTACCAGGTGCTCGCGAAACTCGAGTTCCTCAACCCGGGCGGATCCGTCAAGGACCGCATCGCCCCGGTCATGATCGACGACGCCGAGCGCCGAGGACTCCTGAAACCGGGCGGGACGATCGTCGAGGCGACGAGCGGGAACACCGGCGTTGGGCTCGCGCTCGTCGCCGCGGTGCGCGGGTACCGCACGGTCTTCGTCATACCGGACAAGATGAGCTCGGAGAAGATCCGGCTATTGCGCTCCTACGGGGCGCGCGTGGTCGTGACGCCGAGCGGTCTCGCGCCGGACCACCCGATGAGCCACTACTCGGTCGCTCGCCGGCTCTCCCGCGAGATCCCCGGCGCCTACTATCCCAACCAGTACGAGAACCAGGCGAACCCCGGGGCCCACTACCGCACGACCGCGCCCGAGATCGACCACGGGGCCGGGGAGGCCCTCGCGGCGGTCATCGGCACCGTCGGGACGGGAGGGACGATGAGCGGGATCGGACGGTACTTCAAGGAGCACCGACCCGGCGTCCGGATCGTCGCGGTCGACCCCGCCGGCTCGATCCTCGGGCCGTACTTTCGCACGCATGAGCTCTCGAAGGCGAGCCCGTACCTCGTGGAGGGGATCGGAGAGGACATGGTGCCGAAGTCGATCCACTTCCAGTACCTCGACGAGTTCGTCGAGGTCACCGACGGGGAGTCGTTCCTCATGGCCCGGCGGATCGCGCGGGAGGAAGGGATGTTCGTCGGGGGTTCCGCGGGGGCCGCCGTCGCCGGGGCGGTGCGGTGGCTGGGAAAGCGCCCGCTCCCCGAGGGGGCGACGGTCGTCGTGCTCCTGCCCGACTCGGGCGACCGATATCTGTCGAAGTTCTACTCGGACGACTGGATGCGCGAGAAAGGATTCCTCGATATCGGCTCCTCGGCGCGGGACCTCCTGGGGCGGAAGTCGGGGACCCCGGCGCTCGTCAGCGTCGACCCGACGACCGTCGTGCGCGACGCGCTCGCCCTGCTGCGGCACCACGGGATCTCCCAGCTCCCTGTGCTGAGCGGCACGCAGAACGTCGGAAGCCTCCAGGAGGACGAGATCCTCCGCCGCGGACTCGCCGACGAGACCGTGCTCGAGCGGTCCGTCGCCGCGGTCCTCCAGCCGCCGTTCCCCGAGGTGTCCGCCGACACGCCGGTCTCGGACGTGCTCCACCGGTTGAAGGAGGAGAAGGCGCTGCTCGTCCGGGACGCGGCGACCGGCACCCCCATCGGGCTCTTGACCCGCCACGACCTGGTCGGCTTCCTCTCCGAGCAAGGAGGAACCCATGCGGTTTGACACTCGCGCGATCCACGCGGCGCAGCCGGCCGACCCCTTGACCGGGGCCGTCAACGCGCCGATCTACCTCTCGAGCACGTTCCGCCAGTCGGCCCCCAATCGGCACCGGGGGTACGTCTACAGCCGATCGGGGAACCCGACCCGACACGTCCTGGAGTCCGCGCTCGCGGCCGTCGAGTCGGGCCGGGCGGGGCTCGCCTTCTCCTCCGGCCTCGGCGCGCTCACGACGCTCCTCGAGGCGTTCCCGAGCGGGAGTCGCATCGTCTCGGTCGACGACCTCTACGGCGGGACGTGGCGGCTCTTCGAGCACCACCGTAAGCAATTCGGAGTGAAGATCGACTACCTCGACATGACGGAGACCGACCGGGTCGCCGCCGCGCTCCGCGTCGCGCCGGCCGACCTTGTCTACATCGAAACGCCGACGAACCCGCTGCTCCGTCTCGTGGACATTCGCGCGGTCGCGCGGCTCGCGCACCGGGCGGGGGCGATCGTCGCCGTCGACAACACCTTCGCCTCGCCGGCGAACCAGCGGCCGCTCGAGCTCGGGGCCGACCTCGTCCTTCACTCGACGACGAAGTACCTCGGCGGACACTCCGACATCATCGGAGGCGCCCTCGTCCTGCGGAACCCGAAGGACGCCGAGCGCTACGCCTGGCTCCAGAACGCGGTCGGGGCGGTACCGAGCCCGTTCGACTGCTTCCTCGTCCTCCGGGGGCTCCACACCCTCGGCGTGCGAATGCGCGCCCATGAGGCGGGAGCCCGTGCGGTCGCGGAGGTGCTCGAGGGTCACCGCAAGGCCCGACACGTCTACTACCCCGGCCGGCCGAGCCATCCGCAGTACGCGCTCGCCCGCCGTCAGATGCACGGGTTCGGGGGCATCGTGAGCGTCGAGGTCGCCGGCGGACGTGCGGCGGCGCTCGCCTTCTTGCGGCGGCTCAAGGTCTTCACGCTCGCCGAGAGCCTCGGCGGGGTGGAGTCGCTCGTCGACCACCCCGCGTCGATGACCCACGCCAGCGTCCCCCGGGCGGAACGCGAGGCGCACGGCGTCACCGACGGGCTCCTCCGTCTCTCCTGCGGGATCGAGGACCCCGCCGACCTCGCCGATGACGTCCGCCACGCGCTCGGGAGCGGTTAGCCGTGCGTCGCGTCACGCTCTACGACAGCCTCACGCGGACGAAGCGCGGTTTCGCCCCGATCGTCCCCCCGCGCGTGGGGCTCTACGTCTGCGGCTTGACCCCGTACGCGCCCGCCCACGTTGGCCACGGCCGGACGTTCGTCGTCTTCGACGTGGTGGTCCGCGCGCTCCGACGGTGGGGGTACCGGGTCTTCTCCGTCCAGAACGTCACGAACCTCGACGACAAGCTGATCGCTCGCGGGGCGGAGTCCGGCGACGACCCGCTCGCGCTCGCGGAGCGCCACTTCCTCGACTTCCGGCGCTCGATGGAGCGGCTCGGCGTGCGGTCGGTCGACTACTACCCGTTCGCGACGGACTACGTACCCGAAATCCTGGAGCAAGTACGGGTGCTGATCGAGCGGGGAGTCGCGTACCGGGCGGACGACGGCTCGGTCTACTTCGAGGTCGCGAGGTTCCCCCGCTACGGCCAGCTCTCCGGCCAGAAGGTCGAGTCCCTTCAACCCGGCGCGCGCGTCGAGGTCGACCCCCGCAAGCGCGCCCCGGAAGATTTCGTCATCTGGAAGGCGGCGACGCCGGGCGAGCCGAGCTGGGAGAGCCCGTGGGGCCCCGGGCGCCCGGGCTGGCACGTGGAGGACACGGCGATGACCGGACGGCTCCTCGGGGCGCGCTACGACCTCCACGGCGCCGGGCTCGACCTCATCTTTCCCCATCACGAGGCCGAGATCGCGCTCTCGGAGTCCGCGACCGGCGCGGTGCCGATGGTGAACTACTGGATGCACACCGGCCTCGTCACGATGACCGGCGACAAGATGTCGAAGTCGCTCGGGAACGTCTCCTCGCTCGAGAAGGCGATCGACGACTTCGGACCCGGGGTGGTCCGGCTGTACTATCTGAACGCCCACTACCGCAGCCCGATCGACTTCGTGCCCGGGAAGAGCCTCGAGGAGGCGCGGGAGGCGTACGCCCGTCTCGCCTTGCCGGCGGAACGCATCGCCGAGCTCCTCGAACGGGACGGGCCGGACCGTCCGGGCGACGCCCTCCCCGCGCAGCTCGTCAGCGCGGCGGAGGAACTCGTCGAACAGCTCGATACGACGCTCGCGGACGACTTCGACACGCGCGGGTCGATCGCCCTCTTGTTCGGCTGGACGCGTTCGGTCTCGGAACTCGGCGCTCGTCTCGATCATCTTTCGGGGGAGGCGCTCGCCGCGCTGTCGGGTCCGTATCGATGGGGCGAGGAGACGCTCGGTCTCTTCGCCCGGCTTGCGTCGTCCCGATCGGGCGGCTGGGCGACCGTCGTCCCGCTCCTCCTAGCGGCCCGGAGCCGGGCGCGCGAGCGCGGGGACTTCGCAGAGGCCGACCGGATCCGCGACGAGCTGCGCGCGGCCGGGGTGCGGGTCGAGGACGGGGCGAACGGGAGTCGGTGGGAGTTCTCCGACCCCGAGTGAGGCGGCGATGCAGGGGTTCGGATTCTCCGAGCACGGGGGCCGCGAGAAGCTCTCGTTCGTGGACATCCGGGTCCCGGAACCCGGTCCGGGAGAGGTTCGCGTCGCGGTCCGCGCCGCCGCGTTCAATCGGCTCGACCGGTTCACGCTCGCGGGCATCCCCGGAGTTCCGATCGAGCGCCCGCACGTACTCGGCTCGGACGGCGCGGGGGTCGTCGACCGCCTGGGGGATGGGGTCACGGGCCTCTCGGTCGGCCGATCGGTCCTCCTGAACCCGGGACTCTGGGACGGGACGTGCGACGCGTGCCGACAGGGGCACGAGTCGTTCTGCCGCGCCTACCGGATCCTCGGCGAGCACACGCAGGGGACGGCCACTCAGTTCGTGGTCGTGCCCGCCCGGAACGTCCACCCGCTGCCGGAGCGGCTCTCCTTTGAGGAGGGTGCGGCCGCTCCGCTCGTCTTCCAGACCGCCTGGCGGGCGATGAAGACCGTGGGGGCCGTCCGGCCCGGGGACCGCGTGGCGGTCGTCGGGGCGGGCGGAGGGGCCGCGACCGCGGTCGTTCAGGTCGCGAAGTTGCTGGGCGCCCGGGTGGTCGTGGCCTCGCGGTCCGCGGAAAAGGCGGAGCGGGTCCGAGCGATCGGAGCGGACGACGTGGTCACGTTCGACGAGGGGGACCGCTCCCTCGACCGGGTACTGTGGCAGTGGAGCGGGAAGAACGGGGTCGACGTGATCTTCGACTCGGTCGGTACCCCGACTTTGCCCCGCTCGCTACGGGCCCTCGCGCGGGGTGGCCGGGTCGTGGTCATCGGCGCGACAGCGGGTCCGGTGGTCGAGCTGGACGTGCGGACGCTCTTCTGGCGCCAGGCGTCGATCCGGGGCAGCACGATGGCCGACGCGGTGGAGTTCGACGAAATGCTGGGCCACCTCGCCGCCGGCCGCCTCCGTCCGATCGTCGACTCGACGCGACCCCTCGCGGAGGCCCGGGCGGCGTTCGACCGGTTCGACGCGCCGGACCTGTTCGGGAAGATCGTAGTGACCGTGCCTCCGGCATAGCCCGGGACTCGCCGCCGGGAGTCGCTGCCCCCTCCTCCGGTCGCCGTCAGGGGGTCTCCCCCCGCCCGTTCCGCGGCGCAGTATTCAAATACTGGAATACGGCCTCTTTTCGCTCGTGAGCCTTCGATTGGGCAGGTCCCCACATTCCGGGGAAGCCGCGCGCGCCTCCCGAACCTGGACCACGCCTCTCTTCGCGATCTCGATCGTCCTCCTGATGGTCCTCGGCGGGCTCACCGTATTGGGAGCCGGCGCGAGCGTGCCCAGCGCCCGTGCGCCGGGAACCTCGACCCCCGCCGCGATCCCGGCCGCCGGGACGACCCACGGCGACCTGATCGTCACCGCGGGAGAGACCTACACGATCCAGCCGGTCAACGGCAACCCGATCTACTACCAGGGCGGTAACATCACCGTCCTGGCGGGGGGGACGCTGAACGTCCGGAACGTCAACCTCACTTTCGTCCAGTTTATCGGCAACGACACGAACGGCGCCGGGGTCCCCCTGACGCCCCAGCAGCGCCTCACGCACATCTACGGCTTCTCGGACGAGGGGACCGTCAACATCTACCGCTCGAACGTCACGACCGACGTCGCGGTCCTGAATGCCTACGCCAAGCTCGACCTCGTGGTCAACGGGTCGATGAACCTCTGGGGCTCCACCCTCGCCTTCCCCGGATGGGTCACGGTCTCGGGCTCCTCGGCGGAACTGACGCTCAACCAATCTTCCCTCGTCCGCAACCCCGCGATCGCGACCTTGAACGAGCCCGCGTCGATCCTCTGGGACACGAACTACGCTCCGAGCCTGAGCGTCTTGGCCGGCGCCACGCTCTACCTGCTCAACAGCACGCTCTCCGACACGTACGCGAACGACATCGGGACGAACGGGGTCCCCGCCCCACCGCCCCTCGCCATCCCAAGGAACTCGAACGGCGACGTCGCGCTGGCCGGTGGCACAACGACCACCTTTTCGAAGCTCCTCACCCCGACCGACGCGGAGAACCTCACGCTCGACTACCTCTACGGCGGCTCGGCGACCCCGATCGTCGCGGGCAGCCTCGTAACCGCCCTCAACAACTCGGCCCAGGTCCTCTCGAACTTCACCGCCTCGGTCACGTACCAGGGGAACGTCTATCTCCTCCCCGGTACCCTCGCGTACAACAGCACGCACGCCGGTCAGGTCGTGAGCGTGGCGCTCTCGGCCGCCCTGATCCACGCGATCAACGCGGCCGGCATGATGCAGTGGCTGAACAGCACCTGCGACTTTGGCGCCACGACCTGCGCCCTCAGCGTCTCGTTCACCTCCACCCTCGGTGGCAACGTAAACCTTCTCTACGCCGACCTCGACCTCGAGCCGGCACTCCAGTACAACGCCGTCGCGAACGACGGCGCGCAGGTCGTGGGGGTCGACTCCTCGCTCGACCTGACGTTCGGCCAGACCCCCGTGAGCCCGGTCAACACCTCGGCCCCCGTCCCGTGGAACTCGAACAAGTTCTACTTCCTGGACCGTTCGACCGCCTGGCTGTTCAACGTGACGCTCCCGAACGCGCTCCAGGGCGTCTTCGCCCCGTCGGCGTTCATTCCGGACGAGTCGAGTACGGTCAACCTCTACCGCTGGGCCGAGTTCAACCTGACGAACATCACCGACGGGCTGACGCTGCCGGTCGCCGGGGTTACCGCATCCGCCTACTACGCCTACAACGATAACCAGTCGGCGAACGCGACCGTGACCGCGCTCAACGACATCGGCACCCTCGGCTTCCCCGCGCTCACGGGATACCTCAACTACTGGGACGGCGAGCACGGCGTGCCGGCCTACGGGGTCTCGAACCTGACGGGGCAGGCGTCGCTCCTCCTCGTCTCCTCGCAGCTCGTCGGCGCGAGCCTCCCGTACGGGTACTTCCTGGGTGGTTACCACGTCTCCTTCCGCGTCCCGTTCGTCGCGAACTTGACCTGGACCTCTTTCGCCGTCAGCCCGTACCCTACTGGCGTCGCGTTCGGCTCCGCGGGCTACCAAGTGCCGGACTCGGCCAACCTCCAGGTCCCGATCGCCCCGCCCACGGTGGACTTCATCTCGATCAACGGCCCCGTACCCGCGGGGCAGTCGCTCAACCTCAACGACCTGTACGACACGACCGGAGTGATCTACGTCAACGGCGCCGGCTACGCGACCGTCACGATCTCCGCAGCCCCAGTCGGGGGCGGACGAACGACCACGGTCGCGATCTCGGGGACCGTCGTCAACGGCTCGTTCATCATCGCCTGGCCGTCCTTGAAAGGCGTCCTCTCCGCGGGGACGACCTACGTGTTCACCGCGAGCGCCGTCTATCGCGGCGCGACCGGCAGCGCGACGATCGGCACGTACAGCGTGCCGTCCTCCACTTCCGCGACCGGCTTCCTGTACCAAAAGTTCCTCGGCCTGCCCCTCTGGATCTGGATCGCGATCGCGATCGCGATCGTCGTGGCGATCCTCGCGGTCCTCCTCATCTTCCGTCGCCAGGCGGCCGGTAAGCTCGTGGAGTGCGGCGAGTGCGGGGAGCTCATCCCCGAGGACGCGACCGTCTGCCCGAAGTGCGGCGCCCAGTTCGAGTCCGATCTCGTCCGGTGCAGCCGATGCTCCTCCACGATCCCCGCGAACTCGCAGTTCTGCCCCGAGTGCAGCGCCCAGCTCCTCGGAAAGCCGGGGGAGGGCGGCGCGGACCCCGAGCGCCAGGCCTACTCCGACTTCACCGAGAAGTACCGCGCCGAGAGCAAGAAGGAGCTCGGCGACAACTACACGGAGAGCGCGTTCTGGGACTGGTGGAAGCGCCAGCCGACGTACGTGCCCTTCAGCCAGTGGACGGTCCAACAGACCCGCGGCGCGCCGCGGGCGGGCATGAGCCAGCCGCCGGCCGGCTCCGAGTCGGTCGCGCCCTCGCCCGCTGCGACCCCCGCCGCGGGCGCGGCGGCCCCGGCGCCCGGCGCCGGCCCGGGCTTCACCGCACCGCCCCCGAGCGCCGTACCGGCCGCCACCGCCGCCGCGGGCTCGCTGCGGCCGTGCCCGAACTGCAGCAAGGAGATCCCGCCGGAATACCTCGTCTGCCCGTTCTGCGGCGCGGTGACCCAGTAAGCCGGGGCCGTCGTCCGGCCTCGAACCCCTTCCCGAGGTTGACTGAGAACCCTACGCACTGCCGAGGTGGTAGCTGACGGCGAGGGCGTTCCCGACGACGGTTCGGGCGAGGAGCTCTACCACCGGGTGTTCCTCTGCCGAGAGCGCACCCAGGCGCCGAAGCGGTCTTTGAACGCCCCGAACACTCCTTCGATGACCGCCCGTCGTCGATACCGACCGGCGAACTCCCTCCGACGGTGGAACTGATCGAAGACCATCGCGCTCCACGCTCCCACTCCTCGGGCCGGGACACGGGTGATGTTCTTCCGGAGGGCGATGACGGGCCGTCCCCCCCGCTCCGCGATCACCCGCGTGTTCTCGCGGGAAACATACCCTCGATCGAGCGCCACGTTGCCCCGCGAACGATGACGGGGAAGTTGAGCGACGAGGGCGGGAAGTTCCGTCACGTCATTGGTTCGGTCGTCGGTGGCGTGAGCCGCCACGAAGTAGGGAAACTGGGCGCGCGTGACGATGAGGGCGTGCAGTTTCAGGAAGGCACGATGGTGCCCGGCGCCTCGGCTCGGGTCCCGCCACTGTTCCCACCGATGGAGGGAGAGGCCCGTGCCGTCGCCCGCGAGGTTGCGCGGACCGTCGCTCGGGATCCGCCGAGCGAGCCGGCCGAGCAGGGTGGTGAGGTAACTCGGAGGGACGCGGGGCGCCCAGGCGGCGACGGTCGGAGCGGCCGGTACGCGGCGGAAGCCGAGCGGTCGGGCGAGGGACGGCAGGGCGGCGAGGATCGCGTGCACTTCGTCATACGACCACTGGCCAAGGGCGCGGAGGAGGAGGAACCGCACGACGTCCCGCGGTGGCGTGGGGGGTCGGCCGGGGGTGCCCGGGGGCCGCACCGAGTAGGGCGGAGGAGTCGAGCGGACCAATCGCCCCAGAACGGGGAGGACTCCCGTCCAACTGTGCCGTAGGAAGTGACGGTAACGGGCCCAGTTCTGCCGTCGGTGACGGCGGGGCGATGGGTATATGGTACGGTCGGACGGTGGTGGCTCTTGGGCCGCCAGGCCCCCTTCGCGACGTGGGGCGCACACAACCACTGCGTCGCGAAGGTCCCCACTACATCGCACCGCTCCACGAGAAACCCCGAGGAGGGGAACCGGGGTTTTCAGTCAACCTC